>QSCI01000050.1:0-24280 GCA_003463005.1 Segatella copri | reverse complement strand
GCAAAAGCTTTGTAAATTGCCCGGTATTTTAAAGCTTTTGCCCTTACAGGGCGACAAGTTTGCGTCCATAATTACCCAGGCGCTGCCCTGGGCTAGGAGCTTCTGCCCTTTCAGGGCGTGAGGAGCCAACTTGCGAAAGTTCAGTAAACTACCCTAACTGTTTATGAAGAAGACAATCATCTCTCTGGCGCTCGCCTTCCTGGGCATCGCCAATCTCTATGCCGTAAAGGCTAAACCGGGCATCGCCAAGATTATGCTGGCTGATGGAACCGTAGCATGTGCTACCCTGCATGGCGACGAAACCTTCCACTACTACATGCTGCTGGACGGTACGCCCCTGCGGGAAACCAAAGACGGAAAATACGAAAAGATAACTGCTGAAGAGCTGAACACCCGAAAGACCCGTGCTTTCTCTTCAGAGAATCTTACAAGAGCTTCAGAAATAGGAACCGTGAGTCCAAGCTATTTCCCTCATAAGGGAAGTCCGAGGCATTGGTACTCCTGGTGCAGTTTCAGGATGTGAAGTTCAAGAGTAAGGAGCCGGTTGCTACATTCAACCATTACCTCAACGGGAAAAAGGGAGAAGCTATGCCTGAGGCTGATAAAGAAGTGTTTATCACCAAGACTTACTGCCAGAACTACGGTAGCGTACAGCAGTATTTCGCTGACATGAGCGATAACCAGTTCATACCACAGTTTGATGTAGTGGGTCCTGTTACGGTAAGCAGGAATTCTGCTTATTATGGCAAGAACGGAGTTGACGACGGAAGTGACACCAACTATCCTCAGATGATTAAGGAAGCCTGCCAGCAGGTAGACTACAAGGTAAACTTTGCAGATTACGACAGCAATGGCGACGGATATGTAGACCTGGTATATGTAATCTATGCCGGCTATTCTGAAAGCATCTCAGGTAATTCAAGTGATTGCCTCTGGCCGAAATCGGGTACCGTAGGAGGACTGGGAACCTATGACGGGAAAAAAGTACGCCGGTTCGGCATTAACAACGAGCTGAACAATAAGCCTGCAGATACCCAAGACGGCAAATACTACATCAATGGTATCGGTCTCTTCTGCCATGAGTTTTCGCATACCCTCGGTTTGCCAGATATCTATCCTACCAACAGCATCACAGAGCATAACCAGAGTCCTGAATATTGGGACGTCATGGATATGGGCAGTTATCAGGCTAACGGCTACCAGCCTATCCCTTATTCACCATGGGAGAAGAGCATCGTAGGATGGAAACAGCCTACCCTCCTTTCGGATACCGAGGCGAAGCAGATAAAGCTGGAACCATACGACAAGGCATCGAATGCATACAAGATTATAGCCAACAGCCAGGGCGAATACCTGCTGCTGCAAAACATCAGAAACGAGGGATGGTACAAGGAGGCTCCGGGTTACGGATTGCTGGTATGGCGCATCGACTACGATGACAAGACTTCGGTTAATCTGTTTGATAATCCCAACAATACGCTAGGTAAGCCAAGGGTAATGATTGTTCCTGCAGACGGAATGGTATACAACAGCTATAATAGAACTGTCAGCGACAATGATATTATCACGAGTCTTCAGAACGACCCGTTCCCGACCTACAAGGCGGGTTCTGCTACAGAGTATGAGGTGAACAGTCTGACCAGTATCACCCTGAACAACAGTGTTGATACGAGTCATCCGCTCTATAACATCACAAAGGATGAAGCAACCGGTCTGGTTACCTTCGATTATCTCAAGAACTTCTCTCCTACCGGAATCTCTTCGGTCATCATCGGTAAAAACAGACCGACAGCCTATTTTGATCTGGAAGGCAGAAAGGTTTCCGTTCCACAAAAGGGCAAGATTTATATCACCAACAAGGGACAGAAGATAATATACTAATAAATAAACAAAGAGCGTGTGTCATGTTTTATGACACACCCTCTTATTATTTTAATATATTCTAGGACCGAAGATGGTAGTACCTACACGAACCATCGTGCTGCCGTGCTTGACGGCAATATGATAATCGTGACTCATACCCCAGCTACGCTCGCAGAAAGCATCATCATCAGCAAAATATCTGGCCTTTATCTCATCAAAGAACCGGGCAGCCTCATCAAACTCCTGAGCAATCTGCTGCTCATCGTCTGTATTAGAAGCCATCATCATGATGCCACAAATCTGCACATGCTTCATCTCCCGCCATTCGCCTGCCTCCAGGAGTTCGCGGCAAGCATCAAGAGAAAGACCCGATTTGGTATCTTCCTCAGCCAGATGAAGTTCCAGAAGAACCTTCACCACCCGATTGTGCTTGGCAGCCTGCTTCTCAATCTCCTTGAGAAGTTTCAGACTGTCTACCGATTCAATCATCGAGATATAAGGTGCGATATACTTCACCTTATTGGTCTGCAGATGACCGATAAAATGCCACTCGATGTCCTCAGGCAGCGAAGCCACCTTCTTGGCGAGTTCCTGCTCATGACTCTCGCCGAAGATACGCTGTCCTTCAGCATAAGCCTCCTCGATATACTCGTTAGGATGGAACTTGCTGATGGCAACGAGACGGACACCGGCAGGCAAGCTGCCCAGCACCTCATGGAGATTTCCTTTTACATCATAGTCCATATTCTAAATGTTGAGTGTTGAGTGTTGAATTATTTCTCCTCGTATTCAGGCACATCATTCTTCTCCTCTTTCTTCTCGTTAGGAGCATGGTGCTCGAATACATCCATCAGTTTGGTTTCGTTCAAACCAATTACATCATAATCTATCATGGTCTTGCCCATCACCTCATCAATATAACGGAGGGCACGGGCGAGAGACTTAGCCTGAACAAGATAAGTAACATTGCTGCGCTTCTCCTTCTCACTCTTCTCATCAATCGTGATGAACTGGAGTTTAGCCTTATACCACTTATCATCATCATCCACATCGCTGAAGAAGATTTCGCCGTAGCCAGCCTTACCGATACCGCTCACCTTCAACTCGCCGCTTACATAAACCGACATCTCATCGATGATGGCGCTCTCAGCCTCGGTAAAGCTCAAAGCATCTACTACGTATGCTTCAGAAACGACCTTTTCTGAACCATCCTCCATTGTCTTCTGATATTTCACTTTGGTCTCAAACCATGTACTTGTTCTACTTCTCATATTTTTCTTCTTACTTATTTTATTAGTATAATCTTATAACATTTCTTGAAATTAAGTGCAAAGTTATAAAAAAGAAAGCAAAGAGCGACATATTTAAAGAGTTTTTAATCAAAAAATAAAATTTAACCGAAAGTTATTCTCAATTCTCATCTAATTTTCTTATCTTTGCAGCCGAATAGCGTAAATTGAAAAGACCAGAAGGTCATAGAATTCAATTTTCGACACGGATAATTAATAGAAAGAAACAATATTTTAAGATGCCAGAAATATCTGTACGCGGTCTTGAAATGCCAGAGTCACCTATCAGAAAGTTGGCTCCTCTGGCTGCCGCAGCAAAAAAACGTGGAGTAAAGGTATATCACCTCAACATCGGTCAGCCTGACCTTCCAACTCCTCAATGTGGCCTAGATGCCTGAAGCATATAGACCGCACGGTCTTGGAGTATTCTCCAAGTCAGGGCTATCTCAGCTATCGCGAGAAGCTTGTAGATTACTATAAGAAATTCAACATCAACGTAACTGCCGATGATATCATCATTACATCGGGAGGTTCTGAGGCTGTACTCTTCTCTTTCATGAGCTGCCTCAACCCTGGCGACGAGATTATCGTACCAGAACCTGCTTACGCTAACTATATGGCGTTTGCCATCTCGGCGGGTGCCAAGATCCGTACCATCGCCACAACGATAGAAGAAGGTTTCTCCCTGCCTAAGGTAGAGAAGTTTGAGGAGCTTATCAATGAGCGCACCCGTGCCATTCTGATCTGCAACCCTAACAACCCTACGGGCTATCTCTATACCCGCAGAGAGATGAATCAGATTCGTGACCTGGTGAAGAAGTACGACCTCTATCTCTTCTCTGATGAGGTTTACCGTGAGTATATCTATACCGGCAGTCCTTATATCAGTGCGATGCACCTGGAAGGCATCGAGCAGAACACGGTTCTCATCGATTCTGTTTCGAAGCGTTACAGTGAGTGCGGTATCCGTGTGGGTGCCCTCATCACCAAGAATGCAGAAATCCGCAAGGCGGTGATGAAGTTCTGCCAGGCCCGTCTCTCTCCTCCTCTGATTGGTCAGATTGTAGCCGAAGCTTCTCTGGATGCTCCTGAAGAGTACTACCGCGATGTATACGATGAGTATGTAGAGCGCCGTAAGTGTCTGATAGATGGTTTGAACCGTATTCCGGGCGTATACTCTCCTATTCCTATGGGAGCCTTCTATACCGTAGCCAAACTGCCTATTGATGATTCTGAAAAGTTCTGCCGCTGGTGTCTGGAGGAATTCAACTACGAGGGCGAAACCATCATGATGGCTCCAGCCTCTGGTTTCTATACGACTCCGGGAGCCGGCCACAATCAGGTTCGTGTAGCTTATGTCTTGAAGAAACACGATCTGGAGCGTGCCCTGGTGGTTCTGGGTAAGGCACTTGAGGCTTATCCGGGAAGAGTGGAAGACGAAGGACTATAACAATGTTGAATGTTGAGTGTTGAATGTTGAGTTGCCTAACGGACACAAAGATTAAATTAACTATCAACATTCAACACTCAACATTCAACTATCAACATTCAACTATCAACATTCAACACTCAACATTCAACATTACAAAAGATGAATTTTCCTCTATTTATAGCAAAGAGATTATATAGCGATCAGGGCGATAAACGTAAAGTTTCTCGCCCTGCTATTCATATAGCCACTGCAGGTGTTGCTATCGGACTCGCCATTATGATTATGTCGGTATGCGTAGTGCTCGGATTCAAGCATACCATACGCGACAAGGTAATAGGATTCGGAAGCCATATACAGGTGGCCGACTTCATGACGCTGCAGCAGCAAAACCAGTATCCGGTGGTCATGAACGACTCGATGGTCAACGTACTGAAAAAGATACCTGGCGTAAAACATGTGCAGAAATTTGCCATGAAAGAGGGAATCCTGAAGACGGACAGCGATTTCCTGGGCGTCATGTTCAAAGGTGTAGGACCTGATTTCGATTCTACCTTTATCCATCAGAACATGATCGAAGGCAGCATCCCTAAGTTTGATGACAAAGCGAGTCATAACCAGATTCTCATCTCACAGCTGATGGCTGATAAGCTGAAGCTGAAGACGGGAGAACGCATCTTTGCCTACTTCTTTGATGGCAACGGAGTGCGTATGCGCCGCTTCACCATCAAGGGTATCTATCAGACCAACCTGAAGAAGTATGATGAGGTAATGGTATACACCGACCTCTATACTGCCGTGAAGCTGAACGGATGGGAAGAAGACCAGGCGAGCGGTGCAGAACTGACAGTTAACGACTTCAACAAGCTCAACGAGACAGAAGATTATATTATTAATAAGGTGAACCGCACGGTAGATCACTATGGAGAAACCTACAGCAGTTCTACCATCAAGGACCTGAATCCAAACATCTTCCAATGGCTGAGCCTGATGGATCTGAATGTCTGGATTATTCTCGGTCTGATGCTGATAGTAGCCGGCGTCACCATGATCAGCGGTCTGCTCATCATCATTCTGGAACGCACCTCCATGATAGGCGTAATGAAGGCATTGGGTGCCCGCAACAAGACCATCCGCCACACCTTCCTGTGGTTTGCCGTCTTCATCATCGGCAAGGGTATGCTTCTGGGCAACATCATCGCCCTCGGCATTCTTACCCTCCAGTACTTTACAGGCATCATCAAACTCGATGCACAGACCTATTATGTAAGTACCGTTCCGGTAGAATTCAACTGGCTTGCCATCATAGCCCTGAACATTGCTACGCTGCTGATAAGCATCTTCATGCTCGTAGCACCAAGCTACCTGATTTCTCATATCCATCCAGCCAAATCAATGAGATATGAGTAAAATACAGTCTATAACACCACAATATGTAGACTAAAAAGGAAAAAAACTAATTATTTTATATAGTTTTTGAAAATAGTGCACATTTTATTTTGCAGTGTGCACTATTTTCATTATCTTTGCACAAAATTTTGTAAATTGTGCAATGAATTCAATACCAAGTTTTAACTCGTATATTGAGAACAGCATTATCAAGAATTGGAATCTGGATGCGCTCACCGATTACAAGGGCACAACCCTCCAATATCACGATATTGCCAGAAAGATTGAGAAGCTACACATCCTGTTCGAAAACAGCGATGTAAAGAAGGGCGACAAGATTGCCGTCTGCGGAAGAAATAGTAGCCAGTGGGCAGTAGCCTTCCTGGCCATTATTACTTACGGAGCCATTGTCGTACCTATACAGAACGAATTTAAGCCTGAGCAGATTCACAACATCGTGAACCACAGCGAAAGCAAACTTCTGTTCGTTGGTGACGTGGTAGCTACAGAGATAACACCAGAGGAGATGCCTTCGCTGGAAGGAATCATCTATCTTCCGGACAATTCGCTTGTCATCTCGCGCTCTGAGAAACTGACTTATGCTCGCGAGAACCTCAATGCAATGTTCGGACACAGATATCCTAAGTATTTCAGACCAGAACACGTGAAGTATCACGTAGACGATCCTGAAGAACTGGCAATGATCAACTATACCAGTGGAACTACCGGTTTCTCAAAAGGTGTGATGCTCCCATACAGAGCACTTTGGGGTAATCTCGACTACCTCATTGATTCAGTGAAACCTAATATAGGTAAGAACTGCAACATCCTTTCTACCCTTCCGATGGCTCACATGTATGGACTCATGACAGAATTTCTCTTCAACATAGTATTGGGTAACCATATCTTCTTCCTTACCCGTCTGCCGAGCCCAACGCTCATCTCAGAGGCGTTGTCAGAAATCAAGCCAGACATTCTCTATGCGGTGCCGCTTGTAGTAGACAAGATTGTAAGAAAGGAAGTATTCCCACATATCCAAACCAACCGTGCACGACTGCTGATGAACATGCCTGTCATCAATAAGCGCATCAAGGAGAAGGTTCGCGAGTTTGTATTGAAAAAGTTTGGCGAACGTCCTTACGAGATTGTTGTGGGTGGTGCTCCGCTCAACAAGGAGATAGAGAACTTCTTCATCAGCGTAGGTTTCCCTATCGCGAATGGATATGGTACCACTGAGACTGCTCCACTTATCACCTTTGCCCATCAGGACAATTATGTGGCAGGAAGCTGTGGTGTTGCCGTGAAGCACATGGAGGTGAAGGTACTGAGCGATGACCCTGAAAACGTGGCTGGCGAACTGGTTTGCCGCGGCATCAACGTGATGAAGGGCTATTACAAGAACCAGGAGGCAACAGATGCCGTAATAGATAAAGACGGATGGTTCCATACAGGCGACCTGGCAACGATGGACGCCGACGGACATTTCTTCGTAAGAGGCAGAAGCAAGAACATGCTGCTGGGACCTAACGGACAGAACATCTATCCGGAAGAGATTGAGGACAAGCTCAACTCCATGGCTATGGTCAACGAGAGCATCGTAATACAGAGAGATGACAAGCTGGTAGCTCTGGTTCATCCGGATATGGAAGAAGTTAACAACCTCGGCTTTACAGACGAAGACCTGGAGAACATCATGGAGCAGAACCGCAAGGAACTGAACTTGCAGATGCCTAGCTTCGCAAAGGTGTCACGCATCAAACTTCATAATCAGGAATTTGAAAAGACAGCCAAGAAGTCTATCAAGCGTTACCTCTATCAGAACGCAATCTAGAGACAGGCCCTATCTGCTGACAGACCATCAGCAGATAAGGTCTATCATCAGCAAACTGACTTCAGTACGAGAAAAATATAAAAAAGCAAATCGTTAAATAACAAGAATATGGAGATCCAAGCTTTAACGCACTCATCCAAAAGAGCATCGTAGACCATTGGGATATGGATGCTCTGACAGACTACAAGGGAGCTACCTTGCAGTACCATGATGTAGCACGCAAAATTGAGAAGCTACACATCATGTTTGAGAACTCTGGTGTAGTAAAGGGCGACAAGATAGCACTTTGCGGTCGAAATAGCGCAAACTGGGCTGTAGCATTCCTTGCTACCCTTACCTATGGTGCCATTGCCGTACCTATCCTGCATGAATTCATGCCAGACCAGATTCACAACATCGTAAACCACAGCGATGCCAAACTGCTCTTTGTGGGTGATGTTGTAGCTACACAGATTGATGCAACGAAGATGCCAGGTCTTGAAGGCATCATCTATATACCGGATTATTCACTTGTCGTTTCACGTACCGACAAGTTGACTTATGCGCGCGAACACCTCAACGAGATGTTCGGTATCAAGTATCCTAAGTACTTCCGCAAAAACCATGTCAACTACTATATGGAACAGAATCCGGATGAGTTGGCTATGATCAACTATACCAGCGGAACTACCGGTTTCTCCAAGGGAGTAATGGTTCCATACCGTGCACTCTGGGGCAATGCAGATTTTGCAGAGGACGTACTGGGTAAGAAGATCAAGTCGGGAGATTCTATCATCAGTATCCTGCCGATGGCCCACATGTACGGCATGGCGTTTGAATTTATCTTCGAATTCATCAAGGGCTGCCACGTCTTCTATCTCACCCGCATCCCTAGTCCAGCCATCATCGCCGAGGCATTCGGACGCATCAAGCCAGCCGTCATCATAGCTGTACCTCTGGTTATCGAGAAGATTATCCGCAAGAAGGTATTCCCTAAGATCCAGAACAATCGTATGCGTATGCTGCTCCACATGCCTGTGATCAGCAAGAAGGTGAAGGAGAAGATATGCGACCAGGTATCCAATGCCTTCGGTGGCAACTTCTACGAGGTAATTATCGGTGGTGCAGCCTTTAACCAGGAAGTGGAAAGTTTCCTCCATAGCGTAGGTTTCAAATATACCGTGGGATATGGCGCAACAGAATGTGCCCCTATCATCTGCTACGAGGATTACAAGAACTTTGTACCTGGCTCTTGCGGTAAGGCTGCCCTCCACATGATGGTCCGCATCGACAGTCCTGATCCTGAGAATGTACCAGGCGAAATCCTTGCCAAGGGTCCTAACGTAATGTTGGGTTACTATAAGAATGAGGAAGCTACCAAGCAGACCATCGACGAGAACGGATGGTATCATACAGGCGACCTCGGAACCATGGATGGTGACGGCAACGTCTTCATCAAGGGTCGTAGCAAGAACATGCTGCTCGGCGCAAACGGTCAGAATATCTACCCTGAGGAGATTGAGGATAAGCTCAACTCTTTGGCTCTGGTAGCGGAAAGCGTGGTTGTACAGAAGGGCGACAAGCTCATTGCTCTGGTTCACCCAGACTATGATGAAGCTCAGACCCTGAATCTCGGTACCAACGAACTGACAGATGTCATGGAGCAGAACCGTCAGGAGCTCAACACCATGATTCCTGCTTACAGCAAAGTATCAGAAATACGTATACATGAAGATGAGTTTGAAAAGACTCCTAAGAAGAGCATCAAGCGATTCCTCTATACGGCAGAATAAAAAAAGTGTGACTTCAGAACATTGAAGTCACACTTTTTTATTTTATGATTATAATAAAGTATTCGAGCGGATTCTGGACAGCGTTTCCGGAGTCATCTGCAGATAGCTTGCGATATAGGTGAGCGGTGCACGCAGAACCACCTGTGGGTTCATTTCGCACAGGCGCTTATATTTATTAGGTGCCGACTCAAATCGCATCAGATCGGCATGAATCTGAGACTGAATCAAACTCTCTTCCAGTATTTTACGATAAAGCATCTGGATATTGACATTACGCATAGCAGCCGCCTCCAGCTTTTTCTTCGGTAGCATATACACCAGCGTAGGCTCCAAAGCTTCCACCTGCAGGTGGGTAGGTTCTTCCTTAAAGAGGCTCTCAATGCACATAAAGATGGAATGATCCACACCCAGATGCTCGGTCACCTCCTTGCCATTCTTAAAGTAAAATTGGCGCACCAATCCCTTCTCGATGTACGAGATACCCATGCACTGTTCACCTTCAGGCAAGATCATCTCGCCCTTGGCATACTTGATAGGCTCAAGGATATCTTCCACCACATCGAGTTCATCATGAGTCATCGTACTATATTTACGCGCCAGCTCGCGCGCAATATCACGCTTAGGGGTAATTACTTTAAAGTCTGCCATAATACTTAACCTCCTTTTCCATTATACTTATATTAAATCATTAGTCGAGTTTGAGCACAGCAAGGAAGGCTTTCTGTGGAACTTCCACATTACCAATCTGCTTCATGCGCTTCTTACCCTTCTTCTGCTTCTCCAGCAACTTGCGTTTACGGCTTACGTCACCACCATAACATTTGGCAGTAACATCCTTGCGCACCTGCTTAACAGTCTCACGTGCCACAATCTTGGCACCGATAGCTGCCTGGATAGCAATATCGAACTGCTGACGAGGTATGAGGTCCTTCAACTTCTCGCACATTCTGCGGCCGAAGCTCACAGAGTTATCGCGGTGAGTCAAAGTACTCAATGCATCTACAGGCTCTCCATTCAACAGGATATCGAGCTTCACCAGGTCGGAATGACGGAATGAATCGATATGATAGTCGAACGAAGCATATCCCTTGGAGATACTCTTCAGCTTGTCATAGAAGTCGATGACGATTTCTCCCAATGGCAACATGAAGTGGAGCTCTACACGGTTTCCACTCACATATTCCTGGTTGATGAGTTCGCCTCGTTTATCCAGACAGAGTTTCATGATAGGTCCAATATAATTGGTTGCCGTAATGATGGTTGCCCGGATATATGGTTCCTCAATATGGTCTATCAGCGTTGGGTCTGGCAATCCGGAAGGATTGTGAACCTCTTTCTCACCGCCCTGCTTGTCGTATACCATATAAGATACGTTAGGTACGGTAGTGATGACATCCATATTAAACTCACGGTCCAGTCTCTCCTGTACGATTTCCATGTGGAGCAATCCGAGGAATCCGCAACGGAAACCGAAGCCCAAAGCCACAGAACTCTCTGGCGAGAAAGTCAATGAAGCATCATTGAGCTGCAGTTTTTCGAGCGATGCACGCAGATTCTCGTAATCGCTAGGATCGATAGGATAAACACCGGCAAAGACCATAGGTTTCACTTCCTGGAAACCCGCGATCGCCTTGTCACAAGGACGGGCGATATGGGTAATGGTATCACCCACCTTAACCTCGGTAGCATTCTTGATACCCGAGATGATATAACCTACCTCACCGGTACCCAATTCCTGGCGTGGAATCATATCCATCTTCAATACACCGATTTCATCTGCATCATATTCCATGCCGGTATTGAAGAACTTCACCTTATCTCCCTTACGGATCACGCCATTCTCTATCTTGAAATAGGCGATGATGCCGCGGAAAGAGTTGAATACAGAGTCGAAAATCAAAGCCTGAAGCGATGCCTTCTCGTCTCCTACCGGAGCAGGAACACGATTAACAACAGCTTCCAATATATCTTCTACACCCTCACCGGTCTTACCTGAAGCACGGAGAATATCCTCATGCTTACAACCGATCAGGTCTACTATTTCGTCTTCTACCTCATCAGGCATAGCTGAAGGCATATCTATCTTATTGATTACCGGAATAATCTCCAGGTCGTGCTCGATAGCCATATAGAGGTTTGAAATGGTCTGTGCCTGAACGCCTTGAGTTGCGTCAACAACCAGCAGTGCTCCCTCGCAAGCAGCGATGGAACGGGAAACTTCGTATGAGAAGTCAACGTGTCCCGGAGTATCAATAAGATTCAGGATATAGGTCTGTCCATCCTTTGCCTTATATTCCATTTGGATAGCGTGACTCTTGATCGTGATACCACGTTCTCTTTCCAAATCCATATCATCAAGCATCTGTCCTTCAGTAATCTTGATGGTCTGAGTCTTCTCCAGAAGTCGGTCTGCCAAGGTACTTTTACCATGGTCTATATGTGCAATAATGCAGAAATTTCTTATTTTATTTATATTCTCCATATAATTTTCTCTCTTAGAGTGCAAAGATAGTATTTTTTTTTCGTATCTTTGCACAAAATATTGAAAATAATAGAGATTTTTAGATAAAAAATAGAAAAATCATGAAGAAAAAGTTGATTTACATCGGTATTTTTGCTTCTTTGCTCGTTTCTTGTACAGAAAGTCTGGAGGACAAAGCGGCTCGTGAAGCCAAGGAATATACTGAAAAATACTGTCCTACTCCATACGTCAACGATGCCAGGACTGACAGTGCTGCATTTGATAAAACCAAGAAGATATATACGTACTATATCTCTTTGAGAAACAAGGCAGATAACAAGAAGGCGATTGATGCCAACAAGGGTAAACTCCATAAGATTCAGAAGGAAGCCCTGGACAACAACCCTGGTCTGAAGAAATATAAGGAAGAGCATTTCACCTTCCGTTTCGTATATCATTCGGCTAAGAACCCGAAAGAGGTATTGCTGGATGATATCTTCAAGTATTAGAAAAGACACGGAGTACTAGTAGTAAAAAGGCACGGATTACTAGCTAGTAATCCGTGCCTAAAACACTATTAATATCCCATTTCCTGCAAAGCTGTCGCCAACTGGTCTGGACAGCTTGTAGCTTATTGCCACAAGTGATACCCTTCAGTCGGGCGATGACCTCCTTTGCCTTCATGCCCTTAATCAAAGCACAAACGCCCTTGGTATTGCCATCGCAGCCTCCGATGAACTGGGCATCCTGCACATTTCCATCTTCATCTATACTGATGCAGATGTATTTTGAGCAGGTGCCATGAGTCTGATAAGTTACCTTCTGCAACTTATCCTGTTTGTCTTGCTGCAACATAATGCTTATTCTGCGTCTGCAGGAATTTCTGGCTTCATGTTGGTATATACAGTCTGAACATCGTCAAACTCTTCCAACTTCTCAACCATCTTGTCGATAGTTTCGCGCTCCTCAGGAGTTACATCCTTCAAATCGTTAGGGATGTAAGTGAACTCAGCACCAGTTACCTCGAAACCCTCAGCCTCCAGGTGCTTCTGAATCTCACCGAAGCTTGTAGGAGCACCATAGATTGTGATTTCGTTGTTCTCCTCATCCTCATCAAACTCATCTTCTACGCCGTAGTCGATCAGGTCGAGAATCATCTCATCCATATCCAGACCTTCCTTCTTCTTGAATGTGAACACAGCCTTGTGGTCGAAGAGGAAAGACAGAGAACCTGTTGTACCCAAGTTTCCGCTGAACTTGTTGAAGATAGAACGAACGTCAGCAACAGTACGTGTAGTGTTGTCTGTCAGAGTATCAACGAAGACAGCCACTCCGTGAGGGCCATATCCCTCGTATGTTACTTCCTTGTAATCGCTGGTATCCTTGCCACAAGCGTTCTTGATGGCACGAGCGATGTTATCCTTAGGCATGTTCTCACGCTTACAGTTAGCGATGATAGCACGCAAGGTTGGGTTGTTCTCTGGTTCTGGACCGCCTGCCTTCACTGCAATAGCAATCTGCTTACCCAACTTAGTAAATGTCTTGGCCATGTGGCCCCATCTTTTCAGCTTTGTAGCTTTACGATATTCAAATGCTCTTCCCATTGGAATAAAATTTTAAATGTTTATCGTTTGTTTATAATATTATCTTAATTCTGCACTCAGCACCTTCAGCATTATCTCAATTCAGCATTGAGCTTGCTTGTAAGGTTGGCAATGAGCTTCTTCATGATAGCATCTATCTGCTTGTCATTCAGAGTTTTCTCCTCATCCTGCAGGATGAAGTTAACGGCATAACTCTTCTTGCCCTCTGGCAAATGCTCACCCTCATAAACATCGAAGAGAACAACGCTCTTCAGAAGTTTCTTCTCTGTCTGGTGGGCAATCTGCTCAATCTGAGCGAACTCTACATTCTTGTCTACGAGCAATGCAAGGTCGCGGCTCACTGAAGGATACTTGCTGATGTCGGTGTAAGTAAGGTTCACCTTCTTCACTGCCTTCATCAGGTTATCCCAGTGGATATCAGCATAGAATACATCCTGCTCAATATCGAATGCTTTCTTCAACTTCAGGCTCAGGATACCCAGTTCTACCAATACCTTACCGGCACGGGTCTCGTAACTTACGCCCTTAGAGAAGATGTTATTGTCGCTGTGCTTGATTACCACGTTGTTCTGTGGCATACCCACACGGCGGAGAATATTCTCTACCACAGCCTTCAGCTCGTAGATATTGCTCTGCTCATCAGCATGAGCCAACTGCCTTCTACGCGCTTACCGGTGATGAAGAGTGACATGTGAGCCTCCTGAGAGTAAGCCTTGATAGGACTCTCCTCGCTCCATTTCTCCTTATTATATATATAGGTGTTACCCACCTCGAAGAACTTCAGGTTCTGGCTCTTATGGTTGATGTTGCGAACCACGCTCTCCAAACCACCGAACAGCATCGTCTGGCGCATCACACCGAGATCAGCACTCAATGGGTTCATCACCTTCACGGTTGTCTCGTTAGGATACTTGTTGAGGTCGAAGTCGGTATAGTAGCTAGCCTTGCTCAGAGAGTTGTTGAGAATCTCCATGAAGCCCTCGCCTACCAGCTGCTCTGCTACGAGGTTCTGGCTGTGATAAGCCTTGTCCTCATCGCCCTGAACAGTCAGGGAACTCTTCAACTGGGTTGGAATCTCCACATTATTATATCCGAAGATACGGAGAATATCCTCTACCACGTCGCAAGGACGCTGAACGTCTACACGATAAGCAGGAACCAGGAGGTCGATGCCCTCAGCATCCTCCTTCACAATCTTCATCTCGAGAGATGTGGCAATGTTCTTGATGGTTTCAGCACCAATCTCCTTACCGATAAGGCGATGCGCATACTCATAGTTCAGGCGAACAGGGAAATCCTGCATTGGCTCTGGATATACATCCCTGATCTGCATGGAAATCTTGCCGCCAGCCAACTGCTTGCAGAGGATGGCTGCCTGCTTCAATGCATAAATCTGTCCGTTTGGATCTACACCACGCTCGAAACGGTAGCTGGCATCTGTACTCAAACCATGACGGCGAGCGCTCTTGCGGATCCATGTAGGATGGAAGTAAGCACTCTCCAAGACTACATCCTTGGTTGTCTCGTAAGTACCAGAACCCTTACCGCCGAAGATACCGGCGATACACATAGGCTCCTCAGCATTGCAGATGCTCAGGTCGTGTTCACCCAAGGTATGCTCTTCGCCATCGAGAGTAACAAACTTGGTGCCCTCTGGCTGGGTACGAACTACAATCTTATGACCGGAAACCATGTCTGCATCGAAGCAGTGCAATGGCTGGCCGTATGCCATCATGATATAGTTGGTGATATCCACGATATTGTTGATAGGGCGCAAGCCGATGATGTTCAGCTTATCCTGCAACCACTTAGGACTTTCCTTCACCTCACAACCGGTGATGCTTACACAGGCATAACGCTTGCAAGCCTCAGTATTCTGAATTTCAACATCGATAGGAAGATCCTCGTTGTCTACCACAAACTCATCGCAAGATGGGCGATGCAAGCTTGTCTTGTAGCCATTCTGCTTCAACCAGGCATACAGGTCGCGGGCTACACCCCAGTGACCGAGCGCATCAGCACGGTTGGCTGTGATATCAATCTCGATGAGCCAGTCGCTCTCCAGGTGATAATACTCAGCAGCAGGCTGACCTACTGGAGCATCTTCTGGGAGTACGATGATGCCGTCGTGAGAGGTACCTACACCAATCTCATCCTCAGCACAGATCATACCCAAACTCTCTACACCGCGGAGTTTGCTCTTCTTGATGGTAAAACTCTGGTCGCCATCGTAAAGCACGCAGCCCAAATCAGCCACGATAACCTTCTGACCTGCAGCAACGTTAGGAGCACCACAGACAATCTGCTGAGGTTCGCCCTTGCCCAAGTCAACGGTTGTAACATGGAGGTGATCACTGTTAGGATGATCCTCGCATGTCAATACTTTACCAACATAGAGACCTTTCAGTCCGCCCTTGACAGACTGAACTTCTTCCAAAGCGTCAACTTCGAGTCCGCAAGAGGTCAACGCGTCCGCAGTCTCCTGTGGTGTCAAATCGAAATCGACGTATTCTTTAAGCCATTTGTATGAAACGTTCATTATAATGATTTTTTATTTTATTTCTATTTTGAAAAACCCGAAGAAACATCATTCGGGCTATGCATGTTCTAAAACTCTGCAAAAATACAAAAAAAAATGCATATAAACAAATAACATTCGCCATTTTTGCACTATTTAAAATAAATACATGCAAAAATGGCGAATGCCTTGGTTTTTATTCGAAAACTTCGTCGATGCTGCCACCTCCTACTTCCTCAAAGTCATCCTGTTCGGCTGCCTTGCGGGAACAAGGATCGTAGTCTTCCGGCAAATCGAACTTGATAGCAGGACTGATACCCAGCGACGGGTCGGCATAAACCTTCTTCATGAATATCGCCCAGATAGGCAAAGCCATGGTAGCACCCTGACCCATACTCATGGAATCGAAGTGGATATCACGCTCCTCACCACCTACCCAGCAGCCACTTACGAGTTGTGGAGTAAAGCCGATAAACCAACCGTCGCTGTTGTTATTGGTAGTACCGGTCTTGGCGCCAATCTGTCCTTCCAGGTTATAACGGTAGCGCAGTCTTCCTGCCGTACCATTATCCACAACGCCCATCAGCATGGTGAGCATCTTCATGGCATTATCGGCACTGATCACCTCGTTCATACGTGGCTGGAAGGTAGCAATCGTATTACCTTCATTATCCTCGATACGGCTCACAAACATTGGAGCCGTACGGATGCCGTGGTTGGCAAATACGGTATAAGCGCTCACCATCTCGCTGACACTTACCTCACATGGTCCCAGACAGAGACTCATGGATGCATGGATATCAGGACTGTTGATGCCGAAGTCGCGCAACATCTGTACGAACTGCTGCGGATTGAGCTTACTCATCAGATAAGCACTCACCCAGTTGCTACTCTGCGCCAATCCCCAACTCAGCGGTACCATCTGTCCGGCACGTGAATGGTTGGCATTGCGAGGTGTCCACGGACGACCTGCCACCATATAGGTCCGCTGACGGTTAGGCGCCAGATCGCAAGGCTGGAAGCCGTTAGACATCGCCAGACTGTAAAGGAATGGCTTGATGGTAGAACCCACCTGCCGGCGTCCCAGACTTACCATATCATACATGAAATGAGTATAATCCAATCCACCCACATACGCCTTCACAGCACCCGTCTTAGGATCCATGCTCATAAAACCGCTACGCAGAAAACTCTTGTAATAACGGATAGAATCGAGCGGACTCATCAGTGTATCAATATCACCATGATAGGTAAATACGGTCATCTCCTGCTTCTTGCGGAATGCCGCCTTGATTTCATCCTCAGAATATCCCGCAGCCTTCATCGTACGGTAACGCTCACTCTGGGTGATACTGCGGTTCAGTATACTCTTAATCTGTTGCGGTGTCAGCTTATCGCTGTATGGCGAGCTTGGTTTGCGGGCTATCTCTGCACTGAAGCGAGGCTGCAGATAGCGGGCTACATGCTGATACATAGCCTCTTCCGCATACTGCTGTATACGGCTATCGATAGTTGTAAACACCTTCAGTCCATCACTGTATACATTATATGGCGAACCATCCTTCTTATAGTTCTTGTTGCACCATCCATAGAGCGGATCATTATCCCACTGGATAGAATCCACCACAAACTGGGCACGGTTCCAAGAAGGATAATCACTACGCTCCGGACGCTTAGCCATCATATACTGGCGAAGGAACTCACGCAGATAAGTAGCCGAACCATCCTTATGGTCGGTACGGTGGAAATTGAGTGTCAGCGGCTCAGCAGCATACTGGCTATACTCGCTCCGGCTCAGATATCCCGCCTTCACCATCTGCGAAAGAACCACATTTCTGCGCTCCCTCGCTCTCTCCGGATAGCGAACCGGATTGAAGAGCGACGGATTCTTGCACAGTCCGATGAGCGTTGCCGACTCACAGAGGGTCAGATTCTTCGGTTCCTTATTAAAATAGGTATTGGCCGCCGTCTTGATTCCTACAGCATTGTGCAGGAAATCGAAGTAATTGAGATAGAGAGCCAGAATCTCCTCTTTGGTATAATAGCGTTCCAGCTTCACCGCAATCACCCACTCTATCGGCTTCTGCAACAATCGTTCCATCGTACTGCCTGCCTTCTCAGAATAAAGCTGCTTGGCGAGCTGCTGCGTGATGGTACTTCCACCACCCGCATTAGTCTGTCCCAGGATACCACGCTTGACGATAGCACGTCCCAGTGCACGGAAGTCGATACCTGAATGCTCATAGAATCGCTCATCCTCAGTAGCCACCAGTGCCTTTATTAAATAAGGTGACATTTTCTTGTAAGGAATCACGATACGGTTCTCCTTGTTTAGGTTCCATGTACCAAGCACCTTGCCATCGGCAGAGTAAACCTGGGTGGCAAATCTGTTGATAGGATTCTGCAGATCCTCGATGTCGGGCATGTAGCCAATCATTCCAAACCAGATGGCAACAAAGGCAAGAATTACCATGAGTATTCCAGTGCCGAAAACAGCCCATAAAATATGTATAAATCGCTTTCTCATCACTATTTCTTTAAATATTTGTGCAAAATTACATAAAAGTTTTGACTTATCACACATAAATCAGATTTTTTATGTAACTTTGTGGGCGATTTTAGAACATTCAATCAAATTTCAAATGGAAAAACATAATTTTGTGACCATTGCAGACCTTTCCAAGGAGAAAATCATGTACCTCCTGGAAATGGCGCAAGAGTTCGAAAAGCACCCGAACAGGGAGTTGTTGAAGGGAAAGGTCGTAGCGACCCTTTTCTTCGAGCCATCTACTCGTACCCAACTCAGTTTCCAAACCGCTGCCAACCGTCTTGGTGCCCGTGTCATTGGTTTCTCTGATGCCAAGACATCCAGTACCACCAAGGGTGAGACCCTCAAGGATACCATCCTGATGGTAAGCAACTATGCCGATGTAATCGCCATGCGCCATTTCATCGAGGGAGCAGCCCAGTATGCCAGTGAGGTAGCACCAGTGCCTATCGTAAATGCAGGCGACGGCGCTCACATGCATCCTTCACAGTGCCTGCTCGACCTCTACTCTATCTACAAGACCCAGGGTACCCTGGAGAACTTGAACATCTATCTTGTGGGTGACCTCAAATATGGCCGCACCGTTCACTCACTTATCACAGCTATGCGCCACTTCAACCCTACTTTCCATTTCATCGCACCTAAGGAACTCGCCATGCCAGAAGAGTATAAACTCTACTGCAAGGAGCACAACATCAAATATGTTGAGCACGAGGACTTTAACGAAGATGTGATTGCAGGTGCCGACATCCTCTACATGACCCGTGTACAGAAGGAGCGTTTCAGCGACTGATGGAGTATGAACGCGTAAAGAACGTGTATATTCTGAAGCGTGACATGCTCTGCAAGGCGAAGGAAAACATGAAGATCATGCATCCGCTGCCACGCGTGAACGAGATTGCTTACGATGTAGATGATGATCCACATGCATACTATATCCAGCAGGCTCAGAACGGTCTCTATGCACGTGAGGCTATCTTCTGCCACTGCCTCGGCATCTCGCTCGATGATGTGAAGAACGACAAGACCATTATTGAGTAGTTTATAGTTAATAGTTTATAGTTAATAGACAGATGGGAAACAATAAAAGTCAATTAGTGGTTGCGGCTATCGAGAACGGTACCGTAATCGACCATATACCAGCCGAAAAGACCTATCAGGTAGTAAATCTGCTCCAGTTGGAGAAGATGGAGACTCCTGTTACTATCGGCTACAACCTGCCAAGCAAGAAGATTGGCAAGAAGGGCATCATCAAGGTTGCCAACAAGTATTTTACCGATGAGGAAATCAACCGACTCTCTGTCGTTGCGCCTAACATCGGACTGAGTATCATCAAAGACTACGAAATCGTAGAGAAGAAGACCGTCAAGACTCCTGATACACTGAAGGGCATCGTAAAGTGCAACAACCCTAAGTGCATCACCAACAACGAGCCTATGCAGACCCTCTTCCATACCGTAGACAAAGTGCTCGGTATCGTACGTTGCCACTACTGCGACAAAGAGCAGCAATTGGGCAAAGTAGAGCTCTGCAAGTAATAAAAACAGGTAGTTTATAACAAAAAGTAAGCAATATCACTCAAAATGTTACGATTTATTTGGTAGTTTGAGAGATATTGCTTATTTTTGCACCCGATTTCATTAAACATCAACCATAAAAAGTAAAGGGAAATGGTAAAAGATCAAGAGATTTTCGACTTAATCGAAAGAGAACATCAGCGCCAGCTGAAAGGTATGGAGCTTATCGCTTCTGAGAATTTCGTGAGTGACGAGGTGATGAACGCTATGGGTTCTTACCTTACTAACAAGTATGCCGAGGGTCTGCCAGGCAAACGTTATTATGGCGGATGCCAGGTAGTTGACATCGTAGAGAACCTCGCCATCGAGCGTGTAAAGAAGGTGTTCGGTGCTGAGTATGCCAACGTACAGCCTCACTCTGGTGCGCAGGCTAACGCTGCTGTTCTGCTTGCCGTATTGAAGCCAGGTGATACCTTCATGGGCTTGAACCTCGACCACGGCGGCCACCTCTCTCATGGTAGCCACGTCAATACATCCGGTATTCTCTACAACCCTATCGGTTACAACCTGAACAAGGAGACTGGCCGTGTAGACTACGACGAGATGGAGAAACTGGCTCTTGAGCACAAACCAAAACTGATTATCGGTGGTGGTAGCGCTTATAGCCGCGAGTGGGATTATGCCCGCATGCGCAAGATTGCCGATGAGGTAGGCGCTCTCCTCATGATCGATATGGCTCACCCTGCAGGTCTGATTGCAGCCGGTCTGCTCGACAACCCATTGAAGTATGCACACATCGTTACTTCTACTACCCACAAGACCCTCCGTGGCCCTCGTGGCGGTATCATTCTGATGGGCAAAGATTTTGACAACCCATGGGGTTTGACTACCAAGAAGGGCGAGGTTAAGAAGATGAGCATGCTCTTGAATTCTGCCGTATTCCCAGGTCAGCAGGGTGGTCCGCTGGAGCACGTCATCGCTGCCAAGGCAGTAGCCTTCAATGAGAATCTGCAGCCTTCATGGAAGGAGTATGCTACTCAGGTAAAGAAGAATGCAGCCGTACTCGCAGATGACCTCATCGGTCGCGGATTCGGTATCGTGAGCGGTGGTACAGACAACCATTCTATGCTCGTAGACCTCCGAAGTAAATATCCAGACCTTACAGGTAAAGTAGCTGAGAATGCGCTGGTTGCAGCCGACATCACAGTCAACAAGAACATGGTTCCATTCGACAGCCGTTCTGCCTTCCAGACATCAGGTATCCGCCTGGGTACAGCAGCCATGACCACACGTGGCGCCAAGGAAGATATGATGCATCTCATTGCCGAACTCATCGAGGAGGTTCTGAATGCTCCTGAGGACGAGAAGGTCATTGCCCGCGTTCGCGAAAAGGTGAATGCAACAATGAAGGATTACCCTCTCTTCGCATACTAATCGTTACGGATAAATATAATTACAAACTGCGGGCCTTCCGTCCGCAGTTTTTTGTTTCATTTAATAAATAATAAAGAAAAGAAAAAATTTATGAAAAAGATGAAAAGCCTACTGCTCATGGCACTTGCGTTGCTCCCTGCGAGCAAAACTTTAGCACAGACCAACGCCCAAGTATTCTACGACTTCGGCAGTGACCGCAAGTTTGTTACCCTCACACTCGAAATGTTCAAGCAGGACAAATGGGGTAACACTTATTTCTTTGTAGACCACGACTTCAATTACGACAAGATGGACACCAGCAGTCCAAACGTGGCACAGGGTGGTACCTACACAGAGATTTCACGTGCATTGAACTTCTGGCAGAACAGCCCAATGAAGAACTGGAGTCTCCACGTAGAGTATAATGGTGGTATTACCAAGAACTACCCTATCAACAATGCCTGGCTCTTCGGTGTGGAGTATTTCATGCACGACAAGAGTTTCAAGAACACCTTGACACTCCAGGCTCTCTACAAGACTATCCGCAAGACCGACCAGAACGTACCAATGCAGTTTACTGCTGTTTGGGGATGCAAAGACATCTTTGGATTAAAGGGATTGAACTTTAGCGGTTTCGCAGATTTCTGGTGGGAGGACCACAGTTCTTTCCTGGATAAGGATGGCGACCCGAAGCTCGACAAGGATGGCAACATCGATTACAAAGCTGAGCACACCGTCTTCACTACTGAGCCACAGCTCTGGTACAACGTAGGCCAGCACTTCGGCTGCGAGAACCTGAGCGTAGGTAGCGAGGTAGAAATCAGCCACAACTTCGGCAGCAATGCCGGCTGGATGGTTCGCCCTTGCCTCGGTGTAAAGTGGGACTTCTAATTACGAATTTCTTAGCTGCGGAAAAATTTTCAAAAATTCATTTTGAAAATTTTCCGCAGCTAATTCTTAACCACTTTATATTCTGTTTTTCAATAACTTACGTTACTTTCTTACAGTCAATCCGCCATCAGAAATTCCTCCGATTCCACCTTTATTCTTATTATACTGACGAGTTACGCCGCTCAAGTTAACTCCGCCAACACCTTCAGAAGTAGCGTTTACACTCTGGCAGTCAACCTTGGCTTTCACGCTGCCCACGCCGTCGTTCTTGATAATCAGACTGCCGCCCTTAAACATTCCCAGATTAACAGAGCCTACGCCCTCATTATCCAGTTTCACACTTCCCATCTCAATCTTAGAGATTTTCACCGAGCCTACGCCTTCGTTATCAATGTTCATATCATCTCCAGCCACATCATCGATATTTACCGAGCCAACACCCTCGTTGGTTACCTCCAGTTTGTTGGCAAGGATCTTCCCAATCTTGACAGAGCCTACACCCTCGTTATCGATTTTCAGGCGGTCGCTATTAATCGTCTTGGCATAGAATGAACCCACGCCTTCCTGTGCAATCTTCACCAGGTCAGGACTGGTGATATAAATCTTGAGCCTGTTCTTTTCAGAGTTACACGCGGCAGGCACTTTGACCTTTCCGTTGAGTCCGATCTTCACCTCGCCGTCACGATAAACCACCTTGAGTTTCTCCTTGAGTTTCTGTACGAACTCAGCATCCTTGATGGCAGAGTAATCCAATCGAACACTGCATTCATCGCCATTGTTCTGGGTATAATAAACGCTGGCAATCACATCCACGTCAATCGCCTTGAAAGGCTTCTCGGTCAAATCATCCTGCGTAAAGTTGAGACTTCCCTTCATGTCACTGGCAGAAGATCCCATACTGCAAGAACTCAAGCCCATTGGGGCAAAGAATAAAGCGGCAGCCACCGCCCAAATACCAAATTTCTTCATACTCATATCTAATTTTATGTTTCTAAATACGTGATATACCGAATACCGTTCTATTTCGGAAATCTGATGGTTAGACGTAAGAAGATACATAAAGGTTGCAAGACAAGAGAAAAAATGCAGAAAAAAAAGTGCAACAGAAAGCTATTCTCACTGGAACAGTCTCCTGTTCTTACTGAAATAGCCTTCGTTAGTCACTGAAACAACCTTCGTTAGTCACTGAAATAATATTCGTTGACTATTGAAGTAAGCCTCACTCCAATTTCAAGCAAGCAACACGCCATAACATTAAGGTATTCAAGGAAAAGGCACAAATTCTACAAGGCGTTCCAATAGATTTATTTTTCTATATCCCCCAATGCAAAAAATTGCCTAAAAATTTGGAAGTTACAAATTTTCAGCGTATCTTTGCAGAAGATTGTACGGCGCTCGGCAATTCGAAAGCAAGCTTTCATTGCACTCACTGACATAATCTTTGCAAAAGTATTAATTTAAATGAATCGCGTATGAAACAGGTAGAAGAAAGATACATCAGCTTGCTGACCGACTTCGGTTTCAAGCGAATTTTTGGAACAGCGATGAACAAGGATTTGCTCATTTGCTTCCTCAACAGCTTGTTTAATGGCAGACAGGTTGTGAAGGACGTATCGTATCTGAATCCGGAGCACGTCGGAGATGTATATACCGACCGCAGAGCCATCTTTGATGTATATTGCGAGGGCGAAAACGGCGAGAAGTTCATCGTAGAAATGCAGAATGCGTACCAGACGTATTTCAAGGATCGCGCCC
>QSCI01000005.1:0-102521 GCA_003463005.1 Segatella copri | reverse complement strand
TCAAGTCGCTTTATGGGGTAAGGGGATTTTGTGTCTGCGACATTTCTGTTGTGCAAGAAATATGTACAATAAAATGAATTTTGTCGCTTTGCAAGCAAAATCCCACTAAACCCTATAGGTTGCGGATTTGAGGATTATAACAAACACGTTGAATTTTAAAAGAATATAAAGATGAAAAAATATATTAAGCCAGTTATGGAAATTACAGAAGTTGAGGTTGGTGTTATCTTGGCAGGTAGTGGAACAACTCCAAGTCCTACGCTATCTGATGAAACCATTGATAAAGAAATTGAAGTTCTTGCCCGTCCAAGCAACGGCAGTCTTTGGGATTAATTCTCCTTATCTTTCATTATAAGGTATATAGAGGGTGCGTCATAAGTTATGGCGCACCCTCTTGCATCTGCTGCTTAATATCCCGATTTACGTAATCGTTTTCGTAGTTTTAGCTCATTTTGGTTCAAATTTTTCTGAGATTCTCAAAATGATTTGCTAAATTTGCCAACGAAACAAACTAGTAAATGAAGCAAACTAAAATAAAGTTATTCATCAACTAATTAATAATATATAAACTTAAAATAAAACGATTATGAAGAAATTCTTTACTCTTATCGCAGCCGTAGCTTTGGCTGCTAGTGTTAATGCTCAGGTTTTGAAATTTGATCAGACTTATGCTAAAGGTAGTGTTCCTGCAACTTTCTCGGCTGATGGATTGGTATTGAAAGTTGTTGATACAGATGGTAAAATGGCTGTAGATGCTAATAGCCAGTATTTTGGAACGGCTGAGTCTTATGAAAATTTTTCTTACAGACTGAAGAGTGGTGGAAAGTCTTTGACAAAAAACAATTTGACTCTTACTGTGCCTTCTGATGGTACTCTTAAGGTTTATGTCCGTACAGGTTCCTCTTCTGCTACTGATCGTAATGTTGTATTGACCCAGAATGGAACAGAGTTGGTTAACAAAATACTTTTGGAGTCTGAGGCTGTTTCTGTACCAATGACTGTTGATAATGAAACAAAGGATACAAATGTCTTTCCTGTTATTTCTGTACCAGTAAAGCAGGGTGATGTGGCTATTACATATCCTGTCAATTCAGTTAATTTCTATGGCTTCGAATTGGTAAAAACTGGAACAGGCATTTCTTCAGTAAACGCTGCTGCAGCCAAGAAGAATGGTAAGACCTATAATATGGCTGGTCAGGAGGTATCTTCTTCTGCCAAGGGCTTGATTATCAAGAATGGTAAGAAGTATGTAAAGTAACAGATTGAGTAAACAGATAAAACAAAAGGGCATTCCCAAACGAGGGGATGCCCTTTTTGTTTTTATAAGAAGTTCTTGTTTATTCCTTTATTACCTTATCCACTACGGTCTTTCCGTTCTTAAACAACATCTTGCGAATGTTGATGCCTTTTTGAGGAGCAGAAAGGAGGGTGCCGTTGAGGCTGTAATACTTTACTTCGGCTAATTCACTGGGATTGGAAGTGATGATCTGCGAGATGCCTGTAGGATTCTTCCATGCAGGATAGTATTCATCTACCTTGTTCTCTGCATCAGCATTGCCTTGCTTCATGATGTCCTCAACCAGCGAATTGGCGTAAACCTCAAGGTTACTGTAGTACTCCTTGCTGTCGAGCGAGTAGGTGAGGGCATCTGTGGCGTCGTTTGGATCCAGACCATTGGCTGTCTCCCATGAATCTGGAATACCGTCCTTATCGGTGTCGAAGTCGGCAGGGCGAGAAGCAGTGCCGAAGTTAGCCTCGGTATAGCCGTTTACATCTGCCACCTTGTCAATGATGCCAGGTGATTTGGTAATACTTCCCTTGTACTTGGCTGTACCTGTCTTTGCCTCTTCCATGTAGCGCGCATCAATCTCATCGCGGTAGAGTGAGGCTCCGCTGTATGCCAGTACTTTACTGAATGATTCGGCAGCAGAGTGGGTGGTAACCTCTCCTGTAGGAGCAGGAGCATCCATCTTGATCTTGACACAAGACTTGCCGCTGATGGTTACGTGGACAACATTGTCACCATAAAAGTTCTTGGCATCCGGACTGTAGTATTCTCCGTTCAGGCTTGGAATGCCTTTGTCGTAGCTGATACCTTTCCAATCCTTGTTTTGGGTAACAGAACCCTTGGTGGTTTCTGTGGTGTTTCCGTTAATGAAGTAACGGCTGGTCATGTCGAAGAACTCAGGATGATTCTTGTCGGAATTACTACTGGTAGATAAGGTAACCAAGGTGATACGTTCCTGGCTGCCACGTTCCTTGCCTGTGCTTACATCTACCTTGAGACCATTCAGAGTAGTTCCTTTAAGTCCCTGGCTAGGTCCAGCCTTGTAGTAATTGTTCACGATGTTAATCTGTCCGCCGCCCGGACCTCCGTAGCAGGTGCCCTGTGCGTTATACATCACGCAGTTGCGGAAGTCTACGTTTTCTGCCTGCACGGTATTCTTCCACTGGTAGGTATCGTAATCTTTGTTGCTGGTGTAGCCTGTCCATCCGTATCTAGCACCATTAAAACGGGGACCGCGGTTCATGAGATGACCTACGAAGTTGTGGTGGAAGCTGGCGAGCTTACCGCCCCAGATGCCTCCATAACCATGTGCTCCCTTAGAGTGCCCCGGATTGGTAAGACTCTCGGCAACGGTACACCACTGCATGGTGAAATTGTTGTTGTCGTAGAACGAAGCCACCTCATCGATACTCCAGCTGAAGGAACAGTGGTCGAAGATGATGCCGGTCTTGTTGCGCTGCCAGGTAGCATCCGCACCGTCATTGATGTTCTTTTCCTCTCCGCGGCGTATGCGGAGGAAACGGATGATGTTGTTGTTGCCCGGTTGAACGGTGTAATATCTGAGAGTGATGCCCGGAGAAGGAGCAGTCTGTCCGAGAATGGTGATGTTGTCACCTATCTTGAGATCAGACTTCAGGCGATAACGCCAGCCACATCGAAGACGATGATTCTATTACCCGACTTGACAGCCTCTCTGAAAGAACCCGTTCCGCTGTCGTTGAGGTTAGTTACGTGTACTACTTTTCCGCCTCTTCCGCCGGTTACGTATCTTCCGTGACCTTCTGCGCCCGGAAAGGCAGGAGTTTGTGCCAAAGCAGCAGCACTCATGAGTGCTGCTGCCATTGTTGTAAATATTTTCTTTTCCATCGGTGAGAATTCTTTAAATTCAGTTTACAGTTTATGGTTAATAGTTTATAGGGCAATCTTGCTATACGGCGAAGCCGCTGTAAACTATAAACTATTAACTGTTAACTGTAAACTAAGTTTTACTTATTCTGTCCCTGCATTTCCATTTCCAGACTAGCCCAGATGAAAGGACCTACGCCCTTGGCATCATTGTCGCGGATAGGTTCGCTCATGTAATAGTCGAAGCTGCCGTCGCGCTTGAAGTTTGGCTTCTTGACGTATGGACCAGGGCCAGGACCGAGTCCGCTGACAGCACAGCAGCGGGTAAGGCTGATGGTCTTGTCAGGATTTACCTGGATGAAGTTGTTCAGGATTCCCTCATAAGCCTTGATACCTGCTTTCTGATATTCCTTGCCGAGGTATCCCTTGCGGTAACCCTTGAGGAGAACATAGGCAAACATGCTTGAAGCGGTGCTCTCGAGGTAGTTGCGAGGATCCTTTACGTCCATCACATCGTACCATACACCCGTCTTCTTATCCTGATATTTCACCACGCTCTTCATTACCTTATTTAATAAGGTGATGATTTCGCTGCGGCGAGCATAATCTTCAGGCATGGCATCAAGGCATTCGGTCATCGCCATGACGTACCATCCGAGGGCTCTTGCCCAGGTATGCTGGCTCTTTCCATCTTCCTTGTTTGCCCAGAACTGGCTGTGGGTCTCGTCCCATGCATGCTTCCAGAGCTGGGTCTTCTCATCGTAGGTACGAAGGTCGGTCTTCACAATCTGGGCTACCGCATCGTCGAGAATCTTCTTCGCCTTCTTAGGCTTGAGGTTCTGAACGGCGTAGTTGCAGTAGAAAGGCAGACCCATGAAGATACCGTCGAGCCATACCTGGTTAGCGTAGATAGCCTTGTGCCAGTAAACGCCTTCCTTGGTGCGAGGTTGGTTCTGCAGCTGCTTGAAGAGCGTCTTCAGTGCCAGTTCGCTGCTCTTGCTAGGGAAGAGGTTGTGCATGCGGAGGATGAACTTCGCGGTGCGCACATTGTCGAGATTGAAATCCTCATATTTGTAGCCTGTGATGTTTCCTTTTTCGTCAATCATCTTGGCTGGATATTCTTTCAGGTAGTTGATGATAGCCTCGTTGTTGGCTTCGGCATCAGCTCCCTTGAAGGTGCTCTTTCCGTCTTTGTAATGGAGGTAGGTGTCGAGCATGCCTTCCATCTCAATGCCCATCACGTAGCTCCAGCGAGGTTTCTTCGGGCTGAAGTCGAGGTTGTATGGGTGGGGAGTGCGCTGCATCTCGCTTTGGGTGAGCCACTCTGAATAGGTCTGGTAAGGACGGTCTTCCTTGTTGAGAACCAGGGAACCGTTGATGATGAGGTTGTCGAACTTCACATCGCGGGTCTTGCCGGTCATCTTGACAGGCTGCTTGATGACACCATCGAACTTACAGTTCTTTACATGGATATCGTATACGTTTTCTATTTTGTTTCCACCGATGATGAGCACACCGTAGTTGCTCTTCTGGCAGGTAACATCTTCCATGCTCACGTTGCGCACAGTAGGTTCAAATCCGCGGTAGCAAGCCTCTTTTGGCTCATAGTCGAGGTTGATCTTGAGCACGGCTTCCTTGCACTGGCCTACGGTAACCTTGCGCATGTGGATGTTCTGGATGAGTCCGCCGCGGCAGTTGTTGGTCTTGATGCGGAGGATGCGCTCCAGATGAGGAGAGTCCATCTCGCAGTTTTCGGCGTATACATTCTCGCATCCGCCTGAAATCTCGGAACCGATGACTACGCCACCATGTCCGTCTTCCATCCGGCAGTTGCGGATGATGATGTTTCTGGATGGTTGGTTCCAGAGACGACCGTCGTTGTTTCGTCCGCTCTTGATGGCGATGCAGTCGTCGCCGGTGTGGAAGATACAGTTCTGGATGAGTACATTCTCGCATGCTTCAGGGTCGCATCCGTCTCCGTTAGGTCCTTCGTTCCATACGGTTACGCCGTCTACTGTGATGTTCTTGCAGAGCAGAGGGTGCATCACCCAGAAAGGTGAATTGATCATCTTGACATCCTTGATGAGGATGCGCTCAGAGCGTACGAAGTTGACGAGCTGAGGGCGGAGACCCTGTCCCATGCCGAACTTGCGTTCGTCAAAAGGCACACCGTCTTCAGCCATCTTCAGCAGTCTGGCACGTGATCCCATCTTCTGGTGTTCCTTGGTTACGCCCTCCTTATATCCGAATCTGGCATTACCGTTCATTGGCCACCATGTATCGTTGTTACCACCTCCATCGATGGTACCTTTACCAGTGATGGCGATGTCGGTAACCTTGTAGGCATAGATGCATGGAGAATAGTTCCAGCATGCGATGCCCTCCCATGAGGTGCGTACCAGCGGATAGAGTTTCGGTTCGAAGGCAAACTGCAGTACGGCACCCTCTTCGAGATTCAGTTCTACGAAGCTCTTCATTTCAATGGCTCCTGTGCGCCAGGTACCCTTCGGGATGACTACAGTACCGCCACCTTTTTTAGAAACGAGGGCGATGAGCTTGTTGATAGCCTTCTGGTTCTGTGCAGCCGAAGCGTTATGCTTGGCTCCATAGGCAGAAATAGCATACTTCTTAGCTGCCTGCTTGATGCCTGGCAACTGTATGCTCTGTTCAATGCGCTGATATTCAGCGTCGTTCCATCCGTCGGCCCAAGCGCAGGATGGGATGAGAAGCAGAGCAACGAGTAAGGTCTTAAAGAATTTCTTCATTGTCTTTGTTCTAGTTTTATGATTATTTGTATTTATGAATTCGTTTGTATTGATCTGTTTTATTCGTTAGTCGGGTCTGACGTTTAACACATCGCTGCAAAGATACGAATTTTATTTGTAAAACAGGTGCTGGTAATGTTAAAATTAAATGTTTTTGGAAAAAAGTTTGGTGTTTTGAAAATAAAATGTTACCTTTGCAACGATAATTAACATTATTAACGCAATAAATACTGGGTAGCCTATTAGATAGACATTTACTTAATGAATAAAATAAGATTAAGAAAATGAGTAAACTCAATGAAATGACAGACGAAGAGTTGGCCCTGGCTTATGTCGGGGGTGACAACAGAGCCTTTGATCAGTTGCTTTCCCGCAACGAGGTGAAACTTTTCTCTTATATCCTTTTCGTGGTTCACGATGAGGATCTGGCGAATGATATCTTCCAGGAGACATTCGTGAAGGCAATCAGTCGTTTACATGCTGGCCAGTATTCCAGTTCGGGCAAATTTATTTCGTGGTTAATGCGCATAGCGCATAATGTCATCATCGACGGTTATCGCAGTCAGTGTGTGTTCCGCATGGTAGAACAGGGGAACGATAATGATCTTTCCTGTCTGCGAGGCGAAGATTTTCAGGCAGACTGTGCTGAGCAGGAGATGGTACGCAAACAGGTGCTCCGTGATGTGAAAAAACTGGTAGACTTTCTGCCGGCTCCACAACGCGAAGTGGTTTATATGCGTTTTTATCAGCAGATGTCTTTCAAGGACATAGCCGAGTGCACCAATGTGAGTATCAATACGAGTCTGGGAAGAATGCGTTATGCGCTCCTTAACCTCCGCAAGATGGCTAAGGAGCACAATATCTATCTGAATCTTGATTAGTGGAGTTCTTTCAAGGCATGGATGGTAGCATAAGGATCTGTGCTCTTGAATACATAACTTCCGCTTACCAGCACGTCTACTCCGGCTTTTACCAGTCTTGGAGCAGTTTCTGCCTGCACGCCGCCATCTACCTCGATGAGTGCCTGGCTTCCGCTCTCTTTGATGAGCTGGCGCAGACGGCCTATCTTCTTGATGGTGTTCTCGATGAATTTCTGTCCGCCGAAGCCTGGGTTAACGCTCATCAAAAGTACCATGTCTACATCGCAGATGATGTCTTCCAGCACACATACCGGGGTAGAAGGGTTGAGGGTAACTCCTGCCTTCATGCCTGCTGCATGAATCTGCTGGATGGTGCGGTGCAGATGGGTGCAGGCCTCGTAGTGCACGTTCATCATCATGGCACCGAGCTTGGCAGTCTGCTCAATGTAATTTTCCGGGTGCTGTATCATGAAGTGAACATCGAGGGGCTTGGTGCACACCTTGCTCACGGCTTCTATTACTGGGAAGCCGAACGAGATGTTGGGCACGAAGACACCATCCATCACATCGAGGTGGAGCCAGTCGGCCTCACTCTTGTTAATCATCTCTATATCACTCTTCAGGTCAATGAAGTTGGCTGAGAGCAATGAAGGGGATACCATTGTTTTCATCTTTCTTCTTCTTTTAGTTAGGATAGCACACCTTTAACTTCCCATTTTGCACCATGGTATGATAGGAGTAGGCTATCTGCTTGATGAAGTAGATGGTCTGAGCCGAAGGTCTCATTTTCTTTGGTGTAAATACTTGCTTCATAGGCGTGAATCTTTAAATTTGAATAATACTTCTTGTTATTTGTTGATTTCAGAACGGGCATGTCTTGAGGATGAGTTTTCCTCTTTCCGTAACCTGTTCTCTAAATAAATAACGGCGTGTTGGGAAATTTATTACATTCCGGCGAAATAATTTTTTCTTTTTCTTTCTCCCTATATATAATAAGGTATAGTGGAGAAAACGTGAGACGAAAGTGGAGAAAAAGGGGCGCTGGATGATAAAATAGTGTTAAATCTTAAAATTTCTCGACAAAAAGTTTGTAGTTTAAAAGAAAAACTGTACTTTTGCAGTAGAAATGAAGAACGAAGGAGAATCTTTTCGTTAAAAAGAAAGAAACGCCTCGTTTTTGGTAGTAACAAACAATTAAAAGAAAAAGCAATATGAATACATTCGTATCTACATCATGGTGGTGGCGTAACTCAAGATTCCAAAAGTCGTGAGTCGAGACGCCGTATGTGGATGTGAACAACATAATATACTAGGGGCCTGCCGTAACTTACGACAGGCCCTTTTCTTTTACAACGAAAAATAAAAACAAAAAATATAGGAGATATTAACTATGGAAATGAAGGACATTTTGAACAGAATGTTGAACCACGAGGAACTTTCTCGTGAGGAAACCCGAGACATCATTGTAGGAATCACCAAGAGTGAATTTCCTGAGGAACAGATTACAGCCCTGCTCACCGGTTTGCAGATGAGAGGCGTAACGGTAGATGAACTGCTCGGTTTCCGTGACGGAATTCTTGCCACAGGCGTGCCAGCCATCCTGGATTGCGACCGCTACATTGACGTGGTGGGAACCGGTGGCGACCGCAAGAACACCTTTAACATTTCTACTACTTCCTGCTTCGTCATTGCGGGTGCGGGTTACAAGGTGGCAAAGCACGGCAACTATGCGGCTACTTCGGTGAGCGGTGCCAGCAACGTCATCAAGAACCATGGTGTTCTGTTTACTGATGATATAGACAAGCTGAACCGCAGCATCAACGAGGCAGGTATCGTTTATCTTCATGCCCAGCTCTTCGCCAAGGCGATGAAGTTTGTGGGTCCTATCCGCAAGGCTTTGCAGTTTCCTACCGTGTTCAACCTGTTAGGTCCTCTTGTCAATCCTAGTCAGCCTAAGTGCCAGTTGCTGGGTGTAGCCAATCTCGACCAGATGCGCCTCTACAATCAGGTTTACCAGAAGTTGGGCATTGACTACGGCATTGTGAACAGCATCGACGGATATGATGAGATTTCGCTCACCGGTGACTTCAAGGTAACCACCAACAGCTATGAGAAGATTTTCAAGCCTCAGGATCTCGGTTTCGAGATAGCCAAACCGGAAGAGGTGCGAGGCGGAGCAACCGAGGAAGAGGCCAAGGACATCTTTGATGCAGTGATTGAAAACCGTGCCCTCCCAGCCCAGAAGAACATCGTTCTCGCCAATGCAGCCTTCGGCATCCAGGTGATGGAGAAGGGTCAGAAGAGCATTGAGGAATGCGTGGAGATAGCAAGAGAGAGCATTGACTCGGGTAAGGCACTCGCTACCTTCAAGAAATTCGTAGAAATCAATAGTTAAAGGGGCTTTAAAGGTAAAAAGGTAAAAGGGTAAAAAGGTAAAAAGAGCCTTAACCCCTTTGTCCCCCTTTGTACCCCCGTTCCCAGCGATTCCATCGCTGATCTCCAAAGTCTTTATCTTAAATAAAAAAAACGAAAAAAATGGCTGATATTTTAGAGGAAATTGTGGCTCATAAAAGAATCGAGATTGAGCAGCGCAAGCGCTTTATCCAGTCACGGCAGATGATAACCCTCACCGAGCAGAAAATGCAGGAAGATGGGGGAAAGGTGCCGGGCGGAAGCATGAAGGAGGCACTGATGAACTCGGAGACGGGAATCATCGCTGAATTCAAGCGCAAATCGCCTTCCAAGGGCTGGATCAAACAGGAAGGTAAGTCGAGCATCATCCCGCTCGCCTACCAGCAGAACGGAGCCTCGGCGCTCAGCATTCTAACCGACATTGATTACTTCGGAGGATATGATGAGTATATTCAGGAGGCGCGCCATGTGGGCGTTACCCTACCTATCTTATATAAGAACTTCGTGGTAGAGGAATACCAGCTGCTGCAGGCGAGATACTGCGGAGCTTCTGCCGTGCTGCTCATTGCGGCCTGCCTGACCAAGGAGGAGTGTAAGCAACTCATGAACATGGCACACCAGCTGGGTATGGAGGTACTGCTTGAGATGCATAATGAGCGCGACTTCGAGTATGCTGAACTGGAACCGGATATGTACGGCATCAACAACCGAAATCTCGGAACCTTCTTTACGGATGTAGAGAACAGCTTCAGATTGGCAGAGAAACTTCCGAAGGATGTGTGCAGGGTGAGCGAGAGTGGTATCTCCAACCCGCAGACGGTTCTCCGGTTGAGAGAAGAAGGCGGCTTCAGAGGTTTCCTGATGGGCGAACAGTTCATGAAACAGGCAGCCCCGGGCGTGGCGCTTGCAGAATTTATTTCTAAATTATAGGATTGTTTGCTCCTAACGCCCTGAAAGGGCAGAAGCTCCTAGCTCAGGGCATCGCCCTGGGTATAATGGCAATCAGCAAGGCGCCCTGTAGGGGCAAAAGCTTTAATGAAGAATAAACTATAAAGAAAAATGTTAGTAAAGGTTTGTGGAATGCGTGAACCTGATAATGTAAAGCAGGTTGCGCAACTCGGCGTTGATATGATGGGATTTATCTTCTATCCTAAGTCTCCCCGGTATGCCAGTCATGTGCTGGCTCGCTCTGATGCTGATCGCAATGTGTGCCGAGTGGGAGTCTTCGTGAATGATTCCATTTCCAATATGTTGGATAAGATTCATTCATTCTCTCTGAATGCGGTGCAGATGCATGGAAATGAGAGCAGGGAACTGTGTGAGCAGCTGCGTGCAGCAAAGGGGGATATGAAGATAATCAAGGCCATTAGTGTTTCCACTGCCGGGGACATTCAGAAATATAAGGAGTATGTAGGCGCTGTTGACTACTTCCTTTTAGACACCAAATGTAAGACGGTGGGCGGAAGTGGTCAGCAGTTTGACTGGCAGGTACTGGATGAATATGATGGCGATGTTCCATTCCTGTTGAGTGGTGGCATCGGTCCGGAAGATGCTTCCCGCATCCTGTCTTTCCATCATCCCCGATGCGTAGGAATCGACCTCAACTCCAGGTTTGAGATAGAACCGGGACTGAAGGATGTAGAGAAACTCAAGGAATTCCTTTTAAAGGTAAAAAGGTAAAAAAGTAAAAAGGTAAAAAAATAAAAAAGTAAAAAAATGAATAAGATAAATGCATTATTTGCAAACAATAAAGACCGCAAGCTTTTGAGTTTGTATTTCTGCGCCGGATGCCCAACTTTGGAAGGTACCGGTGATGTAATTAAGGCGATGGAGCGCAAGGGGATAGATATGATTGAGGTAGGAATCCCTTTCAGTGATCCGTTAGCTGATGGTCCTGTTATCCAGAGTGCCGGAACCGTGGCTCTGAAGAACGGAATGACGGTGAAGAAACTCTTCGTCCAGCTGAAGAAAATCAAGGATGAAGTGCAGCTTCCACTCGTGCTGATGGGATACCTGAACCCTATCATGCACTATGGCATTGAGGCTTTCTTCAAGAGCTGCGTAGAGAGCGGAGTGAGCGGTACCATCATCCCAGACCTTCCTTTTGATGATTATCTGAAGGTGGTGAAACCCATTGCCGACAAGTATGACATCCGTGTCATCATGATGATTACGCCAGAAACCAGCGAGAAGCGCATCCGTTTCATCGATGAGCATACCGATGGTTTCATCTACATGGTCAGCTCCGCGAGCATCACGGGCGCCCAGAGCAGTTTCGGCGATGCCAAGCTGGCTTATTTCAACCACATCAACGGCATGAATCTGCGCAACCCACGCATGATAGGTTTCGGCATCAGCAACAAGCAGACCCTTACCAGTGCGCAGGATAATGCGGCGGGAGCCATCATCGGCAGTAAGTTTGTAACCCTGCTCAATGAAACCGGTGATCCGGATAAGGCTTTAGATGGGCTTTTTGAGTGCCTCGAAAAGTAGTTGATACTTAACAGCGGCTTCGTCGTATAGCAGGCTTGCTCTATAAACTATAAATAATAAATTATAAACTAAGTATTATGTATCAAGTTGACGAAAAAGGATTTTTTGGAAAATTCGGAGGAGCGTATGTTCCTGAGATATTATATAAATGTGTAACCGAGTTGCAGCAGGCTTACAAGCCAATCATTGAGAGCGAGGAGTTCAAGAAGGAATACCGCGCGCTGCTCAAAGATTATGTGGGCCGTCCTTCACCTCTTTATTATGCCAAGCGCATGAGCGAGAAGTACGGATGTCAGCTCTATCTGAAGCGCGAGGACCTGAACCATACCGGTGCACACAAAATTAACAACACCATCGGTCAGATTCTCATGGCCAAGAAGATGGGCAAGACCCGCATCATTGCCGAAACCGGAGCCGGACAGCACGGTGTGGCTACAGCTACGGTATGCGCCCTGATGAACATGAAGTGTGAGATTTTCATGGGTGCCACCGATGTGGAACGCCAGCATACCAACGTAGAGCGCATGAAGATGCTGGGAGCCAAGGTGAACCCTGTGCGCACCGGCAACATGACACTGAGCGATGCCTGCTCTGAGGCCATACGTGACTGGTGCTGCCACCCACAGGATACCTTCTACATTGTAGGTTCTACCATGGGTCCGCACCCTTATCCAGACATTGTTGCCAAGATGCAGAGCGTAATCAGCGAAGAACTGAAATGGCAGTTGGAGGAGAAGATAGGCCGCAACTATCCTGATTACCTCATCGCCTGCGTGGGTGGCGGAAGCAACGCTGCCGGAACCATCTACCACTACATTGATGATGACCGCGTGAAGATATATCTGGCTGAGGCTGCCGGACACGGAATAGATACCGATTATACCGCTGCCACCATGCACTGCGGCACAGAAGGCATCATCCACGGAGCACGCACCCTCGTGATGCAGACCGAGGACGGACAGATAGAGGAAGCCTTTACCATCAGTGCCGGTCTCGACTATCCGGGCATCGGTCCTATGCACGCCGACCTTGCCACATCGGGCAGGAGCCATGTGCTCGCCATTAAGGATGATGAGGCCATCTACGCCGGTTACGAGCTCACCCGCATGGAGGGCATCATTCCGGCTATTGAGAGTGCACACGCCGTGGCAGCCCTGAAGAAGATGAAGTTCAAGAAGGATGATGTGGTGGTGCTCACCGTGTCAGGCCGTGGCGACAAGGATGTAGAAACGTATTTGAGCCATAAGGAAATGGCAGGAGAGTACGGAAACTTCTAATAGCAAAGATTTAATTTTTAAAATGGCAAAGTTTAGTTACAAGACAGTTACCCGCAAGATTCTCGCCGACCTCTATACGCCGGTGGGAGTCTACATGCGACTGAGAGATATTTATCCGCAGTCGGCTCTTATGGAGAGTTCCGACTATCATGGCTCCGAGAATTCGCGTTCCTTCATCGGTGTGCATCCGCTGGCAAGCATCGCCGTGAGTCATGGTGAGGTCATCAAGACCTATCCCGACGGAAGAGTAGAGAAAGAGCAGCTTCCTGCCTTCGGTGCCGGTCAGGGCGAGGAGTGCAAACTCGCCATCTCAAAGAGTATCAACGACTTCATCTCTTCCTTCCATGTTGAGGGCGAGAGCAAGGAGTTCTGCGGACTCTACGGATTCACCACCTTCAATGCGGTGAGATATTTTGAGAACATCCCAGTCAAGGATACCACCATGGAGAAGAATGATGCGCCCGACATCTATTACATCATGTATAAGGACATCATCGTCTTCGACCATTTCAACAACACCATGGAGCTCATTGCGCTCCAGGAAAGTGAAGATCCTCACTCTTCACTTCCAGAGCTCGACGAACTGCTCAAGGCGGTGAACAAGGCAAATGTGAAGCCTTACGATTTCCACCCGGTAGGCGATACCACCTCTACGCTCACCGATGAGGAGCACAAGGCGAATATACGCCGTTGCATACAGCACTGTTTGCGCGGAGATGTATTCCAGATTGTGGTGAGCCGCCGCTTCGTACAGAAATATGAGGGTGATGATTTCAAACTCTACCGTGCGTTGCGCAGCATCAACCCTTCGCCTTACCTCTTCTATTTCGACTTCGGCGGTTTCCGCATCTTCGGTTCTTCACCTGAAACCCATAACCGCATCGTGGGCAACAAGGCGTTCATCGACCCGATTGCCGGAACCACCCGACGCACAGGAGATATTGAGCAGGACCGCAAGGCTGCCGAATTCCTGCGCAACGACCCGAAGGAGAATGCCGAGCACGTGATGCTGGTAGACCTGGCGCGCAATGATCTGAGCCGCAACTGTCATGGGGTGAAAGTAGATTTCTACAAGGACATGCAGTTCTACAGTCATGTTATCCATCTCGTGAGCCGTGTGAGTGGAGAGTTGGATGAGCATGCCGACCACATCAAGGAGTTTATTGATACCTTCCCTGCCGGCACGCTGAGCGGTGCGCCTAAGGTGAGAGCGATGCAGATTATATCAGAGCTGGAGCCTCACAACCGCGGTGCCTACGGAGGCTGTATCGGTTTTATCGGTCTGAACGGCGACCTGAATCAGGCCATCGTGATACGTACCTTCATTAGCCGAAACGGCGAACTCTGGTTCCAGGCGGGTAGTGGAGTAGTGGCAAAGAGCAATGATGAGTATGAGCTAGAAGAGTGTAACAACAAGCTCGGTGCGCTGACCAAGGCGATTCACATTGCTGAAGAGTTGTAATAGTGATTAATTATTAGTGATTAGTGATTATTTCTCGCTGATTGTACTCAATAATCAATAATAAATAACAAAAGATGAAAGTAGTAATCATAGATAATTACGATTCCTTTACCTATAATCTGGCCCATCTGGTAAAGGAGTTGGGAGCTGACGTTACGGTGTTCCGCAACGACCAGTTCCAGTTGCCGGAGCTGGAGCGCTTCGACAAGATCATTCTGAGTCCGGGTCCGGGCATTCCGTCGGAGGCGGGACTGCTGATGGATGTTATCCGCAAGTATGCAGGCCGCAAGCCGATGCTGGGCGTATGTCTGGGTCATCAGGCCATAGGCGAGGCGTTTGGAGCCAAGCTTACCAATCTTTCTGAGGTGTATCATGGAGTGGCAACCCCTTGCACCCAGTTTGGCAACGATGTTATTTTCGACGGGTTGGACAAGCGCATAGAGATTGGCAGATACCACTCTTGGGTGGTAGACCGCTCGGGATTCCCTGACTGCCTGGACGTTACGGCAGTAAGCGATGATGGTTGCATCATGGGTCTGAAGCATAAGAACTATGATATTCATGGTATCCAGTTTCATCCGGAAAGCGTGCTGACGCCAGACGGCAAGAAAATGGTGAGAAACTGGTTGGAAAAAGCTTAATGACCTTAATGACCAATGACTTTAATGACCACCATGACCGCATGGTGGTTGTTGAGGTTTTTGTTTATGATAAGAAAGCAAAGCCTGACGCTCTCTCGAGTGCCAGGCTTTTCTGATACCCTCGCTACAATCCTCTCACGAGTTTCGCGAGTTTGTATAAACTTAAATCTTACCTTCCCACTGGAGGGAAGGTCACTAATAACCTTCTTAATCTTTCAAAATATTTACATTTCCCATGCCACTGCACTCGCACCGAGTACGGCAGCAGAACTACCATCAAGGGTAGAAACAAGGAATTTAGCCTTACCCTTGAAGGTGCGGAGCACGTGCTCATCATAAGCCTTCTGGATAGGTTTCATGATGAGGTCGCCGGCCTTGGTCAGACCACCGAAGAAGACGAAAGCCTCTGGTGAAGAGAAGGCTGCGAAATCAGCACAAGCCTCACCGAGCATCTTGCCGGTAAACTCGTATACACGCAGTGCCAGCTTGTCGCCCTTGCCTGCAGCAACGCTCACATCATAAGATGTAATATCCTCAGGGTTCATCTCGCGGAGCATGAAGGCTCATCGCTTTTCTCGAGGAACTCGCGTGCTGTGCGAGCCACACCAGTGGCAGAGCAGTAAGCTTCGAGACATCCTGTACGGCCGCATCCGCAGATACGACCCTCTTTGCCACGTACCATGGTAACGTGACCCAATTCGCCTGCGAATCCGTCGCAGCCGTAAACCATCTGTCCGTTGATGACGATACCAGAGCCAACGCCTGTACCGAGCGTAACGTCGATGAAGTTTTTCATGCCTCTTGCTACACCGTATGTCATCTCGCCGAGCGCAGCAGCGTTGGCATCATTGGTCATACCTACAGGCAAGCCGCCGAGGGCTTTGCTGAACAAGTTGGCCAATGGTACCACTCCGTCGTGTGCCCAAGGAAGATTTGGAGCGAATTCAATGGTTCCATTATAATAGTTTGCGTTTGGCGCACCGATACCCATTGCCTTAATCTTGTCGATGCCGCCTACCGTATCAATGATAGGCTGGAGAGCTTCTACGGCTGCCTTCACATAGTCTTCAACCTTTTTGTAACCGCCTGTCTTGATGGCAGTTGTTGCTTTGATCTCTCCGCGAGCATCTACGATGCCGAAAACTGAATTTGTACCGCCGAGGTCAAGGCCTATTACGTACGGTTTAAGTGTATTATCTGTCATGTTAATTATTTAAAATTAGTTAGAATTATTTTATTTCTCGGCAAAGATACTGAAAACTTTTGAATCTCGTTTATTTTTAAATATAAAAAATTTTTAATTTTCTTTTTTTTTTTCTGCCAGATGATTTGCTGTCCGAAGTTTCTCTGTTGCCCTAAATCCTGTTTATATTCATGCAGAACATCCGCGTAATCCGTGTAATCCGTGCCCGAAAATATAAAAAACGGATATAAAATGAACTTTTAGGCGAAAAAATTGTGCTTTGTGCCCAAAATTTTGTAACTTTGCCGACTGTTAGAAATTGTAACGATACTAAGATGAATTTAGCATTTCCAATTGAGATAAACATCCTTGACTTCATATTCAAAGGAATTGTCATCGGTGTTCTTGCCTCAGCCCCTATGGGTCCGGTAGGCATCCTTTGCATCCAGCGTACACTCAACAAGGGTCGCTGGTATGGGTTTGTAACAGGTGTGGGTGCCGCATGCAGCGACATTGTATATGCTCTTTTTACAGGCTTGGGCATGAGTTTTGTGATGGATTTTGTGAGCAACTCCGAGAACAAGTTCTATCTTCAGATTTTCGGAAGCCTGATGCTCCTCGTGTTCGGAATTTACTGCTTCAAGAGCGACCCGATGAAGAACATGCACAAGTCGAGCAACAAGCAGGGTACCCTGATGCACAATGGCATCACGGCGTTCCTCGTAACACTCTCCAATCCGCTCATCGTGTTCCTCTTCATGGCCACCTTCGCGCAGTTTGCTTTCGTCGTACCGGATATGCCGGTAGAATGGGAGTAGGGTATCTCAGCATCGTCTTCGGAGCCCTGCTGTGGTGGTTCGGACTCACCTGGCTCGTCGACAAGATTAGAAACAAGTTTGATACCAACGGCATCGTCATTATCAATAAGGTAATAGGCAGTGTGGTCATCATCTTCTCCATCATCGCTCTCTTCGGCACGATTTTCAATCTGTATCATCTGCCGGAATTTTAAAAGTCCTTAAACAGGTTTTTAAACACCCCTTCAATCAGAAGAAGGCAAAGCATAAAGTTCAAAAGTTAACAGTTCAAAGTTTATGTTTGTAGCACAAGAATTAAGAAAGAAAAGTATCGCAGAATACTTATTATATATGTGGCAGATTGAGGACATCATCCGAGCTTACGGATGCTCGCTGCCTGTCATCAAGAAAAATTATGTAGACCGATTCGACTTTACACCCGAGCAGCGCGAGGAAGAACTCGACTGGTTTGGCAACTTGATTCGCATGATGAACGAGGAGGGAAAGCGCGAGGGAGGACACCTTAATATTAATAAGGTGATACTAAAGGACGTCATTGACCTGCACGGCATGCTGCTGCAGAGCACCAAGTTTCCTATCTACAATGCCGAATATTACAAGGTGCTGCCTTTCATCGTAGAGTTGCGCCAGCGGGGCGACAAGGATCTCAACGAGATTGAAACCTGCCTCGATGCCCTCTATGGTGTGATGATGCTGCGCCTGCAGAAGAAGGAAATTACGCCAGAAACCGAAAGGGCCATCAAGGAGATTACCGTCTTCATAGGTCTGCTCAGCGATTATTACATCAAAGACCGAACCGAGGGCCTCAAGTTTGATGATGACGACATGTAGGGATTAGTTATTAGTGATTACTTTTTAAGAATATACATTATTATATATTTACAACAGGATGAACGAAATAGAAAGAAGAAGAACATTTGCCATTATCTCTCACCCGGATGCTGGTAAGACAACATTGACCGAGAAGTTTCTGCTTTTCGGTGGACAGATTCAGGTGGCAGGTGCCGTAAAGAATAACAAGATTCGCAAAACTGCGACTTCTGACTGGATGGATATTGAGAAACAGCGTGGTATCTCGGTATCTACCTCTGTAATGGAATTTGATTATCTCCCTGCCGGACAGGAGGGAGAACCTTATAAGGTGAATATCCTGGATACTCCAGGTCACCAGGACTTCTGCGAGGATACCTACCGCACACTTACAGCCGTAGATTCAGCCATCATCGTGGTTGACTCTGCCAAGGGTGTGGAGGCACAGACCCGTAACCTCATGGAGGTGTGCCGCATGAGAAATACCCCGGTAATCATCTTCATCAACAAGATGGACCGTGAGGGACGCGACCCGTTTGATGTGCTCGACGAGTTGGAAGAAGAGCTCAAAATCAAGGTTCGCCCGCTGAGCTGGCCTATCGGTCAGGGCGCCCGTTTCAAGGGCGTTTACAACATCTACGAGCATCAGCTGAACCTCTTTACCCCTAACAAACAGCGAGTTACCGAGAAGGTAGAGGTAGATATCCAAAGTTCAGAACTCGACGAGCGGGTTGGTGAACGTGAGGCTGCACAGCTGCGTGAGGAACTGGAACTGGTAGATGGTGTTTACCCTAAGTTTGAGGAAGAAACCTACCGTTCGGCCGAGGTAGCACCTGTGTTCTTCGGTTCGGCACTGAACAATTTTGGTGTTCAGGAACTCCTCGACTGTTTTGTTCATATTGCTCCATCTCCTAGACCCACCCAGGCAGAGGAGCGACTGGTGAAGCCTGAAGAACCTAAGTTCAGTGGTTTCATCTTCAAGATTACAGCCAATATTGATCCAAACCACCGCTCCTGCATCGCTTTCTGTAAGATATGCTCGGGCAAGTTTGTGAGAAATCAGCCCTATTACCACGTGCGCTTGGATAAGAACGTGCGTTTCTCTTCGCCTACCCAGTTCATGGCACAGCGCAAGAGTACCATTGACGAGGCTTATCCGGGTGACATTGTAGGTTTGCCAGACAACGGTATTTTCAAGATAGGAGATACGTTGACGGAGGGAGAGAAGATGCATTTTCGCGGTTTGCCAAGCTTCTCTCCACTCCTTTTCAAGTACATCGAGAATGATGACCCGATGAAGAGCAAGCAGTTCCAGAAGGGATTGGAGCAGCTCATGAACGAGGGTGTGGCGCAGCTCTTCGTCAACCAGTTCAACGGCCGCCGCATCGTGGGCACGGTTGGTCAGCTGCAGTTCGAGGTTATCCAGTACCGCCTGGAGAACGAGTACAACGCCAAGTGCCGCTGGGAGCCCGTGCATCTTCACAAGGCTTGCTGGATAGAGGCAGATGACGAGAAGGAACTCGAGAACTTCAAGAAGCGCAAGTACCAGTACATGGCCAAGGATATTGAGGGGCGTGATGTCTTTCTTGCCGATTCGGGCTACGTGTTGAGCATGGCGCAGCAGGATTTTGAACACATCAAGTTCCATTTCACATCAGAATTCTAAATCAATGTAAAAAAGATGGATGAAGAAATTCTAGATTACAACGAGCAGAAAGAGGGATGGGTCAGTAAGATGGTGGATTGGCAGAAAAAACATATTTCTGACCGCCAGATGACCCTTATCCTGGCTTTTATCATCGGCCTTCTGGCGTCGGTGGCAGGATATTTCCTGCACGGCATCGTGCACGAAATACAGCTGCTGCTCACTTCGGGATTCAACCAGAGCACCTACAACCTGCTCTTCCTGCTCTTCCCGATTGTGGGCATTTACCTCACCATGCTCTTTATTAAATATGTGGTCAGAGATAATATTTCCCACGGTATCACCCGTGTGCTTTACTCCATCTCTACCAAAAATTCCAAGCTCAAGGCCCACAACTGCTGGTCATCGGTGGTGGCATCAGGTATCACCATCGGTTTCGGTGGTTCCGTGGGAGCCGAGGCTCCTATTGTGCTCACGGGTTCGGCCATCGGCTCAAACCTGGGACAAATCTTCCGCATGGACAAGAAAACCATGATTCTGCTGGTGGGTTGTGGCGCTTCTGCAGCCATTGCTGGAATCTTTAAGGCGCCTATTGCCGGACTCGTGTTTACGCTTGAGGTGCTGATGGTAGACTTGAGCATGGCTTCCTTGCTGCCTATCCTTATCAGTTGTGTAACAGCTACTTGCTTTACCTACATCCTGATGGGCTCCAAGAGCCTTTTCGATTTTACGCTTACCAATCCGTGGGCGCTCGACCGCGTGCCTGCCTGCTTGTTATTGGGCATCTTTTGCGGTTTGGTGAGCCTTTATTTCATGCGCACCATGTCGGCATGCGAGGGCTTCTTTGCCAAGCTTTCGCCTTATCCATACGTAAAGCTGCTCTTTGGTGGACTGATTCTGAGTTCGCTCATCTTCCTCTTCCCTTCGCTCTATGGCGAGGGATATTCGGCTGTCAACGTGCTGCTGAAGGGACAGAATGTGGAAGACTGGGGGCAGGTGATGAGCCGTTCGCTCTTCTACGGGCACAACCAGCTGCTCATCCTCTACATCGCCTTGGTAACCTTTACCAAGGTTTTTGCCACCTCGGCCACCAATGGTAGTGGCGGATGCGGTGGTACCTTTGCTCCTTCGCTCATTATCGGAGGTTTTGCCGGTTTCCTCTTTGCGCGCCTTTGGAATGTGAATCAGGTAGGTGTCTATGTTCCTGAGCAGAACTTTACACTGATGGGTATGGCGGGCCTCATTACGGGCGTGATGCATGCACCGCTTACGGGCATCTTCCTCATCGCCGAACTCACGGGCGGCTACCAGCTCTTCATGCCGCTGATGATAGTGTGCATCTCTTCGCTGCTCACCATCAGCATCTTCGAGAGTCACAGCATCTACGCCCTGCGTCTGGCTAGAGAGGGCAAGCTGCTCACCCACCATATTGACAAGGCTGCGCTCACCCTGCTGGGCATGCAGGATGTCATAGAGAAAGATTATCATCCGGTAGGTCCGGATCTGCCGATGAGCAAGCTGGTGAGTGAGATAAGTCGCAGTAACAACAACTTTCTGCCTGTTTTGGATCAGGCGGGTGTGCTGTTGGGAGTAATAGATATTACGAAGATTCGCCACATCATCTTCCGCACCGAACTGTATCAGCATTTCACCGTGCGTCAGCTGATGATGCAGCCTTCTGCCGTTCTTACCGAACATGACAGTATGGACGAGGTGATGCAGAAATTTGATAAAACCGATGCCGCCCAACTGCCAGTGATTGATGTGGCAGGCGTACTGAAGGGTTACATCAGCCGTACTAGAATCTATTCCATGTACAGGCAGATTGTAGCGGATATGTCGGCAGAGTAGGAGTTTTAAGTGAAGAGTGAAGAACGAAGAGTGAAGAATTCAACGACTTTGCTGGTTTTATTTTAAAATATTAGTGTTTTATGGAGAAGAAGAATTTGAGAATTGTTTTCATGGGAACACCGGAGTTTGCGGTGGAATCCCTCAAGCGCCTGGTAGAGGGCGGTTACAACGTGGTGGCTGTGGTTACGCAGCCTGATAAACCGGTGGGCAGACATCAGGATACGCTGCAACCTTCGCAGGTTAAGCAGTATGCCGTAGAGCATGGTTTACCGGTGCTGCAGCCTGTAAAGATGAAGGACCCTGACTTTGTGGAGCAGTTGCGTTCTTATCAGGCAGACTTGCAGGTGGTAGTTGCTTTCCGCATGCTGCCAGAGGTGGTTTGGGCGATGCCGAAATATGGTACTTTTAATGTACATGCAGCCCTCCTTCCGCAGTATCGCGGTGCGGCGCCTATCAACTGGGCAGTGATTAATGGCGAGAAGGAGACGGGTGTTACCACCTTCTTCCTCGACCACGATATTGATACAGGTCGCATCATCCTGCAGAAACGTTTTCCTATTCCGGAGACGGCAAATGTGGAGTATGTTTACGACGGGTTGATGCATCTTGGTGCTGAATTGGCGCTGGAAACCATTGATGCACTCATCGCTGCCGATGGCAATATCGGTTCCATTCCTCAGAGCGAAATGATAGGACAGGGTGCCGAACTCAAGCCGGCTCCGAAAATCTTCAAGGATACCTGCCGCATCGACTTCCACAAGCCTGCCAAACAGGTGTATGATTTCATCCGCGGTCTTTCTCCATACCCTGGTGCATGGACTGAAATTAAGAAGAAGGAGACTGTAGTATTCTTTGACGATCCTAAGGGAGATGATGATTACGTGAGGTTCCCTGAGCCTACTACTCATCCATCCCATAAGCAGAGTACACAGAAAATTCAGGTACTTAAGATATTTTCTACCCGTCTTTCATGTATGAAGCGTGGTGATGCGCCTGTGGGATCGCTTCGCGTTGAGGGGAAGTCGTTACAAGTAGCCTGCCTTGATGAATGGCTCATTATTCAGGAGTTGCAGCTCAGTGGCAAGAAACGCATGGATGCTTCTGCTTTTCTCAATGGTATGAAGGACATAGCTTATTATGAGTGTTTGAAGAAAGATGTTAGTGACGATTTTTAAGATTCAAAAGATTTTTGATTTTTAGTTTTATAGTATTATGACTGTAGAAGAAGACATCAAGCGTGCTATAGAGTGCATGCGAAAGGGTGGAGTGATACTCTATCCTACAGATACCGTATGGGGCATAGGATGCGACGCCACCAACCCTGAAGCGGTAAAGAAAGTTTATGAAATAAAGAAACGTGACGATTCTAAGGCGCTTATCTGCCTGATAGATTCTGCTGACCGCATGGCGCGTTATTTCCGCAATGTGCCACAGGTGGCATGGGATTTCATCGATGCTGCCATGCCTGTAAAGCCTACTACGGTTATTCTTGATGATGCGAGTGGTGTGGCTAATAATCTGGTAGCAGAGGATGGAAGTCTGGCGATGCGTATAACCTATGAGCCTTTCTCCAAACAACTCTGTTACCGTTTTCAGAAGCCTATTGTAAGTACAAGTGCTAATGTGAGTGGTGAGCCTGCTGCACAGAATTATCGCGACATCTCCGAGGAAATCCTCAATGCTGTAGATTATGTTTGCTGGAGCCGCCGTCAGGAGCATAAACCTCATCAGCCTTCCAGCATCGTTAAGATTGCTAAGGATGGTGAAGTGAAAGTAATCAGATAAGTTTTCAATTCATCCTTATATGAAATGCCTGCTAGAGGGATATTTTCTTCCCTTAGCAGGCTTTTTTGTATGTTTTCAGTCTATAATATACTTTAAAAAGTACTATTGCAATTCGTTTATATGACAAAAAAGAATTTCCGCTCAATACGGATATATAACAAGAAACCCTGCAAGAAATGAATCTTGCAGGGTTTATCTTGGGTGGAAGGTGGGACTCGAACCCACGACATTCAGAACCACAATCTGACGCTCTAACCAACTGAACTACGTCCACCATATTATTGTTAAGCGAGTGCAAAGGTACGAAAAAAAAATGGTTCTACCAAATTTTTTCGTACCTTTTTTCTTATTTTTTATTTTGCAGGGCTTGTTGGAACAACTGGAGCTGCCTTCTGGGCATCTGCACCAGCTGCAGGAACAGCCTTCTGAGCACCTGCTGCTGCATCCTTGCTAGCACCTGGCATAGCAGGAAGAGCGGTTTGCTCCTGAGTGGCTCCCTCCAAAACACTGCTTTCGCCAGCTGCCTGAGGGGCTACATAAGCACATGCCACGCTGATGACAACCAAGGCTGCAGCGAGGCCCCATGTTAATTTCTCAACAATGTCAGTGGTCTTGCGAACACCCATGATTGAGTTGGTTGAAGAGAAGTTACTTGCAAGTCCACCTCCCTTTGATTCCTGGATGAGCACGATGAAAATCATCAGGATAGCTACCAGGACGATTAATACTACTAATAATGTGTAAGCCATTTTTTAAAACTAGTTTTATTTATTTATTATTCTTCTTTATTTCTTCTTGCTGTTCAGCATCAGTTTCTCAAGGAATCTGAGCTGGTCAACATAATATCCGTTCTTGTCAGGATGCTGCTGATGCAGGCGGCTGATGATTTCGTAAGCCCTCTGATACTTGCCCTGCTTGATGTAGATGCGGGCGAGGGTTTCGGTGAATACACCGCTGTTTTCCTCTTCGCCATCCTTGCCGGAATCGGTCTGAAGTTCGGGAGTAAATTCTGGTTTGTAATCTTCGTCCTGCTGGATTTTAGGCAGTTTGAAACCGCCATCCTCCATAAAGTCGTCGATGAGACTCATGGTGCGCGAAGTATCTTCTGGCTCCTGCTGGTCTTCGGTCTCCATGAGATAAGCCACATAGTCTACAGCCGCGTCAGCAGGTGTAGGCTTACGTTTCTCCTTCTTCTCTTCTTCGTCTTCTTCCATAGGAATGGATCCCAGGAAGTGGTCGATGAGGTCGCTAGTACGGTCTCCGTGTTTTTCTGCTCCTATTCCTCTTACGCCTTGCTGTTTGTTGGATTCAGCCTCTTCAGGGGCGTTTTTTATCTGATAGTGGGCTGCCTCTACCATCTCGAAGATAATCTTACGGTCGGTGATGTAGATGGCTGCACGGCGCAGTTCTTCGTCGAAACTCGGGTCGTGGAGCAGGTACAGATTCTTCAACATCAGCAGGCGTGCCGTCTGATAATACGGATATAAGGCCAAGAGGGCGCGCAAGTCGTAGAGCGTCTCTCGGTTCATTTCCTCCGGGTGTTGTATCAATCTGCTTAATTCCACGATATTTTTACTTTACTTTATTTTACTTTGAACTTTGAATATTGAACTTTATGATTAGTAAAGCCGTTGAATTCTTCACTCTTCACTTTTCGTTCTTCACTTACTTTACCAGTTAGCTACCGTAGCGTTGAATATCTGGTCTACCAGGTCTTTGATAATCTGGGTTACCAGTTCTTCCTGCACCGAGGCAAGGCTCTGAGTGGTGTCGTAGGTCTTGGCAGATGTAAACTGCTTTTCAAAGTCCTCGGCATGGTTCTTGGTGTTGGTGAAACGTACGTTTACGGTGATACTGAGCTCGGTCTGTGCTGAGTATCCCTCAGAACTAACCGACTTGTTGCGCTGAGAATATTGGGTGATTTCGCCCTCTATCTTCAGGTCTCCATTGCGTGACACCTGTATGAGCTGGGTGTTGCTGGCAAACTTATCCTTGAGTTCGTTGTTGAACATCGGACCCATCGGACCCCATACATACGAACTTCTGATAGGGAAGTCGGCTATCTGTATGGTCTTGGTTTTGGTGTAGTCGATGCTGGCACCGTTGAACTTGTAGCTCACGGAGCATGCTGCCATGACCGCCACCATCAGTGTGACTCCTATTATATATAGGTACGTGCGTATATGCTTCATAACTTATATTTGTTAATCTTTCTGTACAGAGTTCTGTCGGAGATTCCCAGTTCTTCTGCCGCTTTCTTGCGGTTTCCGTTGTTTCTCTCCAATGCCTTTTCTATCATCTGCTTGCTAAGGTCGCTGAGGTTCAGATTCTCGTTTTCTTCCTTGATCTCCTCAATCTCAGCATCCTCGGCTTCGGGTTTGTAAGTGCCCTAATGTCTCCTGTAGCTATTTCCTGACGGATGTGTTGTAGCTCGTCGAGATCGGTAATCGGAGGTACGGAAGATACCGGAGAAACCGATGGAACGGATGACACGGACGGAACCGGAGAAACCGATGAAACCGGAGATACGGATGATACTGGAGCTACCTGGGTATTCGGCTGAACCGGAGAAACATATCCGCCTGTACCGCCCAACTGGCGTGCCTCATCGAGTTGCTTGCGCAGGCTGTTCATCTCTCGTCTCAGGTCGCTCACGTTGCCCCTCAGTTCGTAGAGAATTTTGTATAGCAGTTCGCGCTCGCTGGCGTAGCTATGGTCGTCCTTGTCATCCTTCTGTATGGTGGCGAGCTGTGTAGACTCCTCATCTCTCGGAATAAACTGGGTGAGGATCTGTGCATCGATTTCTCTTTCTCGGCTCAGCACTGACATCTGTTCGGTAATGTTCTTGAGCTGTCTCACATTTCCCGGCCACTTGTATTTCAGCATGATCTGCTTGGCCTCATCTGAGAGTGAAATCTTAGGCAGACGGTATTTTTCGGCCATCTGCATGGCGAAGAGGCGGAAGAGCAGGAGGATGTCGTCGCCACGCTCTCTCAATGCAGGCATCTGTATCGGGATGGTGTTGAGGCGGTAGTAGAGGTCCTCGCGAAAGCGGCCTTCGCTCACAGCCTTGCGCATGTTTACGTTGGTGGCTGCCACGATGCGGACATCCGTTTTCCTTATCTCAGTTCCACCCACGCGGATGTATTCTCCCGTTTCGAGCACGCGTAGCAGTCTTGCCTGCGTCTGTATCGGAAGTTCGCCCACCTCGTCGAGGAAGATGGTACCCTTGTTGGCAATACCGAAGTATCCTTCGCTTTCGCCTATGGCTCCAGTGAAGGAACCCTTCTCATGTCCGAAGAGTTCGCTGTCAATGGTTCCTTCCGGAATGCTTCCACAGTTGATGGCGAAATATTTCTCTCTGCGGCGTGGCGAATTGTCGTGAATCACCCTTGGAATGATTTCCTTACCCACACCGCTCTCGCCGATGATGAGCACGGAGAGATCGGTCGGCGCTACCTGTAGGGCTACGTCGAGCGCATGGTTCAATCCGTCGCTGTTACCGACGATATTGTAGCGTTGTTTTATCTTTTGTAGTTCGGAAGTATCCATTTAGCTGCCAAAATTACTCATTTTTTCTGAATTATCTGCATTTTTTTTTTATTTTAACGTTCGGGAGGTCTGATTACAGGGCAGATTTGCCTTTTTTGCGTCATCTGCCTCCCGAATCTTTCTTTATTCCGCTTTTTCTCGGGAATAGGGAATCTTTCTCTTATCCCTTTTTCTTAGGGATGGAGAATCTTACCTTCTCGCTCTCGTCACGCTTCTCGTGGTAGAGTTTAGGCAGTGGATTCTCGTAGGCCTCATCATAGTCTTCGCGGTTGCAGAAGGCATCCAGCGCCAAGTAGATGGCGTGGCGGAAGGAGATTGCATCGGCTTCGTTGCAGCCCGTGATGCTGTAGCTAGGAGTGGTGTTGGCGGCGGTGTGCACGAGTGGCAGACCGGCAGTAAAGAGTACGCCATCCTCGGTGTAGAGAGAATGGAACGGGGTAGTAGCCTGATCATGATACATGGCCATGATGCCGTCGAATTCTACGAAATGGCCGTTGCCGAAGAACTCGTCAGTAGGGTAAGGACCAAAAGCTTGTATTTTCTGCTCGGCAAGCTGGTCAATGGCTGGGATGATGATGCTGGCTTCCTCTGGTCCGCAGCTCTCCTCACCGTTGTTGCTAGGATTCAGGGCGAGCACGGCGATGCGCGGGTTGGTAATCATGAAGTCTCGCTTCAGTGATGTGTGCATCTGCTTCACCTTCTCGATGATGAGCTCCTGGGTGATAGCTGCCGGCACGTCCTTGAGCGGAGTTTTTCCGGTTACGGATGCGATGCGAAGGTCGCCGCCGCAGAGGATGGAAAGGCCCTTGGCACCTTCGCCCAGGCAAGTTTCTATGTATTCCTTGTGGCCCTTGAACTGGAAGCCCTCAAATTGTGCGTTCTGGTTGTTTACCGGTGCGGTAACGAGCACGTCGAAGAGCTCGTCGCGGTAGTCGGTCATGGCTCGGTCAAGTGCCTTGATGGCTGCCGTACCCGATTCCTGAGTAGGCATGCCCATGTCAACCTTTACCTCCTCGTCTACGGCTGGCAGGAGGTTGATTCTTCCGTCTTCAGCATCTTCTGCTTTCTGGATGATGGAGAACTGGGCAGGCAGATTCATCGCCTTGCGGTAATAAGCTGCCACTTTAGGCGAACCGTAGATGATAGGGGTACAATACTCCAACATCTCTGGCTCACTGAATGCCTTAAAAATGAGTTCGTATCCGATACCGTTGGTATCTCCGTGAGTGATGGCCACTCTAATCTTTTTGCTGTCCATTTATCGTTTTATTTTATAGTAGAAATCGCAGCTTCTAGCTGCTTGATTAATATTTTCTTTTTCATTTCGGGCGCATAGACGAAGCCGATGATGATGATTTCATCCCCCGTTTTTCTCAGGCGGATGCGCCTCATCACGTAGGGGCCTCCCATGGCGTCGCCCTTCATCTCCCAGAGTCCTTTTTCTGAAAGGACCGGGATTATCATGTACATGCTGTCGGTTTCGCCGGGCATGTTTGTGCGGAGCATGCTGTCAATCTGCTGCTTCTCTTGAGCAGGAAAAGCATTAGAATTGGCTTTCCCTCTTCGTTTTTCCCTCTTCACTTTCATGAGGATGAGGTTCTTCATGCCCGAACTGGCGTTGTTTGAAATCCAGATGAAGTTCCCGGCCTTCTTGCTTGCCTGCATTTCGGCAGGGATGATCATGCTGATGCCGAAGTTCTTCTTTACCAGCTGCTGCATCTCGCGGTTCTGCTTGCTCGGGTTGGTAGAGATGATGGAGGCGAGGTGCTCCAGTTCTGTCTCATCTACGAGCTGGCGCAGTTTCTCGGGGTTGAGTTTCTCTCTGAGTTGCTGCGGCGAGCGGGCAGAGATGCGGATGATGGTCTGCGGTGAAGCATTCTCGTTGTGGCTCAGCCTGACTGAGAATTCCGCTGCTGGGATGTTCACTACGATGCGAGTTCTTACGAGCAGGTAGCTGCCGTGGATCTTGCCCTTCTTAACCTGGATGAGCCGGCAGAGCGGTTCGGGTTGGGGCAGGGCAGGCACCTCTTCCGTCAGTATCTTCGTAACGATGCTGTCGGTATCTCCCTCGAGCACCACCTCGTAAGGCTGTCCTGTGCTCTTGGGCAGTTTTCTGTTTCTTCCTCCTCCCAGGTTGCAACTTGCCAGAAAAAGGAACAAAAGACAGCCGGCAAGTAGGATCTTTAAAGATTCTCTAACCATTTTTCCCCACCTTTCCTTACTTATTCATCTTCTCTTCATCCTCGTGCTCACGGATTTCTCCGATTTTCTTCGAGGTGCTGAGCAGACCGCAGGCGGCGTAGATGTCCTGGCCGCGGCTGGCACGGATGGTGGTGAAGACACCATGCTGGGTGAGGTAATCACGGAACTGCTCCATCTTCTCGTCATCCACACCTTGCAGAGGAATGTCTGGAATTTGGTGGAAACGGATCAGGTTGAAGCGGCAGTCAAGTCCCTTCACCAGCTTGATGATGGCTTTGGCATGCTGCATACTGTCGTTAACGCCCTTAAAGACGATGTATTCGAAACTCAGGCGGCGTTGATGAGAGAAATCATAGTTCCTCAGCAGTTCTACTACCTGCTCAATGCCCATGCCCCTTTCGGCAGGCATCAGTTCAGCGCGCTCAGAAGGGATAGGGTCGTGCATGCTGATGGCCACATGGCAGTCGCTCTCTTCCAGGAACCGCTTCAGCTTGTTCTTCACGCCCACCGAACTTACCGTGATGCGCTTCGGGCTCCATGCCCAGCCGTAGTCGGCGGTGAGAATCTCTGTGGCGCGCAGCACATTGTCGAGATTATCCATCGGCTCGCCCTGGCCCATGAACACGATGTTGGTAAGCTTGTCCACCTCCGGCAGCGAGTAAATCTGGTTCAGAATGTCGCCTGCAGGCAAGCTGCCCTCAAACCCCTGCTTGCCGGTCTGGCAGAACAGGCAGTTCATCTTGCATCCCACCTGCGAAGAAACGCACAGCGTGGCGCGGTCTTTGTCGGGGATGTAAACCGTCTCGACAAATTTGCCGCTCCGGGTAGGGAAGAGGTACTTGATGGTACCATCCACCGAATGTTGTGCATCGGAATATCCGAAGCATCCTATTTCGTATTCGGCAGCGAGTTTGGCACGGTTCGCCTTCGAGATGTTGGTCATCTCGTCAATGCTCTTCACATGCTGCTCATAGAGCCACTTCGCCATCTGCCCACCGGTGAAGGCGGGCATGCCTAAGTCCTTTGCCACCTGCTTCAATTCGGCAAGTGTAAGGCCCAAAAGATATTTTTTTTCATTATTCATACTGCAAAGATAGTGTTTTTTGCCGAAAAATTAGTATCTTTGCCACATATTTTAATATAATAAGATAAAATAAAGATAAAAAACACAGATTTAGCCCCCCGAAAAGGGCTGAAGTGAACAAAAATAACGTAAGAAAATGAGAGAAAAAATAGACCTTTTCTTGCCTTGCGAATACATCGACGATGCGCAGAATGCCTTGTCGGTGCTTCATGAGTACAAGACTGTACAGCATATCCACTTCATGGTGAGTGCTGATTTTGCCGCTCATCATCAGGTGCCCGAAGGATGTACGTTTGTCATCACCGACCGCCTGGAAAGCAGTAACACCATTGTCAGCATCGCTGAAAATACAGATGCCGACTACGTGATGATCTGTACCCGCCACACCACCATAGGATGGGGAAACAACACGCTGGAGCGATTCCTCAGAGTGGCAGATGATACGGATGCCGTCATGGTTTACGCCGACCACTACAAGATGGTGGAAGGCAAAATGGAGAAACATCCGGTAATTGACTACCAGTCAGGTTCTTTGCGAGATGACTTCGACTTTGGAAGTCTCTGGTGCATCAAGGCACAGGCGCTGGCCGACTACATCGCCCAATCCGACCGCGAAGAGTATCAGTTTGCCGCCCTCTACGACCTCCGTCTCTATCTGAGCCGCGTGGGTGAAATCTTTCATCTCAACGAATTCCTCTATTCTGAAGCCGAACTCGACACCCGTAAGAGCGGCGAGAAGCAGTTTGACTATGTAAACCCGCGCAACCGCGAGGTGCAGATTGAGATGGAAAAGGCATGCACCCAGCATCTGGCAAGGTGGGCGCCCTGATAGACACCACCTTCTACCGCCAGCCCGACTTCGGTGAACAGGATTTTGAATACGAGGCATCTGTCATCATCCCCGTCTTCAACCGCGAAAAGACGGTGGCTGATGCCGTGAAGAGTGCGCTGGGACAGAAGGCCAACTTCAAGTTTAACGTCATCGTGGTGAACAACCATTCTACCGACCGCACCGGCGAAATACTGGATGAACTTAAAGCCGACAACCTGATACAGATTGTGCCGGAGAGAACCGACCTGGGAATAGGCGGATGCTGGAACGAAGCCATCAACAGCAGTTTCTGCGGAAAGTTTGCCGTACAGCTTGACAGCGATGACCTCTATTCTTCACCAAAGACACTCCAGAAAATAGTAGATGCCTTCTACAAGCAGAAGGCAGCCATGATTATCGGCTCGTACCGCATGTGCGACTTCGACCTCAACACCCTGCCACCGGGACTGATAGACCACAAGGAGTGGACCGATGAAAACGGATGCAACAATGCGCTGCGTATCAACGGATTGGGTGCTCCGCGCGCCTTCTTCACTCCGCTGGTCAGACAGATCCAGTTTCCTAACACCTCGTATGGTGAGGATTATGCGCTCGGCTTGGCATTTTCGCGCCGTTACCGCATCGGCAGAATCTACGACGAACTCTACCTCTGCCGCCGCTGGGGAGGTAATAGCGATGCAGCCCTCAGCGTAGAGAAGGTGAACGCCAACAACCTGTATAAGGACCGCCTGCGCACCATGGAACTGAAGGCACGCCAGCACATGCTGCAGGGCAAGGCCGACATTATGGAAGACAGCAGCATCTCGCGTTTCTTCAACCGTCAGCTGGAGGTTTGGACCGATGCGCGCCACCGCTTCCGCGACCTCAAGCATGTAGAAACCCGTCAGTTCTCCGACCAGCTGAAACTGCAGTGGAACCCAGCCCGCATCGTAAGTACGGGCGCCAAGATAGATAAGAAAACCCTGGGCGAGCGCCCTTGTTTCCTTTGCGACAAGAACCGTCCTAAGGAACAGATGTCGAAGCAGATAGACGAGAAATTCCATCTTCTGGTGAATCCGTTCCCGATTCTGCCAGTCCACTTCACCATTCCGGCACGCAAGCATCAGCCTCAGCTCATCTACAAGAACTACGGCGAGATGCACCGCTTCATCAGTCTGCACAGCGACCTGATGGTGTTCTACAACGGTCCGAAGTGTGGTGCATCGGCTCCAGACCATCTTCATTTCCAGGCAGGAACCAACGGCATCCTTCCTCTTCAGACCAACTGGCAGCGTCTCTCCCGCAACCTGACCGACATCATCTCTCTCAATGATGAGGAGAAAATCTCAGTGGTTCGCGACTTCATCGTTCCCGCCTTCGTCATCATCTCGAAGAGTGCTGAGAGCGATGAGGCTCTCTTCCGCCGTCTCTACAAGGCAATGCCTCAGCGTGGCGACGAAACCGAACCGATGATGAACATCATCTCCTGGCGCAAGGGCGAGGAATTCATCAGCGTGGTCATTCCGAGAGAAAAGCACCGTCCGGAAGCCTATTTTGCCGAAGGCGACGCCCAGTTTGTGGTTTCGCCGGGAGCACTGGATATGAGCGGACTCATCATCACCCCTCGTGAGGAAGATTTCCGAAAGCTGACCGAGGAGAAAGCCCTCTCGCTGCTGCAGGAATGTGGCGTTTCGGAAGAAAAGATGAACGCCATCATCGCCAAACTGAAAGCATCTAAGGATGCCGAGGATGCAGCCGAAGCCTCTTCCACCTTATATAATAAAGGTAAGCAGCCCGACGTAACGGTGGGCATCGTGAGTGCGCAGAAGATTCATTTCTCGCTCAACAAACCTTATCTTGCCAAGGGCGAAAAGGTGCTGGGCGAACAGGTGTAGAATTCTCAGAGGGCGGTGTGCTTTGGAACGGCAACCAGTACAGCCAGCTCACCTTCCATCCGCAGAGTGCCGACGCCTCGTTTTCGCTGAGCGACGTAACCATCGGTGTCAACTTCCACTGGGAGCGCAAGGAAACTCAAACCTTCCTGGGCACGCTCCGCTTTGTGGTAGAATCGGATAAGATTGTGGCAATCAATGAGTTGCCTGTAGAGAAATATCTGGAGAGCGTCATCAGCAGTGAGATGAGTGCCACTTCGAGTCTCGAACTCCTGAAGGCGCACGCCGTCATCTCCCGTTCATGGCTTCTGGCGCAGATGAAGAAGCGCCGAGAGGTGGCTGAGAGCGGCAACAACTTCTTCTCCTTCACCAAGAAGGAAGATACGCTCATCCGCTGGTACGACCGCGAAGACCACACCCTCTTTGATGTATGTGCCGACGACCACTGCCAGCGCTACCAGGGCATCACCAAGGAAACATCGCCCCATGTAGCTGAAGCCATCCGCCAGACCAAGGGACAGATTCTGATGGACGGCGAAGAAATCTGCGATGCAAGATTCTCGAAATGCTGCGGCGGAATAACCGAGGAATTCCAGTATTGCTGGGAGGATACGCCGAAGACTTATCTCACGGCGGTTCGCGACATCGCCCTGGGCGTGGAACATACACTGCCTAATCTGACCAATGAGGAAGAGGCTGAGAAATGGATCCGCTTTAATCCGCCAGCTTTCTGCAACACGCAGGACAAGAAAATCCTGTCAGAAGTGCTCAACGACTATGATCAGGAAACCGTCAATTTCTACCGCTGGAAGGAAACGCTCAGTCAGGAGAAGTTGCAGCAGCTCATCGCCGACAAACTGAAGATGGACCTGGGTGCCATCCTAGACATGAAGGCCGTGGAGCGCGGAAAGAGTGGAAGAATCAGCAAACTCCAGATCATCGGAACAGAGAAGACCTTTACCATCGGTAAGGAACTCGAAATCCGCCGTACGCTGAGCGACAGTCATCTGCTGAGTTCTGCCTTCGTGGTGGATAAGTATGATAAGGATGAACATGGAGTGCCTCAGCGTTTCGAACTCATCGGAGCCGGTTGGGGGCATGGAGTAGGCCTCTGCCAGATTGGTGCTGCCGTGATGGGCGAGCAGGGCTATCATTATGATGCCATCCTGCTGCACTACTATCAGGGTGCTGAAATCAAGAAACTTTATAAATAGTGATGTAAAATGGTAACAAAGAAAAACAGTCGGAGTCCATGGGCATGGATTCCGACCCTCTATTTTGCAGAAGGACTCCCCAACGTCATCGTAACCGCCCTCTCTGTAGTGATGTACATGCAGTTGGGGCTGACCGATGCTGAGGTGGGTCTCTATACCGGATGGCTCGCCCTTCCCTGGGTCATCAAGCCCTTGTGGAGTCCGTTCATAGATTTGCTGAAGACTAAGCGCTGGTGGGTGCTCACCATGCAGGCTCTCATCGGAGCTGCCCTTGCCGGCATCGCCTTCTCGCTGCCTACCGCCTTCTGGTTCCAGGCAACGATGTGCTTCTTCTTCCTCATCGCCTTCTGTAGTGCCACCCACGACATTTCGGCAGATGGTTTCTACATGATTGAGCTGGATGAACATACGCAGACTAAGTTTGTAGGCTTGCGAAATACCTTCTACCGCCTCGCCATCATCTTTGTGAATGGTTTTCTGGTGATGCTGGCAGGTGTGCTTCAGGTTCTCTTCCGCAACCAGATTCGCTTCTCATGGGCGCTTATCTTTTACGGACTGGCAGGTATCTTCATCGGTTTGTGGCTCTACCACAGCCGCTTCATGCCGCGCCCGAAGGATGATGTGCAGACCGACAGAACGGTGGGTGAAGTGGCTCATGAACTGAAGAACATGTTCCGCACCTTCTTCGTGAAGTTCGGATTGGGTGAAACCGTCTGTGTGATGCTCTTTCTCTTACTCTACCGATTCCCTGAAGCGCTTCTGAACACCATGACCAAGACCTTCATCCTCCGTCCTAATTCGCAGGGTGGACTGGGACTGTCACCTCAGGAATATGGCTTTGCCAATGGTACTGTGGGATTGATAGGTTTGCTGCTGGGTGGAATTCTGGGTGGAATTCTGGTGAGCAGGGATGGAATGAAGAAATGGCTCTGGCCTCTGGTTTGCGCCATCACCTTGCCTGATGTGGTTTACATCTATCTGAGTTATTCGCTCAACAGCAACCTCATCGTGGTTTCCAGCTGTCTTTTTGTCGAGCAGTTGGGTTATGGTCTGGGCTTCACGGTTCTTACCCTCTACATGCTGTTCTACAGTCAGGGCAAGTTCAAGACCTCCCATTATTCCATCTGTACGGGCATCTCCTATCTCGGATTGATGCTGCCGGGCATGGTTTCTGGATATCTGAAGGATATGGTAGGTTACCGCATGTTCTTCATCATCGTGATGGCATGTTGCGCCATCACCTTCCTGGTTACTGCTTTCCTGAAGATTGATCCTAATTTCGGAAAGAAAGAGGAGAAGGAAGAGGATGAAGCGGAATTGGACGCGATAGAATAAATGATTATGTTAACGTAAAAACGAGGATGTGCGAACATCCTCGTTTTTATCTTTATTCCCCGATAATCGTTGCGATGAGGTGTCGGCTTCCGCCTCCCTCTCTGAATTCACAGAGGTAGATCCCCTGCCATGTTCCGAGGTTTAATCTGCCGTTGGTAATGGGAATGGTGAGCGATACACCCACCATGCTCGATTTGGCATGAGCCGACATATCCGTAGGTCCTTCATCCTGATGCAGGTATCTTGGGTCGCCATCCGGAACCAGTCTTTCGAAGATCCCCTTCAAGTCATGTCTCACATCTGGGTCGAAGTTCTCGTTCAGCGACAATCCGCAACTGGTATGTCTTACGAAGAGATTCAGAATCCCTGTCTTAGGCAGCGCTGGCAGGTTCCTTATCACCTCGTTGGTTACGAGGTGAAAGCCGCGAGGAAGCGGACGCAATGAAAATTCTACTTGTTGTATCATATCATTCTTTGTTTTTATATTTCAATTGTTTGTATCTTTCTGATTGTCAATTTACAAAGGTAATTATAATTTTATTATTATAATACTATTATAATGCAAATATAGGAAAGTTTAACCATTAAAGGATTTCTCTTCCTTACTATCTGCTACCCCGAAAAATCTTCTTCTTTAGAAGAAGGAAAAAAACAGGAAAAATAATCCCGAAAAAATTTGGTGGTTTCAGAATAATGATGTACTTTTGCACCCGAAATCAAGCATTAAGAGTTGCCCAGTTGCGGCACACCAACCGAGTTTCGCATAGAGATAACCACGGTGGTAAAAGAATGTGTAAGTGTTTAACAACTTAAAATAATTATCTTTATGAATCCAAATTCAGATTTAAAGAACAATGAGAATGTAATGGTAGCTAATGCCGAGTCATCAACTGTTGGTGCAGGCTATGCCGAGTCAAGAATTTCAGAGTATGCAGCCCGCTTTGCTGCATACAGCGATGAGCGCTTGAAGCAGACCATAGATCACGAGCGCAAGGTTCGTGGTTGGGGCAGCGAGCGCAGTTACTTCCTTGCCGCCTTGCGAGGAGAGTGCGAGAAGCGAGGCATTGATTACTGCTGGAAGTAGGGGAATGCTTTTCTGATGCATTGCACCAACCAGCCACAAGGATGCAGTCTTTTTACGCAGCCAAAAATAAAAATCATTTTTCCATCAAAAAAATACGTTATTTCGAAATTTTTTCGTAATATTGCACCCAAAATAACATTAAAGACTATTGATATGAAACGAATCTTTATTTCAATGACAGGTATCATCACTTGTATGAACCTGATGGCACAAACTCCAGTCAGTTTTTATCCTCAGAAGAATGCCCAAGACATCAACATCGATACACATCTGGTCATCGTGTTTGACAAGACTGTAAAGACTGGCAGCAAGGGCATAATCACTGTTACGGACAAGACAACTCGAAAGGTGGTTGATAGAATTGACATGAGCATTCCGGCGGGACCAACCGAAGGACAGCCCAAGAATCCAAATGCTGTCTATACTCCCGTTCCCTATATATATAAGGTGGAGAATGTAACCAATCGCAATACCCGTCCTGGAACTCCATCAGGTGCTGCCAAGGAAGACAAGCGCAAGTATCAGAAGACCATCATTGGTGGATTCTCTGATGCCTTCCACTTCTATCCTGTCATCTGTCATGGGAACAAAGCAACCATTTATCTGCATAACAATATGCTGGAATATGGACATGAATATGAAATCAAGATTAGCAAGGGTACGATTGAGGGATGGAATGGCAAGAAGTCATGGACGTTTAGGACTAAGAAAAACGCCCCTTCTGCAGATTTGAGCCATATCGTTGTGGCAGCTGATGGTAGCGGAGACTTCTCCACTCTGCAAGGTGCCATGGATTGGATACCAGACTCATTGCCTTCTGAAGCCAGCAGGAAAAAGGTCTTCGTGAAGAATGGAGATTATGAAGAGTTGGTTTATTTCCGCAATAAGCGATTTGTAACTATCCAGGGAGAATCCATGGATGGGGTAGTGGTACATTACCCAAATAACGAGGTGTTCAATCCTCACCCGGTTGATATCAAGACCAATGAGCAGAAAGGAACATTCCCTTCTCGCCGTGCAGCAGTGGCAGCAGACAACTGTGCCGACATGATTTTCAAGGATATCACCTTCAAGACGGATTGCAAGGGACAGGCTGAGGGATTCCTGCTCAATGGTGAAAGAAACTTTGCTGAGAATGTGCATGTAATCGGTGATGGTGATGCTCTTCAGGTGAATGGTTCAGCCTACTGGCTCAACTGCGTGATTGATGGAGGAGGTGACACGGTGCTGGGTAGAGGTCCATCCTATTTCAATCACTGTACCCTTTCCAGCTATGGTGCTTTCATGTGGATTAGAAATACCAGGGAGAACCATGGTAACATCTTCAATGACTGTACCTTCAAGGGATTGGGCAAGGATGCCGTGATAGCCCGCCTTCCTGACAACAAGGGCAGAAATTATCCTGATGCGGAATGCGTGCTGCTGAACTGTACGCTTGATGGTGTGCCTTCGGAAGGCTTTGGTCCCATAGATGAGTCGGCATCTACGGTAAATCTCCTGGAATTCAACAGCCATGACAGGAATGGGAAAACCATAGATATCAGCAAGAGAAACAAGCATGTCCGTCAGCTTGACGCTCTCAAGGATGCTGAGACTATCGGAAAATACTCCAATGCAAGTTGGGTACTGAATTGGTAAGAAAGGAGATTAATATAAATATCGGATGCCTACATACCTAGCATGGTTTGCCCTTGAATTTTTATTTTTCATACAATTCAATCGGCAAACCATCTGGGTCACTGAAGAATACAAATCGCTTGCCTGTATATTCATCCGTGCGTATAGGCTCATGCGCGATGCCTTTACTGTCAAGTTCATCAATTGCATCCGAAAGATCATCTACCTCAAAAGCAAGATGGCGCAGACCGGCTGCTTCCGGATAGGAAGGACGTGCTGGTGGGTTAGGGAAGGAGAATAACTCGATGATATAGTTGTCATCAAGCCAGCAGTCAGCTTTCCAGGAGTCACGTTCCTTACGGTAGTTTTCACTCATGATCTTCATTCCGAGCACATCTGTATAAAAATGCTTGGATTTCTCATAATCGGAACAAATCACGGCTATATGATGGATTTTGTTAAGTTTCATATTTTTATTTCTTATTTCTTATTGTTATATTCAGTAATCAATGACAAGTTTTCAGAATATGCTTCATTCATTTCATTGATTATTTGATGATTGTAATTCTGTCTATATACGGACACCACCGCCAGGGTTGCGACGGCTGGCAAGGTTGAGCACCACAGGGTTATATCCTTCTTGCTGCAATTGATGTCTGCAATGTATGCTGTCATCATTCTTCACAATAATCTTTGTTTCTCTCTCAATGGTAGGTATGCTTGTAGCGTCTAAAGCCTTGGTATAGAATCTACTACCCTTCAGCATCTTTGCTTTCTTTTGTGGCAAAAATACGATTATTTTATCAATATACCAAATATTTATCCAAAAAAATGTGTATATTTCGATATTTCTTTGTATTTTTGCCATCGCTTAATATAAAAAATATAAGATGGGCAAACTGGCATTGATATTGTGTTTCATTCTTTCTGTTTTCCCTGCTGATGCAAATGAGAACAGAAAGCATATCCATGTGGTAAAACGTGGAAGCAAGAAGTCTCATCGAGGACATACTGTAGCTAAGATATGGATAGAAGAGAATGGACAAAAGAAAATAGAGATAGCTTGGTCTGAACTGTCGGCATCAGAAGAAGCTGTGATTATTGAAGCTATAGATAAACATTGGGATGAATTCAATAGAATGATTGACGATGTCTTTGCTGGCAAGAAAATTAGAATAAAAACAATAAAATAAAGGGAGGTCTATTATGTGCAAATATAAAGATACAACTTTAGGAATCAAAAAGTTAGATTTCAATGTGAAACGTGGAGCAATGGCAGTTTTCTTGACCGATGGTCGAGAGGTGATAGTTCCTGTAAAGATGTTTCCCGAGATAAAGAATATGAGCAAAAAGCAGAGGGAGGATTATATGATAATGGATGATCAATACTTCTCCTTTGATGCAATCAGCAAAATCTTCTCCGTTAAGGATATTTTGCGCCTTTGAGTTGCAAGTTTCAAATATTCTTTGTATCTTTGCAACCAAATCGGGACGATGAGCCTTGCGCCCATACCGACCGATAAACTGAATGTATAACAATTAAATAATAAAATAAGAAACAGAAAGAACAATTTTATAGACATATAACATATTAATATACAAAGCGTTTACGATATTCGGAATACTCTCGAAATTTGGCGATTAAAAGATGTAAAACCGAGATTAAGTGAACGCCTGCGCTATAGCGTGGGCGGAACTTATCGGTTTTACGGGCCACGCCAAATGCCTGAGAGTATGATAAGTGAAGCTCACGCTTCTTTTGTATCATGCTCTCAGGTATTTTTTTGCCTGTGGCTCGTACTTCCTGAATAAAGTTCAACGCTCATAGTTTTCTATAGCGGCAGCGTATGGTTCTATTGTCTGTGTTTGACTTTTCCATTCTCTGTCACTATTCCTATATGTGTATTTGCAACTGAATGTTGTAAGTATGGCTAGTATTGGATTTTTTATTCAGTGCAGAATGGAAGATTTACAAGAGATAAAAGGTTTCTTGGGAATTGATGGAAAGATACTTTTAAAGCAAGGTGATGCTATCGAGTGTTTACGTCAGTTGCCAACAGATTCTGTGGATTTAATAATAACGGATCCACCCTATAATTTGGGCTTATTCATGAAAAAGCGTGGTACAAATATGAATAAGCTTCGAGATGGTCATTTTGCTGCATCAGGTTGGGATGACCTAGACTTTGTGGAATGGACTCAGCAAATGGACATGCTTTTTCATGAATGCAATCGTGTTTTGAAAAAGCGTGGCTCGTTGATTGTTTTTATGTCTATCATTAAAGTCGAGACAATCATAAACTTAGCTCAGAAACATGGCTTTTATTATAAAACAGTAGGTGTTTGGCATAAGACGAATCCTTTGCCAAGAAATATGAACTTGCAGTTTATAAATTCAACTGAACCTTGGGTTTATATGGTCAATGATGCAACAACAGGTACATTTAATAACGAAGGTAAAGCTATTCATGATTTCGTAGAAACAAGTACGATAAGTACGAAAGAAAGAAAAATGGGTAAGCATCCTACTCAAAAACCATTGGCGTTAATAGAACATTTCGTGAATATACTTTCTAATAGAGGTGACGTTGTTCTTGATCCTTTTATGGGTAGTGGTACAACAGGTGTTGCGTCTGTCAAACTTAATAGGAATTTTATAGGAATAGAGTTGAATGAAGAATACTTTAATTTATCTTTAAAACGAATAAAGGAAGTCTTATGATAATAGGTGATCTGTTTGCTGGCGTTGGTGGTATGTCAGAAGGTTTTAGAATGGCAGGGTTTGATGTTGCTTTTGCTATTGAGTATGATAAAGATATAGCTGCTTCTTATAAGAAAAATCATACCGATACGGATGTGATAGCAGATGATATATGTAATGTTGATGTTGTTCTGTTACATCAAAAGCATCCTCATATAGATGTGATTATTGGTGGTCCACCATGTCAGGGCTTTTCTCAAAAGGGTAAGCGGTTAAGTTTAGATGATCCACGAAATTTCTTATTTAAACAATTCGTGAAATTTGTGGCTGAGTTCAAACCGAAGTACTTTGTTTTAGAGAATGTGCCTAATATTATTACGACATCAAATGGGTATTTTAAAGACCAAATAATAAAGTCTTTTGAGGAACTTGGTTATGATGTAACTTGTGGTGTACTGTGTGCAAAAGATTATGGGGTTCCACAAGATAGAAGGCGAGCAATCTTCTTGGGCGAGTTGAATAAGCTAGAGGTGAAATTACCTGAACCTCTTGATATTCAGACTACGGTTAAGGATGCCATTTACGATTTACCTTTCATTGCATCGGGAGAAGGTGTTGATGAGCGTGATTATGATAAACCTGCAATATCTTCTTATCAAAAGAAACTTCGTGCGGGTGCGCAAGTCCTTTATAATCATATAGCAACCAAGCATTCGAAGTCTGCTTTAGACAGATTGAAAATGATTCCTAAGGGAAAAGGAAAGGAAGTTTTGCCAAAGGAATTGCTGACTAAGTCTATTTATAGTGGTACTTGGTGCAGATTATTGGAAGATGGAATTGCTCCAACAATAACCACGAGGTTTGATACGCCTTCCTCTGGCAGGTTTACTCATCCTGTATTAGATAGGTGTCTTACTATTAGAGAAGCAGCGAGAATACAATCTTTTCCTGATACTTTCCGATTCTATGGTAATAGAACCTGTCAAATGAAGCAAGTAGGAAATGCTGTGCCTCCTTTATTGGCAAAAGCTATAGCTGAAGTTATTATAAACAACGAAAAATAGAACAATTATGGCAGATGTTTTTCCTTCATCATTGATTTATAGAGAAAATCCTAATCTCAGATTGGGAATCAAATCTTCCTTGAATTCTTTCAAGCAACTTTTGGCTTCTTTGTATATCATTTATAAGTCATGTGCAAATCCTTCTAAAGTCCTTTTTTCTGAAGAAGTGAATGTTGGGGATAATATTGCAATTTGTTTGAGTAAGAAATTGTTGGTGCGCATTAATGAGCTGTTTCCACAATTGCCTAATTTGCAAGATAGAATAAATCAATCTCCATTATTTAAGTCTCAGTGTGAGTCATTACAAGTGGGATTGGAATTGTTTTTGCATTTGGGTAAGATAGATTTTGTAGAAAATGGAAAACAGGAGCGAAAAGGTGAGAATCGTTATAATAAGATGCTTGCTTTTTCTGACAAAATGCTAGTCCTTGATGCTTATTTGTCAATGCAGGCTGAATATACTGACTTATTGCTGAATAATTGGTTGAATGGTGATGAATGTGGTGATAAGTTCGAAGATGGATTGAAGTCAATTCTTTCTACGTTTATTATAGATTGCTGCTATAAGATAAAGAAGACTGATGGCTCAGAAGTTGTCTTTAACCTGGAGAATATTTGCAAGGTTTTAGAAAAAGGAGATAGTGCATTGTTTAAAAGTGCTGAGATAGTTGGACCTTTGCGGGTGTTGAATTCTTATATTGGCGAGAATATGTTGCCTGATATTGTGAAAGGTAAAGGTGTTTATTGTGTTGATAATTTGGAAAACTTGAAACGGAAGGCTCCTATGGTTTCTACATCTTTGGATTTGGTAGTAAGAAAATTGCCAGGACAAGTTGATAATCAGGAGAATAATCAAAAGCCACCGGTCACTCAAAGTGAAATCAACCAAACTTATCGTCCTTATATCACGGCCATTAAGTCGAAGCCTTTCCTTCTTTTGGCAGGTATTTCTGGTACTGGAAAAAGTAGAATCGTTCGTGAATTGGCTCGTGCTTGTTGGTGCGTAGATTCTCCTGAATATAAGGATCATAAGCCGAAGAACTTTGAAATGGTACAGGTGAAGCCTAATTGGCACGACTCTTCTGAACTTATTGGGTATGTAAGCAGACTTGGAGATGAACCAACGTTTATTGCTGGTGACTTTTTGAAGTTTGTAGTGCGAGCATGGGAGAATGAAAGTACTCCATATTTCTTGTGCTTAGATGAAATGAACCTGGCTCCTGTTGAACAGTATTTTGCAGAATATCTGAGTGTTGTGGAATCTCGAAAGTGCAATGAAACAGGTAAGGTTGTGACAGACCCAATTCTCAAGCCTGAATTTGAAAAAGAAGGGAGTGGTGAACATGCTGAATTCGTTCCTAAGGCTTGGTATAAAAAACTGATAGATGAACTTTTGGTAGATTGTTCTGATAGTCAAAAGGATGTTTTAAAACAGCAGTTCATAGATGAAGGTATTACAATCCCCCAGAACCTCATTATCGTGGGAACCGTCAATATGGACGAAACAACCTTTTCCTTCTCCCGAAAAGTTCTCGACAGAGCCATGTCCATCGAAATGAATGAGGTGGATTTATATGGTGGATTAACTTCCCGACACGAACAGATAGGAAAACTCAACTTTGAAGACTTGGTAGGAGATAAGGTGGAGGGTGTTGACGTGTACCAGGAAAATCAGGAGGTTTGCAACCAGGCGATACTGTATTTGCAGGAAATCAATGCAGTATTGGAAGGTACACCTTTTAAGATAGCTTATCGAACCCGTAACGAGTTCCTGCTCTATGTGGTCAATAATTTGCCTTATCGTAAAAATAGTCAAGGTTTGGAAATGACGCAAAATGAAGTTGTGGCTCGTGCTTTGGATGAAATTACTTCTATGAAAATCCTATCTAGAATAGAAGGCGATGAGGAGAAGGTAAAGGCGGAGTTGCTTGCTTCTTTAAAGGAAGTTGTTTCGAAGATGTTGCCGGAAAACATGAGAGATAGTTCTGTTTCTCTGGCTAAATTGGATGAAATGGAAAAGAAACTTAGTTCTGGTTATACTAGTTTTTGGAGTTAACGGTAATGGAACTTTTAAGAATCAAGCATCACGACTTTGTGATGACCATAGAATGCACCAAGTTTGATGCTATTTGGGATAAAGCGAAGAGGAATGTGGGGGAAGACAAACTTTCCTCCACATATTCCTGGTCGGATGGTGTTGAACTGGTGGAGCGGTATTTGAATGACCAATCCACTTCTAAGGTTATATTAAAAGATTCTTCTGCTCCTGCCATATTCTTTGATAATGCAGACTATCCGATATGGGTGGAGTTTGAGGAAAAGAATGATGCCAAGATTGTAGATGCACATTTTGGTTCCATCTTGCAGAATGATAACGACAGGTTCAGTTTCCGTCATGGTATGTTGGCTGGCTTTCTGAATTTCGGCAATGAGATAGGACGTTCTGAAATCTGTTTTGATTATATTGTCAAGAGAAAGAAATCAGATGGTGTATCTTCTGAGCTCATCAAAAGAAAGTTTTCATTCTCCTTCGAGGTGTTGAGTACCAAACTGGATTATCATTCTCATTGGAAGAAAATTGTAGAGGATATTGAGCAAGAGTATCGGATGCTCTCGCTTGATTTTCTAAAACGGACCTATCATAGCTTTGCTCCTGATAAACAGGGAGAAACGCCAGAGATTATATGGTGGAGTATCTTTGCTTGTGAACAAAAGAAGTTCTTGGAGGCTTGTCGGCACATTATCGACCGACCACGTCATCGCTTGCATGGCAGGGAAACTTATCTGCGGGCTGATAAGTTGCGGCGGATTCCTATGTCTCTTGAAAATGAAATAGCTGAGCATCGCAAAGAACCCGCTCATCTTTATCGTATCACCGAAAAAATAGAGTCGAATGATACCCAGGAAAATCGATTTCTGAAATTTGCTTTATCGCAGATTACGAGTAAGTATGAACTCTTAAAAACTCGTATAGAGCAGGTTAAGGAGGTCTCTGATGCTACTAAGCAAGAACTTCAGGCAACTTATGTTTCCCTGAATCGGTTAAGGAAAAATTCTTTCTTCCGAACCGTTGGGCGTTTCAAGGGGTTGAACCAGGAAAGTATGGTTCTTCAGAAAGCTACGGGATATAGTCAGGTTTATCGTACTTGGAATTTGCTCCGTAAGGCTTACTCTCTAAATGAAGGCATCTATCGGTTGCAATCCAAGGACATCGCCACGCTTTATGAAATATGGTGTTTCATAGAGGTGAGCCACATAGTAAAGAAGGAGTTGAATCTGGATATGGATGATGTGGAACATCGCAACCGAATGGAACTGAATGGTCTGTTTACCTGGGAGTTGGGTAAGGGAGAGCATTCTCGTATTCTCTTTAGAAAAGATGGGGTAGAACTTGCCGAATTGGTATATAATCCGAAAAGTACGGAGCAGACCAATGATTGTATTGGAATGCAGAATCTGATAGTGCCAACGGTTCCTCAGAAGCCAGATATAGTGTTGCAACTTACCAAGAATGATTTGCAGAAAGATATGAAGATGACTTATCTCTTCGATGCGAAATATCGGATAGCCAGCAAGAATGCGAGTGGAGTAGATGTGCCACCGGATGATGCCATCAATCAGATGCATCGTTATCGTGATGCCATTTATTATCGTGATTATGTTGAGGCTCCGTTAAAGAAGGAGGTGATAGGCGGATACATTCTTTTTCCTGGTGATGGTGAACCGGCTGATGTGGAGGTTTCAAAGTTCTATCAAACTATTAAGGAGGTGAACATTGGTGCTTTTCCGCTTCGGCCGAACGATAGCGAAAACAGAAAGTTGCTTGAAGGTTTTATCCGGGAACTGATAGAAACGAAGGCTAAGGATACTGTGCAACATGTGATTCCGCAGAAGGGAACTGTAATGGAAGTGGATAATCGGGTGTTGGTTGGTGTGGTTCGTCCGAGTCATCGGCGTGGGTATGAAAAGAGTTTTTTGAATCAATCTGCCACCTTATATTATACGGGTGCCAAGTTCCCGTCAACCATAGCATTGCAGGATCTTCATTATTTCGTGCCATATATTAAGGGTAAGGGGATTCGTGATGTGTATGAGATTGTAAGAATGAGAACCATTACGGGTAAAGAGGCAAAGCAGGATGAAGGGGCTGATGCAACAGATGATTTGCGTTTGGCCTTTGAACTTCGTATTTCTCGCCAGTTGTATAAGGAATATCGCATGATTGATGTCTTGCAAATGAAAGACCTGACGTTTCTGGATTCGACATTTAGCGATATTGATGGTTATGTTTCATCGCGTATATAGAAAAAGTTTTTCTATTTTATTGTCACATCTGCCACGCAGATTGTAAGTGATTGATACACAGAAAGAAATGGGTGACAATAAGACGTATTCTTATTGTCACCTATTGCCACGGATTTCTAGAAGACGCAAGGCAATGCAGAGAGCTGCTGCATGATGGTCTTAGCCATGCGGGAGTGGCCGGCATCATTAGGATGAAGACGGTCGGTATCCGGTTTGTTAAACATCTGCGCACCAGCATCGTAAAGAGGAAAAAGACCGGAAAGGGAGTTGAGGTCGATGACCGGAACTGCCCAGACATTGCCTGTTTCCTTGATAGCTTTCACGTATTCATCGAAGAAGATGCCTCGCGCATTCTCGTACATCTCGTCTGGCTGGATGTTCTTGTCACCACTGGCAAAGAGAGCACGATGCACAGGAGTCATCACCACGATTTGCTTGGTAGGATACATCTGCTTCAACTTCGACATGGCGATGTTGATGCGGCCTTTCAATGTATTCTTGTCCATGCAGAAGTGGCGGTGGCGGCGCTGTACCATTTCGCTTGGCTTGTGGCGGGCTACTCTCACGCTGTCGAAAGTCTCCGTATACCATTCGCCTACAGGCACACCATTGTTGTAATCGTTGGTACCCATAAAGATGAGAATGGCATCAAAATCATCACCATGTTCCTTCTGCAGTTGGTCTGCCTGTCGGGGAATATCGTTCCACTGTCTGCCGCTCACACCATAAACGTAAGGGGTGATGCCGAGCCAATCCTGCAGGAATCCCCAGTATTTTACTTTTGATGCCTTAATGTTAGGGTCTGTGATGGAGTCGCCGAAGTAAGCCACCTTCTTTCCCTTCCAGGGATGCTGAAGGTTTTTGAATGCCTTTTCTTTTTCGGCAATTTCTTTCTTGCTCATCGCCTTCTGGGCGAAGGCGGGTAGGGTTGGCATTGCCAGAGTGAGGGCGAGTGCCAGGGTAATCATTGTTTGTTTCTTCATTGCTAGTTTGTTTTTAATTCTTTTTCTGAGTGCAAAGGTACGGCAAAAATCTCAAACGGCGCAACATTTATTGTTCAAATATCAGTCTTTTTCTGTTTTTTTTTGTAATTTTGCAGCCGCTAATAGAAATGAGTATTTATAATAGGTATATTATTAAGGATGACAGTCAGTTTGAGTAATTTGAGTAATTTAAGTGATTTGGCGCGCAAGCGAGTGGCGGTTGCGGCTTATTATTTTGTGCCGGGAGTGGTGTTTGCCAGTTGGGCAAGCCGTATTCCGGATGTAAAACAGATGTTGCATCTGAGCAACGGCCAGTTGGGAACGGTGCTTTTCGCCATTCCTATCGGCCAACTTCTGATGATGGCTTTCTCGGGTATCCTGGTGAGTAGATTTGGCAGCAAGAAGATGCTGGTTCTCTCTGAGGTGCTCTATGCCCTGGTTCTTTTCTGCATCGGTAGCAGTACTACGGTTTTTCATCTGATTTTGAGTCTTATTGCTTTCGGAATGATGGCGAATCTGATGAACATTGCCACCAATACGCAGGCATGTCTGGTAGAGAAGATGTATGGGCGCAACATCATGTCGTCGTTTCATGGTCTGTGGAGTCTGGGTGGATTCTCCGGTGGTATCATCGGTGCCATCTTTGCCAATACTTTACTCCCGATAGATGTCCACTTTGGAACTATCCTGGCTCTGAGTATTCTCATCATTGCTGTCGGTTTCCGCTTTCTGATTAATGATGCCATGGCGAAAGCAGAAGAGGAGGATGTTCCGAAGTTCTCTTTCAAGACCATCGACCCGATTCTGTTCCTTTTGGGATTGATGGGATTTGCAGGCATGTTCTGTGAAGGTACCGTTTACGATTGGAGTAGTGTATATTTTTCTTCAGTAGTAAAACCCGATGAGGCTTTTATCCGTGCGGGCTATGTGGCTGGTATGGGTGCGATGACGTTGGGTAGATTCATGGCTGATGGGTTTGTTACGAAATACGGCCCAGCCAGAGTATTGAAGGTTTGTGGTGGTTTGATATTGGGCGGTTTGTGGCTGGCTGCTGCCTTGCCTTATCTCATTCCTGCCACCTTGGGTTTCCTGCTGGTAGGTTTCGGCATCTCTTCGTCGGTTCCTATCTGTTACAGTATCGCCGGAAAATTGGGAACCATCAAGGCGAGCATCGCCATTACCATCGTTTCGAGCATCAGTTTCTTCGGTTTCCTGGTAGGACCTCCGGTTATCGGATGGCTTGCTGAGGCTACTGGTCTCCGCATTGCCATCAGCATTGCCGCCTGCCTGGGTCTGATGATAGCGTTTGTTGCCGCAAAGGTAGGAAAGAGATTATCCTGAATAAGGATACGGTTGATGTCTTCTAATGATATGATTGATGTCGTTCAGGTATATGACTGATAACGTTCTAGTATATCACTAAAGTCTTCCGAACAGTTACTTGAAGTTTTTCAGATATATAGAATAAGTCTTCTGTATATATTATATAGTAAGCCGCACAACAGCTGATGTGCGCTTGCACAACAGGTGTTGTGCAAGCGTCGCTCAGCTGTTGTGCGGCTGTCGTTCAGGTGTTGTGCGCTCTCTTTGTTTGTTTTCTTAAAGCAGACACCTTGATTAGATAAACAAACATCCTATCTGGAAGACCAGGGCTGATACTACCCATGCCAATAGCGTGGTGTAGCCGGCGGCGAAGCCTGCCCATTTCCAACTGCCCGTTTCGCCCTTGATGGCAGCGATGGTGGCGATGCAAGGGAAGTAGAGCAATACAAAGAGGAGGAAACTGTAGGCGGTGAGCGTTGCCTTCGCTGCTGCCTCGGCATCGCTGTAACCGTAGGTCTTCTTCAGGTCGGAAGTCATCTGCTTCTTCAAGACTTCGTATTTTCCGTCTTCATCGTTGTAATCCTGATCATCAGAGAAACTGTCGTTGTTGCTGTAGAGCACGCCCATCGTTGAGGCTACAATCTCCTTGGCACCCACACCGGAAACCAAGCCCACATCCAGTTTCCAGTCGAATCCCTGTGGGGTAAAGATAGGCTCGATGGTCTTACCGATTCTGCCGATATAGCTCTGCTCCTGCTGAGCCTGGTTATCAAGTTCTTCATTATGAGGAAAGTAACCCAAAGCCCATACGATGATACTTGCCACAAGGATGATACCACCCATCTTCTTCAAGTACTGCTTGCCCTTTTCCCAGGTATGGCGGCCTATCGCCTTCCAGGTAGGGAAGCGGTAAGGAGGCAGCTCCATTACGAACGGGGTATCTTCGCCCTTCACCACGAAACTGGCTAAGATGCGGCTCAATATCACGGCTAGGAAGATGCCGATGAGATAGAGCGATACCATGATGAGTGAACGGTATTGGATGGCAAAGAACGTTCCGATGACCATGATGTAGATTGGCAGACGAGCCGAACAGCTCATCAATGGCAGAATCAGCATCGTAATCAGACGGGAACGGTGACTCTCGATTGTTCTTGTTGCCATCACGGCAGGTACGTTACATCCGAATCCCATAATCAGCGGGATGAATGACTTGCCATGCAGGCCCATCTTGTGCATCAGCTTATCCATGATGAAGGCGGCACGAGCCATATATCCCGAATCCTCCATATAAGAGATGAAGAAATACAGAATCAGTATCTGTGGCAGGAATACGATGACCGCACCAACACCACCAATCACACCATCTACCAGCATATCCTTTACAGGTCCGTCCGGCATCGTATTGCTGATGAAATCGCCCAGCCATGCCACGCCGTCCTCAATCCATCCCTTAGGAATCTCGCCCAGTACGAAGGTGGCTGAGAACATGATGAACAGCAGGAGAACGAAGATTGGGAAGCCTACATATTTATTGGTCAGGATGCTGTCGATGAGGTGGGTTACCTGATAGGTATCCTTCGCCTTGCCCGGTTCATAGCCTGCTTCCTGCAATGCGCCATGGATAAAACCGTATTTGGCATCCATGATGGCGGTTTCGCTATCCTCCAGGGTCTCTTCCTTCACACGTTTGGCTGCCTCATCACGGGCTGTGAAGATTTCCTTTGCAGAGTTCAGATGGCTTACGTATTCCTCGGCGTGCTTATCATTCTCCAACAACTTGATAGAGAGGTATCGGGTAGAGTAGCGCTGGCGGATGGAATCATCTGCCTTCAGATATTTCTGGATATGCTCGATACCATGTTCTATCTCATGTCCGTGGTTGATGTGGATATGGCGATAGTGAGCGCTGGAATCTTCCTTGCCTTCGTAGAGTTCGATGATGGTCTCGAAGAGCTTGTCCACGCCTCGGCCATTAGTGAAGACGGTAGGAATCATCGAGATACCGAAGAGTTCGCCCAGTTTGTCGTAGTCGATGTTATCGCCACGCTTCTCGGTTTCATCAAACATATTGAGGGCGCAGACCATGCGGATGTGCATATCTATCAACTGTGTGGTGAGATAGAGATTGCGCTCCAGGTTGCTGGTGTCGATGACGTTGATGACGATATCCGGCGTATGCTCGATGAGCTGCTTGCGCACATAGAGTTCTTCTGGCGAATAAGCCGAGAGGGAATAGGTACCCGGCAAATCTACCAGATTGAAGTGGTAGCCGTTGAAATCGGCTTCACCTACTTTCGCATCCACGGTTACACCGCTATAGTTGCCTACGCGTTCGTGAGCACCCGATGCGAAGTTGAAGAGGGAAGTCTTACCGCAGTTTGGATTTCCCACCAGTGCCACGTTGATGACGCGGTGGAGTCTTTCTGCTTCCTGTTCAGCCAGAGCTTCGTTGCTGGCATTGTCTTTTCTTTCAGCTACGAGCATCTTGTCGCCGAGCTCCTGCTCGTCGCTATCGTTGGAATCTATTACTTTTGAGTTAATTACCTGTTGGCGGTCTTCTTCTTCCGCCTTGCTGAGCTTTGCATCGTTCTTGGCTTCATCAATGGAAACCACCTCGATATGGTCGGCTTCGCTGTGGCGGAGAGAAACTTCATAGCCCATGATTTTGTATTTTACAGGGTCTTGGAGTGGGGCGTTAAGGAGTACATCTACCTTCTTGCCCTTGATGAATCCCATCTCGATGACTCTCTTTCTGAAGCCACCGTGTCCTGATACCTTGACGATGACGGCGCTTTCACCTGTTTTAAGTTCTGATAATTTCATATATCTTTCCTTGTTTTAATCTTGTTCTTTTCTTTGGGGCATGACCTCATGGTCAGCTCTTTTTTCTTTTCGACTGCAAAAATACTAATAATTTTTTGCAACTTGGTAGCAATAATGTAGTTTTAAAACAAAAATACCTAGAAATGATGAGAGTATCATCAAATCTAGGTATTCTTATCATTATTCTGATGATGAATGTTCTTATACCTTATTATATATATAAGAGCATCATCATTTATTGTGATTACAGGTTTCTGCCGTGGCAGTTCTTAAACTTCTTGCCGCTTCCGCATGGACATGGGTCGTTAGGACGTGGCATGTGCTCTGCACGGTAAGGAGTGCGGTTTACCTGTGCGCCCTCTCGGGTATCCTGGTTAGCAGCTGCCTCCTGTGCCTCACGCTCTGCATCCAAATCTACCTTGCTCTCTACATAGTTCTGCTGAGTGTGCTGCTCAGGAGCTGCCTCCTGAACTGGCTGCTCTTGCTCCATTACTGGAATCTGACCACGCATCAGGATACTTGCAATACGGTCGTACATGTCATTGATCATGGCATCCCAAACCTTGGCACTCTCCAACTTAAAGATGAGGAGAGGATCCTTCTGCTCGTAGCTTGCATTCTGTACAGAGTGCTTCAGTTCGTCGAGCTTGCGGAGGTTTTCCTTCCAGTCGTCATCGATAATCTGGAGAACAACGCTCTTCTCAAACTCCTTCACTACGTTCTTAGCCTCGCTCTCGTATGCCTCCTTGAGGTTGCAAGGAATATTGTACATTCGCTTGCCGTCTGTGATAGGCACCATGATGCGCTCGTATATAGCACCCTGGTTTTCGTATACCTGCTTGATGATAGGCATAGCTGTAGCCTGGATGCGGTCTGTCTTACGCTTGAATGTAGCCATAGCTTCCTGGAAAGCACGCTCTGCCAAATCCTCACGTCTGCCGTTCTCATACTCATCCTCGTTGAATGGAATCTCCATAGCGAGAACTTTCAGGAACTCTTCCTTGGCACCGAAGAAGTCGTTGTTGTTAACGATGTTCAATACGCGGTCCCAGATGATGTTGGCAATATCCATACCGATACGCTCACCCATGAGGGCGTGGCGACGCTTCTCGTAGATAACGGTACGCTGACGGTTCATCACGTCATCATACTCCAAGAGGTGTTTACGGATACCGAAGTTGTTTTCCTCAACCTTGCGCTGAGCACGCTCGATACTCTTGCTGATCATTGGGCTCTCGATACGCTCGCCATCCTCGAAACCGAGACGGTCCATTACCTTGGCGATACGCTCAGAAGCGAACAGACGCATCAGCTTATCCTCCAATGATACATAGAATACAGAAGAACCTGGGTCACCCTGACGACCGGCACGACCACGGAGCTGACGGTCTACACGACGGCTCTCATGACGTTCTGTACCGATGATGGCAAGACCACCTGCAGCCTTTACCTCTGGAGTCAGCTTGATATCGGTACCACGACCTGCCATGTTGGTAGCGATGGTTACGGCACCCTTACCGTTTACTGAGCGACCTGCCTCAGCTACGATCTGAGCCTCCTGCTGGTGCAACTTAGCGTTCAATACATTATGAGGAATGTTGCGCATCTTCAACATCTTGCTCAACAACTCAGAAATCTCGACAGATGTTGTACCTACCAAGACTGGGCGGCCAGCATTACGTGTTTCCTCGATTTCGTCGATAACTGCACGATATTTCTCGCGGGCAGTCTTGTATACACGGTCATCCAAGTCCTTACGCTGGATAGGGCGGTTGGTTGGAATCTCAACAACATCGAGTTTGTAGATATCCCAGAACTCACCTGACTCTGTACTTGCTGTACCGGTCATACCTGCAAGTTTGTGGTACATACGGAAGTAGTTCTGAAGTGTGATGGTAGCGAAGGTCTGTGTAGCAGCCTCTACCTTTACGTGCTCCTTAGCCTCAATAGCCTGGTGCAAACCATCGCTCCAGCGACGGCCTTCCATGATACGTCCTGTCTGCTCATCCACAATCTTCACCTGTCCGTCCATGACAACATATTCGTCGTCCTTATTGAACATGGTGTAACCCTTCAGGAGCTGCTGCAAGGTGTGAACACGTTCGCTCTGTACACCATAGTGAGCCAGCATCTCGTCTTTCTTGTCAAGACGCTCCTGGTCTGAAAGGTCTGTACGAGCCTCGAGTTCGCTCATCTCAGTTGTGATATCAGGCAATACGAAGAGTTCCTTGTCGTTTACCTGCTTAGCCAACCAGTCGGTTCCCTTATCGGTAAGGTCGGCAGAATTCAGTTTCTCGTCTACTACGAAGTACAATGGCTCAGTAGCCTTAGGCATCTCACGGTTGTTGTTTGCCATGTAGTACTCCTCGGTCTTCAGCAGACCAGCCTTGATACCTTCCTCAGAAAGATACTTGATCAATGGCTTGTTCTTAGGCAATGCCTTGTAAGAACGGAAGAGTGCGAGGAAGCCTTCATCAAGGAGTTCCTGATTCTTAGCTTTTGTACCTTCGTTAATCTTCTGCTTAGCCTCGGCGAGCAATTCTGTAGCCTGCTTGCGCTGTACCTCATAAAGTTTCTCAACCAATGGCTGATACTGCTCGAACATCTGGTCGTCGCCCTTTGGAATAGGACCAGAGATGATCAATGGGGTACGGGCATCATCAATCAACACAGAGTCGACCTCATCGACGATGGCGTAGTTGTGCTGGCGCTGTACCAGATCGGCTGGGTTGGTAGCCATGTTATCACGAAGATAATCGAAACCGAACTCGTTGTTGGTACCGAAGGTGATATCTGCCAGGTATGCCTTGCGACGCTCGTCGGAATTAGGACGGTGCTTGTCGATACAATCTACAGAGAGACCGTGGAACATATAGAGAGGTCCCATCCACTCAGAGTCACGCTTAGCCAAATAGTCGTTCACGGTAACGACGTGAACACCATTGCCAGTCAAGGCATTCAGGAAGATAGGTGTTGTACCTACAAGGGTCTTACCCTCACCGGTAGCCATCTCGGCAATCTTACCCTGATGGAGAACAACACCACCGAAGAGCTGTACATCGTAGTGAATCATTTCCCACTTCATATCATTACCGCCGGCTGTCCAGTGGTTGTGATAGATAGCCTTGTCGCCATCGATGGTTACGAAGTCGTTAGCTGGATTAGAAGCCAACTCGCGGTCGAAGTCGGTAGCAGTAACAACTGTCTCCTCGTTTTCTGCGAAACGGCGAGCAGTATCCTTAACGATAGCGAAAACCTGAGGCAAAACCTCGTTGAGGGCTTCCTCATACTTGTCGAGTGCTTCCTGCTCTAACTTGTCGATCTGGTTGAAGATACCTTCACGCTCATCGATAGGAGTGTCTTCAATTTTAGCCTTGAGTTCAGCAATCTTAGCCTTCTCTTCCTTGGCGTACTCCTGTACGTACTTCTGAAGTTCTTTTGTTTTTGCACGAAGTTCGTCATTGCTTAAGGCCTGCATCTTAGGATACTCTGCCTTGATCTTTTCTACGATTGGCTGGATCAACTTCATATCGCGAGTTGACTTGTTGCCAAACAATGACTGGAGAATTTTGTTAAAGTTCATTGTATATTTATTTTTTTTTATTATTATTCGATGATGTTTGGGAGTAAAATCTCCTGTTGTTTATTACTAGCTTGCAAATTTACTAAAAATATCTGTAAATCTGCAAGGAATTGCCAATTATTACCTGTTTTTATGGCAAATCTTCTGAGTTTTGCTTACTGAAAGCATAAAATCAGCAGTCTGGACCTCGAATAACAATACTCCCATACGGAACTTTGTATCTATGCTCCGTAGGGGAATCATAATAAATATGTGAATGAATGCCTGTCAGAATGTCAGAAGAATTGGCGGCAAGTGTTGCCGACAGGATAGGATGATGCGTTGCGATGCTCTCATCTTCTGATGCCGCTTTGATGGCTTTGAGCACGCAGAGAATGTCCTCCTCCAATGCCTTCGCCTCCGGTTGCTGGATGAATTCATCGTAGGATATATCCGTAAGCGCAAACTTCAGCGCCTGCTGATAAGTCTGCGCCTCCATGCCGGTTGCCGCCAGGACAACCAAAAGGGCTGTGATATATCTGTTTACCATCATTGTTGTTTATCTTCTTCTGTTCGGAAACGATGTTGTGCCAATCGTTTCCTTACGTATATTTTAATGTCTATTTATTCTTTCTGAATTTCTTTACGATATGCTTCTGCAAACCATAATTGTTTGGACTTAAATCCATCATGGTCGACTTGACGCAGTATCTCGCTAGCAAAGAAAGTGCCAAAATACTCATACCCTCAGCATAGTTCTGCCATATCTGCATGAACAGGGCAATGAGCAGAAGCCATCCCAGAAGTTCGAAATACCAATACTGACGACCTGCTTTCATCCTCTTGACAGTCTTCCAGGCAAAGATGAGGTTGAGCGGATTCAGTATCAGAATCTGGAAATTTATCTGTACAGTAGGATGCTGCGAGAAGATCATGGCAAAGAGAATCAGTCCCGGTAATCCTGTCAGGACAAGCAGAATGGCATCAAACCACCAGTAGTTTTTCTTTTTTATACATTCTCTTACCGTTGTTCCTATGATGATGATTGCCAGGGCTATGGCTATCATTTGTGGTGTAACAGGAGCATCGTCTGTTATTTGTGCCTGGGCTGGGATAATATCGGAGGTTTCATCTACCAGAGTAATATAGCCGCTGGCACTTGTTGCATTGGTCTTGCCGTCTGCAGTCTGAGATGCATCAATAAAGTCGGTTCTTCCTTCTGTGGCAAAGTCTTTGCTCAGATTGTCTGGCAAGAATTCCCATTCTCTTTGTGTGATAGGGCGGTCTGCCTGACAACCCAAAAGAAGGTCATTACCGAATCTTGCCCAGCGGTGCTGTCCGTTGAGCTTGTGAATCTCTTCCCTGTAGGTAGAAGGGGTAGGGGTATCTTTAAAGTTGGTACTCTGGTTTCCAATGTTGGAGAGAATCATCTCGCGTGCCCGGGTCGTACAATTATCATAGAAGAAATTGTAGCGGTATATGCGGTTCTCCGGCTGTGCATTCTTGTCGATGCTTCTCAGAATTCCCAGTTTCTCTGTGCGGGAGAGACGGAGGCGCTGCTGTCTTACCCATCTGCCTTCATGTGCATATTCGGCAATGAAGTCGCTCATCGGGTAGATGCCAATCTGATAGTCGGTGAGTCCGAAAACAAAACGGAGTACGAAGCAACTTTGGTTAAAACTAAACATACCCCAGTTGACGGCAACATCAGTTCCCATAGCTTTGTTCTGGATGCGGAGAGCGGTATGTCCATAATACGACCACACCTCCTGACCTGGTCCGCAAGTCAGGAGAGAAATGTCAACAGAATCGAGCCACGCAGTAGCTTCTTCATTGACACGACTGTTCTGCACAGAAATATCAGAGTCCTTGTCTCTTGAAAAATCCTGTGCAGCCACTTCAGTAGTTAAATTGATTAAAATTACTGCTAAAATGGCACTAAAAATATGCTTAAAACGTTTCACGATGCAAAAATACCTTATTATTTTCAATTATCCTTCTTTTTTCTAGATTTTTTTTAATACTTTTGCACTCTGAATATAATTTTGAATGATTATTAAAGAATGAGAAAGCTTTTTTTAGCAACCCTATTGTTGGGTTCAGCCCTTATGGTTAATGCCCAAAGTGGTACTAATTCGCCATACAGCCAGTATGGTCTTGGCATCTTGTCGGACCAGACTTCTGGTTTTAATCGCGGTATGAATGGAGTCGGTCTTGGCTTTCATGAGCATAATCAGGTAAACTATCTCAACCCTGCATCTTATGCTTCGATTGATTCGATGACTTTCATCCTTGATGCCGGTATCTCTGGTCAGGTGACAAATTTTGAAGAGAATGGTGTGAAGAAGAATGCCAACAACTCAAATTTTGAGTATGTTGTTGCAGGCTTCCGCTTGCTGCCACATGTAGGTATGAGCTTCGGTATCATTCCTTTTACCAATGTTGGCTATAATTATTCTGCATCAGAATGGGTGAATGCTGACAAGGAAGCTTACTATACTAATACTTATTCCGGCGATGGTGGTTTGCATCAGGCATACATCGGTGCGGGTTGGGAACCGGTCAAGGGCTTGGCCGTAGGTGCCAACTTCTCATATCTCTGGGGTAGTATAGACAGAAGTGTATCAAACAGCTACAGCAATTCTTATTACAAGACCCTCACCCGTTACTATTCTATGCAGGTGAACAGCTATAAGGTTGATTTCGGTGTACAGTATACCCATCAGTTCTCAAAGAAAGATTGGGCTACCGTGGGTGTCACCTTCTCGCCAGGACATAGTCTGGGGGCTTCTGCTGATATGAAAATCATTTCTAATGATACCCAGAACGGTGTTACCGATACCACCGCTTACTCTATCGGCAAGGCTTACAAGTTGCCTACCATGATTGGTGCGGGTGTGATGTGGAATCATAACAACCAGTGGAAGGTTGGCTTTGATTACAGTCTGCAGAAGTGGGGTAGCTTGGGGTATCCTAGTTTCGATGGAACCAACTACGCCTTGAAAAATGGTATCTACAAGGATAGAAGCAAGTTCAATCTCGGTGCCCAGTATTGCTATGGAGAGCGCAGCCGTGCTTTCTTCAAGCGTGTTCAGTATCGTGTAGGTGCCAGCTACGCCACACCTTATTATAAGATGAATGGTGTTGATGGTCCGAAGGAAATCTCTGTAAGTGCCGGTTTCGGTATTCCTATCATGAACTCTTACAACAACCGCTCTATGCTGAATATCAGCGGTCAGTGGGTGAAGAGTTCGGCTAAGGATCTGATTAAGGAAAATTCTTTCCGTATCAATATCGGATTCACATTCAACGAGGATTGGTTTAAGAAGTGGAAGATGGATTAATCTTCCGCTTATATATAATAATGTATAGAATCTATATATAATAATGTATAGAATAAAAGGCTCTTATGTTGTCGGTATCCTGATGTTCCTGATTTTGGCTGGTTGCCAGAACCAGGTAGAACATACTGCGCCCGCCATCCGTCCGCAAGACTCGGTGGCGATGATGACGTCGTATGGTGTAAATACATTGGTAAGCGACTCGGGAGTTATGAAATATCGCATCGTAACAGAACGGTGGGAGGTGAATACCAGCAAGAATCCATCTTTGTGGATCTTTGATAAGGGACTTTTGCTGGAGCAGTTTGATGAGAAATTCCATATTAATAGTTATATCCAGTGTGATACAGCTTATTATTATGATCAGCAGAAGATATGGAAACTTTATGGTAGGGTGAGTATCCTGACCAAAGATGGTTTGCGCTTCAATAGTGAGCAACTTACCTGGGATCAGAATAAGCACGAATTGTCAAGTAACGTATTCAGTAAACTTGTTACTCCTGAAAGAACGCTACAGGGTTCTCATTTCTGGAGTGATGAAAAGATGACGCGCTATTATGTGAGCAATTCGAAGGGTAGCTTTGAAAAGGGAGACCTGACAGGAGGTGGTGGTGCCGATACTTTGAGCAGCCAGCCTGATTCTGTCAAGAATAACTTCCGTCAGCCGGCTACACCAGTCAGAGCCACTACGATTCCTATCATGCACTAATTAAAAAGAAAAAGATATAATGAATGAACAGGTGGATATGAGTTTAGTCGTAGGCATTCTCATTACGATGGTCTTCTCAGCATTCTTCAGCGGAATGGAGATTGCCTTCGTCTCTTCCAACCGTATGTTGGCGGAGATGGATAAGGAGAAAAACGGCCTTACGCAACGACTGTTATCTTTGTTTTATAATCATCCGAATGGCTTTGTCAGTACCATGCTCGTGGGCAACAATATAGCCCTTGTAGTTTATGGTATCCTGATAGCCCGTCTTTTCGACAATACGATTTTCGCTGGCTTTGATGCAGCCTTTACGGTGCCTGCAGATACCATTCTGTCTACGCTGATAGTACTCTTTACGGGTGAGTTTCTGCCAAAGACGCTTTTCAAGTCTAATCCGAACCGCTTGCTTTCTATCTTCAGTCCGATAGCTTATCTGTGCTATGTGGTATTGTGGCCTATCAGTAAATTCAGTACTTTCTTGAGTAAGTGCCTGCTGCGTCTGATAGGTATGAAGATGGATACTGAGGGGGCGGATGAAGGCTTTTCTAAGGTAGACCTTGATTATCTTGTGCAGTCAAGTATCGATAACGCTACCAATGAAGATGAAATTAATGATGAGGTGAAGATATTCCAGAATGCCCTTGATTTCTCCGATACTAAAGTACGCGACTGTATGGTGCCCCGTACTGAGATTCAAGCTGTTGAAATGGATACTTCTCTCGAAGAACTGCAGCAGAAATTCATAGAGAGTGGTAATTCGAAAATCATTGTATATGAAGAGGATATAGACCATATTGCGGGATATATTCACAGTTCCGAACTGTTCCATCATCCTTCACGTTGGCAGGATCATATCCGTACACTTCCTTTTGTGCCGGAAACGATGCAGGCACAGAAACTGATGCAGACTTTTTTGCAGCAGAAGAAGTCTTTAGGTATCGTTGTAGATGAGTTTGGAGGTACTAGCGGTTTGGTGAGTCTGGAAGATATCGTTGAGGAAATCTTCGGTGATATAGAAGATGAGCACGATTCAGCCAAATATGTAGCTAAGAAAACCGATGATGGTGACTATCTCCTTTCTGCACGACTGGAGATTGACAAGGTGAACGATATGTTTGGTCTTGAACTGCCGGAAAGTGATGAATATATGACTGTAGGCGGTTTGATATTGCATGAATATCAGAGTTTTCCTAAACTTAACGAGGTGATTAAGTTTGATAACTTTGAGTTCAAGATTATCAAGTCAACATCGCGTAAAATAGAGCTTGTTAAACTCCACATCATCAAATAGCTGAGCGGGAAAAGGGAATTTTTTGCTTTTTTTGAGGTAATAGTCAAAAAAGATAGCAAAAAATTCCCTTTTCTCGTATTATTTTTGTATTTTTGCAGAAAATTGGCTACTAGCATCAAAAGTGGTTCAATCTAAACTTAGGAAAAAATAAAAATAATAATAATAATTAAAACGTAATGGCAGCATTAGGAACAATTAGAAAAAGAGGCGTGATACTGGTTTGTATTATCAGTTTCGGCCTTTTCGCCTTTATTGCCGAGGAAGCTTTCCGCTCTTGCGATTCAGCAAAGAATAATGAGCGCCAGCAGATTGGTGAAGTTTTGGGCGAAAAAATCAGCGTGCAGGATTTCCAGAAGCTCGTTGATGAGTATTCAGAAGTTATTAAAATGCAACAGGGTCAGGAAAATCTTCCTGAAGAGCAGATGAATCAGGTGAAGGATATGGTATGGAATACATACATCCAGAACCAGATTATCGCTAAGGAAGCTAGCAAGTTGGGTCTTACAGTAACCGACGCTGAACTTCAGGACATCTTGAAGACAGGTACTAACCCTATGCTTCAGCAGACTCCTTTCGTTAATCAGCAGACAGGTCGTTTCGACGCATCTTCTCTCCAGAAGTTCTTGGCAGACTACAAGGCACAGAAGGCTAACCCATCTGCTAACGCACAGATGATGGATCAGTATACCAAGATTTACAACTACTGGTCATTCATCGAGAAGACTCTCCGCCAGCAGACTTTGGCTCAGAAGTATCAGGCTCTTCTCGCCGGTTGCTTCCTGTCAAATCCTGTAGAGGCTAAGATGGCTTTCAAGGAGGAGAATGAAGAGAGCCAGATTCAGTTGGCTGCTTTCCCTTACTCTGACATTCAGGATGATAAGGTAAAGATTTCTGAAAGCGATCTGAAGGCTAAGTATGATGAGATCAAGGCACGCTTCAAGCAGCCTGTTGAGAGCCGTGACATCAAGTTCGTTGATATCGAGGTTCAGGCTTCAAATGCAGACCGTGCTGCTCTTAACAAGGAATTTGCAGGTTATCACTCACAGTTGGCTGCTGCTGCAGATCCTACAGAGGTTGTACGTAAGTCAGCTTCTACTGTAGCATATCTTGGTATTCCTGTTTCAAAGGATGCTTTCCCACGTGATATCGCTGCTCAGCTTGATTCTATGGCTGTAGGTTCTACTTCTGCTGTTAAGGCTAATGCTGGTGACAATACATTGAACATCGTTAAGTTGGTAGCTAAGCAGGAATTGCCTGATTCAGTACAGTATCGTGTTATCCAGGTTGCTGCTAACTCAGTAGCTGAGGCTAAGACTAAGGCAGATTCTATTCAGGGCGCTATTGCCGGTGGTGCTGATTTCGAGGCTATTGCTAAGAAGTATGGTCAGACTGGTGACAAGGCTTGGATGACTACCAAGCAGTATGAGTATGCCCAGTCTATGGATAAGGACAACAAGACATTCATCAATACATTGAATACTGCAGCAGTTAACTCTTTGAACCAGCTTCAGTTGGGTCAGGGATATGTAGTTCTTCAGGTTCTTGACCGCAAGGCAATGGTCAGCAAGTATACCGCTGCCGTTATTAAGAAGCCTATCGACTTCTCGCAGGGTACTTATCGTACAGCTTACAACAAGTTCTCTAGTTTCGTAAGTGCTAATCCTAAGTCAGAGGATCTCTTGAAGAATGCAGCTAAGGAAGGTTACAAGGTTCAGGACTTAAAGGATATTACAACTTCTGTTCACTATGTAGCAAACATCCATTCTACACGCGAGGCTTTGAAGTGGATCTTCGATAGCAAGGAGGGTGAGATTTCACCTCTCTATGAGTGTGGTGACAACAACCACCTGTTGGTTGTGGTTCTTGATAAGATTCATCATATCGGTTATCGTGATTTGAATGATGCAGTTGTCAAGGAGACTGTTAAGGCAGAGGTGCTCAAGGATAAGAAGGCTGAGATGATAGAGGCTAAGTTGAACGGTGTTAAGAACATCGCAGCTGCTAAGGCTAAGGGTGGTAAGGTTTCTTCTGTAAACCAGATTACTTTCGCTGCTCCTGTATTCATCGCAGCTACTGGCGCTAGCGAGCCTGCTCTCTCTGGTGCTGTTGCAGGTACTAAGAAGGGTGCTTTCTCTGCTCATGCTGTGAAGGGTAACGCTGGTGTTTATCTCTTCCAGGTTGTAAACAAGACTGACCGTCCTGTTAAGTTCGATGACAAGACATACGAGCAGAAGTGCCGTCAGAAGGCTATGCAGTATGCAGGTAACTTCATGAATGAGCTTTATCTGAACGCTCATGTAGTTGATAACCGCTACTTGTTCTTCTAATTCAGACTAGTAAATTCATTCCAATAAATAAAAAGTGTATTGCCAATGAGCAATACACCTTTTTTATTTATTGGGATATCTTTTATTGTATCTATTATGATATCTTTTGGAGAAATATCTTCTTTATCTGTTATCTGCGGCTCCACCAATGTTTCTTTTTAGGAGCTTCCTGCTGTTCGCCGAACTTCTGTTTCAGTACTCTGCGATAACTGGTATGGTTGGTGATAATCTGATAAATCTCCCCCCAATCAGGCAAACCGCCGATACCTCGGTCGTCAATGAACCAGTCGGCTTTGAGCTTGCGGGAGAAGTGGTTATTGTTCTCCAGACTCTCTTCAGGATAATCCTTGTTTACAGCCCAGAATTCAACTCCTCTTTCTCTACACCATTCTACTGCCTCGTCCAGGAGTTTTCCTTCGCGTACGCTCCATAGAATAAGCTTGTGGTGGTCTCTAATCAACATCTTTAATGTTTCTGTGGCGAAAGGTAGCTCTGTACCAATCTTCGGGTACTCGTGGGTTACGATTGTACCATCAAAATCTACTGCAATTGTTGCCATATAGTCTTAATGTTTTTAAAATCTAAAAGAGTCTTCCTATCTGGATAGAAAGACTCTTTTCTTTGTTGTATGTATGTTCTTAATTACTTCTTGATACTGTTGTCGTTGGCATTGCCATAGTGGCTGTTGCTATAGTTACCATAGCTGCCATACTGGCCGTAAGTTCCATATTTGCCATATTTGCCATATGATCCATAAGAACCATAGTTGCCATATTTACCATATTTGCCGTACTTACCAACACCATAATAGAAGCTGTGCTTCTTCTTAGAGAGGTCGACGCCATTGAGTACTAAGCACATGTTAGGCAATTTATTCTCGGCTTTCAAACCATTGATCATGCCGAAACTAGCCTTTTGAGTATAATCTGCGCGGCATACGTATACACAGAGATTAGCCAGACGTCCAAGCTGCAAACTGTCGTTTACAAGACCTACAGGAGCCGTATCGAGGATAACATAGTCGTAATGTTCCTTCAACTGACTGATAATGTCGTCAAGGCTTGCTCTGGTTACTAACTCTCCTGGGTTAGGAGGAACAGGGCCAGCCATAAGGAGGTCGAGTTTACTGTTGACACCCGAAGAGAGAATCTGTTTCTGAATGTCATCCCATGTATTATGGTCGTGTACAATCAGATTGGTGATACCATTATGGTGGTTGTCAATCTCGAAGAGCTCTGCCAGACGTGGCTTGCGGATATCCAGACCTACCATGATAACCTTCTTGCCCAGCAAGGCGAGCGAGATACCGATATTGGATGCCACGAATGTTTTACCTTCACCTGATGTAGAAGAGGTAAACATCATCACCTTCTCACCTTCTTTCAGCATAAACCGAATATTGGTACGCAGGCCACGGAAAATCTCCTCCATCAGGTTGTTTACATTCTGGTGAACCACAATGTCAGCCTTTCCTTCCTTCTTGGCAGCGTCGCTTGCTACAGGAATATCGGCAATGACAGGTATCTGAGTGAGTTTCATCACGTCTTCATGTCCCTCAATCTTGTACTTGAAGAATTCTCTCAGGAAGAGGATGCCGGCAGGGATTGCAATACCCAGTACCAGTGCTATCAGCATAATGATAGGATTCTTAGGACTAACCTTTCCTTCCAATGATGGAGCATCGATAACCTTACCCTTGTCTGCCGTTGCTGCTAGCGAAATGGAGTTTTCCTCACGTTTCTGAAGAAGCATCAGGTAAAGACCAGATTTTACTTCCTGCTGGCGACCAATCTGTGTAAGAACTCGCTCTTGCTCTGGCGAGTTACCTATTTGGTTGGCATACATGGCAGCTTGTTTGGCTATGCTGTTACGCTGGATTTCCATACCTAGCTTAGCTTGTCTCATGGCACGTTTGATAGATGTTGTGAGTGCATCCAACTGTGCGGTCAGAGGAGTTATTGTAGGAGAAGTCTCGCTGGCTGCATGCAAGGCGTTGTTGCGATCCAGGGCTATTTTGTTGTACTGGTTGATGAGTTCTGTTGAACTTTCATCAGTCAGACCTACGTTTGATGGGATTGGCTGATATCTGTTGCCAGGTTCGTTCATGTATTTGCCAAGCTCATTCAGAAGTTCAACCTGTGTGTTAGCCTCCTGGAGTTTCTGGGCGTATGTGTCTGAGTTAGCGATGGCAGCTGTTGCGTTGAGCTTCATCTCTACAACATTGTTACGCTTCTTGTAGCTTTCGAGCTGGCCTTCTGTATTGCCCAGTTCGTTGTTGATCTTCTCCAGACGCTGGTTGATGAACTGTTCTGTGCGGAAAGAAATTTCATTCTTGTCCTCGTTGGCCTGGCGGTTATAAACATTTACCAGAGTTCTCAGATAGTCGATGCTGCGCTGAGGATCTTCATCTTTCATCACCAGTTCGGCTATGGTTGTAGTCTTTGATGTCTGGCTGACAGTCAGTGCTTTTGTATAGCCCTTAGCCGCCATTTCTGGTGACACGATAATCACCTTCAGGCTCTCACCGTCTTTCAATGCGTATTTGCCGTTCTGAGTGAAGTAGAGGGTTCCTACACGTGTATTGATGCTTGCTGGCAGACCAGCTAAAGTCTTTTCAATCTTTACAGGATCCTTCTGATAGGAAAAGGCATCTACAGGTATGTAGTATGAACCTGTTACCTGATACTGGCTGCCAGTTTTCTCTATAAGAAGCTTGATAGGAGCATTCAGCTTCTTGAGATGAGCCAGGTCTAAGTCAACGCTGACTTCCTGCTCTTTATAGACTAACTGATCCCTGAAGGTTCCTTTATGGTAATAGTTCACGTAGCATTTCATGTCTACTACAGCCTGGTTAGCCAAGTCTTGAGCCGAAAGAATTTCAATCTCATTGTCTATACCGTTTGAGTTTGAAATAAAACCGAGGTTTGCAGCATTTTGAATCATGCTGTTACCCATTCCTCTGTTCTTTCTCTGGTCGTCATCCTTTATCAGTACCTTAGCGGTTGCCTGGTATTGCGGTCTTGCATGACGTATGTAGAGATATCCCAATCCCAAACATACAATGAGTGATAGAACGAACCATTTCCAATTGAGGATAAGAGTAGAATAAATCAGCTGGAAGTCAATAGATGACTTCTCTTCCTGCTCTTGATCACGTCCCAAATCAAAGTTCTTTGTTTCTTCCATTATTTTATATTCTATTGTGTTTACACCTTTTTATATTCGTATAAGATAAATGATAGAATCTGTGCTATCTGCTTGCCGCTAGTTCTTTCAGATACTGTCCATAACCGTTTTTGAGCATCGGTTGGGCAAGTTTCAGCAACTGTTCTTTGTCTATCCATCCTTGTTTGAATGCGATTTCTTCCAGACATGCCACTTTCAGACCCTGTCTCTTTTCGATGACTTCTATAAAGGTACTGGCTTCCGAAAGGCTATCGTGGGTACCGGTGTCTAGCCAGGCGAAACCGCGCTGTAAGGTTCTTACTTTCAGAGTCTTTTCTGTCAGATAGTGCTGGTTTACTGTTGTTATTTCCAACTCACCTCTTGCGCTAGGCTTGATGTTCTTAGCCACCTGCACCACGCTGTTTGGATAGAAATAGAGTCCTACAACTGCATAGTTGCTCTTAGGCATTTCCGGTTTTTCTTCTATGCTCAGGCAGTTGCCGTTTTCATCAAACTCAGCCACACCATATCTTTCCGGATCGTTGACATAATAGCCAAATACGCTTGCCTGTCCTTTTTCTGCAGCTTTTACGCTTTCCTTGAGTAAACCCGTAAAACCGGCTCCATAGAAAATGTTGTCACCCAAAACCAGACAGACTGTATCATTACCGATAAACTTCTCACCAATGATGAAGGCTTGAGCCAGACCATCGGGTGATGGCTGTTCTGCATATTCGAAGTGTACACCCAATTCGCTGCCGTCGCCTAACAGACGTTTGAAACCAGGCAAGTCGAATGGGGTAGATATAATCAAAATCTCCTTGATTCCTGCCAACATTAGCACGGAAACAGGGTAGTATATCATTGGCTTATCAAAAATGGGTATCAATTGCTTACTGATACCTTTGGTAATAGGGTAAAGTCTTGTACCCGAACCTCCCGCTAATACGATTCCTTTCATATCTTCTCTATTTCTAATATAATAAAGTTGAATAGTCTTATCTTAAAACGCGGCAAAGTTACTAAAAAAAGTTGAATGAGTGAAATCATAAGCCATAAAAATGCATTTTTTGATAAAAAAAGCACCTTTTTATATAAAAAACGTCGCTTTGATTTGGGTATTTACTGATTTTATTGTATTTTTGCAGAACAATTTAAATAGATATAGAAAATAAAATAATAAAGGAATGGGAATTTTTGCAAAACTATTCGGTCGTAAGGACGACGATAAAAAGGTAGGTGGAATGGAAGATTACATGACCTTGGTCCGTGTATACTTTCAGGCTGCACTTGCTTCTCAGTTAGGTATCACCAATTTGGCCATGTTGCCAGACTTGCGTGTCTTCAAGACAAGTCTGCATGTTCCGACGGTCAACAACCGTCTGGGTATTGGCGAAAAGGCACAGGTGAAGAAAATGATGAAGAATATCTATGATACGGATGATGCCTTCTTTAAGGAGATAGATTCCAGTATCCGTAAGAACTGCCACAAACTGCAGGATGTCAATGTATATCTCATCCAGTTCCAGAACTTCACTCAGGATCTGATGATGCTGATGGGCAACTTGATGAAGTTTAAGCTCCGTTTGCCTAGCTTCATGAAGAATTCACTTTACAAGCTGACTGCTAAAACTGTAGAAGATATCTTCGCTAAGAACGATTTCTCTGATGCCAGTGTGCTGAAAACCGTGCTTCAGTTGCGCCAGTTCAACAAGCGCTTGGCGTTCAGCCAGCAATGGGTAACCGACTTTACCTTCCAGGTATTGATGCTTGCCAAAAAAGAGCCACGTCCATCAGATGAAGACGTAGAAAAGGCAAAGCAGAAGATGGGAAAGTAACAAATGTTGCGCCCAAAATGAAAAAAAATAGCAGAATATTTGTTTTATTCAAATAATTCTCTTAAATTTGTAGCCAAAAAATAATAGTCATGAGTGCAAATGAGAAAACAATCAATACGTTTGCCACAAGAGTAAGGCAGATGATTCTCAAGTTTGACGAGGTCAAGCAGGAGAATGCTGAACTCTATGCGATGGTGGATGAGCGCGATGCCAAAATCACGGCATTGGAGGAAAAGTTGGCTCAAGCGCAGAGTGATTACGACAGCTTGAAGATGGCGAAGATGATGACGATTTCTGACAATGATATGGAAGCTACTCAGAAGCGCATCGCCAAGCTCATAAGAGATGTCAATAAGTGTATCACACTATTGGGTGAAAAGTAAAAATCGGAACGATGGCAGAACAAGAACAAGATAAATTACTCATACGATTACACGTCTATGATACAGATCTTTCGGTAAGAATACCTAGGGAAGACGAGGAGTATTATCGTAAATCAGCTAAGCTGATAGATGATATTGTAAACTCATATACCAAGATTTTCAAAGGCAGAAAGAGCGATAAGGAAATCCTGTATATGGCGCTCATTGATGTGGCATTGAGATATGAGAAGGAATCGGATCGGAATGATACGAAACCTTATGATGATATTCTTGAGAAGCTTACCTCCGAGATTGAAGACGCTTTGAAATAAGAATATTAATAAACATATATATAATATAATGATAGTAACTATTATAGCAGCCTTGGTGGCGCTTGTTATCGGCGGTGCTGCTGGGTATTTCATTTTCCGTTATGTCATTAAGGGAAAATATAATGAAATGATAGAAGCTGCCAACAAAGAGGCAGAAGTAGTAAAAGAGAAGAAGCTTTTGGAAGTGAAGGAGAAATTCCTCAACAAGAAGGCGGAACTCGAAAAAGAAGTGCAGCAGCGTAATTCTCGCATCCAGCAGAATGAGAATAAGTTGAAGCAGCGCGAGATTTCTCTCAATCAGCGTCAGGAAGACCTCGGTCGACGCAAGATGGAGATTGATCAGTATCAGCAGCGTGTTGACAACGAGAAGAAACTCTTGTCTGTCAAGCAGCAGGAACTTGATAAGATGCAGAAACAGGAGCAGGCTAAACTGGAAGAACTTTCTGGTCTGAGTGCTGAAGAGGCTAAGCAGAGATTGATTGAGAGTTTGAAAGATCAGGCTAAACTCGATGCTGCAAGCTATGTGAACGAAATTATGGATGATGCCAAACTCAATGCTAACCAGCAGGCTAAGAAGATTGTGATTCAGACAATCCAGCGTGTTGCTACAGAAACAGCCATTGAGAACTCTGTTAGCGTTTTCCATATCGATAATGATGAGGTGAAGGGACGTATTATCGGTCGTGAAGGCCGCAACATCCGTGCCTTGGAAGCTGCAACTGGTGTAGAAATCGTAGTGGATGATACTCCAGAGGCAATCGTTATTTCAGCCTTCGACCCTGTTCGTCGTGAGGTTTGCCGTCTGGCTCTCCATCAGTTGGTTGCTGACGGCCGTATCCACCCAGCCCGTATTGAGGAGGTGGTAGCCAAGGTGAAGAAGCAGTTGGATAATGAAATTATCGAAACTGGTAAGCGTACAGCTATCGACCTCGGTATCCATGGTCTGCACCCAGAGTTGATTCGTATCATCGGTAAGATGAAGTACCGTTCTTCTTATGGTCAGAACCTCTTGCAGCATGCCCGTGAAACCGCTAACCTCTGTGCGGTTATGGCTTCTGAATTGGGATTGAATCCTAAGAAGGCTAAGCGTGCCGGTCTTTTGCACGATATTGGTAAGGTGCCTGATGAGGAGAGTGAATTGCCACACGCATTGTATGGTGCCAAGATTGCAGAGAAGTATAAGGAGAAACCAGATATCTGCAATGCCATTGGTGCTCACCATGATGAGATGGAGATGAACACATTATTGGCTCCTATCGTACAGGTTTGTGATGCTATCTCTGGTGCTCGTCCTGGTGCTCGTCGTGAGATTGTAGAGGCTTATATCAAGCGTTTGAACGATCTTGAAGCTATCGCCATGAGTTATCCTGGCGTAACCAAGACTTACGCTATCCAGGCAGGTCGTGAACTCCGTGTCATCGTGGGTGCGGATAAGATGAACGATGAAGAGAGCATCAAGCTTTCTGATGAAATCGCAACCAAGATTCAGAATGAGATGACTTATCCTGGTCAGGTTAAGATTACTGTAATTCGTGAAACCCGAAGCGTAGCTTACGCTAAGTAAGATAGAATTATATTTGAAGTTTAAATTGTCGTTTCTCTTCTGCAAGGTAGAGAGATGTATCTTGATAAAGCCGTACTCTGGAAAAAGGGTGCGGCTTTTCTTTTTCAGAATATGATGAAAGCAGAACAGAAAGTATTAAAGCGATTCAATAAAGGATGTGTTGACTATCATCTTTTGGAGGATGGGGACCGTATTCTTATTGCCTTGAGTGGAGGCAAGGATTCATTGGAACTTGTCCGTTTGCTGGCTCAGCGTGCCCGTATCTGTAAACCTCATATCGAAGTGGAGGCGGCTCATATCATCATGGATAACATTCCTTACGAAACCGACCGCTCTTATCTGCAGGATTTCTGTGCAGAGAATGGCATCAAGCTCCATATCCTTCATAGTTCGTTCGATGAATCCACTGATCCACGAAAGACCCGTTGCTTCCTCTGTGCCTGGAACCGACGCAAGACGCTCTTCGAGTTTGCGGTAAATAATGGTTTTAACAAGATAGCCTTGGGACATCACATGGATGATATCCTCGTTACCCTGCTGATGAACATCACCTTCGAGGGTTCGCATTCCACCATGCAGCCCAGTCTTCCTCTGAAACATTATCCGCTCACCATCATCCGTCCCCTTTGTCTGGTGCATGAGGCGGATATCCGTCAGGTGGCTGAAGAGTTGCATTTCACTAAGCAGAAGGCGTTGTGCCCTTACGAAGAGACTACCCGCCGTGCGGATATGCAAGCCGTCTTCCATCATTTGGAGCAGTTGAACCCAGAGGCGCGCTATTGTCTTTGGCGCTCTGTCTTTATGGAATAAAATATAGTAGAAAAAGCAATAAAAAACGAAAGTAGTTGCATGAGCACATGCAACTACTTTCGTTGTACAATGTAATAGGCTTCATTTGCCATCGAAGCCTATTGTATTTGTTCCTGGGTTAGACCGGAATACTTCTTGATTAGATTGATGTCAACACCATCGGCAAGCATGTTCTTAGCAATTTCCAAGGCTTTCTCATTCTTACTTCTTATTTCATGTCATCCGAGTTGAGTATGGTGATGGTCTTGCCCTCAATCCTGATGGCACCCTTCTCCTCGAATTCGGAGAGGCAGCGGAGGAGTGAGAACTTCTGGATACCGAAGATATCCGCCATTTCCTGGCGGCTGACATCCAGTCGGATGGTTCTGCTCTGCTGTTCGGTAGCTATCTTGATGAGGTATTGCGCCACCTTCTCCTTGACGGAGAAAAGGGAGAGCATGCGCATTTTCTGCGAAAGGAAGATATCTATCCTTGACAGGTGCTGGATGAAGTTCCAGCGTATGCGCTCGTCGGTATCTATCAGCAGTTTCAGTTCCGAGGCCTCATGCGCAGGAGGGTAGTCTTCTTGCTTGTCTCCACGCTTACGGGCATCTCGTTATTATGTGCGAAGATATAGGCAGGGGCTATCAGCTCGATTCTCCCAGCCGCTCTATTTGGGCCTGCTTGCCCGACAATCCCGACATGCGGGCTATCATCTCCCCCTCGACGATGATGTCGGCATATCTGCAGGGCATTCCTGCCAGCACATAGGTTTCCCTGGCAGCAAGCTCCACCATCCGGTAGCTTACCATCGATAGCGCCTCTCTGATTTCCTCAGGAGTATATCCCTCAAATACCGTGCATTTCTGCAAGGTAACGAATATTGATTCTTTCATACATTTAAGTTTTATATTCAATAACGCATTTTCCTCCGATTTATTGTTTGCTCAAAAAATAAGGCACTTTGCAACACTATCGAGAGTGTTATTGCAAAGTGCCTTTTAAACAGGAAAACTTATCTTTTGATTTTTTCCCCGAGTTTTACAGATTCTCCCTTAACTCAGTAGCTGCTGTTCTTATCCTATATATTTTTTGATGTCCTCTTCTACCGTTCCGTTTCCGGCAATGCCAAAGGTATCTACCAGAACCTTCAGTACGGCTGGTGAACAGAAGGCTGGGAGCGTAGGACCCAGATGGATGTTCTTTACGCCCAGATGCAGCAGGGCAAGAAGTACGATGACAGCCTTCTGTTCGTACCAGGCAATATTGAAGAAGATAGGAAGGTCATTGATGTCGCTGGCTCCAAAGATCTCCTTCAGCTTCAATGCCACAACCGCCCAGGAATAGGAGTCGTTGCACTGACCGGCATCCAGCACACGAGGAATGCCGTTGATGTCGCCCAGATTGAGCTTGTTGTACTTGAACTTGGCACAGCCGCTGGTGAGTATCACTACATCCTGAGGCAGCGCTTGGCAAACTCCTCGTAGTAGTTGCGGCTCTTCATTCTGCCATCGCAGCCACTCATCACCACAAACTTGCGGATGGCTCCGCTCTTTACAGCTTCTACTATCTTGTCTGCCAGGGCAAAGACCTGAGCATGCGCAAAACCGCCGATGATCTCGCCTGTCTCTATCTCCCTAGGTGGTTGGCAGGTCTTGGCAAGCGCAATCACCTCGGAGAAGTCCTTGTGGCCGTCGGCACCCGCCTGGATATGCTTCCAGCCAGGGAAACCGGTAGAGTTGGTGGTGAAGACGCGGTTCCTGTAGCCTGCCGATGGCGATGGCGGAACGATGCAGTTGGTGGTGAAGACTACAGGACCGTTGAAGCTCTCGAATTCCTCCTTCTGTTTCCACCACGCATTGCCGTAGTTGCCCACCAGATGCTTGTACTTCTTGAGCTGCGGATAGTAGTGGGCAGGAAGCATCTCGCCATGGGTATAGACGTCGATGCCCGTGCCTTCGGTCTGGATGAGGAGATCTTCGATATCCTTCAGGTCGTGGCCGGAGATGAGGATGCCCGGATTGTTGCCTGTACCGATGTTCACCCGGGTGAGTTCTGGATTGCCGTATGCCTGGGTGTTGGCCTTGTCGAGGAGTGCCATCACATCCACGCCGTACTTTCCTGTTTCGAGCACTACGCCCAGCAGCGTGTTCATATCAGCATCAGGGTTACTGATGGTGGCGAGTGCACGGCACATGAAGCTGATGATCTCGCTGTTCTCTTCTCCCAGATGGGCTGCGTGCTCGTAGTATGCCGCCATACCCTTCAGACCAAGCATGGTGAGTTCCTTGAGCGAGCGGATATCTTGATTCTCGTGGCGGAGCACGGATTCACGGGCGCCCTCTGCCTCATAGTCTGTCTTCTCGCCACCCCAGATTACCTCCTGATAGGCAGGGAGGTGGATATTCATGCTTGCTGCCTTTTGCAGCAGCTGTTTCTTCAGTACGATGCCCTTATCTACCTTTTGCAGGATATCCTGGTCGTTGAAGTTGGCGTTGGTAATGGTGGTGAAGAGTGCATCCGTGAGGAAACGGGTTACCTCTGGTGTCGGCTCTTTGCCTATGCTATGCTGTATGGTTCCTATGCCACGAACCACGCTGAGCAGCAGATCCTGCCACTTGGAAGTTGTAGCCTCCTTACCGCAAACACCCTTGATGGTACAGCCTGTACCCTTAGCTGTTTCCTGACACTGGAAACAGAACATTTTGTTTTCTGCCATATTGCTATAAATTAATGAGTTATTTTAATGTTTTCTTCCAGGCGGCTATCTGCCATTCCTGGTTTCCGGCTGCAAAATTACGGCTTTAAAAATAATCCTACGGTAACAATTGTGACCGTAGGATATTAAAAAAATATAAAAAGAGTGTGAAGGAACGGATTTTTTCTATCTGTTCCTGGGTTCGTCCGGAATACTTCTTGATTAGATTGATGTCAACACCATCATATATTTATCCTTAAGGGAAAATAAAATTAGCCTTAAGGGAAAATAAATTTTGCCTTAAGACTAAATATATTCTGTCTTCTGATGGGTTATGCATACGAGTGCATGCCCGTGAGGAAATAGTTCACACCGAAGTAGGTCATGGCGATACTCAGGAAGGCTAGGGTGATGTAGATGTGATACACCAGCGGCTTGCGGAAAACAGGTAGACTCTGCGTATGCACTACTACGGCATATATCATAAAGGTGATGAGCGCCCACGTCTCCTTGCTATCCCAACTCCAGTAATTACCCCAACTCACGTTAGCCCAGATGGCTCCGATGAAGATGCCGAATCCCATCGTGGTGAGGGCAGGGTAGAGGAAGAGACGGCTTAAATCCCGCAGTTCGTCGCCATGAGAGCGAAGGCAGATCCCCATGATGCCACAGATGAAAGTCAAGGATAGCAGTGCATAGCTCATCATGATGATGCTGACATGGATGCTGAGTAACGGACTGTTCAATACCGGCATCATCTGTCCGATAGCAGGATCCATCTGGTTGATATGGCTTACCAGAAGGAAGAATCCTGAAATCAGGAAGCCGAATACCATCACGATGCGGATGCGCAACTGCATCAGAATACTGATAAGCATCACGAACCAGGCTACAGTTAGCATACTTTCATATCCGTTAGACATAGGTATGTTGCCGCTGATAATCCATCTCAATGCCAATCCGAAGGTTAAGGCAAGGAAGGATACGCCAAGCAGGATAGGCAAAGCGATGTTCAATGCCTTGATTTCTCTCTTCTTCGTCATGCGATAGATGGTGTAGAAGAGGGCAATGAAACCCAATGTGAGGTTTGCCATGAAGAGAATGGTTGCAAAAGGAAAGGCATTATTGATGCGTTCTGCCTTATACTGTGTAGCTGTTGGCAGCGAATTACCGCTACTAACCTCCTGATATTTCTTCATCTTGACGAAGAACTCGTTTACACGACTCGTATTGCCTGCCTTTACATCGCCATTCAGCAGGGAGAATACATTCCTGATATAGAGTGCATGCTGCTGCTCTACGGCTTGCGGCAACTTATCCACCGGTGAAAACCAGGTGGTGGTACCCGCCTTGATGAATGAATGATCCTTGGTAGCCTTCACATTCTTGGTGAAGGTGTAAGGAAGAACTTTCAATGAGATACCTTCTCGCAACTCCATGATGATTTGTATCTTGCCATCGATATCAGCGGCTTGCTGATGGAACTTGTCCTGCTGACCATTGTAGTATTCCTGAACATACTGTCCGATGGTATAGCCCCCCATCTCACGATTGAAGAAAGTATTGAGCGAAGCATAGTCAGGCAGATTCATCGCTGTTTTCATTTCTCCGCTCTTGATCTTGATGAAAGGCTCGTTTGCCCAAGTATTTCCATAGAATACCCAACCAGAGAGTACCTGTTCTGCTGTCAGTCCCTGATAGCTCCTGGCTCCATATATCTTCTTGCAGAAATCGAGGGCAAAGGTCTGTACCGGACAGATGCGGTCGTTGTAGAGAATATGAAGCTCGCCAAACTTCTCTGCAGTTTCCTTTGGTAATACAGCATTTTGTAGATTGCCTGTAGCTGATTCTGCATGCAGAGTCTGTATGTTAGCCATGCTGAGGATGAGGGCAATCATCAAGGCTCCCTTCTTGAGCAAAGGACTCTTCAGTAGTTTGCGATAACCGCCCTTAGGGTCGAAGAGCATCCATACGAGGGAGATGAAGAGCAGCGCATAGCCAGTATAGGTGACTGGTATGCCGTATGGATCGGCATTGATAGCGAGCACGCTTCCCTTGCCGTCTTCATCGTAAGATGACTGATAAAGACGGTAAGACCGGTGGGAATAGATGTTGTTCATCGAAACTTCGCCTTCGCTCTTATCATCTCCGTCTATTACGGTGAATTTTGAAGAATAGTCAGCCACGGCGTTGGTTCCATCGTGCATCTTCGCTTCAAACTTCTGCAGGCAGAGCGAGAAAGGGAGTTTCTCTTCCTTCATACCCTGCTCTTCATCCTGAGCCATATAAGTATCTGTAGGCTGACCGATGCGCAGATGAATCATGCCTCTTTTTGCTGATACATGCGTGAGTAGGGCACCCAAGAGGATGATGATGAAGGAGAGATGGAGTGCCAATGTAGAAGCGCACTTCACTTTTCTTTTGATGATGTAGAAAGCACCGAGGGCAGCAAGTACTGCCCAGATAAGAATGAACCACCATGCCCCATAGTAGTGGGCATGGGCATAATCCGTGCCCTGGCTTTTCTCCACGATGGTGGCGGCTGCCATACATACGAGCACAAGGATGTAAAGAATGAATATAATCTTTTTAACCATACTTAGTTGGAATCTTGATAGAATTTCCGTTGCAAAAATACGATATTATTCGGAGACGAGCAAGAGATAATCCGTATATTTGTAGATTCTGATAAAAAAAGCTGCCAAATGCTTTTGATAGCCTGGCAGCTTTTCTTATTTTTGTTTCTTCTTGTAATATCTTATGATTAGATAGAACGCAGGAACTTAACCACTGCATCACGATCGCTCTTCGATGCCTTGTAGAAGTTGATGGCTGAAGAGTAAGCATGACTCTTCTTGCTGTAGCAGTGCCACATGATGGCTTCCACCTCGTTGCGGGCACGGCAGTCGTGCAAGCGATCCTCTGCACCAGTGTTGAGCAATGACAAGCCTCGACCCCAAAGTGGAGTGGTTCGGCACCAAGAACCATGGATGTCGTTCTTCATATAGAGCTTGTGCTGAATCAAGTCTGAATATGGATAGATAGTCTGGTTCTGATAGCGTGGCAATGGTTTGTCAGCGATATACTTAGAGGTGATGTAGTTGTCGTCGCCTGTCTTCCAAGATGGCTTGTGGCAGTTAGCACAACCCCATTCCATGAAGAGCTTCTTACCCTGTTGAACCTGTGGGTCGTTCAAGTTACGAGCACGAGGGATGGCGAGACCACGATGCCATACCATGAAAGCATAGTAGTCATCCATGCTCTGCTCTGCTGTGAATGGGTGGATGTTGTTGTCGAACTGATTGGTATAAGGATCCAACAGAACTCTTACTGCATTCTTGATACCTTCGTCCGTACCATCTGCGTAGTAAGGAGAACTTGGATCTTTCTTGATGGCAGCAATAACTTCAGTGTCCTCGGACATCTTTTGAGCCCAAGCTTCAGTGGTGTAGAGCAAAGGACGGTCTGGGCGAGTTACGTTGGTGATATTCCAAATAGCATTGGCACCAGGACCGTCTTGCAAAGAACCACGGGTCAAAGCGTATGTATAACGCTTCACTATCTTCTTGTTGAGGTCTGTTGTGTTAGGGTCGAATGGAGTACCATCTGCATGAACACCACCTGTTACATTCTGTGTGCGACTGTCTTTTGTACCATCTTTGCTCTTTTTGGCTGCGTCACGACCGAATGTGGTATAGAATGCACCTGATGCGAAATCATTTGCCTCTGCATCCCACATGCTAGGGTTGATATAGTCTGATACGGTAAGACCAGCCTTCTTGAAGTAAGCAGCCTCTGCGGCATACTGGGCCTTGATGGCCTCGTTAGGGATGGCATCAATCAAGCCTGTACCGCCGATACCGATGGTTGACTCCAAGCGGCAAGCTACAGCACCGTTTCCTGTCTCGTATGGGGTAGGAGAGGTGCGGAATGCGCCTTAGGAATAGAAATCTCAGGATAGATAAGGTCGAACTTCTCACCATCAGGGAACTGCATGGCTGGAATCTCGTCTGTTTCCATCTTGCTGATGTGTGGCCATTGAAGGTTAATCATGCTCTCGTCGATAGGAGCTTTGAATGGAGAAGCGGCTTGTGTCTGAGGCATACCTGTTACTTCGGCTACATAGCCACCGTCATTGCTGTTGGCCCCATCTACAGGGTGATAGACTACGAGCAAATAACCATTACCATTGCTATAGCGAGTCTCGTATTGAGTCATGCGCTTGCCGTGACCATACTCTGGGTGGCAATCGATGCAAGATGTGCGGACGGAGGCAGGACCGAGTCCTTTGAAAGCACCTGTGTTGAGTGTATATTGGCGCTCAAACAACTGCTCGCCTTGGAAAAAGGCGTCTTTTAAATTTGTATGATCGTCAACATAAGGAGTCTGGTCGCTATAACAGCTCGCTGTTGTATTCTCGGTGGTTCCCAATTTACCACCTGGATACCATTCGTCGGCAGTGAAATTGCCAACATTTTGTCCTACGTAGTTGGCATCTGTCTCCACGATTTCAATGTCCTTGTCATCGGAGCAACTTACGGATGTGAGTGCCATGGTCAATGCCATAGACATCCATGCATAATTCTTTTTCATAATGTATTTTTGTAATGTACTTTGTAAACGTGACAATACGTAGCCCTCCTTTTTCTTTGCAGGAATCAGGAGAGGCTACGTTTTGTATTATATTCTTATTTTCCTAAGATATGGAATGGCTTATTTTGAAGCACGAATCTTACGGAACCAAGCACCTGCCTTGTTCAACTCCTCATCGAGATTGTTGATCTTGTCGATGCAAGTCTTCACACGTGTGTAGGCTGCCTCGCTATTGATAGTGCCATTCTTGTATGCTTTTTCGATAGCTGCGATATCGGCAACGAATGAACTGCTGTTCTTGGCAGTCTCCAATGCTGCGATAGCCTCGTTGAGAGCTGTGTTGATGTCGTTGTAGCCACTGTAGTTGTACTTCTTCATGATGTTCATCATAGAGTTGGTTACAGGAGTTGTGGCTGTAACGTCACGAGTGCCATAGAGAGAATTCTTGATAGAATAGATGTTGTCCTGGTAGTCGATGTAAGAGCGCTTGCTGTAAGGAGACTCGATGTAGTCTCTTGACTCCTTCTCGCCCTCTTCTGTAGTGCCACCCTGACCAGATGCTACACGGAAAGCTTGACCCAATTTCTGAGTGTAAACCTCTTGGCAGATGTTAGAGCAACCAGCTACGCATGCATTCTCCAAAGTCTCCTGCCATGTCTGGAACCAACCATCCTGGGTAGCACCCTTGAGCAACCAAGCACCATAACCGATACCAGCAGAGCAGAGTCCATTCTTACCACCAGTGTGAGTGTTTTCTTCCTCGTTGTTATCTGCTACGTTCAATACCCACTTGCAGTTGCTGTTAATCCAAGAGTAATCAGTGTTGTCTTGTGTCCAACCATAGTGGAGCAAAGTTGTCATGTTGTAGATGTCGCCAGAAACAGCGTCAGCGAATGCAAGTTCGTCGATACCGGCAACTGTGGTCATGCCAGCCTCTGTGTCGTTAGCAGCGAAGTCGGCTGCTGTACGAGCGGCACCATTGCGGAAGAGTACGAACTCAAGTCCGTGGAAACCCAATACAGAGTCGAATTTGCCATTGTTTGTGAAAACATATTGAGAACCTTGACCCTTGATGCCTGACATAACGTTAGCATCAGTCAAAGCCTGTACCAACTGGTCGTGGTCCAAAGGCCATGAGTCGATGTGTGGGTCGATTTCGTGGTCGGTAGCAGCACCATAGAGAAATGCCTCGCTGCGCTCCCACTGAAGACGTGCGTTCTTGAATGCTTCGCAAGCAGCCTCAACATCTGCGTTAGTCAAGTTGCCAGCCTTTGCATTGGTGTAAAGCTTGGCGCAAGCCTCATGCAAGGTCTTGCAGTTGTCACGCAAGGCTTGGTATGTTGGATAAACTACATCGTTCACATAAGTGTTAGCTACAGCAGAAAGTTCTGCTGAAGGGACGATGTCGTTACCTGTTGATGGACCATCATTGTCATCACTACATGAAGCGAAACCCAATGAAAGTGTCATGGTTGCTACGAGCATCATGACGTTTTTGAATGTCTTTTTCATTTTGTTTTTTGTTTTTATTGTTCTGTTATAAATGTTTCTTGTTGTGCGATTAGAGGAAGAAACCCTCGTAAGCGATACCGATGTTGATGGCTGGCTCATCGTTGTATTTTGATTTCAAGAAGCGATGGTTGTACTCTGCTTTCACGCTGATCTGCTTCATTGGATAGTAGTTGATACCAGCTGCGAGAATCTTCTTGTTGGTCCACTGTGATATAGTGTTGTGTACAGATGAGTCATAGTACTCGTAGTGACCGAATACATAGAGCTTCTGGTTGTTCTTTCGTAGAGATGAAATCTGTGAGACACATTGTATCCTGCCTCTATCATGGTTGCTACAGCATGACTACCGAAGTACTTATTCTTGCCAGACTCATTTGGTTTTACCAATGAGGTGCCTGGGTAAGTGTGGTCGGAAATCTTGTCGGCATCACTTACGTAGCCATAGTCCACATTACCACGTACAATCCAGTTGTATTTATTATAGGTAAAGTCAAAAGCGCCTACATATACATTTCCCTTGATATCTTTATACACAGCATCGTAAGGAGTGGTGTTGCTCATGGCTTGTCCGTAGTAACCGCTCAAACCGATGCGAAGACCAGGGATAGTATAGTTGTCTACACGTACTGCTGCACCATACTTGTTGGCTACCTCAAATTCATAAGGGCTCTGTGTACCCCCCTGAATCCAGTTGCTACGGCTGAACTTGTATGCGTTCAAACCTGCCAAGAACTGAGCCTCGTAACGGAAGTCGCCAGACTTACCCCAGAAACTCAAACCTGTCTGATGCCAAGTGCAAGGGAGAATGGTGTTTTCACCCTCTGGACGATAAACAGTGAAGAAGTTCAATGGCTCATGATAAGCATTGGTCAAACCAACAGGTACAACGATATGACCCATCTTGATGTTGGCAAAATGACCGAAAGATTTCTGAATCCAGAACTGCTCCAGTTCAACTTCGCCACCTTTCTCCTGTTCCTGCTCGTACTCAATAGCCTCTTCTGCCTCATATTCGATAGAAGAACCTGTACCACCGTGCTCAAACTCAATCTCAGTACCCATGGTCCAACCCTTACCGAAGTCGTAACCCAAGTAGATGACTGCATGAGGAATGTCGAAACGACCATGTGAAGGAGCGTTCTTGTAAGCATTAGCGTTAGAGTAACGGTTACCTGCGTCGCTATAGAAGTTGCGGCTCATGGCAACCTCGCCATAACCACCCACGCTGAGGCGCTTGCCATTCGCGTGCTGCATCACGCTGTCAGCAGCCACAGTTTGTGCACTTGCTGTTGCCAAACCGGCAACGAGGGCAGCGGACATCAATCCAATTCTTAAACTGTTCATCTTTAATATTTTGAAATTATTGTTATCGTATAATCCTTAGTATAATAAAGAAAAGAGCGCGGATGTCTGTTTGCGGTCTCGACACTTTAGAGGCCTAGTATCTCCTTAAAGCCAATCTGACTTGATAAGGAATTACGCAGCTCTGCCGCTCGGGAATGGCAATCATCACCGCGCTCTTTCTCGATTTCGGGTGCAAAGGTACGGAGTTTTAAAATATCTTGCAATACCTAAAAATCGGTAAACTACGGCATCCCCATTTTTAGGTATTGCGAGTTTCAAAACTTTTTTGTATATTTGCAACCGAAATAGAAACATTATGAATGTTCTTGATACAAGGATGTTTTCATTTAAGGAGAAAGAAAGATGAAAAATCAGAAGATGTATGAAGCTGATGACAAGATGATCAGCATCATTAGAGACAATTATAACATTTTACAGAGCCTCGGCAGCTTCGGCATCAACCTGGGCTTTGGTGATAAAACTGTGCGCGAAGTTTGCGACGAGCAGAATGTGGATACTTATACATTTCTGGCTGTGGTAAACTTTACAATTAATGGTTACAAGGAGTATGACAATGCCGACCGTTTGTCGTTACCGACCTTATTGCATTATCTCAAGGCATCCCATGTCTATTATATTGATTTCCAGTTGCCTTTCATCCGTAAGGAACTCGTTGAGGCTTTGGATGAAACAGATAATCTGGCACGTCTTATCCTCAAACTTTATGATGATTATGCCCATAGTATAACCAATCATATGCGGTATGAAGAAAAGATGGTATTCCCTTATGTTCAGGCACTTATAGATGGTAATGCCAATGCAAACTTTGATATAGAAACCTTCTCGAAGCACCATGCTCAGGTAGATATGAAGTTAAAGGAACTCAAGAGTATCATTATCAAGTATTTGCCTTCTGATGGCTTGCATAATAATCAGCTCAGCGCCACTCTTTATGATATATATAATAATGAGGAATGGCTGAAACATCATTCTGAGGTTGAGGAAGAAATCTTTATTCCTGCTGTAATAAATGCAGAGCGTAAACTGAAGCAGAACGATGTGAGTGCCAAGATTTCGAGCATGATTAATCAGACTCCGATGAGTGACGAACAGTTGAGCGACCGTGAGAAAGATGTGATTGTTGCTTTGGTTCAGGGAATGACCAACAAGGAGATTGCTGACCACCTGTTTATCTCTATCAATACGGTCATTACGCATCGCAGAAACATCGCCCGAAAGCTTCAGATTCACTCTCCTGCAGGTCTTACAATTTATGCCATCGTGAACAATTTGGTTGATATTTCTTCTGTAAAGTTGTAGTTTATCTGTGGAATATCGGTTTAAATAATGTTATTTTTTCTAAAATGATAGCGCTTCCTCTCACATGAGGGGAAGGCGCTATCATTATATTTAGGTATGTGATGATTCTGCATCACTATTTATGGTGAAGGCTAGATCATATTGATGTCAACAAAACCATGCATCACAGCATAAATGGTGAGTGAAGACACACTTTTTAATCCCAGTTTTTCCTGTATTTTCTTGCGATGGGTAATCACAGTAGTCAGTCCGATACAGAGTTGGTCGGCTATCTCTTTGTTGATTTTCCCTTGTGCTACCAGAGATAATACCTCTATTTCTCTATCCGACAGAACTTTTTCCTGAGTGACAGGGGGCATGGCAGGGATATGTTCGCCATGAGGATGACCGGAATGCTGCAGGTTGAGAAGCTCTTTTATCAGGTATCCTTCTGGTACATTGACGCAGAGACAATGAAATTCTGCAAGTTGCGAATTGGGATCGTTGCTGGGTGTTAGAACGATCACGTGGCGGTTCCTGTTGCCCTGTGTGAAGAAGTAACGGTGTTCCAGTACAATGTGCATAGATACAAAGCTATGAACAAAGTGGTCTGGATTGTTTGCCTCGTACTGACGGAACGAACCGAAGGTCGAGATTTTCATCATGGGCATCACCGACTCAAGCAGTTGTCTGAGTCCCATTGCGGCGAGTGTATTGCTCTCTACTATTGCCATTTCCAGCATCTGTTTGCCAGCCATGGCTTTCATCATTTCTTCATTCATCTCTGTTTGTTTTACTTCTGCTAGTGAAAGTTGGGTTATACTTATATCTTGTTTTTACAAGAATGGAGTGAGTACCTTTGCGGCAAACCATCCTTTGAATCTTTGCCAGCCCGTACGCCACTCTCTCCAGTTCTTCTCATTGAGTAAGAAACTGTCTTTCTTTTCCCCATCAAAGAGCTGTACCAGTTGTTGTGTAGTACAAGAATCCACAATCACTGCATTCTCTTCATAGTCCCAGCGCAGGCTTCGGGCATTGAGATTGGCACTGCCAACGGTACAGAACTTGCCGTCTACCATGATAATCTTGGTATGGTGGAAGCCCCGTGTGTACATCCAAACATTGCATCCTGCCTTCATCAGTTTGTGGGCATTATAGAAACCGCAGTCAGGAGTCAGAGGAATGTCGCTCTTGGTAGAGAGCATGATTTCTACCTTTACTCCTCTTTTCACTGCATTCTTCAATGCCTTTTTGAGTTTATGACTCAAGGTGAAGTAGGGGCTGATAATCTTGATGCTGTCCTGTGCATCATTGATGGCATTCACATAGAAATATCGGATGATATCCTTTGTAATATGCGGTTCGCGGTTGATGATGCCGACCATCTTTCTGTAGGCTGTAGCTGTCGTATCTGGCTTGAGATTCTCTACCAGATAATCCTTCTTCTTATATCTCCAGAACTCAGTGCTGTGCACATTCTGTCCGCTCACCTTATTCCACATTTTGAGGAATATCTTCTGCAGGGTATTCACCTCGCTTCCGTCGATGCGGCAGTGCATATCGTGCCATTCTCCTACAACCTTCGTACCTTTTATATAATAGTCGGCAACGTTCATACCGCCTGTGTAGGCAATCTGCCCGTCGATGACAACGATTTTACGGTGATCACGGTTGAAAATTGCATGTACCCATGGAAACTTCAGGGGCTTATATTCATAAATCTCTATGCCGTTGGCACGGATTTTCTTGAGATGTCTCTTTCGCAGAGGCTTATTGTTGGAAGAGTTTCCGAAACCATCATATAAGGCTCTCACCTTCACACCCTCCTTTACCTTCTGTGCAAGAATATCAAAGAGAAGGGAGGCGATGCTGTCGTTGCGAAAGTTGAAGTATTCCAGGTGTACACTATGTTTAGCCTGTCGGATTGCCTGGAACATATCATCAAACTTTTCCTGACCATTCATCAGTAGGGTTACTGAATTATCGTGAGAAAAGCTGACACCTTTCCCACGAAGCTGATTTACAATCAGTGAATCGCTGGTCTGTGCGCTGCACAGCGAACAAGACAGCCATAATGTTGCTATTAATAAAAAATATCTCATCTTATCTATAACCGTGTTATCTATAAATCCGTGTAATCTGTGTTATCCGTGCTTAAAAAATTATACCATGCAGGCATAGTGATCTACAATGCCCTTTAAATGATTATCCTTGTCTACAACCAGTACCGTATGCACCTTATACTTGTGCATGATGCGCTGAATCTCCGAAATCTTCGTCTTCGGAGTCACCATTTTTGGAGTGGTGGTCATGATGTCGCTTACAGTCTTGTTGAAGAATTCAGCCTGCCATTTCTCCATGGCGCGTCGGATATCACCATCGGTAATAAGTCCGATAACGTGGTTGTCTTCATCCAATGAGATACCCAATCCCAGTTTGCCTTTGCTTACGTGGATGATAGCCTCGCCCAAGTGCATTTCCTTAGGAATGATAGGCATATCATCGCTGCGCATCACATCTTCTGCTGTGGTCAGCAGTCGTTTGCCTAATTCTCCACCAGGATGGAACTGTGCAAAGTCACGAGGCTTGAAGTGGCGTACCTGCATCAGGCGATAGCCAGTGCATCACCCATAGCCAATGCTGCAGTAGTACTGCTGGTAGGGGCGAGGTTCAGCGGACAAGCCTCCTTCTTTACCTTTACGGTGATATGATGGTTGGAGTATTTTGCCAGTAGGGAATCTGGATTTCCGGTGATGGAAATGATAGGAATATTCATGTGGAGTACCATCGGGATGAAACGGAGCAGTTCATCGGTCTGACCGCTGTTACTCAGTGCCAGAACCACATCCTTGTCGGTCATCACACCTAAGTCGCCGTGATAGACATCCAGTGGATTGATGTAGAAGGCTGGTGTGCCTGTAGAGGCAAGTGTAGCGGCAATCTTGGCACCTACGTGTCCACTCTTGCCCACACCAGTAACGATTATCTTGCCTTGGCAATGATACATCATGTCTACAGCTTTCTCAAAGTTGTCGTCCAGATAAGGTATCTGGTCAAGGATGGCCTGCGCCTCGTCTCTAAGAGCCTGTTCGCCATAACCGCGAACAATCTTATCATCTATATTGTTATTTTTATCGGTCATTTCTAAATCATTTGAATTGGTTTTCCCTTCGGACGCCGAACGTTGTTTCTTCGTTCTTCACTTACAGGAGTTCTTCTATAAGTGATTCCAACTTGTTTAATTCCAGCATATTGGCAGCATCGCTCTTGCCCTGGTCTGGGTCTGGATGTACTTCAAAGAAGTAGCCGGTAGCTCCGAAAGCTTTAGCCGCCTTTGCCATTGCTGGAACAAACTTACGGTCGCCTACCGTCTTGCCGTCACCTGCACTCGGGCGCTGAACGCTATGGGTACAGTCCATGATGACATTTGGCACAATCTCCTTCATGTCAGGGATGTTTCTGAAATCTACCACGAGATTGTTATAGCCGAAGCAGTTGCCGCGTTCTGTGAGCCAAACTTCCTTGGCACCGCTCTCCAATGCTTTTTCTACAGGATATTTCATATCTCTTCCGCTCAGGAACTGTGCCTTCTTGATGTTGACGGTTTTACCAGTCTTGGCTGCAGAAACCAGAAGGTCGGTCTGACGGCAGAGGAAGGCTGGAATCTGGAGGATATCGCATACCTCGCCTGCTGCTGAAGCCTGATAACTCTCATGAATATCTGTTGTAACCTGAAGGTTGTACTTCTCCCTGATATCTCCCAGCATCTGGAGTCCTTTCTCCAGTCCTGGACCACGGAAAGAGTGGATGCTGGTGCGGTTGGCTTTATCGAATGAAGCCTTGAATATGATTTGGGTTCCTAACTTTTCGTTGATGCGGACGAGTTCCTGAGCTACTGTTTCCAATAGTTCCATTGACTCGATGACGCAAGGACCTGCTATGAATGTTGCCATATTTTTTTATAGTTTATAGTTGATAGTTTATAGTTAATAGGGGGCTAACCTGCTATTAACAGTAAACTACAAACTGTTAATTATTAACTTGTTTAATTGTAATCTCACGCTGTGGGAACGGAATCTCGATGTTGTGATCGTTGAGCGTATCGTAGATGCACTCCATGATGGTGGCATCATCGATGGCTTGGGTAAGCACGTTCACCCATACCACAATTCTGAGTGTGATGCAGCTGTCATCGAAACTCTTCAGTAACACCTTCACCCCTTTGTCCTGATAGATACAATCCAGTTTTATCAGGGCGTCGATGAGAATCTGTTTCACTTCCTTCACATTACTGCCATAAGCAATACCTACCTCCAGAATATCCAGCTCATAACCATGATTCTTGGTCATGTTCTTGTAGTTCTTCGAGAAGAGCTGCGAGTTCTGGAAGGCGATGACCGAACCGTCGGTAGCCTCCAGCATCGTAGAGGTATAACTGATACTGCTTACCTTACACGGGTGCCGTCGCAGATGATATAGTCACCTACCTTCACACGGCCCATCATCAGAGAGATGCCGTAGTAGATGTTCTCGAGAATATCCTTTGATGCAAAACCCAGACCGGTTGATAAGCCGGCAAAGATAGCAAGCAGCCATGATTTTCCTACCTGGAACACGTTCAGGGCTATCATCAGCCAGATACCCCAGATAATCACCTGCATCACGTTTTTGAACATCACAATCTTTGAGGCAGCCGACGCCGGGTCTGCCTTCTCGAAGTGATGACGCATGAAATCTACAGAAGTAATGTTGATGTAGTTGAACAGGAAGTACAGACAAGCTACCTCTGAAATACTGAAAAGCGATGCAGTGAAGTTGCTGGTCTTGATGTAATCCTTGTTGAATATCTCCCATGTCGTATCACTCATGTTGAATACATCTGCAGCCCAATAGATAGAGATGATGAACGAGAGCACGCCTGAAATAGGGAGCAATACCTTATAGATAAAGCGATACAGCCATTTATCGGTAATCGCCTTGTCAGCCAACTTCTTACGCTTGGCATATACGCTGAGCCATCCTTCGCAACAGGTGATGGTAAGCACGCAGGTAAGCTGCATGGTCCACCAGATGATAACTTGGACGGCAAGCAGTGTGAAACCTGTCCAGGCAAAAATGGTACTTACTCCGAATACGGCAAGCGATATGAATGCGTATGTCTTGTCGGTACGCAATACATGATTGTGCTTTCTGCCAATTACATTCCACTGCCAGAGAGCGCAGAGCAGAAGGACTGGTGGAAAGATAAGGTTTACCAGGTCGTTTGGTATCAGGATGATACGGAACACGATAACGATGAAACCTACCAGCATCAATGGCGAATAGATACGGAAGGTATTCTTGATCTTATCGTTGTCTACACGTAGCAGGATAGATACCAGGATGACGCCAACCAGCCAGGAATATTCTACCAGCAGCTGGCTCGCCATAATCACGAAGTTCTGGGTAACCGCCATTCTTACGATTCCCAAAATGACTGCGAAGGTTACTACCGTCATCGCCATGATAAGGCATGGACGTTTTGCCATAAAACTTTCCTTTCTGTTCTCGAACATACCATGCTTCATGAGTTGGGTAATCACGATGCGGATGGTAAAGAGATTGAGGAAGATGGAGATGAGCCCCCAGAAGATGATGATACCGAAGAGGATGAAGATGATACGAACATCCCATTGCGACATCATGCCCGGTACGGGCTTGTATTTCTCGGTTACAGACGTCTTTGCCTCCTTATAGTTCATGCTGATATTGCGGAGTATACGCAGATAGTTGTCGCCTCCATTATTGAAGATGCTGTTCTGGATATCTTCGTATCTTCGGTTGGCATAGTCGTTGAGTGCCTGTAACTTACGGTCGGTTCGGTCGTAAGCCTGCACATAGGCTTGCAACTGTTTCTGTTTCTCTACCAGCTGGCGGCGGATATTGACTGCCAGAGTCAGGTCAACGTTTCTGTTCACCTGTGCTTCTTCGCTGAGAAACATGGTGTTCATGCCGTAGAGATAGTTGATGAGCGAATCGAAACGAGCCACCTCAACATTGTTCTTCTTGATCATCTGGCGGAAAGGAACAGCCTTCGACTTAAACTTCTTAAACTGCTCTGTAGCCTCATGACAGGCATACGTCATGTCGAAAATATACCCATTGCGCTGCGAATAGAGCATGATGGAGTTCTGGTCAGCCTGTTTCACAATACTGATGAGCTCCTGAATCACAGCCAACTGTTGAGCCTTGGCTGCTTGGTTCTGTTTCTCCAAGTCTATGTGATAGTTGGTCAATTCTGTACGCAGCATATAGAGCGTTGTGTCCAGGTTGGCTTCCTTGAGCACTGCGTTGCTTGGCAGCACGAATGCCACCATCAGCAGAATTATGATGTATAGTCTCTTCTTCATATTTAGTAAATTTGACTGCAAAGTTATTAATAATTCGTGAAAAAGCAAAGAGAAAATCGCCTTTTTTGATATATTAGCACCTTTACGTTCGATTTTTAGGGTTATCTTTTGCATTTTTCATATTAATTGATTACATTTGCAACGTCAAAGGATACGTTAATTAATCAGATAAGAATATGAAGATACTCATAGCAGATAGTGGCAGTACCAAGACCGATTGGGCTCTGGTTGATGAACAGGGTAACGTGATGGTTACCTGTAAGACGCAGGGCATCAGTCCGATTCATCAGAGTGATGCCGAGATTTTGGATGTATTGTGTAAGGAACTTGTTCTGTCAGAGCAGCCTCAGCAGGTTTTCTTTTATGGCAGTGGAGTAACCGAGGCGATGAAGTCTCGCATGAAATCACTCTTGCAGCAGTCTTTTCCCGAAGCCAAGGTTGAGGCAGAAGGTGATATGCTGGGAGCAGCCCGTGCCCTCTTTGGCAAGAAACCGGGTATCGCCTGTATTTTGGGAACCGGTGCCAACAGTTGTCTTTACGACGGAGAGAAGATTGTGATGAACACGCCTCCGTTGGGATATATCCTGGGCGATGAGGGTAGTGGGGCAGTAATCGGCAAACTTTTCCTCAATGGTATCTTCAAGGGCACATTGCCTGTATCGCTAAAGAATAAATATCTTGCCTGGTCGGGCTTGGATTATCCTACTATTATTAATAAGGTGTACAGACAGCCGCTTGCCAATCGCTTCCTGGCTTCCATCTGTCCTTTTATCTCAGAACAGATAGCAGAAGGTGAGAAACACGAGAACGGGACTGACGAACTGAACGAAGCGATGGCTCTCTATCGCATGATACTGGAGAGTTTCAATCAGTTCTACGCAAAGAATCTCACACCTTATATTAAATATGTCAAGGCGAGCACCGAGGATATAAGCCAGTTGGAGCCAGGCATGAAGGCATGGCATTCATCCTTGGAAGAAGAAATCCCGATGCTTGGTTTTGTTGGAAGCATAGCTCATTACTTTGAATCACCTTTGAGAAATGTGATGGAGGATGAGTTTCATCTCAAGATTTCCCAGATTTTGAAAGCTCCGATGCCGGGGTTGATAAAATATCATATTAATTAAACTATTTTTGCACCAAAATGTATTTTATGCTACATTTTGGTGCTTTTTCGTTAAAAAATGTAGGTTGCGCAACATTTTATACATAATAGATTAACGAAAACGTACACCTATATGTCTGTTTTTTATCTATCTTTGCCAACGAAAAGTAAATGTAAACAACGATAAATCGAGGCAATCCTCATAACTGAGGCTTATACCTTATTTATATAAAGGCAATATTCGACCTATGTTACATAGGCCCTATATTACACCTAGAAGCAACAATTATTAATTTAAACCTAAAGTAATTATGAGAAAAACATCTCAGAAATTCTCGCAGAGCCACATGCTCTGCAAAGTTGCTCTGGTAGCCATCATGTTGGTGTTCCAGGCAATGTTAGGAATCGGAGCGGGTGTCCTCAATGCTCAGACGGTTAAGGGTACTGTCATCTCTGGCAGTGACAATGAACCATTGATTGGTGCAAGTGTCATGGTGCAGGGTACAAAGACGGGTGCCGTTACTGACCTGGATGGTAACTTTACCATTGAAGCAAAGAATGGACAAACACTCGAAGTTTCGTATCTGGCTTTATCACCCAAAAGATTAAAGTTACAGGTTCGACAATCAACGTAACCTTAAATGAAGACAAGCAGTCACTTGATGAAGTTGTCGTAGTAGGTTACGGTGTTCAGAAGAAAAAGCTGGTGACGGGTGCTACCGTTCAGTTGAAGGGTGACGACATCGCCAAGCTTAACACCACCAACCCTCTTTCTGCCATGCAGGGACAGACACCTGGTGTTAACATCGTTTCTACTTCTGGTCAGCCAGGTGCAGCCATGAGTGTTACCATTCGTGGTTTGGGTACCGTAGGAAACTCTCAGCCTCTTTACTTGATTGATGGTGTGGGTGGTGATATCACAACCTTGAACCCTGCCGACATCGAGAGCATCGACGTGTTGAAGGATGCTGCTTCTGCTGCTATCTATGGTGCACAGGCTGCCAATGGTGTAGTCCTTGTTACAACCAAGAGCGGTAAGGAAGGTTCTTCCAAAATTACATACGATGGATATGTAGGTTGGCAGACTCTGGGGCGCAAGTTTGAAATGCTCAATTCCAGCCAGTATATGCAGATTATGGATGAGGCTTTGCTGAATTCATATATGTCGCCTATCGACTGGACTTCTCTCAGTGCTATCCGTGATGCAAATGGTAATGTTTATAATACAGACTGGATTGACCAGGCTGTAGACAATGGTGCCTTGACCACTAGCCACAGTCTGGCTTTTACCGGTGGTAGCAAGACTTCAACTTATTCTATTTCTGGTGGTTATACCGGACAGGACGGTCTTATTGGCGGTTCTGACGTTTCTTATTATAAAAGGTATAACCTTCGTGTCAATTCTGAACATAAGATGTGGAATGGATTGGTAACTATTGGTGAGCACGTAGGTTTTGTTTATAAGGATAGCCGTGGCATGGGTACCGGCAATATCTATAACAACAACCTCCGCAGTGCGTTCTCTACTTCTCCACTGGTTCCTGTTTATGACGCAGATGGTAACTATTATTCTACCGTTGATTCAGACTGGAACAAGAATGATGGTAACCCTTATGGTACCATGATGATGAATCGCTACAACCAGAGCAAGAGTACTTCGGTTGATGCGAATGTATATGTGCAGATTGAACCTGTCAAGAACTTGAAGTTCAAGACAGTATTCGGCTTGAACTATGGTGGTTCTAACTATCGTTCATTTACTCCTATTTATAAGTTTACTCCGCAGAGTGGTAATGGTATCACCAAGGTGAACCAGAGCAATGGCAATGGTACTTCTCTTGTCTGGACCAATACCCTGACTTACGATTTCGATATCAAGGAGCACCATATCAGTGCTTTGTTGGGTAGTGAGACTACTAAGTATGATGGTGAGTCAACAGGCAGTTATGGTGTTAACTTGACTGCTGGCTTTGATGACTGGGAGCATGCCTATGTAGAGAATACTGAGAAGGGACATGCTGACCGTAAGGTAAGTGGTGGTCCTTACGATGCTACCCGTGGTCAGTCTTTCTTCGCCCGTTTGGGTTGGTCTTGGAAGGATCGCTATATGGTGAATGCTACCATGCGTGCCGATGGTTCTTCTAAGTTTGCCAAGGGACATCGTTGGGGTTATTTCCCATCAGTTTCTGCCGGTTGGACTTTGACTGAGGAAGATTTCATGAAGTCAGCTGCTTCCTGGTTGGATTTCTTGAAACTCCGTCTCTCTTGGGGCCAGGTTGGTAATGCTAATATCAACTGCTATCAGTATCTGGCTCCTGTTACAACATCTAATACCAACTACAACTTTGGTGCTACTGGTGGTACCGATGCTTGGGTGATGGGTGCTTATACAGAGCGTTTGGCTAATGAGAAGGTGAAGTGGGAGACTTCAGAGCAGTATAACGTTGGTTTGGATGCCCGTTTCCTCCGTCAGCGTCTTTCTTTGACTCTCGATGGTTATATCAAGAGCACTAAGGATTGGTTGGTTCAGGCTCCTATCCTGGCTACAGCTGGTACCGGTGGTCCTGTCATCAATGGTGGTGATGTGAAGAACAAGGGTATCGAGGTTGGACTTTCATGGAATGACCAGATTGGCAAGGACTTAGTTTATAGTGTAGGTGCCAACTTCGCTTATAACCACAATGAAGTAGGTAATATTCCTACATTGGATGGTATCATCCATGGTGCTACCAACCAGATTTATCAGAATGCTGAGGAATTCTATCGTGCGGAGAATGGTCATGCAATCGGTTACTTCTGGGGTTACAAGACTGCGGGACTCTTCCAGAACCAGAAGGAAATCAACGATTGGATAGCTGCCGGTAACGGTATTTATCAGGCAGATGTAAAGCCTGGTGATGTAAAGTATGTTGATGTGAATCATGATGGCGTTATCAATGCCAGCGATAAGGTTGACTTGGGTAATGGTCTTCCTAAGTATACTTTTGGTTTCAATTTCAACCTGGCATGGAAGGGCTTTGACCTGAGTGCTAACTTTACAGGTGCAGCAGGTTTCCAGATTGCACAGTCTTACCGTGATCCTAGTTCTTCACAGGCTAACTACAGCCGCAGAATCTTGAAGCGCTGGACAGGTGAGGGTACAAGCAATGAGATTCCTCGTGTTACATACGGAGACGTTGGTAACTGGTTGTTCTCAGACCTCTACTTGCAGGATGGCGACTACATCCGCTTGCAGAACCTTACCATGGGTTATGATTTCAAGAAGCTCATCTCTTGGAAGGGACTCTCTAAGATGCGCCTCTATTTCCAGGTGCAGAATCTCTTTACTTTGACCAAGTATGATGGTATGGATCCGGAAATCGGTTCATTCAATGGTACTGATGGTAACAGCAGCGATTCCTGGGTATCAGGAGTTGATATGGGTTACTATCCACATCCACGTACTTTCATCGTTGGTTTAAATCTTGCATTCTAACTCTTAAACAGAAAGTAATATGAATAAGAAACATATATTGATGAGTGCCCTGATTCTCTCTTCCATGGCTTTGACGTCATGCGAGGACTTCCTGGACACTTCATCTAAGACAAAGATGAATTCCGAGACTGCTTACAGCACACCGGCTGCAGCAGACATGGACCTTGTGGGCTGCTACGATGGATGGCAGCGTACATTGAGCGATGAAGGTGTCGGTATGTACCTGACGGCTGAGTTTGCCTCCGAGCAGGCTTTCGCAGGCTTGGGTCTTTCTGATGCCAAGAACAATAATGCCATCGACCAGTTTGATTTGACAGTTGCTCCATCATATACAGATCTCTTCAATACGGATTGGAAGAATTATTATCAGGCTATCTACCGTTGCAATCAGCTGATTCAGGCTGATGCTACCATCAAGTGGAATGGTGATACCAAGGCAGAAGGCCGTATCATGGGCGAGGCTCGTGCCCTTCGTGGCATCCTCTATTTCGATTTGGCCCGTTTGTTTGGTGATGTGCCTTTGTTGCTCGAACCTTCTGAGGCAAACATACCGCGTACTCCGGTGAAGGAAGTATATCAGGCTATCTTCGATGACTTGAAGTATGCCGCAGCCAATATTCCTGCCGATGCTTATCCTTTGAAGGACCGTGATTCCAATGATGGCCGCATCACCAAGTATGCTGCTGAGGCTTTGCTGGCTCGCGCATACCTTTATTATACGGGATATTACGGCGAGGAGCATCCTGCATGTTCCAAGGCTGAGGCTACTGCTGCCATCAATGATGTGGTAGAAAACGGTGGCTATGAGTTGGAGAAGAACTATGCCGATTTCTGGATGCCTTCCTGTACCAAGGATGCTTCTTCAACGGGTAACTATGCCTGGGAAACAACCTATGCCGGCAAGTGGTATGACGGAAAGACCTGGAAGGCAGGACAGGGTAGTCTCTCTAAGGAGATTGTCTTGAACCTGAAGCTGAACTCTACCCACGATTACAATGGCAATGGTGATGGTAATACCTTCTCGGTATATTTGGGTCCTCGCAACCGTTGTGCTACTGATATATGCATCGCCAGTGGTTGGGGAGCTTGCCCGGTTACTCCTTATTTCGTAGAGCAGTTTAGAAACGATCCTCGTTTCAGTGCCTGTGTCTGGAGCTGCAAGGATGCCGGTTTTACAGCAGATGAGTCTGACTCTTATGAGTATACGGGTTATTATACCCGCAAGTATGCCCCAATGTGCTTTGCCGATGGTACTCGACAGGAAGTGGGCTTCCAGTTGGGTGAGCAGCATCAGAACATCACTTACTATCAGGATTATACCATCATGCGTTATGCTGATGTGCTCTTGATGCACTCTGAACTGAATGGCACTGCCGATGGTCTGAACAAGGTACGTGCCCGTGTGGGTCTTGAACCAGAAGACTACAGTATTGAGAATATTCGCAAGGAGCGCGCCATCGAGTTGGCTTTCGAAGGTGTTCACTTCTGGGATTTGATGCGTTACGGCAAGGATGGTTCTTATGCAGCACAGGAAATTGCCAAGGCTCAGAATGGTGCCAAGGTAAAGAATGGTGGAGTGGAGGCAGCTACCAAGTTTGCTGTTGACAACTTTACCAGCAAGAAGGGTCTGATGCAGATTCCTAATACTCAGATTACGCTTTCCGGTAACGTTCTGACTCAGAATGCCGGATGGTAAAGTTGGGTAGGTAATATAATAAACATTTAATAATAAGAAGATATGAAAATACATAATCTTATATATACGCTTCTTGTTGCCATGGCAGTCTTCCTGATGGCTTCTTGCTCTCCAGAAGATTTCGGATTTGGCAAGAAGACATACTCTCCAGAAGATTTGGTGGAGGGTAAGGCTTATACGGTTACCATAGATGGTAACATCGTGAAGCTGGAATCCAAGATTTCTGATGCCACTCCGCTTTGGATAACTCCTGTGGGACGTAAGTCCCAGCAGGCTTTGGATGTAGAATTGCCTTTTGCCGGCGATTATGAGATAACCTTTGGTGTGGAAACTCCTGGTGGTATCGTTTATGGCGAGCCTTATAAGTTGAGTCTTTCAAAGAACGACTTCTCTCTCTTGAGCGATGACAAGTGGTTCCTCCTGGCAGATAAGAATTACAAGACGGGCGAGGCTTTCCCATCTGCCGAAACGCTCGCTGCCGGTGTCAGCAAGAAATGGTATCCTTGCGATGGTAATTACAATATCGGCCGTTGTACGAGTCCTGTGATGTATTGCTCTCCTTACGATCCTGACTACGACGGTAAGGGATATACTGCTGATGAAGAGGCAAATGCCGTTTATAAGGATATCCTCTTCGGTTCTGATAATTGGAAACCAAACTGGGATCCTGGCTTCCAGAGCTGGCTGATTCCAGAAACTGATCCTTACATGGATTCTTACATGACATTCAGCATGGATGCTAAGAATGGTTGTGTGGCTACCATGTATCGTGGTGAGTCGGGTGAGAAGGGTGCCAGCACAGGTAGCAACATGGTGGGCAAGTTCAATCTGGGATTGGGCGACAAGACCAAGCCTACCATCACTTTCAACGACTGCTATGCGATGCATAATATAGGTTTTGATGCAGTTTGCTCCAACTATACTCAGGACATTCAGATTGTTGAGTTGACTCCATACCTCCTTCAGTTGGTGACAAAACGTACCAATTCAGAGGGCAACTGGTATCTTGTATGGAACTTCGTTTCAGAGGATGTAATTGCTACCAAGGGTACCTGCATTCCTAAGGCAGACCAGGATCTGATTGAGACAGTGAAGCCAATTCTTCCTACTTTCGAGAATATCCATACCGACTTGTTCACTGCCGATATCAATGGTGACAAGTATGTTGGTAGCAAGATGACTTTCAATTTGGATTCTGAGACTCCTTATGATTTCTTGTGGTGGAATGGTTCTCCTAATGTGAAGGCGTGGGAGAGCGTAATCGGAGGTAAGTACAATACTACATGGGCTCCTGCTCTTGGCGACAAGGCAATCGATAACTTCGAGTTGACTATCAGTAAGGCTTCTGATGGCTCTTACAATTATGAATGTGGTGAGGTAGATGGTAAGGTGAAAATCACCGAGAATACCATGACCTTCGATAAGGAAATCTCTGTATTTGCTGTGGCAGGCGATAAGCGCACCATCGAATTGAAGGGCAAGAAGTTCTATATCCTTGGCAACTCTACCGATGATCAGTATCTTACTATCGGTATTCCTAAGACAACGGATGAGAATGGCTTGGTCAACTCTTATCTCGTAGCTAAGTTGGCTTACAAGAAGATTGCTACCGGTCCTGTTGGTCCTACCAAGGTGGCTATCGACAATTCCATCATCCACAACGAGGGTATCATGTGGGTTGAGAATGGTTGCCTCCGCGTCGGCTTCCATCATTATGGTGAAGCAGGTAAGGGACTCTTCAAGGATGTGAAGTCTGTGAAGCTGAAGAAGAACCAGACTATCACCGTTACCTTTAAGATCAAGGGTGGCGTGACATGGAGCAAGACTCCTAAGTGTGCCTTGATTGATGATAATATCAAGAAGACATGGGAACCAGGTGCATTCGACCTCGCTGATGCTGTTGTTGTAGATACCAATGGCGGTGAGACTACTGTTTCACTCACCAATACAACCGGTTCAACACAGACATTCACTGCACACTGTCTCGACCTCTCTGTCCAGTTGGCCGGCTTTGGAGACTACGGTGGCTCAACCGGCAACATCGACATAGAGATTGTTTCCTGCACAATTCAATAACTTTAATAGCGCAAACTTATGAAGAATAAAATATTATACGGAATTATGGCCTTTGTCATGTGTATCTTCATGACAGGCTGTAGCGATGATGATTATTCTGTCAGCAATACTCCGCTGCTCACCGACGAGTCGGTGACTACAGGTTCTGCTGATGTGACCGTGACATCCGCTACATTCCATGGCACGGTAAAGGGACTCGAAGAGCAGAATGCCAGTGCCTATGCATTAGGCTTCTACTATGGTAAGAGTGAAGATAACTTGAGTGAGAAGGTAGCTGCTTCCGGAAGCAATGAGTTCCAAGCTACGGTTTCCGGTATGCCAGGTGATATAGTCTACTATCAGGCTTATGTTACCTTGCAGGGTAGGGTAACCTACAAGGGTTCTGTGCAGAGTGCCATCATGACTGATGCCAAGGCTATCACCGGCGAGCCGAAGGATTTGACAGCCAACTCTGTTATCCTGACCGGTAAGTTAGAAAAGGCTCCTCAGGAGCTACCAGCGGTATCGTAATCTCTGGTGCCGAGGGTTCTGAGAAGGTGCGTGCCGGTGTTCGCATCGTGGCTGCCGGCATCAACGACAATTACGAAATCAAGGCAGAGGGTCTGTTGCCTAATACAACTTACCACTATACTGCCTATCTCGACCTCGGAAATGGTACTGTATATGGTGAAGACCGTACCTTTACAACTGCTCCAGCTGATTTCAATCCTGATACTGACCTCGTTGACCTGGGCCTTTCTACCAAGTGGGCCAAGTATAATGTAGGTGCTACTGATGAGAAGCAGCTGGGTGGTCTCTTCGGATTTGGTGATATGACCGGTTTCCAGACATCTATCAATCTGGAAGATTATGCTTCTGCAGATATTTATAAGACCGACCGCGATGTTGCCAACAAGGTATATGGTTCATGGGTTACCATGCCTACCATCGATGAGTTTGAGGAACTTTTCACAGAGTGTAAGAAAGAATGGGTAGAGGATACCGAGAATCATGTAGCCGGTTATAAGTTTACCGGTCCTAATGGTAATTCTATCTTCCTTCCTGCAGCAGGTACCCGTACTCAGGGCAATGTTTCCGGTGAGGGCTTGAACGGTTACTATCTCTCTGGTTCTATCAATGCCACCGACAACCGATTTGCCATGGCATATAGCTTCGACCAGAATGTAGCACGTCGCACTTCCACTCCTGTTTATCAGGCATTGGCTATCCGTCCGGTTTCTGTAGCAAAGAATGTGAAGTTTGACAAGGAGAAGTTGTATAATACTTGGGAGTTTGACTTGAAACCAGATGAATCTCATTATAAGTTTGTTGGTCCTGTATTCTTCTATGGCAAGGATGCAAGTTGGGCTTCTTATACCAATAATCAGCCTGTTGTAGGTGAAACTACCGGTTGGGATGCAGATTATGCAAGTATTAAGTCTTGGGCAATCACTGATCCTAGCCATTGTAATGGTACAATGACATTCTATAAGGATGAAGATGGCAATGATAAGGTAAAGGTTCATCAGGTTCAGCTGATGGTTCTTATAAGGATTCTGAAGGTACATTTACCGTTGATGAGAAGAATAAGACAATCACAATGACCATTGACCCTCTGAATGCAGTTGAGTATATCGGTGGTATCACCCGTACTGATGAAACCAAGATCAAGGTGATGTCTCTTTCTGACGAGGCACTTCAGTTGGGTGTAATCCGTTCTAGTGATGGTCAGTTGATGATTTATAACTATGTAACCTCTGATGTCAAGAATGGCTATGTTGCCAAGTTGACTGCTTGGGGTGATGGTGGCAACTGGGATGGCGCAACAACAGTCGTTTCTGGTGGTTCAAAGGCTGTTGGTCAATATACTGTTAAACTTGAAACAACAGAAGCCCGCACCAATGGTAAGGTTTACGTCCTCGATTTGGAAGGCTTTGCTGCAAAATATCCTAAGGCATTGGTTCGCATTGATGTTATCAAGGCTGATGGACAGGATTTGAAGTTTGATGCCAATAAGTTCCATTATGGTGATATCGAAGATAACGGCAACTATCGTATAGAGTTGTTCAATATCTGGGGTTCTGGTACTGCTCAGAATTCCCCATTCCGAGCTAGTGGAGGCCCTGGTGATGCTGGTGAACCTGCTCTTGCCTTCAACCATACTTTCGAGGTAACCTTTACCGTTGTTTCCAACACAAGTGATGGTACTGGTGTCTACACTCCTACATTCAATGCCGTTCGTGGCTGGGGTGAAGGTGAAGCTCAGTTGTTTGGATATAACGATGGTTCTACTTTGAAAGTTGTTAAGAGTGACAAGGGACAATACTCTCTCGAGAACAATCAGTTCGATATGACTTATGAAGGTTCGGGCTTTGAAGGTGGTACTATCATGACATTCGTTGAGATTGCTGACCTTTATGGTTTCTTCCCAGGCACACACAGTACTTTGGATGAGTTCTATCTTGACGGTAAGGCTGTTTCTTACGATAAGTCTAAGGTGGTTGACGCCAATGAAAATCCTAAGTATCGTTTGGAATTGTTTAATTGCTATGCTGCTACAAAGGATAATTGTGCATTTGGCGTCAAGGATGGTGATTTGATGCGAGAGCTGGGCTTTAATAAGTCTATGCGCGCTAAGTTTACAGTTCACAGTCTTTTCGCTGTCCCACAATGGTAATGGTTGATAAATAATAATACAGAGAATCCGATAGTTTTCAGAACATATCGGGTTCTCTCTAAAATGAAAAGAAAATGAAGAAATTCAAATATCTATATTTGTTGCTCTTGGGCATAGTCTGCGGATTGGCTTTCTCGGCTTGCTCTTACGAAGACGATGATTATGATGAGCCTAGCTTCAAGGTTCTCAACCCAGAGCTTTCATTTGACGGTACTGGCGGAGTGCAGACCATCAATGTTCAGGCAGATGCTCAGCCTACAGCTTCCGTGATAGAAGGTGCCGACTGGTGCTCTGTTGCTTATAAGGATCAGGCTGCCGGCACATACAATTTCGATGTAACCGTAGCCGCTTCTCAGGAAGATGAAGTAACTACTGCTACCGTCCGTATCATTCAGGGCTATAGCCGTAAGGATGTTACGATTACTCGTGCCAAGAAGGGGGCTGTTGTTACTCCTGATGTACCACCTGCTGATATGAACAAGACTGCCATGGAGGTGGCTCAGTTGATGTATCCAGGTTGGAACCTCGGTAACACCCTGGAAGGTGGCGACAGCAAGAATCTCTGGAAGAATGCTGGTATTGAAACAGAGACAGTCTGGCAGAATGTCAAGACCACTCAGGCTTTGATTGATGCAGTGAAGGCTGCCGGTTTCAAGAGTGTCCGTATTCCTTGTTCTTGGGTGATGGGACATATTACTGATGCTGAAAAATGCACTATCGACCCTGCTTGGATGAAGCGAGTAAAAGAGGTGGTTGATTACTGTATCAAGGATGGCCTCTATGTTATCATCAACCAGCATTGGGATGGTGGATGGATAGAGCACAATGGTATGACAGCCAATGCAGACATCAAGACTACCAAGGCTCAGCTCACTAAAATATGGACTCAGATTGCCGATAATTTCAAGACATATGATGAGCATCTTCTCTTTGCCGGCATGAATGAGCCAGGTGTAGGAGCAGGTGAAGGTGATATCATTGGTGTGGCTGATATGAGTAACCGTATTGCTGAGTATGAGCAGACCTTCATTGAGGCAGTGCGTGCTACAGGTGGCAACAATGCCAAGCGAGTTCTGATAGTTCAGGGTCCTAATACCGATATCGATAAATTCGTAGCCAACAACTACATGTCTAAGATCCATGATTCAGCTACCGACCGACTGATGGTAGAGGTTCACTTCTACGATCCATATCAGTTTACTGATTTGAGTGAAGACAAGGATTGGGGTAAGTACTATCTCTATTGGGGCAAGAACAACACCAATGGTTCTGAGGCTGGTCGCACAGCTGATGCTAAATACAACGAGGATTATGTTGAGGCTCAGATGAAGAAGATGAAGACCAACTTCTTCGACAAGGGCTATCCTGTATTGATTGGTGAGTTTGGTGCCAACCAGCGTTTGGCCATCGGTAAGGATGCTGTTCATGATGCATCAGTTAAGGACTATTACAAGGCTGTTGTAACTAGTGCTATCAATAATGGTTGTGTTCCAATGGCTTGGGATACAAATAGTAATTATCCTAGTATGACTATCTTCAACCGTGCTGGTGCAAGTGTTAGTAATACTAATATGCTTGAGAGTATTACAGCCGGAGTTGCAGCAGCAAAGTGGCCTGCTAAATAAAAAACGAGATATTAAGTCTTTAGGTTTGATATAAAGTAGGTGTGGGCGCATATCAGGGGAATTTTTCTCTGATGTGCGTCCTTTTTTGTGCAAATATCGTACATCCTAACATAATATACCTATCCTTTTATCAAAAGTATACATTCACGCTACAGTTTTTTCGATATCTTTGCAACATGATAACTTCAAAACCCGATAATACGTTAGATTGATATATGAAAAAGATAGTTATGATTATATTGGCTGCCGCTCATTTCGCTTGGGCTGGCGCACAGGTTAAACCAGTGGATGGTCGTATCTCGAAAATGAAACTCACGGCTACCGAACTGGCTCACTATATGGCTCCAGGAGTCAACCTGGGTAATACGATGGAGGCGTGCGACTGGAATGATGTCTTTACCAATCAGGCTGGACTGAAGTCGGAAACTTCATGGCAGAATGATAAGACTACTGAGAGCTATATCCGGAGTTTGAAACAGCAGGGGTTCAACAGTCTTCGCATCCCTATATCCTGGGTGGCTGGACATCTTACGGATAAGGAGAATATGACCATAGATCCTGTCTGGATGAAACGAATCAAGGAAATTGTAAACTATGGTCTCAATGCCGGTCTCTGTGTCATCATCAACGAACACTGGGATGGCGGATGGATGGAGCATGATGCCTTTACCAGTGGGGCGAATGTGGCAGAGCATAAGGAGATGTTCCGCAAGCTGTGGACGAATATAGCAAAGGAATTCAAGACGTATGACCAGCGGGTTCTCTTTGCTGCCCTCAACGAACCGGGAGTGGGAGGCGCCAGTCCGCAGGTTCAAGGCGACATGCTGGCTCCTGATAGTAAGGAGTTTGCCGACCGTCTCCTGGCATACGAACAGGTGTTTATCGATGCCGTCCGTGCTACCGGTGGTAATAATGCCAGCCGTGTGCTCATCGTACAGACTCCAAAGACCGAGATTGATTTGGCTGCAAAGGATTCTTACGACATCACCCGTCTGAAAGATAATGCGAAGAACCGTCTGATGGCAGAAGTTCATTTCTACGATCCTTATATATTTACCTTGATGGACAAAGATGCCGATTGGGGCAAGGTGGCTCTTTATTGGAAAGGACATGCGCCTGCCGATGACCAGGGGCGAACCGTAAACACCATCTGGTATAATAATAAGAACGTGGATGCCTACCAGCATATCACCAATCAGGTGATGAAGATGAAACAGAAGTTTGTAGATCTGGGCTATCCGGTAGTCATCGGTGAATATGGTGCCAACCGTAAGGATGCCTCTCTCTTCGGTGGTAATCAGGAGAAGCATAATGAGAGTATGATGGCATGGTATGGTGCTGTGACTGCCGAAATGATGAGGCAGGTCTTATCCCATACGTCTGGGATATCAATGTGCAGCCTCTTCCTCACATGACCATCTTCGACAGAAAGAAGCAGGTGGTTTCCGACTCCTATATATTCTAATTTCCGCAACACTATAATTTAATATTTTTTATAAGCACCTGAGCAACAAAAAGTTGCTCAGGATTTTGCCATGTCAGAAATTTCACTTATCTTAGTGTTGCAAAATAAAAACAAACAAAATTCTGAATGACATGGCAAAAGTACAAATAAAATCTGAGAAACTCACTCCTTTTGGGGGAA
>QSCI01000049.1:0-24682 GCA_003463005.1 Segatella copri | reverse complement strand
ACGTCCTTCACAACCTGTCTGCCATTAAACAAGCTGTTGAGGAAGCAAATGAGCAAATCCTTGTTCATTGCTGTTCCAAAAATTCGCTTGAAACCGAAGTCGGTCAGCAAGCTGATATATCTTTCTTCTACCTGTTTCATAATCATCTGTATTAAAAATCCATGCCGCAAAGTTACGGTTTTATTTTCATATCTGCAAGAGATTTCTGGGATTTTTAAAGGTAAAAAAGTAAAAAGGTAAAAAAGTAAAGATTTTGCTATCCCAATACTATCTGATAACTTTTTCTAAAACTTTTCGACCTGTACGGTTGAAATTACCCACACGCCCTTTACCTTTGCTTTACCCTTCGGCCAGCGATTTTCAATTCCCTTCGGCCGGTGACCGTTGGTTCAGGGCGTATGGGGCTTACATGCGAAACTTCAGTAACGAATTAATCTATATAATATAAATAATAAACAAATGGTATAATAAATCCCAGAATCGCTCTTCCATGCGGTTCTGATTTATTATGTCTGATAGTTTGCCATGATGTGCTTCCGTTTGCCTACAGATATGGCTGCGTGGGGTTACGGATATGATTCCGTTGGGTTACGGATACGACTCCGTAGGCTAACGGAGACGTATCCTTCGGCTTGTCGAGATATCTGCGTCAGCTGATTGAGTCACTTGAGTTAGCTGATTGAACTACTTGGGTTAGCTTACTGAACTACTTGAGTTAGCTGATTGAACTACTTGAGTTAGCTGATTGAACTACTTGAGTTAGCTGACTGAGCTATATCAGTATCCTGTAGTATTACATGTGTATTTTTTTTCTAATTTAATGCCACATTTGCCACACTTATACTTAACTCTTTGATTATTAGGTGATAACGTGTGACAATAAGGGGTGTTTTTATTGCCACCTTATTGCCACCTATTACCACTTTTGGCATAAAATCAGCAAAATAACGGTGTTTTTGAGGGATTTGCTACGTCCCGACGCAGCAAAAGTTACGTCCGGACGCAGCAAAAGTTACGTCCGGACGTAGTAAAAGATACGTCGTGACGTAATTTCAGTGCGGGAATTCAATGACAAGAAGTATATAAATAAATCCCAGAATCGCTCTTCCAAGCGGTTCTGGATTTATTATGTCTGATAGTTTGTTTACCATTTAAAGAGGTGAGGAACAAATTCCTTGAAGCAGCGGCGCCAGGTGAGCCACTCATGATGAGTGCCTGGTGATACGTAAACATCGAGCTTGATGCCCAGTTCCTTCAACTGCTGTGCCATCTTCTCGGTACCGAAGTTCTCTTCCGAACCGCAACCCATAAACATATAATGAATGTTCTTGTTGTATTTCTCTGCATCGGCAAAAACTCCATTGAAACAGGTCTTTACATCCACGCCAAAGAGTGCACCGCTAAAGGTTCCAAGGGCAGAGAATTTATCCATGTGAGGCAATACCGTGTTGAATGTCTGGCAACCGCCCCATGACAATCCAGCCATCGCACGATGCTCGCGGTCGGTATAAGTGCGGAATGTCTTGTCAACCATCGGAATCAGATCCTTGATAATCACATCATAGAAAGAAGCTCCATAGTGGCTGCGCTCTTCATCTACATTCTTGCCTGGACGGGCAACGAAAGGCTTCTTTACATCGCCACTCTCCATGACAACAATCATAGGCTCAGCCTTGCCTTCTGCTATCAGGTTGTCCATGATGTGCTGCATCATTCCCTGCTTGCTCCAGCCCGTCTCGTCTTCGCCCATGCCATGCTGCAGATAGAGCACAGGATAGCGCTTGGTGGTGTTGGTTTCATATTCGGCAGGGGTGTAAACCATGGCGCGGCGGAACTGCTTCTGAGAGCCTGCATAGTAAGATACTGAGCGAACCTGACCGTGGCTACGCCCTGCTGAGGACGATAGTAGTTGCCTTCTGCTCCTTCTGGAACTTCCAGACCGCCTGCTTCACGGCAGCAGCCGAAGTAGGTTTCGCTGGCAGGGTCAACAACCTGCACGCCATCTACATTCAGAAAATAGTAGTGGAATCCTACTACCAGCGGATCGCTCACGCCGTACCAGTCGCCATCCAAATCCTTTTTCATCTCATATTGCTTGCCGCAGATGTCGAAGATTACTTTCTTTGCCTCAGGAGCATGGAGCTTTACATAAGCTCTGCGGTCCTTATCTACACGCGGATAGTTGCTGTCTGGAATGATTCCCTGCAGGGCGAGCATCATGTTTGCATAGCGCTTGCCCATGGTGCGGTAGCTTTCTGCGATGAAGTGGAGACCGTCGCCACGCTGCGGACAGCCCTTTGAAGAAATGACGTGGGCTGTAGGAATGGTCTTGGCAATATCATCAACGATGGCGATATGTGCCCAGCATTTTCCGCCCATATCCTTCTGTACGGTTTCGCCTACGAGCAGAGGTACGTCTTCTGCCTTCAGATTCAAATCCTTCAAGATGTCGTTATAAACAGTCTTTACTCGGTTAGGCCAGTTGACATCGCCGTTGTTGGTTTCGCCCTGATGCAGGAGGATGCCCTTGATAACACCCTGCTTCTTGGCTATTTTTGCCAGTTCTATCAGTCGGGCGTATGGATTTCCGTTGTACTGGGATGCAAAGTTCTTCATCCAGTCGGGTTGTTTCTTGAGATAAGCCTTATAGGTACGCTTATCGAAGAGGTCGATGCTGGCTCCGCCCACGGCCACGGTGATGGTTCCCACCTTGATGCTGTCTGGCAGGTTATCCACCATCTTTCTTCCGAAATAGTCAACAGGAGTCAGTCCTGTAGAGGGTCTTGCCTGTGGCGGCACGGCGGTGTGCCATTGTCCCTTCTTCCATCCCGCCTTTTTATCATCCACGGCATACATAGCCTGGAATCTCGGGTTCACGCCCGTTCGGTCTATGTCTTCGATAGCCGCATTTCCTTCCATGTTCGACTGTCCGAAGCAGAGATAAATCTGAAAATTAGGATCAGGCTTTTCCTGAACCTTACTGCCCGTTTTCTGTGCCATCATAGGTAGGCACGCCATCGCGAGCATCGATGCTAAGATTGATAATCTATTCATAGTTTATATTTAATTAAATTATTAGATTGATTTTCATCTTCTGTTCAGTTTGCAAAGTTATGAAAAGATTTCCATACGTGCTTTGTCTCATATATCAATAACTTTTCCCTTTGTTATATAATAAGGTGATTCTTTTTTCTCAGGTCTCAGAATATGTTTCATTTTGTTTCTTTTGGGGTAGATGTTTATATGTGATAAAGTATTTGTTACTTGAGATAAAATGCGTTTTATGTTTTTATCTATTTTTGCGACGTGTTTCAGCATCCTTAATGAAATTTTAGAGAATTTAGGATGTATATATAATAATGTAATATTAAACAACTGACTAGTAAAGTAAAACTATTAATCTATTTTTAAGATGAAGAATTTAAAAATGATTGAAAAGCCGTTTGTTTTGCTATTCCTGCTCTGTTTGCTTCCTTTGGGAGTTTCGGCTCAGAGCATAGTAAAAGGTATAGTGACTGATCCAAGTGGAGAACCTGTGATTGGTGCTACTGTTAAAGTAGATGGTAGCAAGCTGGGTGTTATTACCGACTTGGATGGTAAGTTTAGCATTGATGCTGCACCTGATGCAACATTGACAATTACCTATGTGGGTATGGAGCCTAAGACCGTGAAAGCTGAGGCTGGTAAAACCCTTTCCATTACCTTGAAGGATGATTCTAAAGTTCTTAATGATGTCGTTGTCATCGGTTATGGCGTTCAGAAGAAGAGCGACCTGACTGGTGCAGTTGCATCTATCAAGAGCGATGACATCAAGGGTTTGTCAGCAACCGATGCCGGTGCTGCCCTCCAGGGTAAGGCTGCCGGTGTGCAGATTATCAACTCGGGTGGTCCGGGTGAGGCTGCCGATATCCGTATCCGTGGTTATTCTTCTAATAGTGGTAATATCGGTCCGTTGCTCATTGTCGATGGTCTGAAGGTGGATAACATCCAGTACCTGGATCCATCTATGATTGAAAGCATGGAGGTATTGAAGGATGCCGCTTCTGCTGCCATCTATGGTGCGCAGGCGGGTAATGGTGTTGTTATCATTACTACCAAGACGGGTGCTGCCAATGGCGGTAAGGCTCAGATTTCTTACAGCAGCAAGTTCACCATCCAGTCGTTGGGAAAGAGGGCTGATATCTTTGATGCTCCTGAGTATATAGAGTATCACAAGTATTTGGGCGACTTGAACGATGATCTTCTGAAGAAGAACAACTATAATGGTCAGAACACCAACTGGTATGACGAGGTGTTTGAGAACAGTCTGGCTCACCAGCATAGTCTCACCTTGCAGGCAAGTAACGGTAAGGGACGTTTCCTCGCCAGCTTGAATATCCTGAACAATGATGGTATCGTTAAAGGTAGCAAGGATACTTATAAGCGTTTCACTGGTCAGATCAATGCCGACTATGATATCTATAAGTGGTTGAACGTGACTACTAATACATCTTTTGAAAAGTGGAAGACCAAAGGTGTGACCAAGGGTTATGGTTCATTGCTGAACTCTGTGGTTTCTATCGATCCTTTGACTCCAGCTTATATCAGTAATGTGGAGGATTTGGCTCCTGGCATGAAGGCAAAGGTAGAAGCCGGTGGCCCAGTTCCAAGAGATCCAAGCCATAACAATGACTACTATGGTACTTCTAAATATGTAGAAGATGCTACTGGTAACCCTCTCTATCAGCGCGACCGTCATGACACATGGAATTCTGGTATCAATGTACGTGGTACCGTTGCTGCCAATATCAAGCCATTCAAGGGCTTTACATTTACTTCTCGCTTAGGTTATCGTATCACTCAGAGTAACTATCATAACTACGAGACTCCATATTGGTTAACATCTATGGCACATAGTGAAAACTATACCATTGAAGCGAATACCAATAATGGTTTGTACTATCAGTGGGAGAACTTTGCCAACTATTTGACAACAATCGGCAAGCACACTATTGGTGCCATGGCAGGTATGTCGTTTACCAAGAATCATTGGGATAACAGTTCCATCAGTTCTACAGGAGGTAACATACTCACATCTTATGAGCCAAACTTCCATTACATCAACTACTTGTTGGCTGATGCAACCAAGAATGTAGGTAACGCTCCTTCAGATGCCACAGAGTTATCTTACTTTGGCCGTGTATCTTACAGCTATGACAACCGTTACTTCATGCAGGTTAACTTCCGTCGTGATGCTTTCGATACATCAAAACTTTCAAAGAAGGCACGTTGGGGTAATTTCCCATCAGTTTCAGCAGGATGGGCTATCAGCAATGAGAAGTTCTTCAAGGACAATATAAGCCGTGATGCCATTTCTTTCTTGAAACTTCGTGGTTCTTGGGGTCAGAATGGTAACGTCAATATCTTGAGCGATTATCGTTATGCTTCTACCATAGCTCTTAATCAGAGTTTCTATCAGTATAATCCTTCTATCGGAGATGGTAAGCTGACTTTAGGTTCTAAGCCTTCTGGACTTGCTAACCCAGACTTGAAGTGGGAAACTTCAGAGCAGGTTGACCTTGGACTTGATGCGCGATTCCTTAACGACCGTTTGACTTTGGGCTTAGACTGGTATCGTAAGACAACCAAGGACCTCTTGATTGAAATCACTCCTATTCCAGAGATTGGTGTAAACAAGAGAGTTGTTAATACAGGTAAGGTACTTAACTCTGGTCTTGATTTCGAGTTGGGTTGGAGAGATCACATCAAGGACTTTAAGTATAGTGTGACCGTAAATGGTTCAACTCTGAAGAATGAGGTGAAGGAGGTTTCTAACCTTGTAAGCCGTTTGACCGAAATAGGTATCGATGGATTCAATAACCAGCTTAAGCCTACATTCGAGGCTGGCCATCAGGTATGGTATTTCCGTGGTTACAAGTATGCAGGTGTAGCCGAAGATGGTAGCGCTCTCTATTATAATAAGAATGGCGAAACAACTTCAGCTCCAACCGATGAAGATAAGCAGGATTTGGGCTCAGGTATTCCTAAGTTTACTTATGGTATTACTCTTAATGCAGAATATAAGGGCTTTGACCTCACCGTATTTGGAACAGGCTCTGCAGGCAACAAGATTTACAACTTGATGGTTTCTGCTGACCGTCCGTTGATCAATGGAATTGATACCTACTGGAAGGATTCTTGGAGAGCAGACCGCACCAATGCTAAATATCCTGATATGAAAAAGGTTGCTACAGACTGGAAGTTCTTCAGTTCTGATGCAGCTGTGTTCAGTGGCTCATATTTCAAGATCAAGCAGATTCAGTTGGGCTATACATTGCCAAAGGCTATCTCTAGCGTGGCAGGTATCAGCAATCTTCGTGTATATTGCTCACTGGATGATTTCTTCACCATCACCAAGTATCCTGGTGCTGATCCGGAGACCGCTTCTATGAATAGTGGCGCATCTCGTGGTTTTGATAATGGTACTTATCCAACTTCCAAGAAGGTGGTATTTGGTATCAATGTAACATTCTAACCTTTAATATTCAAAAACAATGAAGAAAATATTATTTTCAACAATATTGGCTCTTGCTGCCACAGGAACAATGACGCTCACGACATCTTGTGAGGATCAGCTTGACATAGAGCAGAAGGGTGTAATATATACCGAGAACTTCTATAAGACCGATGCTGATGCAGAGGCAGCCCTCGTTGCTGCATACGAAGGCTTTATGTGTAATGTGGTGGGACGTAACCACGATGGTGGTGGCCCAAGTATTTATACTCCATTGAAACTGATACTCAATGAGTGTGGAGACGATGTGTTGGCAGCAGGTGCCAACTCTGGTGATAATACGTTTGGTATCATGCTCAATCAGTTCTATTATGATGCTGAGGCTGAAGTGCCAAAGCATATGTACACAGGCCTCTATCACTCTGTATATACCTGTAACCTTGTACTCGATCACTTTGCCAAGGGTACTACCGCTGTGCAGAAACGTTGTGCCGCAGAGGCTCGTGTGCTTCGTGCTTATGATTATTTCCTGTTGGCTAATCTCTGGGGTACTCCACCATTGGTAACTAAAGCTCTGGATCCTACTGCACAGCCTTTTAATTGTGATAAGGATCCTGAGCATCCTATGAATCACCAACAGTTGATAGAGTGGATTGCGCAGGAATGTGAGAATGCTGCCAACGATTTGGATGAGCGTAAAAGTAAGGATGACAAGGATGGAGCAGTGAAGGTAACCAAGGGCTTTGCATGGGCTCTTGCCGGAAAGGCTTACCTTTTCGCCAAGCAGTATGACAAGGCTAAAATTGCCCTTAAAAAGGTTATAGACTCGGAGAAGTATGATCTTGTTCCTGGTGAGAAATATGCCGACAACTTCCATATCGAGGGTGATGCCAACGAGGAGAAGGTATTTGAAATCAACTTCGAGTATAATACAGGTAAGTCCAATTGGGGTGGTATGATTCAGCGTTCTAGCTGGATGGAGACCAACTATTGGGATTGGCGTGCTGATCACTTTGTGGTTTCTCCTAACAAGGTTTATTGTGGCGGCGTTGATGGCTGGGGTGGCCTTGGCGTGCCTCAGTGGTTTGGTGACGAGTTCTATAAAAATGATGGTGATCACTCTTATCGCTTGAATGCTACTTTAAAGCATATTGATGATGCGGTTTATCATATGCCTTACGGCAAGAAAGAAATCGATAATATGACTGACGAGCAGAAGAAAACCAGTGACAAGATTGGCATCAATGACCCTGTTCAGGGACTCTACGGCAACTCTACCTGGTTGGCGTTCAAGCAAATAATGAGAGCTCCTGATACTCAAGGTAAGAAATATGGTGATAACATTCGCTTGAATAATTATCTTGTCATGCGTTACGCTGAGGTTTTGCTCAATTATGCAGAGGCTTGTATTCAGACAGGCGATCTGGATGAAGCTAAGATATATATCAATAAGATTCAGGAGCGCGCCGGTTCAAAGACAGTCAGTGAAACTGTTGATATGGATGTGTTGAAGAAAGAAAAGTCATATGAACTTTGGCTTGAAGGCTGTCGTTGGTTCGATATCATGCGATGGAATGATACAAAGGCCAAAGAGCGTTTGACTAAGGCTGGTACAGTCGTGCCACATTTGTTTGATAAGGTTTTCAGAGCTCCAAAGGCAGACGACCAGGATGTAACTTGGGAGCATGGATCAGAAGCAAACAGCCGTTTCTATACGACCAACACTCCTGAGACTAATTTCAAGGTAGGTTTCAAGGAGGGCAAGCATGAGTTCTTCCCTTATCCACAGACCGTGTTGGATAAGAACCCTAACCTGAAGCAGAATCCTGGTTGGTAATCATGAAGTTGTTTTGTTAATATAGTGTTTTTAGTTTAAAGAACTATAGATTGTTTGACAATTAGGGGGTGTTTTGAAAAAAAGCACTCCCTTTTTTTCTTCTTTAAAGGAATTTATGTATGAAAACATGGATGTGTGCCTTGATGCTGGCGTTATCGACAGGAGCTTCGGCTCAGAACCCGATTATCAGCGGACAGTATTCTGCTGATCCTACGGCTCGCGTGTTCAATGGGAAGATGTATCTTTATCCTTCTCATGACATTCCGAGTCCTATCGAGAAACTGAAGGAATGGTTCTGCATGGCAGATTATCACGTTTTCTCTTCTGCCAATCTTACAGAATGGCAGGATCATGGAGTCATCGTTTCGCAGGACAAAGTACCTTGGGTACAGGACGGCAGTTATACGATGTGGGCTCCTGACTGTGTGGAGAAAGATGGGAAATATTATTTCTATTTCCCTGCCGCTCCGAAAGGGGAGGAGAAGGGATTCGGAATAGGTGTGGCGGTTGCTGACCAGCCCGTAGGACCGTTTATGCCGATGTGGAAACCCATAGAGGGTGTGCACGGCATAGACCCTTGTGTGCTGATAGATAAGGACGGACAGGCTTATATCTACTGGGCGGGAGCTGGTTTGCACATGGCTAAGCTGAAACCAAACATGACGGAACTTGCCTCGGAACCCAAACTGGTAGAGGGATTGCCTGAGGGATTCAAGGAAGGACCATTTGCCTTCGAGCGTAACGGCAAATATTATTTCACCTTCCCTTGGGTACGTGAAAAGGATGGAACCGAAACGCTGGCTTATGCCATGGCTGACCATCCGATGGGACCTTTTACATTCAAGGGCATCATCATGGATGAGTCGCCTACGAAGTGCTGGACCAATCATCATAGCATCGTAGAATATCAGGGACAGTGGTATCTCTTCTATCATCATAATGATTATTCGCCTAAGTTCGACAAGAACCGCTCGGTGCGAATCGACTCTCTGAACTTCAATCCCGACGGAACGATACAGAAGGTGATACCTACGCTAAGAGGTGTGGGATTGACGAACGCTCGTTCGCGTATTCAGATTGACCGTTATTCTGCGTTGCAAGGCAAGGGTATTGGTATTGATTATCTGGATAAGAACAACTGTTTCGCCGGATGGAAGACTCTCTTCTCTAAATCGAATACTGCCCTTATATATAATAAGGTGGATTTCGGTAACGAGAAGGTGGAAGAAATCACCGTTCGTGCCAAGTCTTCAAAGGGCGGTGTGCTCGTAGTCAGAGCCGATGGCAAGAAGGGTAATATCATCGCTAAGGTGAAGATTCCGAAGTCGGCTGGCTGGAAGAATATCCGTGCCAGGTGCTTCATGCTCCTCAGGGCGTTCATGATCTCCATGTATCCTTGCAGAGTGGAGCCGATGTTGAGGTAGACTGGCTGGGCTTCGATGCGTTGCCTTGGGAAAAGGGTGCTTTCGAAACTCACCAGTATCGCAATCTCTTTGCCGAGATGGGCTATAAGCAGGCTGATATTGACAGGAAGGTGAACGAAGTGTTCAATGATGTATTCTACGGTAAGAACAAGGTCTATTTCGAGGTGGGCGATTCCATGGGATATGTCAGCGATATAAAGAACAATGATGTGAGAACCGAAGGCATGTCGTATGGAATGATGGCTGCCGTGCAGTTTGACAAGAAGGACATCTTCGACCGCCTCTGGCGATGGAGCAAGAAATACATGCAGCATCAGGAAGGACCTTATAAGGGCTATTTCGCATGGAGCTGCAAGACTGATGGAACGAGAAATGCGCAGGGAGCCGCATCGGATGGTGAACTCTATTTCGTAACTTCGCTCATCTTTGCATCCAACCGATGGGGAAATGATACAGGCATCAACTATCTGAAGGAAGCGCAGCATATTCTGGATTGCAGCATGCAGAAGGCGGGAATGGACCGCACAGCTCCGCTCATCAATCTTGAACATCAGCTCATCACCTTTACGCCCGATCATTGGGGCGGGAAGTTTACCGACCCTTCTTACCATCTCCCTGCCTTTTACGAGGTTTGGGCGAAATGGGCTAACGACGGACGGTCCCAGTTCTGGAAGGAGTGTGCTGAGAAAAGCCGTGAGTTCCTGCATAAGTGTATCAATGAGAAGACGGGTTTGAACCCGGACTATTGCAACTATGATGGCAGTCTGATGAAGACCGGTCAGTTGCTGGGTGATGCTTTCCGTTATGACTCATGGCGAGTGCCAATGAACATAGCGCTCGATTATTCCTGGGCTTGCAAGGATAAGGAGTGGCAGCAGAAATATGCCAATACGCTGCAGAACTTCCTGTATAGTAAGGGCATTGATTCTTTCCTGGACCAGTATAATGTAGATGGCACAATGGTAGAAGATATTCTGCCGGCAGGTACGGCTCCTAAGGCACTCCGCCATTCCATCGGTTTTGTTGCCACTTCGGCTGCGGCTTCATTGGTCAGCAATCATGTGAAGGGTAGGGAATTCGTCAGTCATTTCTGGAATGCCAAGCATGAGCCAGACAAAGAAGGCTTCTTCGATGGCTACTACGACGGACTGTTGCGTCTCTTCGCCTTCATGCATCTGAGTGGTCGTTATCAGATTATCGAACCTCAAAAATAAAAAGAATAGTCTATGAACAACTTTTTCAATAAAATAGTAAGATTGTTTTGTTTATGTGTATTCCTTTTTGGGCATTCCTCTGCGGATGCCCAAAATAGGAATTTACCTGCAGACATCAATCCTTATTTCGGACCAGTCGGCAAGCAGGCTGTCATGCCTAATGCGGCTGGCTTTATTCAGAGATGGTTGCTCCTGGAGCCAATCTCTATGCCGGTCAAGAGCAATGTCGTTTTTACAGATTCTTATCTGAAGGAGATATTCCATACGCAGTATTTCCCTAAACAGATGGAAACAGTTCCTAAGGATGGAGCCGTCGTGAAGGTGGGCAAGGAAAAACTGAAATGGCATGCGCTGGACAGTAAACTGTTTAATGTGAAGCTTTTCCGTTTCGCTACTTCATTTAAGAAGCCCAAGTATGGTGTCTTGTTCTGGGCGGTTACCATTATCGATTGCCCTGAGGAGATGAAAGACGTCCGCTTGTCTGTTGGCTCGAATGGTGCTTCCATGTGGTGGCTCAATGGTGAGGAGGCGGTGATGCTCGAAGGCGACCGAAGAATGGTTCGCGATGATGTGGTTTCGAAGAAACTTACCTTGAAGAAAGGTAGAAATATCCTTCGTGGTGCGGTCATCAATGGTCCTGGCATGAGTGACTTCTGTGTCCGATTCATCGACGGACAGGGCAAGCCTGTCAGAAACCTGTCTATTCACGTGAAGTAGTGCAATCAATAAAGAAATTCAAGTTTCGCAAGTTTTGCCCCACACGCCCTGAAAGGGCAGAAGCTCCTAGCCCAGGGCATCGCCCTGGGTAATTACGGACGCAAACCTGTCGCCCTGTAAGGGCAAAAGCTTTAAAATACCGGGCAATTTATAAGGCTTTTGCCCTTACAGGGCGCCTTGCTGATTGCTATTATACCCAGGGCGATGCCCTGGGCTAGGAGCTTTTGGGCCTTCAGCCCGTACTTAAACCACTTGCGAAAGTTCAATAAAGAAAGTTATGAAACAGAACAATATATTTTTCAGATATTTTAGCACGGTTGCTGCTCAGCAGAAACTTTATGCCGCTGCTTTGGTTGCCTTGTTGTCTTCTTCTGCTTACGAGGCAGAAGCCCAGGTGGGCGAACCTTTCATTCATGACCCTTCTACCATTGCCCTGTGTGATGGAAAGTATTATACCTTTGGAACGGGTGAAGGCGGAATCTGGTCGGAGGATGGCTGGACCTGGCAGGGTGGTGCTGTTCGTCCCGGAAGAGGAGCGGCTCCTGATGTGTTGAAGATTGGCGACCGTTATCTTGTAGCCTACAGTGCTACGGGTGGTGGATTGGGAGGCAGTCATCGCGGTGATGTCCTGACGATGTGGAACAAAACGCTCGATCCGAAATCGCCTGATTTCAAATATACTGAACCGGTGGTGGTGGCATCTTCATTGGATGATGAAGACTGTGATGCCATTGATGCGGGCTTGTTGCTCGACCCTACTACCGGCAGACTCTGGCTCAGTTATGGTACCTATTTCGGATTTATCCGTCTGGTAGAACTTGATCCGAAGACGGGTAAGCGGATGGAAGGCAACGAACCCGTCAATATCGCCATCGACTGCGAAGCTACTGATTTGATTTACCGCAACGGCTGGTATTATCTTCTCGGCACTCATGGAACCTGTTGCGATGGTCCTAATTCTACCTACAATATCGTGGTGGGACGTTCGCGAAAGATAACCGGTCCATACGTAGATAATGTGGGCAGAGAGATGTTGCAGGGCGGTGGAAAGATGGTGATTGCAGCCAATAATCTGAAGACGGGTCCCGGTCACTTCGGACGCTATATTGAGGAAGAGGGTGTAGAAAAAATGTCGTTCCACTATGAGTCTGATTTCAGACAGGGAGGACGAAGCGTGTTGGCTATCCGTCCTTTGTTGTGGAAGAACGACTGGCCTGTGGCTGGTGATGAATTTCATGCGGGAACCTACGAGATAGAATCGGAACGAAGAGGCTATGCCCTGGAGATTGCCGTAGATTTCGTGAGAATGCAGCGGGATATCGAACCTTTCTGGATCAAGCCGACCAAGCCTCTGAAGAATATCGAACCTCAGACCTTGAAGGAGGTAGAGGCAGAATGGCCTAAGGGCGAGGTGAAGGTAAGAATGAACGATTATATGTTCCGTCCTCATCAGAAGTGGAGTATCATGCCTGCCGGAAAGGGTGGTTATCTGGGTGGTCCTTATTATAAAATCTGCATAGAAGGTACTACTCGCTATCTTACCGCAACCGCTCAGCATGATGTCATTGCCAAACCTGAGTTTACGGGTGAAGATGCCCAGCTTTGGCGCATCGAACAGCTCACCGATGGTACTTATCGCATCATGCCGAAGGCTGTGCCAGGCACAGAAGAGAAACTGGCATTGGTTTCACTCGGCGACTGTACCCCAGGCTTGGCTCCCTTCGATTTCAACAGCGATAATTCTAAATGGAATTTCAGACAACAATAAATTCATGATGATTTGACAATCGAGAAGCGTCCCAATCATAAACCCTCTAATAAAATAAACAGAAGTATGCTAAAGAATTTATCTTTCATTGCCCTTTTGGGCATCGCTGTCGTTGGTGTTCCAAGTGAACTCAGCGCCAAGAGCGTAAAGGTGGCAGGCACCCAGAAAGGTTCGGCTGCCAAGTCTATCACCCGTCAGGTGGCTCAGCAGAATGTAACCATCGAATTCTATTCTCCATCCATCGTCCGCATCTTGAAATCTGATGCCGGACTTGGTGCTCCTGTTCAGAAGAAAAGCTATTCTGTCATCTTGAAACCTCAGCAGATGAAGGGCGTTCAAATACAGGAACATGGAGATATTGTAAAAATCAATTCTAGTTTTATTTCCGTTGAACTGAACCAGCAGACTGGCGAAATCCGCTTCCTTTCGAAGGATGGAAAGCTGCTGCTTACCGATACGAAGACCCGTCTGGAAGCTCGCAAGGATGAAGCCAACAAGGGTAAGTACCGCATAGAGCAGGACTTCCGTCTTGCTGATGACGAGGCAATCTATGGTCTGGGACAGTTGCGCGATGTTTACATGAATCAGCGTGGCCGACAGAATATCGAACTCTGGAATCATAACACCTATATCGCCATCCCTTATTTCACCAGTGAGAAGGGCTATGGTCTTTACTGGGACAATGCAGGAAAAACCTATTTCAATGATATCGTAGCATCCAAGAACAATAGCAACCAGCCATCCCGCACTTCCTTTACCAGCGAAGTGGGAACCTGCGCCGACTACTATTTCATGTACAAGGATGGTACGCAGGATGGAGTCATCGCCAGCATCCGAGAACTCACCGGACAGGCTACGATGTTCCCGAAATGGGCGATGGGCTTCTGGCAATGCCGTGAGCGCTATAAGACCAGTGATGAACTGGCTGGCGTATTGGATAAGTATCGCGAACTGAAGATTCCTACTGATGCCATCGTGCAGGACTGGCAGTATTGGGGATGCGACTCCAACTGGAATGCGATGAAGTTCCAGAACCCATACTATATAAATAAAGTGGGCGACCCAGCCTATGCTAAGTATCTTCCTACCGATATGAAGCAGATGAAGGCACAGGGAGAACCCCGCCTGAAGAGTCCGGAAGAGATGGTGAAGTATGTTCACAAGAACGATGCCCATCTGATGATTTCCATCTGGGCAAGTTTTGGTCCTTGGACAGAGCAGTATCGTGAACTGAAGAAGATGAATGCCCTCCTTCCTTTTGAAACGTGGCCAAGAAACAGTGGCGTGATGCCATACGATGTCTTCAATCCGAGGCTCGCAACCTCTACTGGAAGTATCTTACTCATCTCTACCAGATGGGTTTTGATGCCTGGTGGACGGATTCTACGGAGCCTGACCATTTTGAGAAGCCGGGCGATGAGAACTATCAGACCTTCGATGGTTCATGGTTGGGCGTGAAGAACGCCTTCCCATTGTTGCACAACAAGAGCATCTACGAGCACCAGAGAGCGATGAAGGGCAACACAAAGCGTTCGCTCCAGATGACCCGAAGTGGCAGTCTCGGCATTCAGCATTATGGCACCCTCTGCTGGAGCGGTGATGTGCTGGCTTCTTGGAACGAGATGAAGAATCAGATTCCATCGGGCTTGAACTTCTCGCTCTGCGGTATCCCATTCTGGAACACCGACCTGGGTGGTTTCTTCTACTGGGAGTTTGAACAGAATCCAAAGAACCCTGCCATTCAGGAACTGCAGACCCGCTGGATGCAGTGGGGTACCTTCATGCCATTGATGCGTAACCACTGTTCTTCGCCGATGGTAAGCGAACTGTATGAATTCGGAAAGCAGGGCGACTGGGCTTATGATGCTATGATTAAGGCCATCAAGCTGCGCTATCGCCTTTTGCCTTATATCTACAGTACGGCTGGCGACTGTGTACAGAATAGCGGAAGCATGATGCGTGCCCTGGTAATGGATTATGCGGCAGACAAGAAGGCTTCCCGTCTGAACGATGAGTATCTCTTCGGCCGCAACATCCTGGTGAAGCCGGTAACCGATCCTTTATACACCTGGAAGGATAAGGAGAAGAAGGGCCATACCATCTATCCTGATGTAAGGAAGGCAGCTGCGCCTGTTAATGTTTACTTGCCAAAGGGTAATAAATGGTATGATTTCTGGAGCAATACCCAGTATGAGGGCGGTCAGGATATCCAGCGCCTTTGTCCTATCGACATCATGCCTGTATTCATCAAGGCAGGTACCATCCTGCCATTCGGTCCTGAAGTGCAGTATAGTTCAGAGAAGCCTTGGGATGAGCTGGAAATCCGTGTCTATCCTGGTGCTGATGGTAAATTTACGCTCTATGAAGACGAGGGTGACAACTATAATTACGAGAAGGGTAAATTCTCGGAAATCCAGTTTGTTTGGAATGAAGCAGACAGAACCCTGAACATCGCTCCACGTAAGGGCAGCTATAAGGGAATGCTCCAGCATCGCAGATTCCATATCGTACTGGTGGATGCCAATAGTGGTGCGGGCGATCAGCCTATGCAGGCAAGCAAGAGTGTGGAATATGACGGAAAGGCTGTAAAGATACAGATGTAAGTGTTACATCATATAAAGTATTTGATACTTGTGATAAAGTAGTATTCTGCTTTTTTGTTTACCTTTGCAGCACAAATAACAATTTAATATACTAATAGCTTAATAGTAATTACAATGAACAAGAATGTTATATACGCAGCTTTGATGTTTGTGGTAACTATGTCCTCCGGCAATGCCTCAGCGCAGCAGTTGCCTTATCAGAATCCAGCCCTCTCGGCTCATGAGAGAGCGGTAGATTTATGTGGTCGTCTCACTTTGGAAGAGAAAGCTTCTCTGATGCTGGATGATTCGCCGGCTATCCCACGATTGGGAATCAAGAGATTCCAGTGGTGGAGCGAGGCACTGCATGGTGTGGCAAACATGGGAGATGTAACCGTCTTTCCAGAACCTATCGGAATGGCAGCTTCGTTTAACGACAGAATGGTGTATAGAGTCTTTGATGCAACATCTGATGAGATGCGTGCCAAATGGAATGAACTGCAGCAGAAGGGAGGAGATGTAACCCGTTTTCATGCCCTCTCTGTCTGGACTCCAAACGTGAATATCTTCCGTGATCCTCGCTGGGGACGTGGACAGGAAACCTATGGCGAGGATCCTTATCTTACCAGTAGGATGGGATGTGCCGTGGTGCGCGGATTGCAGGGACCTGAAGATACGAAATACCGCAAACTCTGGGCTTGTGCCAAGCACTATGCAATTCATAGCGGACCAGAATGGGCTCGCCATACAGACAATATAACCGATGTTACATCGCGCGACCTTTGGGAAACTTATATGCCTGCCTTCAAATCACTGGTGCAGGATGCCAAGGTGCGTGAGGTGATGTGTGCCTATCAGCGTTGGGATGATGAACCATGCTGCGGCAATACCCGCCTTTTGCAGCAGATTCTCAGGAATGATTGGGGATTCAAGTACCTGGTAGTTTCCGACTGTGGTGCTGTTACTGATTTCTGGGAGAATCATAAGGTTTCGAGCAATGCCAGAAATGCGGCAGCTAAGGGTGTATTGGCTGGAACCGATGTAGAATGTGGATTTAATTATGTATATAAATCGGTGCCTGAGGCTGTGAAGTATGGTGCCCTGACTGAAGAAGAAGTTGATAAGCATGTGATTCGTCTGCTCGAAGGTCGTTTCGACTTGGGTGAGATGGATGACAACAAGATAGTATCATGGTCGAAGATTCCTGTATCTGTGCTTTGCAGTAAGGCGCATCGCCAGCTCTCGCTCGATATGGCTCTGCAGACCATGACGCTGCTCCAAAACAAGAATGAGGTATTACCTCTCGATAAAAAGGTAAAGAAGATTGCTTTCATCGGACCAAATGTGGATAACGAACCGATGATGTGGGGAAACTATAATGGTACTCCACGACAGACAATTACCATTCTGGATGGTATCAAGAGTCGTTTGAAGAAAAACCAGGTCGTCACCTTTAAAGGGTGCGACCTGGTGAACGACCAGACTTTGGATTCTTACTTCGACCAGTGTAGCATGGATGGCAAGATAGGCTTTAAGGGCACTTTCTGGAACAATCGTGAAATGAAAGGTAAGCCTGTTACCATCACCCAGGAAAAGAATCCTGTGCAGGTAACTACCTATGGTCAGCATTCGTTTGCACCCAATGTGAAGTTGACGGGCTTTTCTGCCAAGTATGAAACCGTATTCCGTCCTAAGCAGAACGCCAAGGTATTGCTTGATGTGGCTGCCTGCGGTCATTATGAGGTTTATCTGAATGGTGAGAAAAAATCAGAAAAGAGCGATTGGCGCACAGCAGAATCCCGCATCGAGTTTGAGGGCGTGAAAGGCAAGGAGTATCAGATAGAAATACGCTATGCGGAAATGCCAACCTATAATGCGGATATGAAAATCAATATCGGTCATGAGAATCCTATCGACTATCAGGCTTCGCTCAAGCAGTTGAAGGATTGCGAGACAGTAGTCTTCGTAGGTGGCATCTCTCCACAGTTGGAAGGTGAGGAAATGCCTATCGAGATTTCTGGCTTCAAGGGCGGTGACCGCACCAACATCGAATTGCCTAAGGTTCAGCGCAATTTCCTGAAGGCTTTGAAGGAGGCAGGCAAAAAGGTTGTCTTTGTCAACTGTTCGGGTTCGGCTATCGCCTTGACTCCAGAGACAGAGAGTTGCGATGCCATTCTCCAGGCCTGGTATCCTGGTCAGGAAGGTGGTGAGGCAGTGGCTCGTGTGCTCTTTGGAGAGTACAATCCTGCCGGCAAGTTGCCTATTACGTTCTATAAGAATTCAGAGCAGTTGCCTGATTTCAAGGATTACAGCATGAAGGGCAGAACCTATCGTTATATGAACGATGCGCTCTTCCCATTCGGTTATGGTTTAAGCTACACTTCTTTCCGTATTGGCGATGCTACACTTTCCAACTCTATCCTGAAGAAGGGTGAGAAGATTACGCTGAAGGTACCGGTAAGTAATGTTGGCAAGAAAGATGGAACCGAGGTGGTGCAGGTATATGTAAAGGATCCTGCCGATACCGAAGGACCATTGAAGAGCTTGAAGGCTTTCGAGAGAGTGGAGGTAAAAGCCGGTGCAACAGCTCAAGCCGTCATCACCCTGGACAGCAAGAACTTCGAACTCTTCGATGCTGCAACCAATACCGTCCGTGCCAAGGCAGGAAAGTATGAGGTTTATTACGGCAGCAGTTCGGCTGATAAGGATTTGAAGAAACTGGATGTTTCTATTGAATATTAAGTAACTTGAGAAAATCATCAAGGAGCTGAGTAAATATGGAAAGAGGGTGTGAAACTCTTTGATAGAGGTTGATAGAGTGATCAAATTCCCTTTAAGGTATTGGGTGCACAATTGAATACATAATAAATCCCGAAATCGCTTGGCGGTTTCGGGATTTTTGCTTATCTTTGCCAACGTAAATAGTAAATTGTTGATAATATGGCAACGAAGTTATATCCAATAGGCATGCAGACCTTCTCTGAGATTCGAGAGGAGGACTTTCTCTATGTAGATAAGACGGAGTACATCTATCGTATGACTCATACGAGTGGAAAGTATTTCTTCTTGGCGCGTCCACGTCGTTTCGGAAAGTCACTCCTCGTCTCTACTATGCAGAGCTATTTCGAGGGAAAGAAGGAACTCTTTAAGGGGCTTGCCATCGAAAAGCTAGAAAAAGATTGGACGGAATATCCTGTGCTTCATTTTAGTTTGGCAGGTGGAAAGCACATGGAGAAAGACCAATTGGTGCGCTATCTCTTATATATATTAAATGTAAATGAAGAAAAATTTGGCATCGTCAATGATTCTCCTGACCCGAATGTCCGTATGCTTAATTTAATAAAAACGGTATATGAACAGACTGGGCAGAAGGTTGTTGTGCTCATCGATGAATACGATGCTCCTTTGCTTGATGTAGTGCATGAGGATACTAGCTTGGATATATTGAGAGAGGTGATGCGCAATTTCTATAGTCCCCTAAAGGATAGCGACCGAATGCTGCGTTTCGTCTTCTTGACAGGCATCACCAAGTTCTCGCAGCTTAGTATATTCAGTGAACTCAATAATATTACTAATGTGAGTATGGATACAGAATATGCTGGCATTTGCGGCATTACCAAGGAGGAACTTGTGACAGAAATGCATGAAGATATTCAGCAGATGGCAGATGTGTTGGGCTTGTCGTATGATAAAACTTTGGAAAAGTTGAAGGAAAATTATGATGGCTATCATTTCGCTTGGCCTTCTTCTGACATATTCAATCCATACAGTTTGCTCACTTGCTTTTCAAAGCGAAAGGTTGATTCCTATTGGTTTGGCTCAGGCACTCCTACCTATCTCCTTAATATGATGCGGAAATATGACTTTACACCGATTGACCTGGGTGAACAGATGGATGCATCAAAGGATGATTTCGATGCAGCCACTGAGACGATGACTACTATCATGCCTTTACTTTATCAGAGTGGTTATATCACAATCAAGAATTATGATCCGGAAACGGAACTCTATACCTTGGCTCTGCCTAACAAAGAAGTGAGGATAGGTTTGTTTCGCAGTATGTTGCCGCATTATTTGGCGGCAAAGTCTGCAATGTGCAATACGACCGTGGCCAAGATGTCGGCTCTTATCAATAAGGGTAACATGGATGGTGCTCTTCAGCTATTGAAAACGTTCTGGGAGACGGTACCTTATTGCGATAATACCGATTATGAGGGGCATTATCAGCAGACAATGTATATCATCTTTGCCCTGCTTACGAATTTCCGTATATTGGTGGAACAGCATACTTTCCGGGGAAGAACAGACATTACGATGGAAACAAAGGATACCATCTATGTGATAGAACTGAAATTTAATAAGTCGTCACAAGAGGCTCTTGACCAAATCAACAACAAGCATTATGCTGATGCTTTTGCCCTAAGAGGCAAAACCATGGAAAAGATTGGTATGAACTTTATGATTGATGAAGATAAGACGATTGTATTGGATTGGGTAAAATAATCGCCCATTACAAATTGCCTGCGGCTCAGCAGAGTGCCATCGAGATACGCCGATTTGGAAAATACCGTACCAAGCACCTCGTCCCCAAAGCATGGAATAAATTTGGATACACTAATTAAAATTAGGAGACACAAGTAAACATGAATACAGAGCAACAAAAGATAGAATACAAGAGTCTGCAAAAGATTCGAACAGGAGAGAAAGGATTCAAAGAGCTCTCCACTACTTGTGTGGCTTTAGCCAATGCACAAGGTGGACAAATTATGATTGGCGTAGAAGACAAGACCAAGAAGCCTGCTCCCAATCAGGTTATACCGCAAGAAGAGGCAAATAGTGCTGTTACAAGATTGCGTGGACTCTGTTTCAACGTAGGTCTTGCTGTAGGCGACGTTTGTGCAGACGAAACTGGCAGCCAGTACTTTGCTATCACAGTATTCCCTTCACTCCATTCATATGCCACCACTTCTGATGGCAAAATGTACATCCGTGTCGCAGACAAATGCGAGCCTGTGCGTAGTGAAGATATTCAACGTGTAGGAGAAGAGAAAGGAGCTTTCCAATGGGAACTTGTGCCAACACGATTTGAATTGGAAGATGAGAATAAGACGAATCTCTCTAAATTCGCTAATGATATACGCCAATCTGATAGAGTGAAGCAGCATATCAAGCAGCTCGACGATATGGAAATTGGCGAACAGTACCATCTTCTTGACGGTAACAAGATGACTAATCTTGGTGTCTTATGGATTGGTACAGCCAAACAGCGTAGCCGTATTTGCTATCCTATCACTGTGCAATATATCGTATATGATGACTTGGAGAACAAGACCAACAAATTGGAATGGCGTGACAACACACGTAATCCGAAAGAACTTTTGGAAGATATTATGGACAAGGCTGTAGAGTTGACCTATAGCTATGAGATGCCTAATGGACTCTTCCGTAAGACAGTACGCTATTATAACGAGAACTTAATCAGAGAGTTGCTTGTTAACAGTTTGGCTCATAGTTCAAGAACCATCTCTAACGACATCACTATCAAGGTATATCCAGGTTATATCAGCATCTCCAATCCTGGTGGTCTCCCTTTGGGTGTAACCAAAGACAACATCCTTCATACTAAGCACAGACGTAATCCGAATATGATTGAGATACTGACTGCACTTGGATTGATGGAAGGTGAGGGCTCTGGCTATGACTTGATTTATGAGTTGGATGCCGTTGAAGCAAAGAAACAACCAGAGATAGAATCAACATTCAACACTGTCACGGTATATCAAAGTGCAGAGATTACGGATAAAGAAGTTGTTCGCCTGATGGATTATGTTGACCATAATTATCAGCTTTCCCAAAAGAACAAAATAGCTTTCGGTATCATAGCCAGAGAGAAACGCATTGCCGCAACTGATTTATCTAAAATCCTCCAGCTATCTGCAGAAGAACGATTGAGAAGCTATATCGATAACTTAGACAAAAGCAATCTGATAACGAAAGGTGGCGTCAAGAAAGGATCATTTTTCCAAATCAATACAACTTTGCTGAAAAATGCAAAATCTAACATTGTTACTAGTTTGAAGACTATAGAACCACATGTTCTTAAGGCACTAATTATGGAAGATCTCCGTGTGCATCCTTTGAGTAAAATATCTGATATAGCAGAGCGCATTCCTGATATAGATATGAAAGAGATTCGAAAGATGCTCTATTCTATGGTTGGGAAGGAGATAGAAAAAGAGGGCACTCGATTTGATAGTAAATATTATATAAAGTAATGGCATAAAAAAAAAGGTCTGAAAAAGGAAAAACTGTTAAAAATCATGTATTGAACTAATAATCAGTGACTTTCTTTTTTCAGTATTCTTTTTCTACTCCTATATTTCATAAAAGAGATTTTAAGTCTCGGTATAAGAACAGACATTACGATGGAAACAAAGGATACCATCTATGTGATAGAACTGAAATTTAATAAGTCGGCACAAGAGGCTCTTGACCAAATCAACAACAAGCATTATGCTGATGCTTTTGCCCTAAGAGGCAAAACCGTGGAAAAAATTGGTATGAACTTTATGATTGATGAAGATAAGACGATCGTATTGGATTGGGCAAAATAGGCTTTATGTTAAAAAAACTAACTCACTCTAAATTGAGCTTTGGTTGAATATCAAGATGTTGGGCGTTTGCCTATATTATATAGGTAACAATATGGAAACGAGCGGACTTCTGCTCGTTTCTGAATTTTGCAAAATGCAAAGAACGCCTCAATTCGAGGGCAAAGATACGACATTTTTCTAAATATCCAATGATTTACAAGAGGAATTTTATGGAATTTAGAACTTTTAGCGTTATATTCTCTACCAGATAAGCTGATTTCTTAGAAAATATTTGTATAATACGATTTTAAAACATATTTTTGCAGTAACAAATCCCACCTTAGTACGCCTCTCAACGATGCGTACTAAGGTGGGCCTTTGCTTTTTATTTGGGTATATGAGCTACGACAAGCAACCTATATATATGTACAATTAGTCTTGCTACAAAATAGGGGATTGATAATTGAAAATGTTGCAACGGCTAAACTATAACTTCGCAATATCAGCAATACTTCCGTTTTGCAAATTATCTCCGATACATGCAACAAGACCTGCAAGCTGGTCAGTACATACGAGCAAGCTATCAGCATAGAAAAAATATTTTCCAACACTTCATTCAAAATGCAAGTACGGAACTACACAAAATCCTTTGCAGACTACAACAGTAAAGCTGTTAATCTAAGGCAGAGCCCCTAAATAATTATGACTTTAACGCTGCCATAAACGCTTAATATTGCTCCTGTAACATTTTACTTCTTGCCATTAAGCATGCACCTATTAATCCTGCACAGTCTTTCAGAGTAGATGTTTCTATCTTGGAATCTTCGTTCACCATATTGAGAGAGAATTTCTTGATTCCCATACATATTGGTTGTGTTATGTAGTCACCAGTAACCGATAGGTCTCCTCCTATAACCAACATCTCAGGATTGAATATATTGATGACGCCAGCAAGGGTTGTACCCAATTCTACTGCCATCATTTGTAACGTCTCAATGCTCATCACATCTTCTTTCTTGATGGCTTCGAGAATATCATGAAGTGTTAGACTTTTGTGTTGATTCAATACTTTGTCAGAGAGGACAGATATGCCACCATTCTGTATCTTCTGATTCATCTTGCGTTGTAGTGCAGAACCAGAAGTCTCAGTTTCCACGCATCCAGTTTTTCCACAATGACAAATTATGCCATTATTGTATATATGCATATGTCCAATTTCCCCAGAAAATCCCGACTTGCCAAAATATAATTTGCCGTTGATGATAATACCAATACCAATTCCCCAACTCACATTAACAAAAATGACATTTTTAACACCCTTACAGACGCCTCTGAGGTATTCGCCGTAGGTCATGCACCGAGTGTCGTTGTCAATGCATACTGGTATGTTCAGGCTCTGAGAGAGCATATCAGCCAATGGTTTTTCTATGCAAGTGAAATAATTGTATGCGCAACCAACTTCTGGGTTAACTCTGCCGCCAATGCTCATGCATGCATTCTGTATATTTTCTTTTTTGAAACCTTCTTTCTCTATGAAAGTGTTGATTATTGCTATGAGACTTTCAAAGCAATCTGGGGTATCTTCATATACAAAGTCTATTCTCTCTGGCTGAGTTACCATATTACCACAAAAATCACAAATTCCTAAAGTAAGGTAATCTTTTCCTGTATCTATTCCAAGAAAATAGCCCGAAGTGGCAATTAAATCATACTCTTTAGGAGCCCTCTTTGAATAGTGGGCTCTTTTTCCTGTTTCCTGTACCAGACCGATTTCTATAAGTTCGTTCAGTGTCTTAGTCGTATATGGGATACTGACTCCTAAACTTTTGGAAAGTTCGGCAATAGTTTGTCCTCCATGCTCTATAAGCAGCCTCATTAAAGCCGTCTTTGAAGCGGACCATTTTGTGTTATTGACTATATCTTTTAACATACTACATTTTATTATTAACTATATTTACCTTGCAAAGGTAAATAAATTAATTTATTTTTTATTAATTGTGCGTTAATTAATCTAAATGCGCAAAATAACAAGTATTTTGTATTTAACTCCTCGC
>QSCI01000048.1:0-24741 GCA_003463005.1 Segatella copri | reverse complement strand
TGTGAGAAACACGAAGAGCTGGAGCAATACTGAGCTGCGCAAGAAGTGCAAGATTCAGGAGTACGGCGGCTATATCGGCACCGACGAGGAGGGCACCACAGGCGGTGGTGACACAACTCAGGGCAGCGGCTCTGACACCAGCCAGGGCGGCTCGGGTACTACCGGTGGCGGAACCCAAGAAGGCGGCGGAGGCGGCTCTCAGGATAGCGGCGATGGGCTTGAATAAAGCCCTCGCCTGAGGGCCGCCCCGCAGGAGCGCCTAACGGGGGTGCGTCTCTCCCTAACACCTAGCGGAAGCCAGCGCATCCCCCACCAAGTCAACACTCAACATTCAACATTAAAAAAGTCAACATTCAACACTCAACATTCAACATTAAACTAAAGATTATGAAAGTAAATACTTGGAAAACGATTTTGCAGATTGCAATCTCCGTCCTTACAGCCATCGCTACTACGCTCGGAGTTACCAGCTGCACTCTTTAAAGGTAAAAAAAAAGATGTTTTTTAAATTTTGATTCGACATAGCAAAGCCCTCGGTGCATAACGCATCGGGGGCTTTTTTTATTTAGGTCTTAAGAACTGCTTTTAGTTATTTCTACAAAGAACAGAAGAAGGTAACCAGGAAGGGTACAGAAAAGTCGACACAGAAGCCATGGAAGATGGAAACGATGATGAAACTCTCGCCCGAATATCGGGTGATGATAGGCAATGTTGTATCCATGGTCGTGGCTCCACCTACACTGATAGGTGCCAGTTTGCCGAAGTATTTTGCCAGCAGCGGAGCACACAACAGGGTGAGAATCTCGCGGAAGATGTTGGCAAGAAGGGCGATGGTTCCCAGTTCGGCGCCCCTGTATTCGGTGATGAAGATACTCGAAAGAGAGTAATATCCGAATCCTGAACCTATAGCCAGACAATCGGTAAGCTGGCGGTGGCTCAAGATGAGAGATACGGCGGCACAACCAGCCAGCGTACCCAGAATGGTCATCACAGGGAGCATCATCAGACGGGGATTCACCTTCTTGAAACTCTTCAGCACTGAGGTATCGCAACCGATGCTGATACCTACGCAGAACATCAGGCAGCAGAGTGCATAATAGCTCACGTCGCTATCCAGAAGACCCGCCGGAATCACATCATACAAGCCTACGATGATGCCCAGAACAAAGAAGCTTACGATAATCAAACTGCCTTTCATACCTTGCCTCCTTTCCCGGTTTCAGCGTGAGCCGACGATTTAGCCTGCTTTGCTGTAACATACTTCCACAATGCCCAAGCAAAGAGTGCACTACCCAGACTGCCTCCAAAGGTCAGGGCTATCGCCTCAAGTCCCAGGGTCTGAAGACCGCTGATGATACGAGGGTTAGAACCTACCTCGATACCGAGCAGGAACAGGAGTACCCATATCAGCGCCGTGATGATACGGCCGATAAAACTCATTTTCTTGTTGCGGAGCAGATAGCCGGTACCTATTCCGCATAGCATAATCATTACTATCTTGAGCATTGTTTCTTGTTTTTCTTCTTTATTTTATTGTTCGTTTTTATGAATTACCTTACCATAAAAAACGGATTCCCGGTCGTATTATTGCTAAACAGACAAACTTTTCAAGTAATTGCGTCTGATCATAATGCTTATGTTTAGTTATACAAATAAGTTTCAAATAACCTATGTTTTTAGGTTTTGTCACAAGGTAATACAAACGTTTTCATAAAAAGTACCAAAGAATCTTCATCATTAACTCTCTTTAACACAAAGTCGTGTTCCTCATTCCATTTTTCTTTGTACTTTAGCACCCCGAAAAGAAAAAGGATATAAAATATGAGCAACGGATTATTACTTTGGATAGACGACGAGATAGAACTTCTCAAGGCACACATCATCTTTCTGGAAAAGAAAGGATACGAGGTGCAGACGGTAAGCAACGGACCAGATGCCATTGAACTTTGCCGCCAGCAGACCTTCGACCTCATCCTGCTCGATGAGATGATGCCGGGACTCAGCGGACTGGAAACCCTGCTACGCATCAAGGACATCCAGCCAGCCACACCGGTAGTGATGTGCACCAAGAGCGAAGAAGAAAACATCATGGACCAGGCAATCGGTTCAAAGATAGCCGACTATCTGATCAAACCCGTAAACCCGAACCAGATTCTGCTCTCGCTCAAGAAGAACATCCACCGCAAAGACATCGTGGCGGAGGTGACGCAGAGCGGATACCAGCAGGACTACCAGCAGATAGCCATGCAGATGATGGAATGCAGAAGTGCGGAAGACTGGATGGAGATTTACAGGCGACTGGTAAGCTGGGAACTGAAGCTGAGCGATACGGCAAGCCCGATGGCAGAGATGCTGAGCATGCAGAAGGAAGAGGCTAACCAGGGTTTCGCCAAATACATAGCCAAGAACTATCTAGACTGGGTAAGTCCCGACAACAGAGACCGCCATCTGATGAGTCCCGACATCTTCAAGCGCAAGATATTCCCGCTGCTCGATGAGGGCAAGAAGGTGTTCCTGATTGTGATAGATAACTTCCGCTATGACCAGTGGCGCATGCTGGCTGAAGACATCGGCGACCTGTTCGACATCGATGAGCAGCTCTACATGAGCATTCTTCCTACCGCCACGCAATATGCGCGCAACGCCATCTTCAGCGGTCTGATGCCGAACAAGATAGCCGAAATGTTCCCTGACCTCTGGGTAGATGAGGACGAGGAGGAAGGCAAGAACCTCAACGAGGCGCCGCTGATACAGACCCAGATAGAGCGATTCAGAAAGCACTATACCTTCAGTTATCACAAGGTGAACGATTCGCAGGGTGCCGACCGCTTCCTGGAGCACTACAACGAATGCCGGAACAACGACCTGAACGTGCTGGTGATTAACTTCATCGACATGCTCTCTCACGCGCGTACCGAATCTAAGATGGTGCGCGAGCTTGCCAACAACGAGAGTGCCTACCGCAGCATCACGCAGAGCTGGCTCCGCCATTCGGTTCTCTCCGAGCTCTTCAAGCTCCTCTCGCAGAGCGATTACCAGGTAGTGCTCACCACCGACCACGGCAGCATCAGGGCATCGAAACCAATCAAGATTGTAGGCGACCGCAATACGAACACCAACCTGCGCTACAAGCTGGGCAAGAATCTGGCTTACCAGAGCAAGGAAGTGTTCACCATCAAGGAGCCTCAGCGTGCCCAGTTGCCGGCACCTAACCTGAGTACCTCGTATGTATTTGCCACGGGCGACAGTTTCTTCGCCTATCCGAATAATTATAACTATTATGTGCAATACTACAAGGATACCTTCCAGCACGGCGGCATCTCGATGGAGGAAATGCTCATACCGCTCATCACGCTGACACCGAGAAAAAGGTAATATCAGTTAATAGTTAATAGTTGATAGTTAACAGTTTATAGAAAACATATATGAAGATAAAAATTGACTCATTAGACACGATCCATGAAGCAGCCAAGGAATTTCTGCAGAACATGGGCGACGGCAAGGTCTTTGCCTTCTATGGCAAGATGGGAGCCGGAAAGACAACATTTGTAAAAGCTATTTGCGAAGAACTGGGCGTAGAAGATGTCATCACATCTCCTACCTTCGCCCTCGTAAACGAATATACAGCGGGCGACGGCTCACCAGTCTACCACTTCGATTTCTACCGCATCAAGAAACTCGATGAGGTATACGACATGGGCTACGAAGATTATTTCTACAGCGGCAACCTCTGTTTCCTGGAGTGGCCGGAACTGATAGAAGAACTGCTGCCGGAAGACTGCACCAAAGTGACTATCACCGTAGAAGAAGACGGAACAAGAAGCGTAGAATGGTAAGTCACCGACAGCCTCGAACAAAAAAAAAGCATCTGGCTGAGAACATTTTTTCTCAAGCCAGATGCTTTTATCATTTCCTATCCGGGCTGATTACAGGAGAGCCTGGATCTTCTCGGTAAGGGTTGCCTTAGAGGCTGCGCCAACAAACTTGTCTACCAGCTGGCCACCCTTGAAGAAGAGGATGGTAGGGATATTACGAACACCAAACTCCATAGCGATGTCGTCATTCTCCTCTACATCACACTTACCTACTACCACCTTGCCGTCAAACTCCTCAGCAAGCTGTGATACGATAGGAGCAACCACGCGGCAAGGGCCGCACCATGTTGCCCACAAATCTACTACCAATGGCAGTTCGCCATTCTTGTAGCTCTCGAAATTCTCGGTTGTAATTGTTACTTCCATTTTTCTATACCTTTTTATATTAAAACTAAAATTATCTCTAATTAATCTGATAGCTCATCTTAGGATGCTGCTCGATATACTGGATGAGGGCATGGCCCACGCCTACCGTATGCTCACGGGCACGCATCAGCAGATAGGTATTGCTGTCTACATCATGTATCTGGAAAAAGAGCTGCGCCTTGCCCTCGTCATTCTCCAGAATGGTCTGCAGGTCGCTGACCATCGTTTCATCTATCGCATCGCTCTCCACATTGATGGTGAAGCGGTCGATGCGGTTCTCCTTGACCGTCTGCAGATACTCTACATTGCCTATCTGGAAATCGAGATAGTTGGCATTGCCGTAACGGGAAACGCACTTGGCGGTGATGTAGATGGTGCTGCCTTCAACCATGATACCGCGCCACTTGCCCCAGTCCTCGCCAAAGAGAGCCAGCTCGCCTGAGCCCTCAAAGTCTTCGAGCGTAACAAAACCGCACGGTTTGCCCGTCTTTGTAAACTTCGACTTCACACCCGTGATGATGCCGCCCAGCACCACATCCTCCTTCTTTGCCAGCTCCTGCTTGTCGCCCAGTTCAGAACAATGGGTATTGCAGAGGGAGTTGAGGATGATGCTGTACTCATCGAGCGGATGGGCAGAAAGATAGATGCCCACAAGCTCGCGCTCACGGTTCAGACGTTCGATGGTGCTCCAGCTCTCTGCATCAGGAATAGGCGGCGTAGCTATCTCTATCGCCTCGGTACCGCCAAAGAGTGAGTTGGCAGCCTCGTGCTGTTCCTGCTGGAAGAGCTGACCGTAGCGCACCAGCGTATCGAGGAAGGTTTCGCCCTTGTTGTTCTTGCCGAAGAACTGCTCGCGACGGATGCCGAAGCTGTCGAAACCGCCACTCAGCGCCAAGGTTTCGAAAGCCTTGCGGTTCACGCTGGAGTAATCTACACGCTCGGCAAAATCGAAGATGCTCTTATAAGGTCCGTTCTTCAGTCGCTCTGCCACGATGGCATCGGCTGCCGGAGCACCCATACCCTTGATGGCTGAAAGACCGAAACGTATCTCTCCATGCTCGTTCACACCGAACACGCGGTAACTCTCGTTCACATCCGGTCCCAAGGTCTTGATGCCCATCGACTGGCACTCCTCCATCAGCTTGGTGATTTCGGTAATCTGTGCAAAGCGTCGGGTCATCAGCGCCGCCATATATTCGGCAGGATAGTGCGCCTTGAGATAGGCAGTCTGGTAGGCTACCCACGAATAACAGGTGGCATGAGACTTGTTGAAGGCGTAGGAAGCAAACTTCTCCCAGTCGCCCCATATCTTCTCCAGCACCTTCGGGTCGTGGCCGTTCTCCTGTCCCTGCTTGATAAACTTAGGCTTCATCGCATCTACGATAGCCTTTTTCTTCTTACCCATCGCCTTACGCAGGGCATCTGACTCGCCTCGGGTGAAGCTCGCCAACTGACGGGAAAGAAGCATCACCTGCTCCTGATAGACCGTGATGCCATAGGTATCCTTCAGATACTTCTCCATACACGGGATATCGTAGGTAATCTCCTGTTTGCCGTTCTTGCGGGCAATGAAATCAGGGATGTAATCCATAGGTCCCGGACGGTAGAGGGCATTCATGGCGATGAGATCCTCGAACACCGTAGGCTTCAGTTCACGGAGATACTTCTGCATACCCGGCGACTCGAACTGGAAGGTTCCGATGGTCTGACCGCGCTGATAGAGCTGATAGGTCAGTTCGTCATCGATAGGGATGGTATCGAGGTCAACGACATCGCCCGTAGTCTGCTTGATAACCTTGCATGCCTCCTTCATCTCGGAGAGGGTCTTCAAGCCCAGGAAGTCCATCTTAATCAGACCGGTGGTCTCGATGACATGGCCGTCGTACTGCGTTACCGCCGTCTTCAGTCCCGGGAAATCAGGGTCATCGGCAGTAGATACAGGCACCCAGTTGCTGATAGGGTCGCGGCAGATGATGAATCCGCAGGCATGGATACCCGTGCCTCGGATGGTTCCCTCGAGCATCTTGGCATACTTGATGGTATTGCTCTCGCGGGGATCGTTGGAGAACTCAGCCTCGCGCAGCTCTGGGGTATATTTGATGGCATTGGTCAGGTTCATCTTGGCACCGTCAGGCAAACGGTCTGGGATAGCCTTGCAGAGTGCATTCGCCTTATCCAACGGCAACTTCTCGACACGCGCCACGTCCTTGATGGAGTTCTTCGTGGCCATGGAACCGTAGGTAATGATATGGGCACAGTTCTCATGACCGTACTTATCCATTACCCAGCGCAATACCTTGCCTCGGCCGTCATCATCAAAGTCGGTATCAATATCCGGAAGGTTCACACGGTCTGGGTTCAGGAAACGCTCAAACAGGAGGTCGTACTTCAATGGGTCAATCTTGGTAATGCCCAAGCAGTAAGCCACCACCGAACCTGCCGCAGATCCACGTCCCGGGCCCACCATCACGCCGAGTTCCTCGCGCGCCGCCCTGATGAAGTCTGACACGATGAGGAAGTAGCCCGGGAAACCCATGGTCTTCATCACGTGGAGCTCGAAGTTTACATGCTCGTCTACATTCTCGGGCAGCGGGTCGCCATAAAGCTTTTTGGCTCCCTCGTAGGCAAGGTGGCGCAGATATTCTGCCTCAAACTTGATACGATATATCTTATCGTAACCGCCCAATCGGTCGATTACCTTCTGACCTTCCTCAGGTGGCAGCGGATTCTTACCGTTCTCATCAGAGGTAAACTCCTTGTAGAGGTCTTCTTCTGATACCTTCTGTCGCAACTGCTCCTCGGTACCGAAACTCTCCGGAATCGGGAAGAAAGGCATGATAGGACCATGGTCGATGCTGTAAATCTCCACCTTATCCAATACTTCGAGGGTATTGGAAAGTGCTTCGGGAATATCCGAGAACACATCGTTCATCTCCTGGCGGGTCTTGAACCATTCCTGCTTGGAATAGCGCATACGGTTAGGGTCGTCGAGATCCTTGCCGGTAGCGATACAGAGCAGATGGTCGTGAGCCTCGGCAGTCTCCTTATCCTCGAAGTGGCAGTCGTTGGTGCACACCAGTTTGATGTTAAACTCCCTTGCCATCTTGATAAGTTCCTTGTTGGCACGCTGCTGCAACTCGTAAGCCTCGCGGTTGGCAAGCAGACTTGGGTCATCGGGCACTTTATGGCGCTGGAGCTCGAGATAGTAATCATCGCCAAAGAGATTGTGGTACCACTGGCAAGCCTCGCGGGCTCCTTCCAGGTCACCATGCAGAATCTTGGATGGCACCTCGCCTGCAATACATGCCGAACAGACGATGAGGTCTTCGTGATACTTCTCCAGATCGGCACGGTCGGTTCGTGGGCGCATGTAGTAACCATCCACCCACGAATTGCTCACCAGCTTGATGAGGTTCTTGTATCCATTATAATTCTTGGCAAGTACAATGAGGTGATAACCGCTCATATCGCCCTTATCCTTCTCTCGGTCGGCTTTGGTTCGGCGTGCCACATACATCTCGCAGCCTATGATAGGCTTGAAAGGTTCGAGTCCCTCCTTCTTGCGATCTTTATTAATCTTGCCGCAATAGTCGGTGAGTTCCTTGATGCCGAACATCACACCGTGGTCGGTTACCGCCATACCCTTCATGCCGTCCTTGATGGCCTTATCTACCAGATGCGGTATCTTCGACTGGCCGTCGAGGATGGAGTATTGGGTGTGTACATGCAAATGAACAAAATCTTCCATTATCTGTTTAAAATTCGAATTTTGACAACAAAGTTACGGCGAAATATTGAAAAAGCCAAAAGAAATATGCGAAAATATTGAAAAAGGTAAAAGAAACCCACAAAAAATTTGCAAAAGTGATAAAAATGACGTACCTTTGCACCAATAAAAACTTAATCCTACTGTATGGGACAGAAAATAAAGAAATTAAAGAAGATAAGATTGCACCGCGAAGGTACCGATCAGCTGGTAACCGGAGCGATAGCGTTAGTAGCCATTGCGGCTATATTGTGGACAACCTTAGACAACAAGATTCCGTTCTGGGCTTTTGTTGTTGTGTTCGGTACGGTATATGGTATCGTGCTCAACTTCTACCGTTGTCCTGTCAGATACCTCAACGTAGAGGATACTTCGAAACTGGTAGTAGCACCAGCCGACGGAAAGATTGTGGTGATAGAAGAGGTGGAGAATGCTCCCTACTTCGGTGACCGCCGCCTGATGATTTCCATCTTCATGAGCCTCTGGAATGTTCATGCCAACTGGTTCCCGGTGGATGGTAAGGTGAAATTCGTGAAGCATGTGGACGGCAACTACCACAAGGCATGGCTGCCTAAGGCTAGCGAGGAAAACGAGCATGCCGACGTGATGATTACCACACCTGAGGGAGTGGATGTACTCTGCCGACAGATTGCCGGTGCAGTAGCACGCCGCATCGTAACCTATGCCAAGGAAGGGGAAGAATGCTTCATCGACGAACACCTGGGATTCATCAAGCTGGGTTCACGCGTGGATGTCTACCTGCCTGTAGGTACAGAAGTATGCGTAAAGATGGGACAGTCAACTACTGGCGACCAGACCATCATCGCTAAATTGAAATAACATATTGACAGATAGAGGGCAAGCCGGAACATACTTCCGGCTTTCACTCTATCATAATATACTGGAAAAAATGAGTATCAAGAAACATATTCCAAACACGATAACCTGCTGCAACCTGGTTTCGGGCTGCATTGCAACATCGTTTGCCTTCGGCGGTAACCCAAAGATGGCATTGTTATGGATTATCATCGGAGCCGTATTCGACTTCTTTGACGGCATGAGCGCCCGCCTGCTGCACGTTTCATCGCCAATAGGCAAGGAGCTCGATTCGCTGGCAGATGACGTAACCTTCGGTGTGGCTCCTGCCACCATCGTATTCTCACAACTCTTTGTGATGGAATATCCGGGTTTTCTGGAGCCTTTGCGCCCATGGCTGCCCTACGCAGCCTTCATCATCGCAGCCTTCTCGGCATTGCGACTGGCTAAGTTTAATCTTGATGAGCGCCAGACTACCTCTTTCATCGGTGTTCCTACACCAGCCAACGCCCTGTTCTGGGGTTCGCTGATTGTGTTCAATCCAAGCTGGCTCGAAGGGTATGCGTGGTCAGTATTCATCATTCTGGCTCTGATTCTCATCACCAGCTATCTGCTGGTTTGCGAGATGCCTCTTTTCGCCTTGAAGTTCAAGCAGTGGGGTTTCAAGGGCAATGAGGTGAAATATGGCTTTGCCGCGCTCACCATCATCATCCTCGCTACTTCGGTAGCACTCGATGGTCTGACCGGTTTCCTCACCGGCTGGTGGCTTGTCATCGTGGCATACGTCATCATCTCGTCGATTATTTATCTGAAGAAGAAATAAGAAGAATTCCCCGATTTTAAGTTGATTATTGGGATATTTGATTAAAATATATAGTTGTTTTAAAAAAAATGCGGCTAGATGTGAATCCAGTCGCATTTGCTTTTTCTCTTCCTGTTGAGAGAGATGATTAGTTGTGTACGAGCGTACCAATCTCCTCACCATCCATCACCTTCTTGAGGTTACCTACAACATCCATATTGAACACGTAGATAGGAAGGTTGTTTTCCTTACACATGGTGGTAGCTGTCAAATCCATTACCTTCAAGCCCTTGGTATAAATCTCATCATAGGTAATGTCCTTGAACTTGGTAGCTGTAGGATCCTTCTCAGGGTCGGCGGTATAGATACCGTCTACACGGGTACCCTTGAGCATCACGTCAGCCTCGATTTCGATACCGCGGAGAGAAGAACCGGTATCGGTAGTGAAGTATGGACTGCCTGTACCTGCAGAGAAGATGCAGATATAGCCTGCCTCCATTGCCTCAATCGCCTTCCATTTGGTGTAGAATTCGCCGATAGGCTCCATGCGGATGGCAGTAAGCACCTTGTTTTTAACGCCCAAGGCTCCGAGTGCGCTGCTCAATGCCAGGGAATTGATAACGGTAGCACACATACCCATCTGGTCACCCTTGACACGGTCGAACCCCTTCTGGCTTCCACTCAAACCGCGGAAGATGTTACCGCCACCAATCACAATGCCTATCTGAACGCCCATCTCATGGACCTCCTTTATCTGCTTAGCATAATCACTCAGGCGCTCTGGGTCGATGCCGAAGCTCTGCTTGCCCATCAGACTCTCGCCGCTCAATTTCAAAAGAATTCTTTTAAACTTTGCCATAATATAGTGTTTAATGTTTATTGTTTAATGTTTACTGAAGGGATTAGAAACTTAATTTCTCCGAACGCATACGAGCGTATTACTCCCTTCTTGTCATGAAGGATGAGATGACCATCGTCCTCCACCTCTACGAAGGCGCCCTCGAACTTACCGTCCTTATCCTCATACCAGTGATAGCCCTTGCGACGGTAGAGAGAAAGATGATAGAGTCCCGACACATCCATATAGTCGGCACGACGCAGAAGTTCGTAGTATTTACAGAAAGCCTCAATCACCTTCTGCAGCACCTCTTCCCTATCCACCTCATGACCCAGAATCTGCGCCAGAGATACAGGGTTGGGCGCATCGCTGTGAAACTCAGTCTGATTGACATCAATGCCGATACCGAAGATGCAGCGCTTGATGCCCTTGGAGTCGATGGCAGTCTCTATCAGCGTGCCACTGATTTTCTTGTCATACCAGTACACATCATTCGGCCATTTCAGCGTAATGCCGTCCGTATAGGATCAAGAGCGTCCTTCACGGCGAGCGCACCAGCCTCGGAAAGGAGGAACTGCTGGCGCAAAGGTACCCACTTAGGACACATCATCATACTGAAGAGGAGGTTCTTGCCCGGCTCACTCTCCCAGGTATGCACACCCTGTCCCCTGCCTGCTGTCTGATAGTCAGCAATGGCAATGGTCAGCGCATCTTCATCGTAAGTATCCAAATTCTTCAGGAAGGCATTCGTGGAATCCACTTCCTTTAATCGTATAATCTTCTTTTCCATGTCTATATAATAATGTATAGCGAATCACAACGGGTTATCCAATCAGCAACGGGTTGAAGGCATCCACAAGATGCTCGATGCGTTTCACCTGATGGCCTACCCCTACCACGGTAACAATATCAAAGCGAAGTTCTTTTTCCACCTTCTGTTCCTTGACGTAAGTATTGGCGGCTATTGCCAGATTACGCATCTTCCTGACATCTACGGCTTCCTCGGGCTGCTGGTATTCTTCACCCGAACGGGTCTTGACCTCTACCACAACCAGCGTCTTACCATCCGGCGAAACGGCAAGGATATCCAGATCCCGCTTGCCGGCTTTCCAGTCTCTGTCGATGACGACATAGCCTTCATTCTCGAGATAGAGCGTAGCCTCGTCTTCTCCCCATTTGCCTAATTCATTATGCTCTGCCATAGTCTATTTCCTTTATTTTGCACCAAAAGATGCTTTTACCTTGCAAAAATAACAAAAAAAGTCCACACTTCAAACTTTTTTATGTAATTTTGCACGAAAAACAATGGAAGATATCAAGAAAAAAGACGAAGCATACATGCGCCGTGCCCTGATGGAGGCTCAGGCGGCATTCGATGAAGACGAGATTCCGGTAGGCGCCATCATCGTTTGTAAAGACCGGATCATATCGCGAGCCCACAATCTTACGGAGATGCTGACCGATGTTACGGCTCATGCCGAAATGCAGGCCATCACTTCGGGAGCCAACATGCTGGGAGGAAAATACCTGAAAGACTGTACCCTCTACGTTACGGTAGAACCCTGCGTGATGTGCGCCGGAGCGCTGGGATGGGCACAGATCAGCCGCGTGGTATATGGTGCCAGCGACGAGAAAAGGGGGTATACAAAATATGCGCCCGATGCACTGCATCCTAAGACGACAGTTACATCGGGCGTATTGGAAGATGAGTGCCGCGCACTCATGCAGGATTTCTTTCAGAGAAAGAGATAATTACTTAACGAGCACTACAAGATACTTGCTGGTGCTCCAGAAAATCTGTGGATTGGTGATGCGGAGCGTATACTGCTTGTTAGCATCACGTACCAATGCATAAGAGCTGGATGGGTGGGTAGTGAGCAACTTAGCAGACTTTGACATCAACTTGATTTCAGAAATGTTGCGGATATCAACCTTGGTGAAATAACTCTTGTTGAAATTGCCGGTCATTACCTTACCCTTTTCCATGATATGCTGCTCCTTCAACTCCTTCTTGGTACCGAATACATACCAGGCAGTGTTGATCTGCTTGTCCTGTGCATTGATTGTCTCTGTCTTCTGGTTGCTTTCAGTAGTAAGACGAGAGGTCTTGGTATTCAGATTGTTGATAGTCTCGTCGAGCGCTGCAATATGAATATCCTTCTTATCCAACTCCTCGCGAAGCACCTGGAGTTCCTTATCCTTCTGTGCAATCTGCTCCTGAAGGTTTGCGATGGTCTTCTTCAACTGGTCAGCCTGCAAAGAGCTGTTAGCCATCTGCTTCTGCAGTTTAGCCAGGAGTTCGCGGTTCTGCTGCATACGGGTAGCGATGAACTGAACATCCTCCTTGAGCTGCTGTCTCTTGCTGGCACCCTCACCGTTCTTCAGGAGAGTTACTCTGTGCTCAGCCTCACTGATCTGGTTCAGACCATCCTGGATTTCATTCAATGTACCCATCATATCGTTAATTTCGCTATCTTTCTGAGCGATGATACTGTTTAGCGAATCATTCTGCTGATTTGCCAAATCCTGGGTGTTGTTCTTGCCGTTGTTGCAACTGGTCAAGCAAAAAGCAGCTAAACATGCCGCAAATAATAGCTTTTTCATAATCATTTTCCTTTTTAATGTTTGATTTAAAAAATTATCTTTTCGCGTAAAACGCGTCGCTTCCTATACTTTATTCATTACTTTCTTCATCCCTGCGAGCCCCGTTTTTCTTCTGCCGGCGCTCTTCACGCTTCTTTTCCTTCATCTCCTCCTTGAGCTGTTTAGGATCTTTTCCTGCCAATACGATGACAAATTCGCCCCTTGGTTCTGTCTCCTCAAAATGAGCGATGACCTCGGCAAGCGTACCCCTCACACTCTCCTCGTGGAGTTTGGATATTTCACGACAACAGCTCACCTGTCTGTCATCCCCGAAAACCTCGGCAAACTGCTGCAAGGTTTTCACCACACGATAAGGCGATTCATAGAAAATCATGGTGCGCACCTCATCCTTCAATGATTCAAGATAGGTCTGTCTGCCCTTTTTCTGCGGAATGAATCCTTCGAAGCAGAAACGGTCGCATGGCAACCCCGATGAAACGATGGCCGGTATGCATGCCGTAGGTCCAGGCAAAGTCTGCACCGTGATGCCTGCCTTGGCTGCCTCGCGGGCGAGGTAAAAACCAGGATCGCTGATACCCGGTGTTCCGGCATCGCTGATCAAGGCGATGGTTTCGCCACCCTTCAGTCGCTCTACGATGGCAGAAGATGTGCCATGTTCGTTAAACTTATGGTGAGCCACTAATCGATTTTTAATATCGAAATGCTTCAGCAGAACACTCGATGTTCGAGTGTCCTCAGCGAGTACCAAATCCGCTTCTTTCAGTATGCGAATGGCTCGCATTGTCATGTCCTCCATGTTACCAACTGGAGTCGGAACGATGTATAATGTGCCCATACTGACCGCAAATGTAGTTAATTAATCTTTCATAGCAAAAAAAAAACGCGTTTCTTTGCATTTTTTAAAACCTTATTATTAATTTTGCCCCCGAAATGACAGAAAATCTAATTGGGGAGGCGCACCGTCCCGGAAGAATTGAAGTGGTGTGCGGATCGATGTTCTCCGGAAAAACAGAGGAATTGATCCGAAGAATGAAGCGTGCGAAGTTCGCCAAGCAGAAGGTGGAAATCTTTAAGCCGGCGCTTGACACTCGTTACTCCGAGGAAGATGTAGTGAGCCATGATCAGAACTCTATCCGGTCTACTCCTATTGAGTCCTCTGGATCGATACTGCTATTGGCTTCTGATATCGACGTGGTGGGTATCGATGAAGCCCAGTTCCTGGACAATGGGCTCGTGGAGGTTTGCAACGAACTTGCCAACCGTGGCGTGAGAGTCATCGTGGCAGGACTGGATATGGACTACAAGGGAGTTCCCTTCGGTCCGATTCCTGCTCTCTGTGCCATCGCCGACGAGGTGACCAAGGTTCATGCCATCTGCGTAAAGTGCGGATCGGTTGCCTATGTGAGCCACCGGTTGGTCAATAACGACAAACGGGTGCTCCTGGGCGAGAAAGATGAATACGAGCCACTCTGCAGAGAATGTTACCAGAAGGCGATTCTTAACGAAAAATTATAACAAAAGGAACAGTTATGGGAAAGGAGATTACATTTGATAAATTTATAAGATGGGCGGGGGTTACCCTCATCGTACTGGCCGTGCTCTACATGACCAATTATCTGAGCAGCGTACTGCTGCCATTCTTCATTGCATGGTTTTTCGCTTACCTGCTCTATCCGGTCGTGAAGTTTATCGAAAACAAGCTCCACGTCAGAATACGTGCACTGTCTATCCTCATCGCCATGGGAACGGCCATCGCTGTTATAGGAGGCGTGCTGTGGCTCATCATCCCTCCGATGATTGACCAGTTTGACAAACTCGGTGAGGTGTTGACACGATGGCTGCATCAGACGACTCATACCAACAACCTGACGGCGCTGATCAAAGACTGGCTGCAGGCCAACCAGGAACAGATAGAGCATTTTCTGAAAAGCAAGGACTTCAGCGATGCCATCAAGACCACCATGCCTAAGGTCTTCTCGGTAGTCAGCCAGACGGCAACGGTACTGATGAGTATCGTGGCATCGATGATTACCTTATTATATATGTTCTTCATCCTGCTCGATTATGAGACGTTGACAGCCAACTGGGTGAGAATCTTCCCTAAGAAGAACCGTCCGTTCTGGAGTGCGTTGATGAAGGATGTGGAGCGCGAGCTCAACAACTATATCCGTGGTCAGGGACTGGTAGCGCTCTGTATGGGCATCATGTTCTGCATCGGTTTTACCATCATCGGTTTCCCGATGGCGATAGGTCTGGGCATTCTCATCGGCATCATGGACCTGGTTCCGTATCTCCATACCTTCGCCCTCATCCCTACGGCATTCCTTGCCATGCTGAAGGCTGCCGACACAGGTCAGAATTTCTGGCTGGTATTCGGTCTGGCTGTTCTGGTGTTCTGTGTGGTGCAGGTCATCACCGACATGGTAGTTACCCCGAAGATTATGGGTAAGGCGATGGGATTGAATCCAGCCATTCTCCTCTTGAGTCTCTCGGTTTGGGGTGCACTTCTGGGCTTCCTGGGATTGATTGTAGCCCTTCCGCTCACAACGCTCATCATAGCCTACTGGCAGCGGTATGTAACGAAGGAGAAGCCGCAATATCATGAAGAAATGGGCAAAAATGTCCCGATTTCGGATAAAAATGAAGAAAATCAGTAAAAATATGGCAAAATATTTGGTTATTTCAGATTTTTGCCGTACCTTTGCACTCGCTTTTGAAACATAAAGCAGAAGATTGACTCGCTAGCTCAGCTGGTAGAGCACAACACTTTTAATGTTGGGGTCATGGGTTCGAGCCCCATGCGAGTCACAGATCTTCAAGAAAAAGGCTTTCCATTACGGAAAGCCTTTTTTTTGTTATATCCTATTACTGGATACTGCAGAAATTCCTTTTTAAAACATTTCAGCCTTAGCCTCTACCCTCTTCTCAACATTATCCGGAAGCTGAGGGAAGAAATCATAGCCGGTGATACGCTCCACTTCATCTACAGAATTTACGAATTCCGTCTTCTTTCTGCCTTTCTGCGACTGGTTACGGCAGATAAAGCCGATGGCTTGCGGATTCTTGCCCGTATGAAGAACCACCTTGAAGAAGGCATCAGGCACTACCACCTTGTTCTTGCCCAACTTGCGATGCTGCTTGTTCAGAAATATCGGTCCGCAGACAATATAAACTTTGCCATACTGCTTCGCCCAGTTGCGGCACTGCTGCTCTATCGTGTTCCATACCCCCGCATTCAGACTGTGGTTCTGCGGACACATATTGGTCATCAGGAAACATTCATCCATCGCCTGCTGACTCCATTTGTTGTCACCAGCCGGACACATGTGTCCCCTGTCCAATCCACTGTTATAATAATCCGCCAAAGTACCCACGGGTGCCGGCATCTCCTCATCATCAGCAAACTTACCGCGCGGCAACTTACCAGATGCATGCTCACCCGTCAGCGCCCAGGCTACCCAATTCGGCTGTCGCGTATCATGATTATAAGATACCGTATAAGCCAACCGATGCTTGATGGTTTCAGATACCTTTACCTTAGATACCGGAATCTCCAGCCCCTGCGCCTCAAGATTTGCACCCTCTCCAGCAGTTTCCTGCTTGTTCTCTCCAGACGGTTCATCGCTCGCAGCATCAACAGCCTCCTGCTTATTCTCCTTTACAACAAGTGCCTGTTCTTCTGTTGCCAGCGAAGAAACCTTCGGCAAGACAGAAAACGCCACTACTGCGGCTATCGCCAACAGCCAAATCTTAAATGTACCTACTTTCTTTTTCATATCAGATTCATCATTATTTCATTTTCCATGAGACTCAGAGTCTACACTATTCATTCCGCTTTTAGGTGAATAATCCCTAAAATCTCCACAAAAGTAGTATTTTTATGCGAAAAAGAGAAAGAAAATCATAAATTTCTTGCGTATTTCAAAATAAAAAACTAACTTTGCATCGCTATGTAGGACAAACCTAGACATAACACAGTAAAAAGCTCAAACAACTAAGAACTGAAAGTCAGAGGTTACAATACATTGGCAAAAGTGCTCTATGAAATGGACAAGTGAAGAGCATTAACAGAAATTAACTAAAAGTGATGCAAGTTTCCCGCCTTTTCTTGTTTTATACAAGGACTGAAGAGCCTCGAACAACCATATCGGGGTACATTTAGGCTGAGAAATATGAGAAAATAAGAATCAAAACATAATAGCAAAATGAAAAAAATCAAATTATTCTCAATTGTAGCTGCCTTCGTTGCAGCTTTCGCATTCACTTCTTGTAATACAGGCGATGATAACAACAGCTATTATCAGCCGCTCACACAAGCAGAAAAGCAGACCTGCTATTTCAAGACAGCAGGTAACCGCATGAGCAAACTCGCTTATATGAGCGACGAGAATGTTACAGAAAAAGACGGCAAAAAGGAATATTACGACACCTTAGACGTTGCTACAGAAATCTATGGAAATGGCAAAGACACTGTAATGACTGTTCGCAACTTCCCTGTAAAGATTCTCGCCCGTTACATTCCTGAAAATGCTGACACGAAAGACCTGAAGGAAGCATTGAAGAAATATAAGCTGCCGGTTAACTTCAAGAGTATTGTATACTACTATTCAGTTACACCAGTTATCCAGTTCATGCTCTTCCCAGATGCTATTTCTGTAAATCTGGAGTATGGTGGTGCTACACATAAGGTTAAGTTCTATTGCTATTCTAGCGGAAACAGCCGATATACTTTCGGACAAGTTACCCAAACTACCAGCAAGGTTGAAGCTTATTTGGTTGTTTATGGTTACGAAGTTGATCCAAAGGATGAGAAGAAACCAAATCCTACAGCATTCAACTTTAATATGGCAGGAACCCAGTTGTCAAATGGAACACAGATTAAGTTCTTCGAGCCATAAAGTTCAGAGCAAAAGAAATAAAGAAGTAAGAAACTTACACTTACAAAAGAAATATATATGTTAATACTCTCTTAAAAATTAAACAAAAAAAGAAAACTATTAGAGGCGCAGTCTTCGTGAGAAGGTTGCGCCTTGTTGCATATATACAAAGAACGCTTTTGGTTGTACTCCTACCGAATGGCGGGAGAAAATGGCTGAAAATCATTCGTATTGAATAAAAAAGTACTGATTTTATTCAATACGATGGATAAAATGAATAAAAAACGACAAGGGTCTATATACCACGATGAACAGGTGGCGTATAGACCCTTGATTATATGGAGATATTCGTAATCTACATCTCCGCTATTATATTTTTTATGAATTGCTCAGATTCTTAATGATTTCCAAAGGTAGCTGGGTAGCTTTGGCAACCTGTTCGGCAGAAAGTCCCATTGCCAGCAAACGTTGTGCTGTTTCTGTGTTGGCCTCATGCTTGCCTTCAGCTCTACCTTTCTCCATGCCTTTTTCCATACCTTCTTCCATTCCTTTCTGATATCTGTCATCCAGAAGGGTTCTTTCAACACTTACCGAATCCCAGAATTTATCATAGGCACGGAGCTCGGCATCCGTAAAGCCGGAAACTTCAAGATCTTCTACGGCTTTTCCTATCTCTGGATCATTGAGCAGGTCGGCAGGAATATCCTTCGTATTGGAATTTATTTCTGTGAGGAAACGGAGCCACAAGACCATCATGCGCTTGTCGGCAATGGAATGAGGAGTGAACTTAGGGAGTTCTATGAAGGTGAAATGCAAGCCTTCGATGACCTTATTGCTGTCCTTATCATGCACGATGCGGTAGTTGTGGATGAAATCCGGAGTATCATGCGCAAAGATATCATTTATCAGGTTGAGGGAATATACGGGTTGGAGTTCGCTGTATTTTCCTCCCTTTTTAGCCTGACTCACATAGAGCTTGGATGCATTGAACAGTACTCGCTGCTGGAATGCGTCGGACCATTCCATCTGCATTTCCACGCAGAACTTCCTGCCTCTGACATCGGTGCAGAGTACATCCACTATGGTGTTCTTGCCCCCTTCGAGCTGAGGCACAAGTTCTGTAGGCAGATACTTTATCTCGTGTATCTGCTCTTCTTCGCTGAGTGGCAGGAGAGCGTTCAGAAGACTGATCAGTCTTTTAGGATGATTGCCGAATATCTTCTTGAACGTAAGGTCTGCCTTGGGATCTAAGTACTTCATAACCATCTGTTTTAAAATTCACTACTGCAAAGTTACGACTTTATTTTCAAACCCGCAAGAGATTTTAGGGAAAAGTTTCGGAAAAAGTTAGAGATTGTTGAATGTTGAATGTGGAGTGTTGAATGGTCTATATGCCTCGATGAACAGGTGACGTATAATTAGTCTTTGTTGATAATTACTTCTTGAATAGAGTCTGAAAACGTTAAAAAACACTAACAAGGTGTCGCATTCCCCTATGAATGAGACACCCAAAACCAAAAATTCATACCTGAAAAAACAAATATTACCCCCCCCCCATTTCAAATAAAACCCTTAACTTTGCACCTGGATTTTTTATAATCTGTATCAAGTAAAGATTTAAAATGTCGTAAATTATAATCAAAACATAATAGATATGAAGAAAGTTTTAACTAAGAAGAAAAAGTATGTAGCTCCATCTGTGGAGGTACTCGAATTGGAAACTACTCAGATTCTCGCAGGAAGTGGCGAAACCAATTCTACACCTACCGTGAACGGTTTTCAACCCGGTGGTTCTTTAGACCCAGGTGACATGGAAGAAAGCAGTCCGGCTAGAAGAACTAGCATTTGGGACTAAGATGAATATAAAATGAAATGAATATGAAATTATCCAGTTTATTCCCCCAGATGGCTTGCGCCCTCCTCCTTATGGCGAGTTGTTCGCAGGAGGATAGTATGACGCCAGGCGAAAGCCCATCTTCAGTTGGCGGCATTCGCATCACCACCCAGGTATCAGATATTGCTACCCGTGGCATCACCGAAACTGCCACCCTGCAAAACTTCGGCATCTGTATACAGGGTTCCGGAGAGCACGCTTCATCTTTGCAATATAATAATGTAGAGATGACGAAGAACGGCGAAGAGTGGACTTCTGCTACCCCAATGCTGTGGCAGAGTGAGATTCCTTCTGCCGACATCATCGCCTATGCTCCTTATCAGGCTGATATAAGCGAAGCCTTGGCAACCCAGAAGCAGTTCCCTGTATCGGTGAAAGCCGTACAGACTCAAGAAGACCTGTCTTCCGACCTTCTGGTGTTCAAGGCTAAGAATTATGCTCCAACCATCGTCGGCGAGAACAAAGACAAGATTGTAGCGGTGAAGTTTGATCATGCCTTCAGCCAGCTGATGATAACCTTCAACTTCGATTCCGCCTTTTCCAATGATGAAGTAGATCTGTCAAAGATAGAAGGAGTAAGGGTAGAGGGCACCGTTTTGTCTGGCGTATGCGACTTTTCTCATGACAAGCCGCAGATAACGGTTCAGGCTGATGCCGCAGCCGGGGCCATTACTCCAGAGAATGTTTCTTTCCAGGCAAAGGATGCAGAGCATGCCAGCATCTCTGCCCAATACTCCTCTCTGCTGGTTCCGCAGACCATCCAGGCAGCCAACCAGCCTCTGAAGGTTTCCTTCCGATTGGGTGAAACCACCTATTCATGGAAGTCGAATGCCGACATCACCCTGGAGCAGGGCAAGTATTATACCCTTTCGCTCAACATCAGAAAGACCGGAGTTGTAGTAGAAGGAACGATTAAAGGCTGGATTCCGGCAGAAGGCAACAATGAATATGTAGCAAATTAATAACTATTAAAATACAACATTTATGAAGAAATTTAGATTCTTATACATCGCAGCCGCAGCATTGCTGTTTGCAGCTTGCGCTAACGAAGAAGACGGTATCGGCAACAATGGTCCTGTTGCTGCTACAGTAAAGGCGGATATTTCCAACAATATCAAAACCCGTGGAACTGCAGACAACAACAGCTGGACAGCAGGCGATGCTATCGGTGTGTACGTCACTTCCGCAGGAAACACAAAAGGAACAAATGTAAAGTATGAATATGACAATTATGGTGATTTTGTTTCGGCAAATCCTATTTATTTTAGAGATAACGCGGAACAGACATTCAGTGCGTATTATCCATACATTGATGACCCCAATAATGACAAATTCGATGAGGATGGTTGGTTAATAAATGATTGGACTATTGATTACAGCAATCCAAGTAATACCTTATTAGCAAACGATTTTCTCTTTGCCTCGGGAGCAATAGCCAGCAAAGCATCGCCAATGGTTAATTTCACTGACTTGAATTATGCGGGTGAATCCTTGCCAGAGAAAGACCATCGCTTTAAGCACAAGATGAGTATGATAGAATTTACGGTCTGTGCAGGAGAAGGTATCGAGAGCAGCAAGAGTAATCTTCAAAGTATAACATTGGACAAGATAAAGACACAGGGTAAGATAAATGTAAAAACAGGTGCGACAGAAGTCACAGGGACTTCTTCCCTAAAAACCTTACCTGTAACGGGTCTTTTGACCGAAAACAGAGTCTGCCAATTTATACTCTTTCCACAACAGTTTGAAAACAACAAGTTGGCTATCAGCTGTAATGTACGGTATGACGAAAGTACAGATAATAAATATACAACAAAGATACACCTACCAAATGGATTCGAAGGTGGTAAAAAATATACTTATACTATCACTGTTAGAAATAATAGTATAGTAATAGGAAATGCAAACATAACGAGTTGGGGTATTGGCACAGACAATGAAAGGCTCGATGCAGAAATAGAATAATAAGGTGCAGAAATAGGGAATACAGGGTTAGTGAGCTTGGCAGCTCACTAACTCACTAACAATAAAAAACTGAAGATTATGAAGACGATAAAACAAAGAATTTCCTATGCGGTAATGGGCCTTATGGCTATGGGCTTTACAGCATGTACGCAAAATGAGGATATGGCTCCTACGCTGAAAGGGCAGGAAATCAATGCTACTTTCTCTGTTGGAGGTATGCAGACTCGTGTCAATACATTGGGACACGGTGACAATTGGGAGGATAAAGATAAGCTGAAAGTAAGTATATTTGCGGATTATGATTATGGTAGTACGACTGTTCTTTCTTTTAATGGGGAAACATGGTCTCGTGCAGGAAGTTTTCGTTGGTTAACAGACGACGAACAACATACTATTTTGGCTGTATATCCATCTGACACGGATTTTTGGCAAGAAAATCTACAGTATGATTTACAAACAGACCAAAGCAGCGAAGGTAATTTGAAAAACGCTGATCTCATAACTGGATATTGGCACGATTTTCCTCGGTTCGATTTAAGCATTCCTATGAAGCATCGCATGTCGCTGGTAACAATTTTCTATGAAATAGGTGAATACGATCATCCTAATAAGGATATAAGTAACCTACGGATTTATTCGCCATGCAATAGGGCTAGCTTTAGAATATCAAACGATGATTGGATAATGGACACTTCTAATTATAAAGAGCCAACGTTGGTATATGCATGCCAGACAGGAGATGATGGAGGAAAGTCTTTCTCTGCAATCATAGTACCAGGCTCGTTAGACACAAGTGCTGATTTTTTGAAGTTTACTTTAGACGGGCAAGATTATACCGTCAAGTTAAAGCAAAAAACAGATTTTTTGGAAGGGCATCGTTACATCTATAGTCTCAAAAAAATAGGAAGAGACAAAGTGGAACTCGCAGTCCGCAATCAAGGTGTTCTGCCTGGTTGGGAAAATGAAGAAGAACTATAACAAATAAAAGGAGAATATAATTATGCGTAAGATTATCCAATACATGATGATGGCATTGATTGCTGTTGTTTTGGCATCATGTGCTAATGATATAAGCGAAGAATCTACACCAACTGTTAAAAGTAATATACGGTTTGTTGTAGATGACTTTCCTATGTTTGAGAAACCTTCTACCCGAACTATCGGCGAAGAAGACAAGGGTAAGACAGCATGGGCTGTTGGAGATGAAATCTGTGTAAAGTTAGAATCTAAAGAGTTAGGAACCCAGACTGCAACTTTAAAATATAATGGAGTAAAGTTTGAAATCCAAGATGGTAACTCATTGTGCTATCTTGATGGGGAACCTGTGACGGCTTATGCTTACTATGCTCCAGGTCGTAAATGGTTAAATGATGGTAATCTTGGGTATAAGGATGGTGAACACGATGGAACTGCAGAGTTCCTCGAAGCAACTTGCACAGTTCATTATGGAGATGATAATTATATAGACATATCGTTTGCCAATGTCACACGTAATTATTCACGCCTCCGCATCGCAACTATGCCAAATAAGCCAATAACAGTTACCATCAGTAATTACACTCCTGCGGGCAGCAGCAATATGGCATGGTCTCAATATTATGCCCTTACATCTGATGAAAAGGGCAATGCCTATTTATATGGTACTTTTGTAAAAAATTCCCAATTCACTGTGAAATATGGAGGAGCTCCTTTGGCAACTTATAAATTCACACAAGAAACAGAAAATGCTAAGAGTTATGCTCTGGATGCTACTGTTGTTTCGGCAAATAGTGCAGAAGAAATAAAGTCAGCTATCAAGCAAGAAGTAGCAGATGGCAAGACTGCTATAAGACTCAACATCGCTTCTGATGCTGGCGATAATGAGTTTAAGGCTATCCGCGAAGCTTTTAAGAATGTGAAATCTGGCACTATAGATCTCACTCTAATAGGATGCAAGGAAATTCCTGCAGATGGTTTGAAAGAATTAAACGCTTTAAAGTCTATTTCTTTGCCTGATGTGACAAAAATTGGAATGAATGCCTTACTCTCCTGTGTGGATTTGGAAGAAATTTGTGCTCCGAATGTTTCTGCCATAGATGAATACGCCTTTGGAAGATGTTACGATTTGGGAAAAGTAACTTTTGGGAAACTCACCGATGTGCGAGGAGAAGCAAATTCTGGAGCTGGTATTTTTGATGATATTAATGGTTTGAAACCATATATATATTTGTATTTGCCCAAAAATCAGGAAGTCATGAAAGGTGAGTTTGACTATAATAGCAATCAATATATTTGGAAGCCTACGGGTGAAAGTTACTTTGCCAGCTATGACTATGATAATCGTATATTTCTCGGCTATCAATTTCAGAGAGTAATGAGTTGAGAATAAAAGGCAGTACTATCAAGTTTAACTCCTAAGCTGGGCAGGAGTATAAGTTGCCAGTAAACATATATTCACCCGCACTTCACTTTTACCTTTGCACCTGGAAACAAGTTTAAACGAATTGGTTAACGGGTGTTAAGGTGAACTGTTTGTCACTCGGGAAACGATAAGGGTCTATATGCCACGATGATAGGTGGGCGTATAGACCCTTGATTATATGGTGATAATCGTAATCTACATCTCCGCTTTCAGCAGCTTTATCTCCTCTGACGTCAGCCCCGTCATATCCATGATAGACGCTTCATCCATACCCTTTGCCAGCATCTTTCTGGCAATCTCAAGGCTTCGCAGGGACATGCCTTCAGCTCTGCCTTCAGCTCTGCCTTCAGCTCTACCTTTCTCCATGCCTTTCTCCATACCTTCCTTCATACCAATTTCCTTACCCTCAGCTATACCTTCACGCTTAGCGGTGTCTACGGAATTCTTGATGTCGCGATATGCCATCTTGCTGGTCTCGTACTCCCTCATTTCCTGCGGAGTAAACTTGGCTATCTCGGCTTCCTCGAAGAGGCGGTC
>QSCI01000047.1:0-25938 GCA_003463005.1 Segatella copri | reverse complement strand
ATAAGAACAAAGGTGGTAACGCTTTGGAGAACTCATATCGTGAGTTTATCAAGGTTGTGGTTGATTTATGCAGCACTAACGTGAAGCAAGCGGTCTTTGCACTGTCATATGCAGAAACCGAGCTTGACTTTCATCTGTCAATGCCCCATATAAAGGATTGTTTGGGAACCGTAGGCTTGTATGTGCGCAAAGCAATTGCATTTGTCCGCAGAATGCAAGAGCATGTGGCAGCAACATATCATCTTCATGTGACCACATCCACTTCAGAAGCCTCTCCGCCAGTATCATCAGAATTAAAACCATTAGTGAAATGGACCGGCAATGCCGTTGACCTTGTAGAAATGGTATATGGCATCTGCGTAATGGGAAGCGTGAACGATGGCGATGTGAAGTTCAAGGACTTGGCGCAAGCCATGTACCAGTTCTTTGGCATCAAAGCCAAGGACTGCTATCGTTTCTACACCGACATCAGAAGACGCAAGAACCATAGCCGTACTTACTTCCTTGACAGAATGCAGGAGAAGTTGAATGACAAAATGCGAAAGGATGATGAATTGGAAAGAATGAGACGATAATCGAGGTGTTTCTTATGTTATTTCTGAAAAAGATTAAAAACTTTTGGTGTTGCCACAAAAATATTGTAGTTTTGTGGCAAAATAAAGAGGAATGGCAACGAATAGCGCTTATAACGAGATAAAAAGGAAAATAACGTCTTCCAAACGGGGAACATTGTTCTTTCCCGATTCATTCGCTCAAATGGCATCATCCGATGCAATAAGGTCAGCCTTGGTGCGTTTGTGCAAAGATGGAGACATAATAAGAGTGGCACAAGGCATCTATTGCTATCCAAAGATTGACACAAAATGGGGAAGCGGAGTTGTACCGCCATCCATTGAAGACATTGCCAATGGCATTGCTAAACGTGATAAAGTTAGAATTGTTCCGACGGGTGCGTATGTGTTGAATGTATTAGGACTGTCAAAACAAGTACCGGCAAATGTGGTGTTCTTTACAGATGGGTCTTCTCGCAAGGTTTCTGTAGGCAAAGGTAACGGAATCCTTTTCAAGCATACATCTGAGATGAGAACATTTGCTTATCGGTCAAAGCTTATGCTGTTGATAGTAATGGCTCTCCGTGAAATCGGTGATGAAAATATAACAGAACTACAGATGAACATCATCAAAGGTCATTTGAAAAATGTCCCAACGGGAGATTTTCAAAAAGACATTTTGCTGGCTCCAGCATGGGTTCGTAAAAAATTACAACAAGTATGAATTATCAAGATATAGAAAAACTTGCTTCCTTAAAGGAAAGCAACAATTTGGAGTTTAAGGAATCGACAGGTCAATTAGACCGTTCGATGGAGACTCTATGTGCGTTTCTCAACTGTGAAGGTGGTACTATTCTTTATGGTGTAAAGGATAATGGTAAGATTATTGGTCAAGAGGTATCTGACAATACTAAACGCTCTATTGCTGAGGCGGTCAATAGAATTGAGCCTTTTGTAGAGTTGGAAATCTCGTATGTTCCTATTCTTGAGACTGACAAATATGTGATAGCCATTCATACGGAATGCCAACGATTCATGCGTCCTTTCACTTATAAGGGAAGGGCTTATATGCGCATTGAAAGTACCACAACCTTTATGCCACAGGAACGGTATAACCATCTCTTAATGGAAAGAGGCGGAAAATATGGATGGGAAGCAATGATAAACTCCGATTTGAAGATAACCGACTTGGATGAGAATGCCATTCTCGGTGCTGTCCGTGAGGGAATACGAAACGGAAGACTTCCTGAAACAACTATTCGCGAGGAGATACCTGTAATCTTGAAAAAGTTCGGCTTGTTCTATGATGGTAAACTGAACAATGCAGCCGCCGTGTTGTTTGGCAAGGAATTGTATGGATACCCACAATGTCTTGTGCGTATGGCTCGTTTCAAAGGAACAACAAAAGAAGAGTTTATAGACAACCAACGTGCGGAAGGTAACATTTACGAATTGCTTGATGCCTCAATGGCATTTTTCTTTAAGCATCTCTCACTGTCTGGTAAGATAAACGGTCTTTATCGTGAGGAAGAGTTGAGCATTCCGTACAAGGCTTTAAGAGAGAGCTGCATCAACTCACTTTGCCATCGCTCGTATCATCAACCAGGTAGTTCTGTTAGCATCGCTATCTACGATGACCGTGTTGAAATACGAAATACGGGAACTTTTCCTGCCGACTTGCCTATAGAACGTCTTATGCAGGAACATGACTCCAAGCCACAGAATCCGATTATCGCCAACGTACTCTATAAGAGCAAGATATTGGAGAGTTGGGGACGTGGAATAGGTACAATGGTCGATGAATGCAAACGTGTAGGTTTGCCTGCTCCAGAATTCAATACTGATGGTAATTTTGTGTGGGTCGTATTCAAATACAACAGGAACAGTGTGGTAGTTACCCCACAGTTACCCCACAGTTACCCCACAGTTACCCCACAGTTAATGAAAGTAATTACTGTAATAAGAGATAACATGATGTCTGCCAAGGAGATAATGGAATGTATAAAGTTGAAAGACAAGACTTATTTCCTTGATAAATATCTATATCCTGCAATGGAAGAAGGCTATGTTGAACAACTATATCCTGAAAATCCGAAACATCCAAAACAGAAATATATGCTTACAGAAAAAGGCAAGGCATTATTAAAATAGAAAGACGACAAAGGCAGTGAAGATTTCACTGCCTTTGTCGTTTCTATTTCTGTATCAAGTGCTTCAAATTCTCGTCAGCAGCGATGCGCTCCAGTTCGTCCTTGACAATCTGCTTGACATCCTCCTTTATCTGATTGTAGTTGTCTTGAATAGCTTGCTTCATGCAGTCATTGCCATTGGCATCCTTGAAGTCGTTGATGATAGGGATTGGCTGATAATGGCTTTCCTCCCGCTTTACTTTGTCGGTGTCAACGACAATCTCGGCATGGAAGATCTTCTGCTCGATACGCTCGTTGAAGTTGTCGGAAACAGAGCCGACAAACATTCCTTGGGTGAGTCCGCTAATCTTGCTCGGCGGAATGAGACTATCCATCTGGGTATTGATGGATGTAGAGACATCCTGACGATTGATGGAAATAGACTGGCGCTTTTGGAGCACCTTGCCGAAACGCTCGGATAAAGTCTTGGCGGTCTCGCCAACAACCTGTCCGCTGAAGATATTACCAACGGTATTGATAACCACCTTTGCCTCCTTGTCTCCATAATCGCGGACCAACTGCGAGAAGTCCTGAAAGCCCAAGCAGACGGCAACCTTGTTGCTTCGTGCCGTAGCAATCAGATTATCCAAGCCTTTGAAATAGATGGTCGGCAACTCGTCAATGATAACGGATGATTTGAGTTGTCCCTTCTTGTTGATGAGTTTCACGATGCGGCTATTGTACAAGCCGAGTGCAGCACCATAAATGTTCTGACGGTCGGGATTGTTGCCGACACATAGAATCTTCGGTTCTTCGGGATTGTTGATGTCAAGTGTAAACTCGCTTGCGGACATCACCCAGTAGAGTTGTGGGGAGATCATTCGTGACAACGGAATCTTTGCGCTTGCAATCTGACCCGCCAACTGCTCCATCGCCCCACCTTGCCAGGCATCCATGAACGGAGATAAATAATTTTCAAGTTCGGGATAGCTCGTCAGTATCGGAAAGACATCTTCGTATCTGCGGTTGAGCAGTTCGATGGCATGAGGAAAGGTGCAATACTTTCCGTCCTTGTAGATTCTTAGGTACCAGATGATGGCAGCAAACAGAATAATCGGACTCTCCACGAAGAAGTCGCCCTGCTTCTGTACCCACGTCTTGTTGAGATTGAGCATGATGGTGTATGCACTCTCATAAGCATCAGAAATATCACTCATGAAATCCGGGTGAATCGGGTTGCAGCGATGACTTCTACGCGGATCGTCAAAGTTGATGACATAGAACTGGGGCTTTACCTTATAGCCATTCTGATGGTTCATCATGTGGTTGTAGGCAATCGTAGAAAGGTCCGGAAACTTGAAATCATAGATATACATTGAGTAAGATTTTTCTATCTGCTGTTTGATGTAGTTGTTCACTACAGCAAAGGACTTACCACTACCCGGTGTACCTAACACGATGGTGGCACGGAATGGATTGACCACATTGATCCATCCTCTCTGCCATTTCTTCTTGTAGTAGAAGCGTGTGGGCAGATTGACGGAATACTCGTTCTCCATGAGTTTGGTCTCCTGCATGAAACTCTCGTTCTCATTATTGAAGACATCCTCCATGAGGTTGTGTTTCAAGAGACGGCTCATCCAGAGTCCGCCCATCAACAGGCAGATATAACCCGCTGTCATTGTAAAGATGTACAGCGTGGCATTGCCCAAATGAGATATAGGCAACAATAATATCCACCAGTTGAGGAAGAACAGACAGGAACCAACGGCAAGAACCGTCCAAATCCTGTTCCAACTCATCTTTTCCGCTTTCACGCCCTTGGTTCCCAGACATGAGAGTGCCAGGAGCAGAAGCGAAAATAGCTTGGTATAGAGAATGGAATGAAACAAACCACCTGTACGGTTGAAGTTGATCAGGATTCTGTCAACCACCCCGATTGTCACTCCCCAAATGTGCATTGCCTCGTAGCAATACCAATATACATTCATAATTGCGAGTATTATACTCACGGCACGGAGAAAATCCATAATTTTCCCCAGTGCTCTCAAATCGTCTTCTTGTGCCATTGTTTTTCAGTTTTGAAGTTATACCTTGATAATACGATTAAAGGTTTCGCCCTTTTCGTTTCTTCTTCTTTCTACGCAACTCCCTGTCAAATGCAGCTTCCTGTGCTTCATTTGAAGGACCTCCTCCAGACATGAGTCCAAGACCGCTGCCGTACTCATCGAACAAACCTGAACCTTGATATTCCTGTTCTGGCATTGTGCCATTTTCCTTTGGAATGGTAAGCGGTATCGGTTGCTCATTCTCGTAAGGCAAGGTGAAGTGCTCCTGTAGGGCATTGGCAGAAAGATTCGTTCCAAGTCTTGAACCATTGAACACGCTTTGTGTGCGGTGGTCAATGAATGTTGCTCCGTAGATACGGCCGTCAGCTGTATGGCGGAAAACAACATCAATGCCCTTTGCTTTCAGCAACTCAACGAACTTATCCTTATGGTACGTCTGCTTCAAGACAGCTTCCACACTATGACGGGTCTTCTCGGAGAGTTTCTTTTCCTCCTTGAACTTCTTGGCAGAATAAGCGAACCGCTTTTCTATCGCCTCTATACCGACAGATTTATCAATCTTGGAAGCCTTGAAAGGATTTCCAACCTTATTACCCTGTCCGTCCGTGGCAGAATAGACAAAACCATGATACTCACGACCGCCAACTTCGCCTCTGACCTCCTCCAAGGATATATTATATAAGGAAAGAAGTGCACGGTATTCGCCCAAGGACTGGAACCTGTAGGTAGCGCAGAGAGATTTTACGGTATTGGCAACCTGCTTTTTCACATTGCCTTGGCTTATATCCACCTTGCGGAGTGGATTGTCTGCCTGGCGTTGCTTGCGGTCTGCCTTGTGGAGATTGTACTTCTCCTCCAAGTCACGGGTGATAGCCTTGCTCCTATGGTAGTTGTATCGGCTATCCAAACACTTGCCGTTTTCATCCACTCGGATGGTCACGATGTGCATGTGGTGACGGTCAATGTCCTCATGCTTGTAAACCATGTATGGCTGGTTGCCATATCCCATGCGCTCCAAGTATTCACGGGCAATATTCTCCATCTCCATATCCGTCAGCACATCATCAGGATGCGGATTCAGGGAGATATGCACGACAGGCTTCTCTGTTCTGATGTGCGGAGAAAGATATCGCTGGAAATCACGCAAGGCATTGGCGATGCTCGTCTTTCCCGAACAATCATCGAAGATTTTGTTCGTTGCCAAGAGCTTTCCCTCTTCCTTGTTAATCTTCTCACCATTGTATGCCAGTGCGCCATACAATGAACTTCCGAAACTTATCTTTGCGACCATCTTTCCTCAAACTTATGGGTTAGTTCAACAATCTCACGGGTAAGAGAGACCAGTTCCCTGGTGCAGTTCTCCAGCTTATAGAGCAAAGCCATTGCCTTTTTCTCTGAGAAATGACAGCGGAGTTCCTTGACAACCTGGTTGTAGTTGTTGCCAATCATTCGGTACTGCGAGTGAAAAGAAGAAAGCCTGGTGTAGTATTCCACCAGTGTCTTATCCTCACGCAACACCTTGAACGGCTCGCCGAAGATGCGTGCCTTGGCAAAAACAGCCTTTGCCTTCACATCAGTCTGCTCATACATGACGAGGAATTTCATCCACTCGTCATCGTCGAACCGAAGCATCACATGGTGCGACTTCGGGTTCAGCTTGGGGATTCGTCCCCCTCGTTTTCTTTCTGTGTTCATATTAAATGGATTAAGTGGTACATGCGGCAATAATGGAATTGCACAAACTATCGTCAGATTGGAACATGGGGAGCCCGACTTCGGAGAGGCTACCAACCCGGAAGGGCAAGGTCTTTGGAGAGTAACTCCAAAGGTTTTGAGTAACTCAAAACATACCTTGCTATGTCTTTGAGGACATAAAAATCCGCTTAGGGTGGATTGAAGTTAGTCTTCGTAAGAAGCTGTCCCCATCCCGAATGGAAGCTGTTCGGGAAATCCAGTCCTTTGCGGAGCATCAAGCCTTGTTCTTCTCGGAACGATATGGATGCGCTATCCATCGCTTTGCCTTTCGGGTGCAAAATTACGGCTAAAAAAGCGCCCTTGGAACAGATGCACCCCAGACAACCACTGCAACTATCGGCAACATGCTGCCACAGGATTTGAAAACCATTGTTTTTCGGAATTTTCATTGTTACTTTGCAGCGTGAATGACAGACATACGTGTCTTGAATGATGCAAAATATACGGTATGTCCAAGTGCTCCAATGCAGTCATATAAAACGTATTATATGTAAGATGATAAAACGTTTGACATGCAAACAGAATGATATGGCTGCACGGAAAAGGAATGACATATAGGTGTACCATAAAACATTACAGTATGAAATTAGACAGACATTAAAACTGCTTGTCTGATACGAATACAGAATGATTGTCAAGGATGCCTGTATGTTATATGGAATACAGACCTGCATCGTAACATATTGTCTGTATCACCAACAAGAATACAGTATATTATAACAATAAACAAGATGTATAACTCATAAAAAGACAAACATGAAGAAAGAACCAACATTCATCGCCTTCTCCACCCAAAAGGGAGGGGCTGGCAAGACAACACTAACGGTGTTGATGGCAAGTTACCTTTATTATGTCAGAGGCTACGATGTCGTGGTGGTTGACTGCGACTTTCCACAGTTCAGCATCAAAGACATGAGAGAACGTGACATGCAGAGTATCGAGAGCAACGAGTATCTGTTGAGACAGACACATGAGATGATGAAACGAACTGGCAAACCTGCCTATCCAATCGTGGAGAGTCGTCCAGAAGAGGCAGTGGAAACTGTTAAGCCTTTCTTGGATATGGATACTCCGCCAGACTTCATCTTCTTCGACCTCGCAGGAACGATTGACAATCTCGGCGTGATAGATACCGTTGCTACAATGGACTACATCTTTTGCCCAATTACGGCAGACAACGTGGTATTGAGAAGTTCCATCATGTTCGCCAGCCAGTTGAATGATATGTTCGTCAGTGTCGGAAAGACCAATATCAAAGAGTTGAATATGCTTTGGAATATGGTTGATGCAAGAGAGAAGACAGACCTCTATGAGAAAGCTGGTCGTGTGATGGACGGATTGGGCTTGTCGGTTTTGGATACATTCATTCCCGACAGCAAGCGATTCAGAAAGGAATGTGCTGAGGATGGCAACAAAGCGGTATTCCGCTCCACAATCCTTCCTCCCGACAAGCAGTTGATAAAGGGCAGCAACATAGAGAAACTTGCTGACGAAATTCTATCAATCATCAAGAAGTAATGTGTATGGCAAAGAATCTGAAAGTAAACATCGACTCGGAAGAGTTCAGAAACTCATTCCGACCACACATGCCACCAAGCAGGGCGTCAACGGAAGAACCTATACAAAAGGAGGCTCCAAAGAACGAAGTCAGCAAACCGAAAGAAGCGATACCTTCCAAGGGTACTTCATATCTCATGGATGAATACCAAGAAAGGTACATCCGCAGGTCTGAGAATCCTGCTCGTTCTGGCAAGATGACATACATCCGAAAGGAGTATCATGAAACCATCATGCGCCTCGTGTCTGTCATTAACCGTGAGGACATGTCCTTGTCGGGTTATATAGACCATGTGCTGACAGAACATTTTCAAAAGTATGGGGAAGTTATCAAAGAAGTGTATAAGAAGAATAACAAGGACATAATCATGTGGTAATATGGGAATAATGTTAGTGATAATTGTGCTCCTGTATTTTGTATGGAGCATAGCAGTTTTGGTGTTTGATGCCGACATCTGGCTTAGAAACAAGTTGGGAATAGAAAAGGTCAAGGTTGAACCTAAGGAGAACCCACCTATTCCTGCGGATGACTTCATCGTCAGACACATTTATACCGTCTCACCGAAAAAAGTCCCAACGGAAACTGTGCAAACTAAGCAGGAGGACGAGGGTGAAGTGATAAAGGAAAGTGAGGTTACATTCGAGGAAGACAGTTCTCCGAGGAAGTCCGCTCGCATCCCTGATGATAAGTTGGATGAAGTTTTCACAAATACACGCATTGAGGATGTTGGCGTGAAGTATGATGAATCGGAAGAAGAAGCAGTTGTTGAACAAGCAAGTGGCAATAGCTTCGAGGAGATAGACAAGGCTGTTGAAACGGCAAGCAAGCAGAATGCCACAAACAAAGAATGTGCTCATGCTGGCAAGGTGTTTTCTGAAATGGAAGGCAACGAGCTTTTCAACATGATAGCGGAGCGTTCCCAGATTATCAAACGCAGAATGAACGCGTTGATGGAATTGCACATGTCGAACATTTCCTCCGTTAAGCCAATGTCGGAAAAAGTAACAAAGGCTATCGAAAAGAAGAAACTTGTTGTTCCTGAAGACTTCAAGGATTTCAATATTAGAGATTTTGTATAACAATTAAAACGTAAGAATTACGATGAAAAAAAGAAACAGTGTTAAAAGACAAATTCCTTCGATAGATGACAAGGAGTTGTATGAGATTTACATGAGAAATCATGATGAGTGCAAGAAGAAAATTCATAAGCAGATTGACGCTTGTCTTGATGAGGCATTTCCAAACAGTTCTTCATACAAAGAGAATGATTTGGAGGGGGATGTAACATTTGGGAATTTCGAGATGGGACAGTTTGAACCAATTGATAGAACGGAGAAAAACCGTAGCGAGCAGTATGTAGATAAGTTCATGGTAGATGCAGACTTTACTGTAAGACCAAGAAAACAAATCTATATCAGAGAAGAGACCCATGAGCGCATTATGAAGCTTGTGAATGTCGTTGGCAAGGGACAGGTTTCCATGTCAAGTTACATTGATAACATAATCAACGAGCACTTCAACGTATATGATGCAGAAATTAAAACTGCATTTGAGAAAAGTATAAAGGCATATGGCCTCTAACTATAATTTTAATGTACGACTGCAATGAAAAAGAAAGACTACGGCTAAAATCTCAGCTCGCCACTGAATCCACAAGTCGGCATCATGCCGCATGAGTAAACAAAAGTATCAACCGCCAGCCGGGATCATCCAATCCCCAAGGCACAGAAAAAAACGATTTATGAACAAGAAAAACAGAATCATTCTTCTTGCTGCGATGATTGTCGCAGCCGTATCACAAACATTCGCGCAAGGCAACGGACTTGCAGGTATAAACGAGGCAACAAGTATGGTGACCTCCTACTTTGATCCAGGCACGAAGCTCATCTACGCCATCGGTGCCGTGGTGGGTCTCATCGGAGGCATCAAGGTGTATGGCAAGTTCTCGTCTGGCGACCCCGACACGAGCAAGACTGCCGCAAGCTGGTTCGGAGCCTGCATCTTCCTCATCGTGAGTGCAACCATCCTCCGCTCATTCTTCCTATAATATAATAAGGTATAAGACTTATGGCTGACTACCCAATCAATAAGGGCATCGGTCATTCGGTTGAGTTCAAGGGACTGAAGGCACAGTACCTCTTCATCTTCGCAGGTGGACTGCTTGCCGTCTTCTTCCTTGTGGTCGTCCTCTATATGGCAGGTGCGGACCAACTGGTCTGCATCGGCTTGGGTCTCACGCTCGGATCATTGCTTGTATGGGGAACATTCCATCTGAACAACAAGTACGGTGAGTATGGACTGATGAAGCTCCTTGCCGCCAAGAGCCATCCACGCTATATCCTCAACCGAAGGAAAACAAACCGAATGTTCAAACATAAAAAGAAAGAAGAATGAGAAATATCAGAAAATCAAGCACACTTGAGAGCAAGTTCCCGTTGCTTGCCGTGGAGCAAGGCTGCATTATCTCCAAGGAGGGCGACATCACGGTCACCTACGAGGTAACGCTCCCCGAAATCTTCACGGTAACATCGCAGGAGTATGAGTCGGTACATGCCGCATGGTGCAAGGCTATCAAGGTGCTGCCCGACTACAGCATCGTACACAAGCAGGACTGGTTCGTGAAAGAGAGCTATGCTCCAGACATGCAGAATAGCGACATGAGCTTTCTGTCAAGAAGCTATGAGCGACACTTCAATGAGCGTCCTTACCTGCATCACCAGTGTTACCTGTTCCTTACCAAGACCTCCAAGGAGCGCATGGCACAGCAGAGTAATTTCTCCACCTTGTGCCGTGGGCATATCATTCCCAAGGAAATCAAGGACAAGGAAACGGTCGCAAGATTCCTTGATGCCGTGGAGCAGTTCGCAAGAATCATCAACGACTCCGGCTATATCTCCTTACGCAGACTGACGGATGAGGAAATCACAGGCACGGAACGAACAACGGGACTTGTAGGCAAGTACCTCTCGCTCTCCACGGAGAACGTGCAATGTTTGGAGGATATGGAATTGTCTGCAAGTGGTATGCGTATCGGAAACAAACACCTATGCCTTCATACCTTGTCGCAAACGGAAGACCTGCCAACTGAAGTATCTACGGACAACCGCTTTGAGCGACTGTCCACCGACCGAAGTGATTGCCGTCTGTCCTTTGCCGCTCCAGTTGGCTTGCTGTTGTCCTGCAACCATATCTATAACCAGTATGTCTTCATCGACAACAGTGACGAGACCTTGCAGAAGTTCGAGAAGACCGCACGTAACATGCACTCGCTGTCAAGGTACAGCCGACAGAACGCCATCAACAAGGAATGGATTGACGAGTATTTGAACGAGGCTCACTCACAGGGCTTGCAGTCTGTCCGTGCCCATTTCAATGTCCTGGCATGGGGCGAGGATATGGAGGAGTTGAAGCATCTTCGCAATGATGTGGGCAGTCAGTTGGCAAGCATGGAATGTGTGCCACGCCACAATACGGTGGATTGTCCGACATTATTCTGGGCAGCGATCCCCGGCAACGAGGGTGATTTTCCGTCAGAGGAGAGTTTCCATACCTTCATTGAGCAGTCGGTGTGCCTCTTCACGGAGGAAACCAACTATATGGATTCTCCCTCACCGTTCGGAATCAAGATGGCAGACCGCATCAGTGGCAAGCCGCTGCACATAGACATCTCTGACCTGCCGATGAGAAAAGGCGTGACAACCAACCGCAACAAGTTCGTGCTCGGACCATCGGGAAGTGGAAAGTCGTTCTTCATGAACCACCTCGTCAGACAGTATTACGAGCAAGGCACGCATGTGGTCTTGGTCGATACGGGAAACTCCTACCAGGGACTCTGCGAGATGATCAACAGAAAGACAGGCGGAAAGGACGGTATCTACTATACCTATACGGATGAGAGTCCCATCTCATTCAATCCCTTTTTCACCGAGGATAAGTCTTTGACATCGAGAAGCGAGAGAGCATCAAGACATTGCTCCTGACGCTTTGGAAGAAGGACAACGAGCCTGCCACACGAGCGGAAGAGGTTGCCTTGTCAAATGCCGTGTCGCTCTACATCGGTAAACTGAAAGAGAAAAACGACATAGTTCCATGCTTCAATACCTTCTATGAGTTTGTGGGAACCGAATACCGCAAGGTGCTGGAAGAAAAGAAAGTCCGTGAGAAAGATTTTGATATAGACGGATTCCTCAACGTGCTGGAACCTTACTACAAAGGTGGCGAATATGACTATCTGCTGAACTCAGACAAGGAGCTTGACCTGCTGCACAAGCGGTTCATCGTTTTCGAGATTGATTCCATCAAGGGTGCGCCCGTCAAGGCTGCATAAATAACTATTCCATTAGCAAGGAATTAGGCAAGTGTACATTGAAAAGACCTATCATCCGCCTACTTATCCATTCAACGAAAGACGATGGGGAGTGTAGCATGTAGGAAATCCATAAGTCAATCAGCTATCAGATTGCGACTGAATGGTGGGATGAAAAGATAGACAAAGGATAAAATCTATACTGATTGAATGATAGTCCAAGCGGTATCTGCGCGTACCTGCAACGTAAGATAGCTAAACTCGTTGTATCGTGACACTCATTTTCCAGTCTTTGAGGAGAATAGAGCATGTACTTGTCACGACGCATCTGCAATAAGCAGAAAAGGACGAAAGTCATATCCTCCTGTCTATCAGGCAAGAGTTATTATGCAAGCAAACGGGGATTGCCTAAATCGGAAAGCCACTTGTAAGGCTATGAGGTGCAGACCTCTGAATATCTGACAAGGCAACGGAGCCTCCGTAGTAGTCCGAGCAGGATAATGACCTGCACATGGCAAAGGGAGGCAGTTAATTCTTTTAATACAATTAATGAAAAATGTGTGAGACATTATGAGAAATTCAGAAAGAGTATTAAACAGTCTGGCTATACACAGCCGACAACCGAACTATAAATTTGAGCGGCTTTACCGCCTGCTCTTCAATGAACAGATGTACTATGCTGCCTATCAGCGCATTTATGCAAAGGAGGGTAACATGACCAAGGGGGCAGACAACGCCACCATTGACCACATGAGTATATCACGCATTGAAAAACTGATAATTTCGTTGAAAGACGAGTCATATCAGCCCATACCGTCAAGGAGAGTTTATATTCCCAAGAAGAATGGGAAGAAACGACCTCTTGGCATACCCACATTCAACGACAAACTTCTTCAAGAAGTTGTCAGAATGATTTTGGAAGCGATATATGAAGGTAGCTTTGACAACAATTCCCATGGTTTTAGACCCAAGCGAAGTTGTCATACAGCCTTGCAACAAATTCAAAAGTCATTCAATGGGACACGTTGGTTCATAGAAGGGGACATCAAAGGCTTCTTTGACAATATCAATCATAACACATTGATAGACATTTTAAGGAAGCGAATTGACGATGAGCGTTTTCTTCGATTGATACGCAAGTTCCTCAATGCGGGATTTATTGAAAATTGGGTATTCAACAAAACATATAGTGGCACGCCACAAGGTGGAATAATCAGCCCGATATTGGCAAACATCTACCTTGACCAACTTGACACTTATATGCGTGAATACATCCAAAAATTCAACAAGGGCAAGGAAAGAGCAGACAATCCCGAAAGGGTGAAATTTGAGTACGGCAAAAGTCGTGCAGTGTTGAAACTCAAAGCGGTAACAGACAGGGAAGAGCGCAAATCCATAGTCAAAGAAATAAAACACTTTGATAAGGAAAGAGCAAAAATTCCTTGTGGTGTGGATATGGATGCAAATTTCAGACGCCTAAAATATGTACGGTATGCAGATGATTTTCTGTGTGCTGTCATTGGAACAAAGAAAGAGGCGGAAGCCATCAAGCAGGACATCAAAAAGTTCCTTGCCGAGAAGCTTTCGCTTGAACTTTCAGATGAGAAGACACTCATTACACATGGAAGAAAGTCTGCAAAGTTCCTCGGCTATGAAATCTATATCCGCAAATCTGTATTGACCAAGAGAAACAAGGCTGGCAGATTGACAAGACCCTTTAATAATAAGGTGTACTTGAAGATGCCGACGCAAGTGATTAGAAAGAAACTCCTTGACTATGGTGCATTGGAGATAAAGATGCACAATGGAAAGGAGTTTTACAAGCCTAAGCACCGACCATATCTCATCAACAGTGATGACTTGGAAATCTTGGAAAGATACAATGCTGAAATAAGAGGTATCTATAACTTCTATTCAATAGCAAACAATTGTCATTCGCTTCATACATTCAAGTATATCATGGAGTATAGCATGTACAAAACCTATGCGTCCAAGTATAGAAGTTCTGTAGTGCAAATCTGCAAGAAATACAAGAAAGACGGAATGTTCACAGTAAGCTATAAGAACAGAAAAGGACAAACCTTAAAGAGGCAGTTTTACCACGATGGGTTCAAGCGTAAGAAACAAGAATATGGAGATTGCTATGACAGATTACCTGTTCAATACTTTTACCACGGAACAAGTCTTATCGACAGATTAAAGGCAAACCGTTGTGAATTGTGTGGAAAGGAAAACGTAAAACTTGATATGCACCATGTGAGAAAACTCAAAGACCTTCAAGGAAAGGAAGATTGGGAACGCCACATGATTGCACGCAAGCGTAAGACGATAGCTTTATGTCGTAGCTGCCATAAGAAAGTCCATTACGGTAGTATAGACTGATAGAATTAATGGAGAGCCGGATACGCCGAAATGTGTAAGTCCGGTTCGGGGGCGAGCATTTGGAAACCTACCATAGTAATATGGCAAGGCGCTGGGTGCTTAGCCTACACCATCCAATCCTGTTCCCGGTCACGACTATCATCATCATGGAGCTGTTCATCAACAAGATGCGCCGCCTGAAAGGCATCCGCAAGATGATAGTGATAGAGGAGGCATGGAAAGCGATAGCTTCGGCAAACATGGCGTCCTATATCAAGTATCTCTATAAGACGGTCAGAAAGTTCTTCGGTGAGGCGGTTGTCGTGACGCAGGAAGTCGAGGACATCATATCCTCCGCTATCGTGAAGGACAGCATCATCAACAACTCAGACTGCAAGATACTCCTTGACCAGAGGAAGTTCATGAACAAGTTCGAGCAGATACAGTCATTGCTCGGATTGACGGAAAAGGAGAAGTCGCAGATTCTCTCCATCAACCAGTCCAACGACCCGTCACGTCTCTACAAGGAAGTATGGATAGGACTCGGAGGAACACAGTCGGCAGTATATGCCACAGAGGTGTCTACGCAGGAATATCTCGCCTATACGACTGAGGAAAGTGAGAAACTGGAGGTAAGGGCATTGGCGGAGAAACTCGGTGGCGACATGGAAGCCGCCATCCGGCAGCTTGCAGAGGACAAACAAGAGAACAAGTAAATTCATTATCCACTTAATCCAAAAGTAAAATGAGAACAAAAGTAATCATGACAATCTGCCTGTTCCTGCTGATGGCGGGAAAGGCAAGCGCACAGTGGTCTGTCATAGATCCTACCAACATTGCGCAGAGTATCATCAACTCGTCCAACAACATCGTCCACACGTCTTCGACGGCTCAGAACATGATCAACAACTTCAAGGAGACCGTGAAGATTTACGAGCAGGGCAAGAAGTACTACGATGCACTGAAGTCGGTGAACAACCTCGTCAAGGACGCACGCAAGGTGCAGCAGACCATCCTCATGGTGGGTGACATCACGGACATCTACATCAACAACTACCAGAAGATGATGCACGATGACAATTTCTCCGTGGAGGAACTCTCCGCCATCGGCTTCGGCTACACCAAACTGCTGGAGGAAAGCAACGATGTGCTGACGGAGTTGAAGAACGTGGTGAACATCACGACCCTTTCAATGACGGACAAGGAGCGAATGGACGTGGTGGAACGCTGCTACTCGAAGATGAAGCGTTATCGCAATCTCGTAAGCTATTATACCAACAAGAACATTTCCGTAAGTTATCTGCGTGCCAAGAAGAAAAACGACCTCGACCGCATCATGGGACTCTACGGCAAGTCAAACGAGAAATACTGGTAGCCTATGGATTTCGAGAATCTTCACCAGATACTGCGTTCCCTGTATGACGAGATGATGCCGCTGTGTTCCGACATGACGGACATTGCCAAGGGACTTGCAGGACTTGGGGCGCTGTTCTATGTCGCCCTGAGGGTTTGGCAGTCACTGTCAAGGGCAGAGCCGATAGACGTATTTCCGCTGCTCCGTCCGTTTGCCATCGGACTTGCCATCATGTTCTTCCCGACCATCGTGCTCGGTACGCTCAACAGCGTGATGAGTCCCATCGTGCAAGGTACACATTCCATGCTGGAGACACAGACCTTCGACATGAATGAATACCGGGCGCAGAAAGACAAACTGGAGTATGAGGCGATGAAACGCAATCCGGAAACCGCATACCTTGTGAGCAACGAGGAGTTTGACAAGCAGCTTGACGAACTCGGCTGGTCACCCGGCGACGTGGTGACAATGGCAGGAATGTATGTGGAGCGTGGCATGTACAGCATGAAAAAGAGCATCCGTGATTTCTTCCGTGAACTGCTGGAGCTGCTATTTCAAGCCGCTGCACTGGTCATAGACGTGCTGAGGACATTCTTCCTCATCGTCCTGTCCATCCTCGGACCGCTTTGTTTCGCCATATCGGTATGGGACGGATTCCAGTCCACGCTGACGCAATGGTTCTGCAGGTACATACAGATTTATCTCTGGCTACCCGTTTCGGACTTGTTCAGTACCATCCTTGCCAAGATACAGGTGCTGATGCTGCAAAACGACATCGAGGCATTGCAGAACGACCCGAACTTTTCCATTGAGGCAAGCAACGGTGTTTACATCGTTTTCCTCATCATCGGAATCATAGGTTACTTCACCATACCGACCGTGGCGGGATGGATCATACAGGCAGGTGGCGGCATCGGCAACTACAACCGGAACGTGAACACGGCAGGCTCACTGGGCGGAAGCATCGCAGGAGCAACGGCTGGAAATGTGGCAGGACGTGCCGGAAGGCTCATCAAGAGCGGATTTAAGAAAATATAGTCATTCATGAACAATACAACGAAAAGAAAAATGGAATTCAAGTCATTGAAGAATATCGAGACCTCGTTCAGACAGATACGCCTGTTCTGCATCGTCCTCGTCATCGGTTGCGCTGTTGTTGCAATATGTTCGGTGGTGTTCGCATTCCGATTTGCGGAGAAGCAACGCGAGAAGATATACGTCCTTGATGGAGGCAAGTCACTGATGCTCGCTCTCTCGCAAGACCTCTCACAGAACAGACCTGCCGAGGCAAGGGAACACGTGAGACGCTTTCATGAGCTGTTCTTCACGCTCTCTCCCGAAAAGAGTGCCATTGAGCACAACGTGAAACGAGCCTTGCTGCTGGCAGACAAGAGCGCATACAACTATTACCAGGACTTTGCGGAGAAAGGTTTTTATAACCGACTCATTGCAGGAAACATCAACCAGTCGCTGCAAGTTGACAGCGTGGTCTGTAACTTTGATAACTACCCTTATCAAGCCAAGACCTACGCACGGCAGGTGATACTCCGAGAGAGCAATGTGACGGAAAGAAGTCTTGTCACCGTATGCAGGTTAGTGAATGCCACACGCTCCGACGACAACCCGAATGGTTTTACCATTGAAGGTTTCACCATTGTGGAGAACAGGGACATCAGTACAGTAGAACGATAAAAATAGCAAGAATGGAAAATCCGATTAAGACAATCCAAGAAAAGGTGAATGGTATGAAGGGAAGACTGCGTGACAGGCTGGATTCCCTTCCGCCAAGGGTGAGACTGAAAGTCGTGCTCGTCATGTTCGGCTTGTTTGCCCTCTGTAGCCTTTACATGATAGGTTCAGCCATCATCAACTTCGGAAACGGCAAGACCTCAAATATAGAGGTTGAGCATATTGAGAGTGTAAAGTTGCCCACCGACAAGGGGCAGCAAGTGACCAACCTGAATGAATTGATACATGGAGAAAGAGAAGAATGACAAGATGGAGCCGGATAAGGCTCCAAAGGAAAAGAAGCCTTTGACAGAGGAACAGCGTATCAAGCGTAACAAGATGATTGCCATACCATGCATGTGTCTCGTCTGCGCATTGGTGTTATGGCTCATCTTCAAGCCGTCTGCATCAGAGGGTGAGAAAGGCAGCAAGGGATTCAACATGGAAATGCCCGATGCGGAGAAGACAGATGTGGAGGCGGACAAGCGCAAGGCATACTCCAAGGAGGATTTTGCCAATAAGCAGAAGGAAAAAAGCAGAGCTATGAACACTCTTGGTGAGTACATGCCAGGCATGGACTCCACGGCATCGGGGCAGGACAAGGATTTTGACTTGATGCAGTCTGGTGGACAGCCTACAAAAGCGGAAAGACAGGAGACGGATGCCATCCGCTCGTCTGCCGAGGCATACCGAACCTTGAACACGACCTTGGGCGGTTTCTATGAACAGCCACAGCAAGGGGAAAGCAGCGAAGATGCTGAGTTGAGGAAACGTCTTGATGAGCTGGAGGCAAGCATGATGCAACAGGAAAGCAAGCGTTCCAATATGGACGAGCAAGTTGCCCTTATGGAGAAGTCCTATCAACTTGCGGCAAAGTACATGCCTGGTGGAAATGCCAATGCAGCAAGTCCTTCATCAGCAGAAACTGCAACAGAGGAAAACAAGGAAGCTGTCACCAAGGGCAAGAAAGCCAAGATTACACCTGTAAGGCAAGTTCAAAGGCGTGTAGTCTCGTCCTTGAACCGCCCCATGAGTAACGGGGAGTTTGTCGCCTCTTACTCGGAAAAGGCTTCGGCAAGGTTCAATACCGCCATCGGAAGAGGTGGTGTTTCCGACAAAAACACGATTTCTGCCTGCATCCACGGCAACCAGACCATAACGGACGGACAGGCAGTAAGGTTGAGATTGTTGGAATCTATGCGTGTCGGCAATAGGGAGATACCACGAAATTCTGTCATTGTCGGAGTGGCACGATTGCAAGGCGAAAGGCTTTCCATAGCCTTGAAGTCCATTGAGCACAACGGCATGATTATCCCGATTGAGCTTGCCGTCTATGACAATGACGGTCAGGAGGGCATCTTCATCCCGAAGTCGATGGAGGTTGACGCAGCCAAGGAAGTCGGTGCCAACATGGGAAGCTCGCTGAACAGCAGCATCAACATTTCCTCCAATGCCGGTGCCCAACTTGCCTCCGACTTGGGAAAAGGTGTCATACAAGGCGTGTCGCAGTATATCTCCAAGAAGATGCGTACCGTCAAGATACACCTGAAGGCTGGCTACAGGGTCATGCTCTACCAAGAGGAAGATTAGCCGAAAGGCAACAACATTTATACCACTTAATCCAAAAGTTTAATTAAAAGCAAACCAAAATGAAGAAGACAACAATCATGTTCGCCATTATGCTGGGCGTAGCCTGCACTGCATCAGCGCAGAAGACAGGCAAGAAAAAAGCGCAGAAGTCTGTAAAGACTGAGCAAGTAAGCAATGTTTCTTCCGACCAGGAAGAGAGACTGACCTTGACCAAGGAGGTGTATCCGCAGAAGGAAGAGAACAGCAACCTCTATCACGGCTTGACCAAGAAGCTGACCTTCGACCGCATGATTCCACCTCATGGTTTGGAAGTGACTTATGACAAGACGGTTCATATTCTCTTTCCTGCCTCTGTCAAGTACGTTGACTTGGGTTCAGAGGATTTGATAGCTGGCAAGGCGGACGGTGCGGAGAATGTTATCCGTGTAAAAGCAGCCGTGAAGAACTTCAAAAAGGAGACCAATATGAGCGTCATCACGGAGGATGGCTCATTCTACACATTCAATGTGAAGTATGCCAAGGAACCGCTCATGCTCAATATCGAGATGGCTGACTTCATCCATGACGGTGAGGCGGTGAACCGCCCGAACAATGCGCAGGAGATTTATCTCAAGGAGTTGGGCAAGGAAAGTCCCATGCTGGTACACCTCATCATGAAGTCCATCCACAAGGAGAACAAACGCAAGGTGAAGCACATCGGCAGCAAGCGTTTCGGAATCCAGTACCTTTTGAAGGGCATCTATGTACACAGCGACTTGCTGTATTTCCACACAGAAATCAAGAACCAGAGCAACGTGCCGTTTGACGTGGACTATATCACGTTCAAGGTGGTGGACAAGAAGGTGGCGAAGCGAACCGCCATTCAGGAGCAGGTGCTTCTTCCTGTCCGTGCCTACAACTATGTGGTGCGTGTGGCTGGCAAGAAAACGGAGCAGACGGTGTTCTGTTTGCCGAAATTTACCATTCCAGACGACAAGGAACTTGTCGTGGAGATGAATGAGAAGGAAGGCGGTCGCCATCAGTCGTTTGTCGTGGAGAACAGCGACTTGGTGCGAGCTTTGACAATCAACGAACTTAGCGTGAAGTAACGGATGAAAAGAAGAAACATTGCAATCATGGCGATGCTTGCCCTCACCGCAGGGCAGGCATTCGCCCAACGATGCCTTCCTCAGATGAAAGGCATCGAGGTGAAGGTCGGCATTGCTGACGGTGTATATAACGGCAAGAAGTCCTGCAAGGCTGGCTATTATGCAGGTCTCGGACTTTCGAGCTATACCAAGGGTGGTGACAAGTGGACGTATGGGGCGGAATATCTGCAAGTACATCAGCCTTACCGTGAAACTTCCGTTCCAATAGCACAAATGACGGGCGAGTTCGGTTATTCCTACAACTTCCTTTCCGACAACAGCAAGACGGTGCTGTTCTATATCGGAGGTACGGCACTGGCTGGCTATGAGTCCGTAAACTGGGGCAAGAGAACCATGTCAGACGGAGCGACCTTGCAGAACAAGGGAGCGTTTATCTATGGCGGTGCCGTGGCATTGGAAACGGAAATATACCTGTCGGATGCAATAGCTTTGACCGCTTCCGTTAAGGAAAGGCTTGTTTGGGGCAACAGCACGGGACATTTCCACACGCAGTTTGGCATCGGCATGAAGTTCATCATCAACTAAAACAGTGAGCCTATGGACATCAATGAAATCAAACAAGTGCCTATTGTGGACTTTCTCTATGTTCTCGGCATTGAGCCTGTCAAGTACAAGGCTTCGGGACTTTGGTATCATGCGCCATACCGCAACGACCGCAATCCTTCGTTTCGGGTATCAACGGACAAGAATGTCTGGTATGACTATGGCATCGCCAGAGGTGGTGACATCTTCAACCTCGCAGGGGAGCTCATCAACAGCAATGAGTTTGTGGCGCAAGCCAAGTTCATATCTGAAACGCTTGGTGGCAGTTTCCCGACATCGTTTCCGCATTATCAAAGGATAGCGGAAAAGGCTGTGAAGGCAAAAGGCAATCACTTTAGTGATATTGTGGAAAAGCCTTTGAGTCATCCTGCTCTCAGACAGTACTTGCGTGAGCGTGGCATATCGGCTGACGTGGCGAGCCGTTTCTGCTGTCAGGTGGAATACCGATACAATGGCAAACAGTTCTTTGCTGTCGGTTTCAAGAACAACAGCGATGGCTACGAGATACGCAACCGCTTCTTCAAAGGTTGCGTGTCGCCAAAGGACATCACTCTCATTGGCAGGAACTGCAACGTCTGCCATCTGTACGAGGGTTTTATGGATTTCCTCTCTGCCGTAATTCTCGGTATTGGTCGTGGTGAGGATCATATTATCCTCAACTCGGTGGCTAATATGCAAAAGGTGCATCATCTTTTAGATGGCTATGCACAAGTGTACTGTCACTTGGACAATGACGAGGCAGGCGAGAATGCCTGTGTCGAACTGCAAAAGCGATATGGCGATAAGGTCATTGACCATTCGCATCTATACACAGGTTACAAGGACTTGAACGAGTACCTGATGAGCCATAAGACAAGAAAGTAACAATCATTCAAAAACATCAAGACAATGAAGAAAAACAATAAAATCAAGAAATCAGTGAGCGTGTTGGCATTCCTTTTCGTGTGTGCCGTGTCGGTAATCCTTTCATCGTGCAGCGATGAGCTGGACATTCAGCAGTCGTATCCGTTCAAGGTGGAGACGATGCCTGTGCCAAAGGACCTTGTGCGTGGACAGACCGTTGAAATCCGCTGCGAGTTGAAGGCGGAGGGAAAGTTTGACGGCACCATCTATACCATCCGCTATTTTCAGCATGACGGAAAAGGTTCGCTGAGAATGGAGAACGGAACGGTGTTCCAGCCAAACGACCGCTATCTGTTGGAGAACGAGAAGTTCCGTCTTTACTATACCTCGGCAAGCACGGAGACACAGACGCTGACAGTGGTGGTAGAGGACAACTTCGGCAAGTCATACGAAATGGAGTTCAGTTTCAACGATACTGATGAGGAGGAAGAGTTTGCGATAAGTGCCAACAAACTCGGTAGCGTATGAGGTTGATGATATTGTTAGCCTTGCTTCTTGTGTCGGGCAGCTTGTCTGCCCAGACGCAAGGGGCGATAAAGCGAGTTTGTCATGTGTCACGTTTTGAGTTGGCTGTCGCCTGCATCAAGAAGTACGAGGGTCTGCACGGACCGAAGCACCATCCTTATGTCGGATATGGGCACAAGCTGTTGCCTGGCGAGAAGTTTTCTCCAAGAATGACGGAACGGCAAGCCGATGCCTTGCTGCGCTCTGACCTCAGAAAGCTGTGCGCCATGTTCCGTGGCTTCGGTCGTGACTCGCTGCTCTTGGCTACACTTGCCTACAATGTGGGGTGTGGAAAGGTGATGAAAAGCCGGATGTATGCCAAGATGCGAAGTGGCAACAGAAACATCTATCGTGATTATGTGGACTTCAAAAGGTGGAACGGAAAGATAGTGCCTTCCATCGAGCGAAGAAGAAAAATGGAGTATCTGCTCTTGTTTACTCCATAGTATAAGGTTTTATAAAAATAGGACAGTCCTTTTGATTGGGGGCTGTCCTTTGTTCTTTGCAAGCATCGCAGATAAGGAAAAAACGGTTCTTTGCCACTTTCTTTCCGCTCCTCGGCTCATGAAGAAAGTGGCGGAACGAATTTTCATCGCTCCGCCGATATGGATTTCATGTCGTTGCAACCATTCGTTGCTCTATAAGTCTTGCATTGCTGTTCACCAAGTTGATGATGTCGGCATGGTGCTCGGTGTCCTTGTTCTGTAGTCCGTGGCATTGTACGACTTTCATCTGTTCGAGAGAAAACTCCACGGTCTCAACCCTTTGTTCGGCTATTCTTGCAGAGAAGATGATGCAGTCGGGATTGAGTGAATAGTTTGTACCGCTGCCTACGCAATGATGCATCGCCTTGCCCTCAAGAACGTGCTCCCTGACGCTTTCAAGCATTCTCACCACGATATTGCCGTCCGTGAACATCAAACCGAAGAAACGGCTCTTCATTTCCTTGAATTTGTCCTCGTTCTTCAATGCCTTGCGTATCTCCTCCTCGGTGCGCTCCTTTTCTTTCTTGGCTCTGATTTTCTCGGATATTCTGTCGTGCTCGGCTTCAAGGTTGTCGGGGCAAATGTAATGTGGACTTCTGATGTCTTTGCCCATTTCTACCAACATACAGATGTAGTCCGCCCATTTGCCGATGTCTGTAATAAGGTAATGGTTGCGGTTGGCTATCTTGTAGGCATTCCAACAAGTTTCCAAGTGCCGTGGGTGGTCTATGAAGTGGCGGACGTGTCCGTAACGACATTGTTTCATCATCGTTTCGATGCGGTGGTCTGTCAGCATCGCCTTGAATAATGTAAGCGGTTCGATGCCGTGAAACGCTCCGTCAAAGCCGTTGCGCCATATCTGAGGAATGACTTTCATATCGGGGCATACCGGAAATGAAGCAATATGCTGATAGGTGGTGTTGTCCCTGCGCAGTTCAATGTCGGAGTCGTAGCAGAACGTGTCCATATAGATACCCATTGTGCGCTTGCGTGCCATAACCTCCACCTTGCCTTTTTCGTTCATCCAATAGCGTGCCACCTCCCAACAATAAATGTCTGCCTTTTGTCCCTTGCGGTAATAGGCTTTCATCTGAAATGCTCGCATAAGTTGTAGTCCCTTGCGCTCGGAGAGTACACTGAAATAGGTAGAAGACATTGCCTTCTGTCGCTTGGTGCGCTGCACTTCCAACTTTGCCTTACACTTCGGGCAGACACATTTGTCCGCATCCTCGTCCGTAGTCCAAGTGTGTCCGCAGTCCATGCAGGTGGTCTGTCCGTGCTTCAACTGAAAGGCATAGTGGTCAAGACACTCACGGAAAGCCCATTGCATTTGTGCTCCCTTGATAGGTCGTAACCCCTTGTTTGAGGTTACGACTTGCTTCTGATATTTCGTTCTTGGTTTCATAACGTGTCGAATAATGATGGTTGGTGTACTTCTGTTTCCGTTCTCTGTGAGGTGCGCTTGGCGGTATCTCTGTTACGCATCTTGTTCATCTGCTCTTGCTGATACTGGCGGATGGCTTCCTGTCTTGCCTGTGCCTTCTCCTCCTCTGTGAGTTCGATGTGGTGGTTGACAGACACTTGGCAGTTCAATGGTTTTCCTACCTCGATGTCCTTCTCCTCGTAGTAGTGGATGGCTTGCCCATATATCTCGTCATCGCAAAAGCCGTTGCAACCGCTCTTCTGTACCCAATTAAGGATATAGGTGACGCAATCGTCTATGTTCTTGTCGGGGTTGTCATACTTGGCTGCAAAGAGTTCGTCCTCCATAGCACGCTCCTCCAAATAGGCTTGTATGGTTCTCTTGAAATATTCTGTAGTGTTCATATCAGATGTTGTTAAAGGGGTTGTTACTCGTGATAGATGATGTCGCAGTCCTCAACTTCTGTAGGCAGTCCGAAGAACGGATAATGGCTGAAGTAAGGTTCTGTGCACATGTCCTCGTTGTATCTTGGACTTACTATCTCAATATTGTTCTTGCGTATGGCTTCGTCCACCATACTGATTTCCTCGTCTGTCAGTCCGCTTGCATCGCCATTGATGATGTAGCAGAGTGACCATGTAGGTATCGCTTCAATGCTTCTGTTCATATCGCTTGTACTTTAAAGTGTTAATAACCAAATGAATGTTCCAATCAGTACCACCATAGAAAGAATGGAAATGATGATGCCGAAGATGAACTTCACAATTCCCAATATGACTTCACCGACCATGCAGAGAGCCATATATCCCAACCAAGCCACCAAAGTGATGAGGGTTGAGCCGACTGCGGAGAGTAATCTCCACCAAGTCTGTGTTATGTTGATGTTTGTTGTCATATAGCCTTGAATTAAATTTATTTGCGGTTCCAGGAACTGAAGGGAAGTTCTCGTTTCTTCACCTTTTTGTCGCTCCCTTTTCCGACATTTTTTTTGCGTCTTCCTGTCGCATCGGTCGTTTCGTTTCAGGTGCCTTTCAAGGGCGGCGAGGCTGGAAATACAAGGTTTTTCGGAAAAAGAATAACTAAAAAAGCAAAAAATAGCAGATTTGGGCTTTTGTTTTGAGTTTCAAGTGGTTGTGGCAGTTGTTGGCTTTAAGTGACGTTCGTGAGGAAATGCGAAAATAGCAGATTTGAGAAGTGGAAACGCTTTCAATTCATTACCTCAGAAAAACGCCCTAATGAGCTTTTTTAACGGTGTCGGTTCTTGTTTCTCCATTCTGCACAGGTTGTGAATTTGCCATGCAGCTCTCATAGTTTAATTTTGCACTGAACAAAAAGCAAACAATTATGAGAAGTACATTCAAGACAGTCTTCTATGTAAATGGAAGCAAGGAGAGAAACGGAGTTGTCCCTATCATGGGACGAGTGACAATCAACGGAACTATCGCACAGTTCAGTTGCAAGCTGAGCGTGACCAAGGCGATATGGGATGCCAAGGGCAACAGAGCCAAAGGCAGAAGCAAGGAAGCCAATG
>QSCI01000046.1:0-26377 GCA_003463005.1 Segatella copri | reverse complement strand
AAAAATCAGCCTACCAAAGAAACAGATAACTCATTAAGAATCAGACGCTTTAATATAAATTAACTATTTTTATCTAAAGTAAATGGCATTATATGAAAGGAAATTTGTAAAACTACTGTTTCTGATTTCGTTTGCAAAGTTATATCATTTTTTTCAAAGTTGTATACCTAAGTAGCATTTTGGTAAAAAATCAGCCTACCAAAGAAACAGATAACTCATTAAGAATCAGACGCTTTAATATAAATTAACTATTTTTATCTAAAGTAAATGGCATTATATGAAAGGAAATTTGTATCTTTGCACCACAAAACGGACAAAAGGACGAAAATAACATTTAAAAGACAATTTTATTATAATTATAAAGAAGCATTAAAGATGAAACTACTTATATATTTACTTCTTTTGCTTACTATGCCATTGGCTGCTCAAGGCAAAACGGACGAGAAGACTTTATTGGATCGTATTGACAAGATGATTGAAAACGACCAATATTATCAGGGAATTAAGGAAAAGGAATTGAAACATCTGAAGCGGCAAGCTTATGAAGCTGAAGACGACCAAACCCGACTACTGTTTCTTGACAGCATATATCATGCCTATAGCGCTTACCGCTACGATTCAGCATACGCATATATGAAACAGGGGCTTGAATTGGCAGAAAAATGTCATAACACCTATTATATCTTACGCAACCAGATAAACCAGGCGTCAATACTTTCGGTAAGGGGTTTTTATAGCAAAGCAGAAAACATACTCAAATCTCTCAATCCTGATGAGATGCCATACCAGTTGAAGCTATACTATTACTTCACATACACCTGGCTCTACAGCTATTGGGAATCATACTCCAAGAACTCAGATTACGCCGAAGAATTCCGTGCCCAGAAGAAACATTATATGACCCTTCTGATACAGAGTTTCAACGAAAACAATAAGCATAACGTCTTCTATCAGTATCTCATGGGCGAATACGCCTATCTCCACAACCCTACCAGCAAGGAATCGCTCAACTATTATCTGAAGGCACTGAAGATGTCGCCAGCCAAATCCCGTATCCATGCCATGTCAGCTTATGGTATAGCCAGATATTACAAAAATACCGGCAAATTCGACCTTTACGAGGAATATCTCGTAGAGGCATCCGTGAGCGATGGATTGTGCCAACTCAAAGAAACTGTTGCGCTTCAAAAGCTAGCCTACTACATCTTTAAAAAGGATGCGAGCAACAGTAAGAGAGCTGCCAAATATATCCAGCACACTATGGAAGATGCACAGTTCTTCAACAACCAACTGCGCATGATGCAGATTTCCAACATCCTTCCAGTCATCGCTTCAGCCAACCAGCAGGCTGCCGAGCGCTCGCGTACCCGCTTTCTCTGGGGGTTCATTGGTGTAAGCATAGCGCTGGTCATCATCCTTATCCTCTCCTTAGTCAACAACCGACAGAAGAACAAGCTGAAGAAAAACAAGGCTGAGATTGAAGAACAGAACGAGAAGCAGAAAGAGATGAATGCACAGCTCACCGAACTGAACCAGCAGCTGGTAGAGACCAATATCAAGCGAGAGACCTACATGCGCCTCTTTATGGACATCAGTGCGGCTTATATCAGCAAGTTATCAGATTATCGCAAACTGGTAAGCCGTAAGATCAAGGCAAACCAGACCGCCGATTTGCTGAAGAGTCTCAACACCCATAAATTGGAAGAAGAGGAATCACAGATGTTCTACAACCGGTTCGACAAGGCATTCATGGAATTGTATCCGGGTTTCGTTACTGAGTTGAACAAGCTCCTGCTGCCAGAATGTCAAATGGAAGTTCCTACTACGCACGACCTGACCACTGAGATTCGCATCTTTGCCCTGATGCGACTGGGTGTAACCGACAGCCAGGAGATTGCCACCCTGCTGCATTACTCCACCCAGACCATCTACAACTACAAGTCTGGAATGCGAGCAAAGGCGATTAATCGAGATACATTCGAATCAGATATCAATCAGCTTTGCCACATCATTAATAGTTAATAATTAATAGTTTACAGTTTATAGCATAAACCGCTTTGACAATCTTGCTCAACGGCGCAGCCTCTATAAACTATTAACTATTAACTGTAAACTATTAACTAGCTTCTGTGTATCACGGTTCCGTTAGCCTGATGTGTAGCAAGAACCAGCACCTCAGCTATTTGCACGTGTTCTGGAGCACTTGCAGCATAGAAGGCTACATCAGCCACGTCATCGCCGTTCAGAGGCTCTATGCCGCGGTAAACGTTGTCTGCGCGGTTCTGGTCACCATGGAAACGGATGTTAGAGAAGTTGGTTTCAACCAAACCCGGTTTCACATTAGTAACACGCACTTTCGTATGTGCCACATCAATGCGCAAGCCGTCTGTAATAGCCTTTACAGCCGCTTTGGTAGCACAATATACATTACCTCCCGCATAAGCAGCATCACCCGCCACACTACCTATATTGATTACATGACCATGATTACGCTCCACCATACCAGGTACAATCAGGCGCGTCATGGTTAAGAGTCCCTTGATATTGGTATCAATCATCTGGTCCCAATCTTCAAAATCGCCCTCATATTCAGGTTCCAATCCACGTGCGAGTCCCGCATTATTGATAAGCACATCCACATTGCGCCACTCCTCAGGGATGTAATCCACCGCTTTTTTGGCAGCTTCACGGTTACGCACATCGAAAGCCAAGGCAAGCACCTCAACGCCCTCAGCCTCGAGTTCTTTCTTCAGGATTTCCAACTTTCCCGTGTTTCTACCTGTAAGAATCAGGTTATAGCCGCCACGGGCAAAACGACGTGCACAACCTTCGCCAATACCGCTTGTTGCGCCTGTAATAAGAGCAATTTTATTCATATTCTTTGATACTTTGAATTATACTTAGAACTTTTGATACTTTGAACTTTATGATTAGCGAAGCAATTGAATTTTTCACTCTTCACTTAAAGAATAAGGACTCTGACCTCAGCATTCGCCATTTTCTCAATCTGGTTCATCGGACGTTTATAATAAACACTCTGGATAGCCTTGTTGATGATGCCATGCCCCACAGCAAGAACGGTCTGGTCAGGATAAGTAACCTTGAGCCAGGTAAGGAAATTCTGGGCTCTTGATTTCATCTTTTCCAGCGTCTCTATGTTGTCCGGCCAATCCTTTGGGTCCTTCGGCAGGTCAGGGATGAATTTACCCGTAAAATCGCCCCAATCGCGCTCTCTGAGCAAGGGAGTGGTGACAACGGGATGCGAGCCGGCGATAATTTCACAGGTCTGTATACTGCGATAGAGATCGCTCGATACGAAAACATCGATAGGCGTACCCGCCATTTTCCTGGCCACTTCCTCAGCCTGCTCAATACCTTTCATATTGAGTTTTCCCGGTGTTTGTCCCTGCATAATTTGCGCCTTGTTATCCACCGTTTCACCATGGCGCACCAAATATAATTTTGTCATTGTCTTTACTTTTTCCGTCTATATCAAAAATGAGTTTTTACTTTTCCTAAGTCTATACTCCAGACATAGTTTTTACTTTCACTAAGTCTCTTTCCAAGACATCATGATTCTGATTTTGCTTACAAAATTACGGCTTTCTATCGAGACCAACAAATAATTTGCGTTAAATATAGCAATAATTAGCGTTAAATATAGCAATAATTTAAGTTTATATAAAAAACTTCTTGCTAGTTTCGGATTTCTTTCGTAACTTTGCCCCGAAATAACAAAATCAGTTTTAGTATGAAGGTAATACACAGTTCAATATTCCGCGCAGTATGCGCCATCATCGTAGGAGTCCTGCTCATCCAATATCGTGAGCAGACTGTCACCTGGATAACCATCGCCATCGGTGTTTTGTTTTTCCTTTCAGGTGTCATCTCCCTTGCCAGTTATTGGGCAGCCAAGCGCAATGCAGAGAAGATGCAGGGCCAGATTCTGTCTGATTCCAATGGTAAGCCTATCATGGGCATGATGCCTAAATTCCCGCTTGTGAGTGTAGGCAGTCTTATCCTGGGATTGCTGCTTGCCCTGATGCCTCAGGTGTTTATCGCCTGGCTGATGTTCATCCTGGCGTTCATCCTGATTTTGGGCGCTCTGACCCAGTTTGTCAACCTGGCTTCAGCAGCTAAGATGGGACGCGTAGGCATTCTCTTCTGGCTCTTCCCTTCAGCCCTTCTTCTGCTAGGTCTGCTCGCCATCATCAAGCCTTCAGCCATCGCCTCTGCTCCTCTTTTCATCATCGGTTGGGGTATGCTCATCTATGGAGTAGTAGAGCTTCTCAACGCCTTTAAAGTCTCCAACAACAAGAGAATCTGGCTGAAGAACCAGCAGCAGAAACAGGATCTAAGGAAATTTATGTGGATGTAGAGGAAGTGAAGAACGAAGAGTAAAACAACGAAATCATTATATCATCATATATGAATAAAATTAAGTCTCTCTTTGCCTGGTTATGGCAAAAGTTTCGCGCATTCTGGCCTTGGTACAAGGGATTGTATCAGGGCAGAGCGTGGTATACCAAGACCCTCATTGGCTTGGCAAGTTGTATAGTCGCCTTTATCTTGTATCTGGGCGCAGTAGATATCAACTTCTTATGGCTCTTCGGCAAGTCGCCTGGCTATTTCTCAGGCATTCTGGATCCACAGACCTCTGAGGCCTCTGAAATCTATTCGGCTGATGGAAAACTCATCGGCAAGTATTTCAACGAAAACCGTACTCCGGTAGAATATGATGAGGTAACACCCGATTTCTTCAAGGCACTGGTAGATACCGAGGATGAACGATTCTACAAGCATATCGGTATCGACCCTATCGGTGTGTTTGCTGCTGCCAAGGATGCACTCCTCCATCATAACGGGCGCGGTGCTTCTACCATCACACAGCAGCTGGCTAAGAACATGTTCCGTGTACGTTCGCAATATTCTACCGGTTTGCTGGGCAAGATTCCTGTGCTCCGCCTGCTCATCATCAAGAGCAAGGAGTGGATTATCGCGGTAAAACTCGAAACGGTGTTCAGCAAGAAGGAAATCATTACCATGTATGCCAATACGGTAGATTTCGGTAGCAATTCCTATGGTATCAAAACCGCTGCGAAGACCTACTTCAACACCAACCCTAAGGAGTTGACCACCGACCAGGCTGCCGTGCTCGTAGGCATGCTCAAGGCTACCACCTACTACAACCCACGCACCAACCCGGAGAACAGTCTTGAACGACGCAACACCGTATTATATAATATGGTGACACATGGCGATCTCTCAAAAGACAGATACAATGAACTGAAAGATGAGCCTATCAAGCTCGATTTCAAGGTAGAGGAAAACTACGACGGACAGGCAAAGTACTTCCGCGAGGCTGTAGCCAACTACCTGAAAGACTGGTGTAAAGACGAAGGTTACGACCTCTATACCAGCGGTTTGAAGATTTATACCACCATCGATACCCGCATGCAGAAGTATGCAGAAGATGCAGCCCGCAAGCAGATGAAGCAGGTACAGCAGAACTTCAACAACCACTGGAGCATCCGCCGCACCCAGGCAGGCAAAGGCAACTGGATGGGTCAGGATCCTTGGCAGGATGAGAACCACAACGTGATACCGAACTTCATCCAGGGCATCGCAGAGCGCCAGCCTTTCTACAAGGCATTGGTAGCCCGCTTCCCTAATAATCCCGACTCAGTAAACTATTATTATAAGGAGTGGGTTCACCCGGTTAAGGTATTCGATTATGACAAGGGCAGCATCACGATGAACATGACATCAGAAGACTCCATCAAGTATATGACCACCTTCATGCACTGCGCCTTTGTAGCCATGGAGCCACAGACCGGAGCAGTAAAGGCATGGGTGGGCGATATCGACTTCGACCACTGGAAGTATGACAAGGTAACAGCCGAGCGCCAGCCTGGTTCTACCTTCAAGCTCTTTGTTTATACCGAGGCGATGAATCAGGGTTTAACCCCTTGTGACAAGCGTCGCGACGAATATATCTCTATGGAGGTATACGATAAGAAGAAGCACGAAATGACCATCTGGCGTCCATCCAATGCCAACGGTTCGTTCTCGGGCGACAGCATCCCATTGAAGAGTGCCTTTGCCAAGAGTATCAACTCTGTGGCTGTAAGATTAGGACAGGAGATGGGCATCAAGCGCATCATCGAGACAGCCAAGAAGATGGGTATCAACAGTCCGCTGGATGACACCCCTTCTCTCGCCCTCGGTTCCAGCGATGTCAACCTCCTGGAGATGGCATGCGCCTACAGCACCATTGCCAACAATGGCAAGCACCACGACCCGGTATTGGTTACCAAGATTGTAGACCACGATGGTAAGGTGGTTTACGAGGGTCCTACCGATTCCGAGCAGGTAATACCTTACAAGAGTGCCTTCCTCATGCAGCAGCTCTTACAGGGCGGTATGAAGGAGCCGGGAGGTACATCCCAGAGTCTCTGGGGCTATGTAGGCAACTACCGTGATACCGAGTTCGGTGGCAAGACAGGTACCACCAATAACCACTCCGATGCCTGGTTCATGTGTGTGAGCCCTAAGCTCGTAGTTGGTGCCTGGGTAGGAGGCGAATACCGCTGTCTCCACTTCCGCACCGGAGCCTTGGGGCAGGGTTCGAGAACCGCTCTTCCTGTGTGCGGTTACTTCCTCCAGAGTGTCTTTGGCGACCCAGCCTTCCAGCAGTATCACGGCAAGTTTGACAAGCCACAGGACAGCGATATCACCAGCGATATGTACATCTGTGCAAGCTATGCACCAAAGCCAAAGGTAGATACCACCAAGGTAGACAGTACCGCCTTCCAGGAAGAGATCGTTCTCGATGACGAAGGCAACCCTATCATCCGCGAGGTTCCTGCCAAGAAGGCTGAAGGCGAATCTGCCAACGGTACAGCCACCACAGAAGAAAAGAAAGAGAAGAAGAAGGCCAAGCCAACCGAGCAGCCTGTCAACTTCGATGATCTTTAAATTTAGTTTATAGTTTATAGCGCTACGCCGTTTAGCAAGAAGGCGATTTAATGTGGCTTATGCTATAAACTATAAATTATAAACTATAAATTAAATACAATGATTGATCTCGACAACCCGGAGTTGCAGAATGCACTCCAAATCATACAGTTTACCCGTCGTTCGCTTTTCCTTACCGGAAAGGCGGGGACGGGTAAATCTACTTTTTTACGTTATATAGCCGCCAATACCAAGAAGAAACATATCATTCTTGCCCCAACAGGCATTGCGGCCATCAACGCCGGAGGAAGCACGCTCCACAGCTTTTTCAAGCTTCCTTTCCACCCGCTGCTACCCAACGACAGCATGTATTCCGTCCGCAACATCCGCAACACCCTGAAGTATAATTCAGAGAAGATAAAGATTATCCGCGAGGTAGAGCTCATCATCATCGATGAGATCAGTATGGTTCGTGCCGATATCATCGATTTCCTGGACAAGATATTGCGGGTATATTGCCGCAACATGCGAGAGCCTTTCGGGGGCAAGCAGCTGCTTCTGGTGGGCGATATCTTCCAGCTGGAGCCTGTGGTAAAAGAGGACGACCACCGTCTGCTCAGTCCCTTCTACCGCAGCAGTTTCTTCTTCGATGCCAAGGTGTTCGAATACTTCAAGCTCGTGAGCATCGAACTCAAGAAGGTATACCGCCAGAGCGATCCTGTTTTCATCAGCATCCTCGACCATATCCGCACGTCTCAGGTGCCCATGCAGGATCTACAGCGCATCAACCAGCGCGTGGGAGCCCAGCTCGATGAGAGCGATTCCAAACTTGCCATCACCCTCTCTACACGCCGCGATACGGTAGATTACATCAACGACAGCCAGCTCCAGTGTCTTCCGGGAGAGCCTTGCCTCTTCCGTGGCCACATACAGGGCGAGTTTCCGGAAAGCAGTCTCCCTACCCCTATTGAGCTTTACCTCAAGACGGGGGCTCAGGTTATCTTCATCAAGAATGATATCGAGCATCAGTGGGTGAATGGCACGCTGGGCACCATCATCGGTTTTGATGAGGATGAGGATGCCAAGATTTATGTGCGCACCGAGGAAGGCAAGGATGTGATGGTGGAGCCTGCGGCATGGAGCAACATGAGATACCATTTCAATGAGGTTGAGAAAAAGATTGAGGAGGAAGAGATTGGCAGATACGAGCAGTACCCCATCCGTCTGGCTTGGGCGATAACGGTTCATAAGAGCCAGGGCCTCACCTTCAACCAGGTGAAGATTGATTTCACGGGTGGTGTCTTTGCGGGCGGACAGACGTATGTTGCCTTGTCCCGCTGCACCAGTCTCGAGGGCATCAGTCTTCAGGAGCCGTTGCGTCAGAGTGATGTTTTCGTGCGCAATGATGTCAAGCAGTTTGCCCGTCATTACAACGACCAGAGCACCATCAACACAGCGCTTACCCAGAGTAAGGCCGACAAGCAGTATCATGATGCCGTCAAGGCTTTGACAGGGGCGATATGCAGTCGGCTCTCGATAACTTCTTCCTTGCCATCCACAGTCGTTATGACATCGAGCAGCCGCTTGCCAAGCGTTTCATCCGCAAAAAACTGAACAGGGTGAACGAGCTTCAGGCAGAGAACGAGCGGTTGCGTGAAGAAATAAGAAAGAAGGATGAAGAGAAGGAGAAGCAGCAGAAGTTCCTCAAGCGCCTTGCCACGGAGTATGTGATTATGGGGAAGGAGTGCGAAAAAGAGGGCATGAAAGAGGCTGCCATCATGAATTACCGCAAGGCTCTCACCCTTTATCCTGAGCATCCGGAGGCGAAAAAAAGGCTTTTAAAGGTAAAAAAGTAAAAGGGTAAAAAGCAATATAGATAAAACAAAAAAAACAGGCAAAATCACTTGCCTGTTTTTTTTATTATCTATAAGCTGAAAAGCTCTATTAACTGTAAACTTTCAACTATAAACTATCATCTAGTACCATTGTACAGCGTTGGAATAACCGCTGCGCTTGTCGTATTTCAGCGCATCTGTCAGGGTGGCTGCGTTACAACGGAAGGTGAAGTTGTAGCTCGTATATGGAGCGAGAACCACAGAACAGCTCATGTTAAAACAGTGAAGATCACGAGCCAGACTGGCGGTGGTCATACTGATCTTGTGGTTGTCAAAATCATAACCGGATGAGAAACTGATGTTCCAGCCATCACTGATTCTTACGTTACCACTCATGTTCAGAGTCTGGGTAAACTTGTATGCATAGCGCATCGTCTTCTCATTGAACTTCTCTCTTCGCGTATCCTCGCGCATCGTTACACCATAACCGAAGGTCAGCGACCATGGCATCTTAAACGCCATATAACCATCTGAATCCGTTTCAGCCTTGCCGCCCTTCTTGGCTGCCGTCTTACCCTTTTCCATGCTGTCGTCTACGTTGCTTTCGATGTCGGTATCCAGACCTTCATCGTCATCATCATTGCGCTGGCTGTCCTTCTTGTCGTCCTCATCATCGCCCCCGCCAAAGAGTTTCTTCAGCTTCTCCGGGTTCAGTGTGAACGAGAAGTTCTGCGACATACCCTGGAATCGTCCGAACCTGCCCTTGCCCCACTCCGTATGGGTACCCACATAAACATTATTCTGGTCGTCCAGCTCGTAGGCATAGGTGGCAAACACAGCGTTCATGTTGAAGGTATAGTTCTTCCACCACTTCAGTCTGAGGTTGATGTTCATATCGCTCCAAGGGCGAACCTTGGCTGCGGTATTGTAACTCATGTTGATGTCGAACGCATCGATGATACTGAGTTTCTTGTATCCGGTAGAGTCCTTATCGCTCTTCACCTTCATCTCGATGTTGTTGCCCAGGGTAAACGAGATATTACCGCTCTTACCCTTGCCCGGCGCACCGTAGAGGGCATTGGCATACTTCGAGTAGCTCACCAGCGATACGTTTCCGTCGGCATCGGTCTTCTGGTAGGTGTCCCAGTAGCCGTAGCGTGAAGCTCCGAAGTCTGGGGCATAACTGAAACTCACCGTAGGCGTAAACACGTGGCGCACAGCCTGTATCTTATCTCCGAAGAGCTTGCGGTTTGGTATGTAGGAACCATAGAGTTTGGTAGAGAGACCTACGCTCATGTTCCAGTTATACACGTTGTTGAAACCGTAGATGGTATCACATTTCTCCGTTTGGCTGGCTTCATCCCATGATCTCTCCACCTTGTTGGTATACATACGGTCGGTGAAATTGAACGATGGGTTCACGTTGAGATATTTGAAGAGCGTGAATGTAGCGCTCACCGGTATCTGATGCTGCCATCCGTTGCGCCAGTCCTTGATGAGTGAACTGTGCATCAGCTTATCCTCTTTGGTATTGATGCTGTTAGAGATGTGTCCCGTATAGCTCATGGCTATCTTCTCGTACCATTTCTCATCGCCCACCATCTTCTTTCTTCTGAACGGATAGAAGCGGGAGATGCTGATGTTGAGGTCGGGCAGCGTCATGGCGATGGATGAATCGCGCATATTCTGCGAGAGGTTGGCGGTAGAGCTGAGCGACATTCCGATGCTCGAGAAGTTGGTGCTCCAGCTTACGGAAGAGGTTCTCGTACTCTGCGTCATCGTCTGCGGATTGTAGAGCGAGTTGAGGTTATTGCGCTCGTAGCTCGATGTGGCGAAGTTCACACTTGCCGAAAGCGAACTGTATGGGTTTGCCTTGCTGTCCTGGCGGTGGCTCCATTGCAGTTTGAAGCTCTCCTGCTCGGTAAAATCTGGCATTCCCTTGTCGCCGTTCTTCGTATCCTGGTAACTGAAGAAGAAGGAACCCGAGTATTTGTATCTCTTTCGGTAGTTGCTAGCTGCCGAGAGTCCCCACGATCCCTTGGTATAAATTTCGCCCAGCAGCTTCAGGTCCCATTTATCGTTCATGGCGAAATAATATCCTCCATCTCTGAGATAGAATCCTCGTGCCGTTTCATCGCCGTAGGTTGGCATGATGAAACCGCTGCTGTAGCTCTTGGTGAACGGGAAAAAGCCGTAAGGGATGGCTAGCGGCATAGGCACATCACACACCACGAGATAGGCAGGTCCGAATACCACATCCTTGCCCGGCCTTACCTTGGCTCGGGAGAGCGAGATGTAGAAGTCGGGATGCGGATCATCGCAGGTGGTATACCTTCCGTGCTGCAGATAGATGACTCCCGATGAGTCGCGTTTCGACTTCATACCGGTCAGGAATCCGTCTTGCTGTTCTGTATATACATTATTAATAAGGGCCTTCTTGCTCTTGAAGTTGAATTTGATGGTGTCGGTATCATAGGTATCGCTACCCATCTTGAAGACAGGTTTGCCCTTGATGCCTCCCTCCGCCGTACTGTCGGGTGTACCCATCGCCTTCACGTTGCTCTTGTCCATATCCATGGAGATGCGGTCGGAACTGAGGTCCATGTTGGTATACTTCACGTTGGAGTTTCCGTAGAGATATGCCACCTTGTTCTTGGCATCGTATACGAGAGAGTCGTCCGCCTGATAGTTAACCGGTGCGTCTACTCCACCCTGTTTCTTTCTGGCGATACTGTCGAGGCGGATACTGTCATCCACCACTTTATTATGTTTCCATATAGCTTTCTGCAGCGAGTCCATCTGCGTGGTGTCGTCAGCCTGTTTCAGCTTGGGCTTTATTTCGTTGCCCAGCGAGTCTACGAACACACTGTCACCCACGCTGTCCACGGTTTCCGTCTTCTCCTTCTTCTTTTTCTTTTTCGAATCGGGCATACCTGGGTTAGCCACCATCATACACGAGATGGCAGCGAGCAGCAGCATAGCTATCGTCGATTGTTTTCTCATTCAATAAATTAGAATTCTATTCAAACATGCGTTCCCATTGCTGGAAGCGTTTTACTCCTTCCTCTCCGAACTTCATGAGACTTTTTTCTGCTTTCTCAATTGTTTTTTCCCGGTCGAGGTGAGTTTTGCTGAAGAATTTATCAGCGTAGCAAATCACCTTCTCCTCCATGGTTTCCGGCAGGAAATCCTGATGTGGCAGGGGCAGGTTCTGTGCTATGATCTGTGCCTCTGTGATGCCTGCACCGGTATGGCGCTCACATACGCGGGCATGTCGCTCATATCCTTCCTTGCGCAGGATTTCTGCTCCCAGTCGTCCATGGCAGATGTAGGGCTGCGAGCCGAAACACTGTATGCCAGGGGCATCGGTCATGAAGATGCCGAGGTCGTGGAGCATAGCTGCTTCTTCGATAAACTGGGCATCGAGTTGCAATTCGGGATGATACGAAACAATCTGTAGCGCTTTTCGCGCTACAGATTGGCTATGTGTGATGAGGATATGCCGAAGCTCATTATCCTCAGGATAATACTTATCAATAATAGCTTGATAATTCATTTCTATTATATTTACTCAGCATCGCGCTCGATGTAAGCGATAACATCGCCCTTGCGCACCTTGCTGCCCTGCTTGGCATTGATTTCTACGAGCTTGCCGCCCAATGCAGCTGGGATGGTTTCAAACTCGCCCCAAGGAGCCTGGATATAGCAGAAGGCATCACCTTCTTTATATTCCTTGCCGATGTATGGCTCTACAGCTGGCTGGCACTCGCCCTCGCCCTGGAATTCCCAGAAGAGCTGGCCGGCTACTGGTGCCACGATGGCATCTGCCTTGGCGTGCTTGAACTCTGCAAGCTGTGCAGGAGTAAGGGTTGTACCGAGCTTGGCATCCTTTGCCTTCTGAAGGTCGGCCAGGAAGTTCTTCTTTGCCTGTCCGCTCTTGTAGTTGCGATACTGCTCTGGGTGCATAGCGAGCTCGAAGAGTTCCTCGTCGTCCTGACCGTAATCCCAACCGTTCTCGTCCATCTCCTTCTTGAAGTCGTCGAGGGCGTTGGTGAGCAATGTGTGTGCATCAACATCTGTAAACTCGCGGCCCTGCTTCTTGGCGAGCTCTACGAGTTCTGGGTCGATAGTTCCAGGAATCTTACCGCTCTTACCGAGAATCATACCCCACATAGAGTCGTCCATCATGACGAAGCGACCCTTGCCCTGCTCCATGGTGAGGAGGTTCATCAGTGAGATATTCTTTACATACTGGCTGAATGGAGTTACCAATGGAGGATAACCTACGCGTGGCCATACATACTCTACCTCGTCGAAGAGCTTGATGAGCAGGTCGTCCATAGACAACTCTTCCTCACCCTTCTTCTTGCGGATGTTGTTGATGGTCTGACGCATACCGCCGAGGTCTGCCATCATAGAACCCATCATACCGCCTGGGAGACCGCAACCGAGCAACAATGAAGACATGATCTTGTTACCTGGGTTGATGAAGTAGCCGAGCCACTCGTCGATGAACTCCTGAGTCATAGCACGAGCCTTCATATAAGCGCTCATGTTGATTTCAGGCACCTCGAAGCCCTCGTTCTTCAGCATGCTGATAACTGAGATTACGTCTGGGTGAACCTTACCCCATGACAATGGCTCGATGGCTGTATCGATGATGTCGGCACCATTGTTGCAGACCTCGAGGATAGAAGCCATAGAGAGACCAGGACCTGAGTGGCCATGATACTGGATGATGATCTCAGGATACTTGTCCTTAATCATCTTGGTGAGTTTGCCGAGGAATGCTGGCTGGCCGATACCTGCCATATCCTTCAAACAGATTTCCTCTGCACCGGCAGCGATGAGCTGGTCGGCGATGTTCATGTAATATTCCAGAGTATGAACAGGAGAGTTGGTGATACAGAGTGCACACTGTGGAGTCATGCCACCCTCCTTTGCCCACTTGATAGAAGGAATGATGTTGCGCACATCGTTCAGTCCGTCGAAGATACGTGTGATGTTGGTACCCTGCTTAGCCTTTACCTTATACATAAGGGCGCGCACGTCGTCAGGCACAGGATACATACGAAGAGCGTTCAATCCGCGGTCGAGCATGTGAGTCTTGATACCCACCTCGTTGAAAGGTTTGCAGAATGCGCGTACGGCATCGTTAGGGTTTTCACCTGCCAGGAGATTAACCTGTTCGAAGGCACCGCCGTTAGTCTCTACACGGCTAAAGCATCCCATTTCGATGATAACTGGGGCAATTTTAGCCAACTGATCCTTGCGTGGCTGGAACTTACCAGAGCTCTGCCACATGTCTCGATAAACGAGACTGAACTGAATTTTCTTCTTCATTATTCTTGTTCTTTTTCTTTATATTCGATGTATGAATTAAATTCCAAGGTGCAAAATTAGACAAAAAAATTGAGAAATCGTCCTATTCGCCTCTTTTTTTATATTTATTATGTAATTTACTTCAATATTTCCTTCTTCATCTTGCTGTTCAGCTTCTCGGCTGCAGCATGGGCCTTGGCGTTGGCCTTCATCGCATTGAGCGAGCGGTGGAAACCCTGGATGCGGCCCTCACGATCAGAGAGAGCCAGACTGTCGCCCTTCATATATACAAAGGTGAAGGTATCGCGCTTCGTCTTTCCGTTGATCACCACGCCCTCCAACTCGCGGCGGCCCTGCACCAGAATCAGTTTGCCGTTATAGGCATGCCATTCAGTATACTGAGGCACATCAGGATATTCTACCGGGCTGTCGTCGTCCACATCTTTGTTTATCATCACCCTGCCCACGGCCATCGCCTCGCTCATGCGCTTCAGGGTGAAGCCATACTGGCGCGGCACCATATAGGTTTCTACGATGCTGTCGGGCATATTGGCAAGGATTCTCGCCTGCTGGCGCTTGCTCAGATGCGATACATCGCGCAGCTTCGGCATCACCGGATAGGTCCAGGTGGCCTTCAGCTGGTCCAGGTCTATCACCATGTCGGCACGGTTCTTCTCATCCTTCTCCCCGCATGGCATCACGCAAACCCAGTCGCCCACCTCTATATCTCCAAATACCTGATGGTTGCGAGTGGCATCCAGAATGTTGTATCTCACGGGGTCGCCGCCTCCGTTGGGCAGCAGCACCAGCGCGGTATCCGAGCAGCCCAGACAGGCAAGTCCGTAGATAGCCCTGTCGCCCTTAGCCGGTTTCGAGAGGCTGATGGCGAGTTTCGAATTGTCCATACGTGGTGGTTTCTTTCCCCTGTGACATGCTGCGAGGGTTGTGGCGGCTAGCGCCAGTGTGAGTATTGTCTTGACTTTCATCTTTCTATTCATTATTTAAAATGCAAAACTACAACTATTTTTTGGAAGCACCAAATATTGAATCGTAAAATAATTAAAAAAATAGGTGATATATTTTGTAGTGTCTCGATTTTACATTACCTTTGCAACCGTTTTTTGGGATCAACATCCCCCTCGTCCTGCCACACACGCCGGATGATGAAAAGAAATAGGACCAACTCAAGAATTATATGCAACAAGAGAATATGACAGACAAGACAAATACACACGCTCTCCCGGCATGGACCGAGGTAGAGTATACCGCATTATGCAAAAACCCGTACCTGTTAACCCCATTCTTCATCCCTAAGGAGGCGAAGTGCTTCACGTGCCGCGAAGATGGCACGAGGGAAGAAGAAAGAATGGTTTTCCTCGTTTTCAAATCTACTGCAGCCCCTGCTGATGCCGAATGGGAAGATGATCCTGTTCCGGGCGAGATGTGGGTGCGAGCGCTGGGCGATGACGATGAGGAGATTGAGCCTGCCAAGGTGATTTACCTGGGTCAGGACATCGAGGATTTCATCCGTGTAGCCGCTGAGGACGACCAGACCATCACCTTCGATTTCTGGTGGCGCCACGGCGAGGTGAAGGTGGAGAAGGCCGAGAAGACGGATGACGGATTCGTATGTCGCAAGGATGATTTCGGCGATGACGGACTGGCTGTTACCCTGATTCCTGAGGACGGCGGCAATCCGGTTGTCCTCCGTCTTCAGATTCCTTACATCGGTTTCTCGCTCTACGATGCCGAGGGCAACAAGGTGCATGGCGAGCTGAGCATTCCGCAGGATAAGGTGGATGACTACACCTACGAATTTGTGGGCGATGACAACAACGACCGTTTCACCCTTCAACTCGACAGCAACAGGCTGGTTTACATGTGTGTATTGCGCCATGAGGACCATCAGCTGGTGGTTCGCAACCAGCGCGACCGTCTTTCGGTAGTAGATCAGATTCCTACCGAGGGCAAGCTTTCAGAGTTACTGATGAACACGAATTCTGCGCTCATCAAGAACATGAATCACCGTTGGCGCATTCAGATTGAGGGCACCACGCTGTCTCACGAGGTTGAGTTGAATGTAGATGCGGCATCTCTGGTAGCTTTTGCTGAGGAGCAGATGCAGAAGGGCATGGAGATTGACGAGCTGGGGCAGCATCTGATGGCACTGGAGCAGAAGTATCATTTCCAGTGGTTCTGGCTGAGTGAGGACGACTGGAGTCATGACAATCCGGTGTTCGACATGTTCATGAAGCAGCTTTGTGCCTTTTCGTATGTCAGTCAGAATCCTGTTCAGGCAGATGCGTTGATGGCAAGGAACTACAAGCGTAAGATTCGCCGTTACAGCAGTATGCTGAAGGCTCACAAGCGTGGCGAGTTGAATCTTTTTGAGGAGAGTGATGAGGTGCGAGCCGAGTATCTCCGCATCTTCCAGGGTTTCCACCAGCCTTTCGTAGAGGCTTTTGAGAAGGAGGAAGAGGAATAATCTTTTAAGTTTTATCCCTCACATCCCTCACTTTTTCTCTTCTCAAAATATTAATCACCTGATAATAAGAGAATTATCTATTTAGGAAAGCGTGATGGATAGACAAAATGTTTACAATATCCATCACGCTATCCATCACTAATAGCCTTCATCTATCACGTTTTTCAGCTTATCTTCTTGCAAAAAGCAAGAAGAACTTTGCAGAATATGGTTATGGGACCTGACGAAAACGGGCCACACGTTTTGCTGCGCTGGCTTACGGATATTACTGCGCCGGGGTACAGATATTACTGCGTCGGGATACAGATATTACTGCGTCGGGATACAGATATTACTGCGTCGGGATACAGATATTACTGCGTCGGGTTACAGATATTACTGCGTCGGGTTACAGATATTACTGCGTCGGGGTACGGATATTACTGCGTCGGGTTACAGATATTACTGCGTCGGCTAGCGCAGACGTATCCGTAGGCTTATTAAGACGGCTGAATTCGCTGACTGAACTACTTGAGTTAGCAAACTGAACTACTTGAATAGCCAGACTGGGATAAAAACAAAGCGGGCGGACCTCTTTTCACGAAGAAGGCCGCCCTGTTTCCTAATTAAACTTTGTTTTGCATTAAAGAAATGCAATGCTTGAGCAAAAATATTTTTATTTCTCTATCAGTCCCTCTACATACTTGCAGAGGATACCGATGCCCTTGAGGTTTTCGCCACCCTGTGGAATGATGATGTCAGCATAGCGCTTGGTGGGTTCGATAAACTGCTCGTGCATCGGCTTCAGGACCTTGAGGTATCGGTCTACCACCATCGATACGGTGCGACCCCTGTCGATGGTATCACGCTGAATGTTGCGTATCAGACGCTCATCAGCATCGGTATCCACGAACACCTTCAGGTCCATCAGGTCTCTCAGCTTCTTGTCCACCAGCGTCATGATGCCTTCGATGATCACAACCGGCTTGGGGGCAACGTGAACCGTTTCCGGTTCACGGTTGCATTTGATATAACTATAGGTGGGTTGCTCTATCGCCTTGCCAGCACGCAGATCAGCGAGCTGCTGGTGCAAAAGCTTCCAATCGAATGCCGACGGGTGGTCGAAGTTGATCTGATGACGTTCTTCCTCGGTCATCTGCGAGGTATCGTTATAATATGAATCGAGGGGCACCACAGCCACATAATGAGGCGGCAGCACTTCTACGAGTTTCTTCACCACAGTGGTCTTGCCGGAGCCTGTACCTCCCGCAATGCCAATAACGGTCACTTTATCTTTCATATTCTTTCTTCTTTTTTCTATAAGATTTCATCAAACATCTTGCGGTAGAATTCAGCCTTCTTCTCCACTGCCATAGGATAGGCACGGGAACTGGAGGGCATGCGGTACAGACGGAGTCTGCGGCCCTCGAACTGGAATTCTGCATAGCCTCCCATCTCAGGCTTTTCCTTGATGCCGAAGTGTTCTGAAAATACCTTCGTGGCAAGCTGACCGGCTGTGAGCACCGCCCTGCAATGGGGCAGCTGGCGGAGCATGCCGTCGAGATCGGCGGGCTGCACGATCTGCAGATCCTTATCGGATGCCGTATTCTTGGTACGTATCACCTGCTGTGCGGTATCATAGATGGCGACGCCCTTCTCCCTGAGAAATTCCTTAATAGCATCGAGGCGGTAGGTCTTCTTCTCTACATCCACGAAATGGAACTTATCCTGGAAGTAGATAATCCCGAATATCCTCCACATATCATTCTGGAAGTTAGGATAATACCAGGGCATGCACCACCGCTTTTCTGCAGGCGGAAACGTGCCGAGCATCAGCAGCCGCGCATTATCGGGCAGCCACGGCTCAAAAGGATGATTCTCTACCATTTTCTACTTCTTTTCCTTCACCAGGTACATCACTACCGGCAGGTGATCGCTGTAGCCGTTAAGCCATCTGCCGCCTGCCTTGGTACGCAAAGGAGCACCCTTGTACTGACCTTCCTGCTGGATGAGGTAATCGCGGCGGAAGATGTGGTTCTTCCAGAACTTCAGAGAACTGTAGTCCTTGTTCTTACTATCCCTGTTCAGGAGATTAGGCGTGATGACAATCTGGTCGAAGAGATTCCATGAACCGCTGTAGAACAGGGTTCCCTTGCCCTCCTTAGCCAGGATGTTGTACCATGGATTGTACATATCATCGGCACCCACCTCGCTGATTTCAGCCTTCGCCTTCAGCACCTTGTGCATGCTGGTGTCGGTAGGATCATCGTTCATATCGCCCATCACAAACACCTTCATCTCAGGGTTCAGACGGAGCAGACTGTCTTTCACAACCTTAGTCTGGCGCGCTCCGCTCTCGCGATAGAACGGACCGGAGAAACGGCTTGGCCAGTGGCATACGATAACCGCCACATCCTCGCCCGCCAGCTCACCACGTACGGTGAGGAAACCACGGGTCTTGTAGGCTGAATCCTTGGCAAGTTCCTGTACATAAGGCACCAGCCGGGTGTTCTTCACCGTGAAGAGTGCCGGATTATAGAGCAGCGCACAATCGATGCCTCGCTTATCGGGACCCTCGATATGGCAGAACTGCATGTTTCTTGCCTTGAGAGGCGGCTGTGCGGTGAGATCTTTCAGCACGTTGGCATTCTCAACCTCAGACAGACCGATGAAGGCACAGCCCACGTTAGGCAGCACATCGGTACCCATGTCGGCAAGTGCACGCGACATATTCTTGAGTTTATTGGTATATTTCATACCATTCCATCCCTTAGCCGGGAGATACTCGTAATCATTCTTACCGGCATCATGGCAGGTATCGAAGAGGTTCTCCTGATTGTAGAAACCTACAGCATACACTTGAAACTGCCTGTTGCCTGAAGTCTGCGACTTCTTTTTCTGTGCTGTAGCGCCCAGCCCTATCATGAGGAGGGCAGCCAGCAAGAGCAAATGTTTCCTCATACTAATAGTAATTATTAATGTTCACCTTATTATATAATATATATGTTCACCTTAACGCGGTGAGGTAATAGGCAGCAAAGATACCTAAAAAAACCGGAAATATCTCCATAAAAACGAATATTTTTTCAGATTTCATGCATTTTTAACATAAATAAATTCATTTTTCAAAAAACTTTTTGTTACTTTGCAGCATTAAACACATTGAATCGGAACAGAAGACACAAGACCAGGGACCACGGTAAGTCCCCTTATCGCCTAAACAAGACCTAGCGGGACATATATCATCACTGCTCAAAGAGACTGCTGTTGCCGGTTTATTAATACTTAATACATATAAACTATGCAGAAGAAAGTAAACTTAGCAATGTTAGCGCTCTTCTCGTGTTCATTGGCTATGGCTCAGAACGAAAAGACTGAACAGAACGTAGCACAGGGACTCGACGAGAATGCTTTCACCTTCTCCGAGGCACAGTTGGGCGAGGACGATGACATGTCATCCAATGTCACCATCCTCAATTCTACCAGCAACGTATACGCGAGCCAGGCAGGTTACCTGTTCTCGCCAGCACGTTTCCGCTACCGTGCCTTCAACCAGAAGTACAACGATGTCTATATCAACGGTGCTTCCATGAACGATATGGAGACCGGACAGTTCCGTTTCTCCAACATCGGCGGTTTGAACCGATTCTCCAGAAACGTAGACTTCGCCCTGCCTTTCGAAGCCAACGGCTATTCGATGACGGGCATGGCAGGCTCCAACAACTATGATTTCCGTGCCGGAAGCATGCAGGAAGGACAGTATGCAAGCGTAGGTGTTGCCAACCGCAACTATACCCTGCGCGGACTCTACTCCTACTCCAGCGGTTTCAACGAGAAGGGATGGGCCATCACAGCCGGTCTCACCTACCGCTGGGCTAACCAGGGATACGTAGAGGGAACCATCTACAACGCCCTCTCCTATTTCTTCGGTGTACAGAAGAAGTGGATGAACGGCCACTCGCTGAGCTTCTCCACATGGGGTAACCCGACAGAAAGAAGCACCCAGGGAGCATCTACCGACGAGGCTTACTGGCTGGCAAACGACTACCAGTATAACCCATACTGGGGATACCAGAACGGACACAAGAGAAACTCACGCGTAGTGAACGACTTTGCTCCTTCGGCTATCGCTACATGGGACTGGGAAATCAACGACCAGATGAAGCTCACCACATCGGTGTTCGGAAAATACTCTATGTACAAGAGCACCAAGCTCAACTACAACAACGCAGAGAATCCACAGCCAGACTACTGGAAGAACATGCCTTCTGCCAACTACTATGTATGGGGCGACTACAAGAACGGCAACAACATGTATACCTGGGAAAACTGGAACAACGCCGTAAACTACTGGCAGGCAAGCAAGCAGAACCGACAGATTAACTGGGACCGCCTGTACTATGCCAACCAGCAGGCTGCCAAGAACGGACAGGATCTGCTCTACTATGTTCAGGCTAAGCACAACGACAACCTGACCCTGACCCTGTCATCCGTGCTGAACACCAAGCTGACCAAGAAATCGAACCTGGCTACAGGCATCATGCTCGGAAAGAGTACCAACCAGCACTATCAGACACTGGAAGACATGCTGGGCGGTGCCATCTTCCACAACATCAACACCTATGCCCTGGGCGATTATCCTAAGACCGACCCACGTGTGCAGTACGACCTGAACACAGCCGGTCCTAACAACACAGGCAAACTGGTTTACGAGGGCGACAAGTTCGGTTACGACTATCGCATCGACGTAAACAAGGCAAACGCATGGAGCACCTATACAGCCGAATTCTACAACATGAAGGCGATGCTGAGCGGACGTATCGGATATACCGGAATGAACCGCCGAGGCTACATGCGCAACGGTATGGCACCGAACAACAGCCAGGGCAAGAGCGGCACAGCCAACTTCCTGGACGGTGGCGTAAAGGAAAGTCTGAACGTGGATATGGGCAGAGGCCATGCCTTCAGCATCGGAGCCGGATACGAGCTGCGTGCGCCGATGGCAAACACAGCCTTCATCTCGCCTGAAATCAGCAACGACTTCGTGACTAACCTCAAGAACGAGCGCATCTTCAGCTCAGAATTCAGCTACCTGTATCGCAACGCATGGCTGAGTGCCAACGTGAGCGGTTACTACAGCCGACTGGAGAACGTTACGGAATGGCAGAACTTCTACAACGATGATGAGAATTCATTCACCTACGTGAGCATGACCGGACTGAAGAAGGAATACTATGGTGTAGAGGTGGGCGCTAAGATCAAGCTCACATCATGGCTCGACCTGAAGACTCTGGGTGCTATGAGCGAGGCGAAGAACATCAACAATGTAAACGCCGTATACATGCTCTCAAAGAGTGCTGAGGTTTACCAGGACAAGGCTTACGTGATGAATATGCGCGAGAGTGGCACACCGCTCACAGTGGGAAGCATCGGTCTCGATGCCCACGTAAACGGATGGTTCGTCAACCTCAATGCCAACTACTACGACCGCATCTACCTCTCTTATTCTCCAAGCTACAGATATGAGAAGACGCTGACCAACCGCCAGGCTGCCTACAAAGCATACCCAGAAATCTTTGCTCCTACTACACTCGACGGTATGAGCTGGACTGAGGATGCTGTAGCCCAGGAGAAGGGTCACGGAGGATGGATGGTTGACCTGAGCATAGGCAAGAGCGTGAGACTGAAGAAGGGTTCTCTCAACTTCAACCTCATGATTACCAACCTGCTGAACAACCAGACCATCGTAACAGGCGGATATGAGCAGAACTCTCGTTCAAGCTATACACTGGATGCTAACGGCAACGTGAAGAATCCACGCCTCTACCAGTTCTCCAAGAATCCTAAGAAGTATTACACCTGGGGTACCAACGGTATGTTCCAGGTATCTTACAGATTCTAAAGAGCAGTTTCTCTTTAACATAAAGAACAGGGAGCAATCCCGTTTCTCTATAACAATAAAAAGAAAGAACAATGAAAAAGATAAAATTCATAGCATTGGCATTCCTGGCACTGACCCTGGGGTCGTGTATGGGCGACGGTTATGCTGACCCAGACCTGACCGACAAGGTGCCTGCAGCTCCATATGGCAACAACAGCCTGAGGGAGAAGAATGTGATCAGCATAGCAGATTTGAAGACCCAGTTTGCTACGATTATCAACAGCGACAATGGCTACAAGCTGATTGAGAAGGACATGATGATCAAGGCGGTAGTGACGGGCAATGATGTCAGTGGCAATATCTACAACCAGGTGAGCGTACAGGATGCATCCGGCGCTATCATCATTGCCATCAACGGAAGTGGTCTGTCGGGTTATCTTCCTGTCGGTCAGGAGATTCTCGTAAACCTGAAGGGTCTCTATATCGGAAGTTACAAGAAGTTGCCTCAGATTGGCGGTGTGAATACCAAGCTCTCAGACGGAAGTCTGGGTATGGGCAAGATAGAGCGTGCCATCTGGAACGAGCACTTCAAGATTCTGAACCCTGGCGAGGCTGATGCAAGCATGGTAGTGCCAGAGGAGTTTGACCTGACAAAGCTTACTGATGCAGCCTATATGGATGCTAACGTGGGCAAGCTGATGACCCTGAAGAAGGTGAAGTTTGCTTCAGCTAACGGTACAAACGTATGGGCACCAGATGATACCAATACGAGTCTGGAACTGATTGATGCAGAAACAGGCAAGAGAATCAGCAGCAGCGACCTGGTAGTGCGCAACTCAGGTTATTCTAAGTTTGCCAATGAGGTGGTTCCACAGGGCGTATTCGATATCACCGGTATCTTCACCCGATTCGGCGACACCTGGCAGATTGTACTTCGCAACACGGATGACCTGAAATCGGTAGTTCTAGCCTATATCAGCGAGCCGTTTGATGCCAGCCAGGGCAATTTCACCATCGACAACATCAAGTTAGCTGATGGTGTAGAATTTGTCTGGAAATGGGCATCTGCAGCTTACGGAATGAAGGCTTCAGGCTATGTGAACGGTTCAAAACAAGAACTCCAGTCACGTCTCAAATCGCCTGCCATCGACCTGAAATCAGCCAAGAGCGCTAAACTCATGTTCGACCAGGCTATCAATTTTGCTTCTGACATGAAGCAGGAATGCAAGGTTCAGATTTCTACAGACGGAAAGACATGGACCGACTTGGACGTACAGGGTTATCCTACAGAAAACAGCTGGACCTTTGTTTCATCTACTGCAGATTTGACGAAGTATTGTGGCAAGACCATCTACATCGGTTTCCTCTACAGCAGTACTCCAACGAGTGCTCCAACCTGGGAGGTTAAGAATTTCGCAGTGAAATAACCGGGTTCACTTCTATAGATATAAATAGTAACAATATTTAAAAAGACAATAATATGAAAAAGTATATATTTTCAGTTTTGATGGCGGCTATGGCTGCCTTCACATTCAGCAGCTGTGAGGACGTTCCTGAGCCTTATACACTGCCTACTCAGCCTGGTGCTCCAACCACTCCTGAAGTGGCAACACAGGGTACAGAAGCCAGCCCTTATACTGTGACTGACGCTAAAACAGTTAAGACAGGTACCAACAAATATATTAAGGGTTACATCGTAGGTTATGTACCAGACAAGGCACTCAATGAGGCTATCTTCGGTGATGCATCAAGTGCTGAGACAGCTCCAACAAACATTCTCCTCGCTGCCAAGGCTGACGAGAAAGAGGTTAACAACTGTATGCCTATCCAGTTACCTGCAGGCGATCTCCGCACAGCTCTCAACCTGAAGGATAACCCAGGTAATCTGAAGAAAGAGCTCATCATCTGCGGTAATATCGAAAATTATTTCAAAGCTACCGGTTTGAAATCTCCTGTATACGCTAAGATTGACGGCAAGGAGATTGGTAAGAAGCCAGGAGATACTACCCCAGGTTCAGATTTGAAAGGAGAAGCTAAGGGAGATGGTTCTGAGGCTAACCCATTCAACAGTGTAGCTGCCCAGAAATATACCGCAGCCCTAGAGGCTGGTAAGGCTACCGACAAGGAGTTCTATATCAAGGGTAAGATACAGGAAATCAAATCCCAGTATAGCACTAAGTATGGTACTGCATCTGTTTATATTGCAGACGATGCGAACAGCACTAAGTTCTATGTATTTGGCGTAAGATACTTCGGTGGCGAGAAGTGGAAGAAGGGCGACATGACGCTGAAGGAAGGCGATGAAATCGTGGTTTGCGCCAAGCTCGTAAACTACATGGGCAACACTCCAGAGACCAACCAGGGCGGTAAGCTCATCTCCGTAAACGGCAAGACCAGCGCAGGCGGTGGTGAAGTTAAGCCAGACCCAGAGACTCCTGATACACCAGCCGGCGGCAAAATCGATATGACAGACGCAACTATCCAGAGTGGTAAGAGCGGTGATGTAGAACTTACTACTAAGGGATATGGCTCTCAGAAAGTTGACCAAGAAGCAACCTGGTACACTTGGAAGATTGGCGACATCACCTTCAAGGGTGCTAAGATAGCCATTTCAGATGGCACGAGCGGAAAAGGTATCCAAATGCAAGGCAATGCATCTGATGCAAGCAAACAGGGCTTCCTGTTTAATTCTACAGCCTTTGCAAAGGACATCAAGACCGTAACAATTCTGTTCTCAACAAAAGCAAATTCTACTTATGCCCCAAGTTATACCTTCTATGCTGCAAAGGCTGCAAATGGCAAGGATACAGCTATCAAAGGCAAATCTACCAATGAGGTTTCAGGTGATTTCAAGACCTATACAGAGACATTCGACTTAAGCGCACAGAACGTTAAGTACTTTACTCTCTTCAACAATAAGACAGGTGCTCTCTACATCGAGAAGATTATCATCACCTTGAAGTAATTCCCTGAGTAGATATTATGTATTAGAGAAAAATACAAATCCCCATCGTCCTCTACGCAAACAGAGGCGATGGGGATTTCTTTTTCTTATCCATATTGTTAAATATCAAAGATTTATCCCCCTTTCCTTGCATGTTTCAGAAAACTTTCTTATCTTTGCAGCAGAATTATAAAATAAACTCATAAACAGATAAAATTATGGCAACACCAATCAGAGTCATTCCTACGCTTCACGGCGAGGAAGCAAGAAAATTCATAGAAAGAGCTGAATGGGTGGAAGCTCATCCAGGGCAGACAAAGGCAGATCCAGAATACATAAAAAAAATGAAAGCCTTTTTACGTGAAATGAATTTGAGCTAAAATGACAAAAGAAGAATTATTTTCCATGTGCAGGCTTGAGGAAATTACTCCTCATAAGCTTGCTCAATGCGAACCTTTTGAATGTGAGAACAAAGACTTGAACGACTTCTTTGCTAATGATGCAGTGAAATACGCCAAGCGTTTGCTCGGAAAAACGTATGTCTTTTCCCTTCGAGAAAATCCCCAAACCATAGTTGCTGCATTTACTGTTTCAAATGATAGTATACGAATGACAAATAAGCTAAACGAAGAGTCTAAACTTATCTTCTTGCATGAAACAGAATTAGAAGATAAATGCTTAAGACGCTTCCCTGCAGTTTTGATAGGAAGACTTGCTACCAACAAGAACTTCGCAGGTAAAGGTATAGGAACTGCCGTTATGGATTTTATAAAATACTGGTTTAGATTCGACAATAAAACCGGTTGCCGCTTCATTATCGTTGACGCATATAGCAATGAAGCAACCCTACATTATTATCTAAAAACACTGCTGTCCCGTTTAGAAATCATCGGGCCTGAAAAGGCTAGGATATAGCCAATCCTCCGTCTCTTCTGTTGGAACAGCTTTGTTAAACAATTCATTTAAAGGAGTCT
>QSCI01000045.1:0-26826 GCA_003463005.1 Segatella copri | reverse complement strand
AAACTTAATGTGATCCATTTTAAAATTTAAAATTTACTACTAAAAAACGTTTTTAATCTTTTTTACTTCACTATTCAGACAGGTGATTCACTAACCACATACCCCGGCCACAGGGCATGCTATTAACACACCATATCTTGGGGACTCTAAGCGTATCCCCGAAATAATCGGACTGCAAAATTACACATTTTTATTTGATTATGTGTAGGTTACGAGTTTTAACCCCAAACTTTTATGAATATTTAACTTAGTTTGCACTTTTCTGCTCAGGATAAGCAAAAAAAGAGTGCATTGTTAACGGCAATGCACTCTTTTTTATTATATCAATTCCTTATCCAGGAAATATTATCTGATGAACAGCAGCTCACGATACTTTGGCAATGTCCAAAGTTCATCGGCTACGAGAAGCTCGAGCTTGTCTATCTGATAACGGATTTCCTCCATCTTTGGAGCTACCGTGTCGTGATATGCTACTGCCTTCTCGCGCTCACTCTCTATCTTGTTGGCTACCTTGCGGGCATCTACCAATGCCTCTACACCACGCTCTATTGCCTCGGTGCGCTCGGCTATCTCACGGATAATCTTCACGTTGCGAGCAGTCAGTTTCTTGCCTTCCTCGCCACCGAAGATGTGAATCATACCCTCTACGTTCTTTGCCAGACGGCTCTGATAGTGGGTTGCCACAGGGATGATGTGGTTCATGCTCAGGTCGCCCATCACACGAGCCTCAATTTGAATCTTCTTGGTATAGGTCTCCCACTTCACCTCGTTGCGCGCCTTCAACTCGCTCTCGCTCATCACGTTGGTCTTAGCAAACATCTCGATGCTTTCCTTGTCCAGATAACGGTCGAAGACTACCGGGCAGGATGCCTCACAGTCCAAGCCACGCTTCTGAGCCTCTTCCTTCCACTCATCAGAATAGCCGTTGCCATCGAAGCGGATAGGCTTGCAGGTCTTGATATCCTCGCGTACAATATCTATAATAGCCGATGTCTGGTCCTCGCCCTTTGCTATCAAGGCATCTACACGAGCCTTGAAATTTTCGAGAGCCTCAGCTACGGCAGCATTCAGTACGATGAGAGATGACGCACAGTTGGCCTCTGAACCTACGGCACGGAACTCGAAACGGTTTCCGGTGAAGGCGAATGGAGAGGTACGGTTGCGGTCGGTGTTATCGATCATCAGCTCCGGAATCTCAGGGATATCCAGCTCCATACCCTTCTTGCCAGCCAGGGCGAAGAGTTCTTCCTTGTCTGCCTTTTCGATATGGTCGAGCAGGTCGGTGAGCTGCTTTCCGAGGAATGAAGAGATGATGGCTGGTGGTGCCTCGTTGGCTCCCAGACGATGCGCATTGGTAGCACTCATGATAGAAGCCTTCAGCAGTCCATTGTGCTTGTAAACGCCCATCAGGGTCTCTACGATGAAGACTACGAAGCGGAGATTGTCCTCCGGTGTCTTGCCTGCTGCATGGAGCAGTACACCGGTATCGGTGCAGAGACTCCAGTTGTTGTGCTTGCCCGAACCGTTGACGCCTGCGAATGGCTTCTCGTGAAGGAGCACACGGAAACCGTGCTTGTGAGCCACACGCTTCATCAGACTCATCAGGAGCATATTATGGTCAACGGCAAGATTGCACTCCTCATAGATAGGTGCCAGCTCAAACTGGTTTGGTGCCACCTCGTTATGACGGGTCTTGCAAGGGATGCCGAGTTCAAGTGCCTGGATTTCCAGATCCTTCATGAAAGCCTGCACACGCTCAGGGATTGTTCCGAAATAGTGGTCGTCCATCTGCTGGTTCTTCGCAGAGTCGTGTCCCATCAGGGTACGGCCTGTAAGCATCAGGTCAGGGCGAGCCGAATAGAGACTCTCATCTACCAGGAAGTACTCCTGCTCCCATCCGAGATTGGTCTGCACCTTCTTCACCTGAGGGTAAAAATAGTGGCAAACCTCGGTAGCCGCCTCACTCAGCGTATGGAGCGAGCGGAGCAATGGAGCCTTGTAGTCCAAAGCCTCACCGGTATAAGAAATAAAGATGGTAGGGATACAGAGGGTATCGTCGATGATGAACACAGGCGATGTAGGATCCCATGCAGAATAGCCACGAGCCTCGAAGGTGTTGCGGATACCGCCGTTAGGGAATGAGCTGGCATCAGGTTCCTGCTGGACAAGCAATTTGCCAGAGAATTCCTCAATCATACCACCCTTTCCGTCATGCTCCACGAAGGCATCATGCTTCTCGGCAGTACCTTCTGTCAATGGCTGGAACCAGTGAGTATAATGTGTTACCCCGTTTTCCTCAGCCCAGAGCTTCATGCCGGCAGCCACGGCATCAGCGATGGAACGGTCCAGACGAGTACCGTTATCTATCACATCGATGAGTTTCTCATACACATCAGATGGCAGATACTTGTACATCTTCTGGCGGTTGAATACATACTTGGCGAAGTACTCCGAAGGGCGCACCTTGGGAGCCTCTACCTCTACAGGTCTTTTCTTAAAGGCCTCGGCTACAACCTCAAATCTCAAATTAGCCATTCTTTCTTTTATTATTAATTATAAGTTTGCGGGTGCAAAGTTACGAAAAAATGAGCAAATTGCTAGCGTTTGAGCGTATTTTTTATGCAAAATTCAAACTTTTCTTATACATAAAGTGCCTTTTTCCTACATGGCGACGTAATCTTTCCTACGTCCTGACACAAAAACTCCTGCGTCGCCATGTAATTTCAAGGGCATTAGAAGAGAAAAAATCCCTTGCAACCACTAGAGTCGCAAGGGATTCACATTATCCACTTATCTATTTGTACCTTAAGGATTTATTGAAGATTGGAGGTAGGCAATTAGAAACGGTATACAACAAAGCTGTTTGGCTTCATCTTCACGTTCAACACATTGCCCTGAACCTGTGCATCTGATACTACAGGAACAACCACATTTTTATTGTCTATCTTGTTTTCTGCCTGAATATCGTCGGCATGGAGAACGGTTACCTTACCTGGGTTCAACTTCTTGATACCATTAAAGGTTACGTTGATTTCCTTTGCCTCGTTAGAGGTGTTGGCAATCTTTACGATGTAGCTCTTGGTAGCCTTGTCGAAGCAAGCGGTGGCATAGAGACCGTTCTCGCCTGCTACAGCCTTGCCGTTCTCGGTAAGTTTCAACACATTGGTACCCTTGTTCTCGCCGTAGAGCTGCTGAACATAGTAGTTGGCAGAACGGACAGAGCTGAGGTTATCGAACCAGATAAGGTCCGGACGCCACTGCCATCCCTCTACATGAGCGAAGAGAGGTGCATAGGTAGCCTGATAAACCACATCAGCATTGCGCTCCAAACCGGTCATGAAGCTGCCTCAGAAAGGGCTGCTTCCCATGAGTTTGGATCATTCTCGGCATGAGCAGCATACTCGCCGGCAAAGACCTTAGGACCCTTGCGGTCGTACTTGTCGTAACGGCTGGCATTGCTGCGGAACCATTCCGGACTCTTGTAGTAGTGCTCATCCACCATGTCTACGCCCAACTTGCGCATCTGCTCCCAACCGTAGTCGAAGTCCTTGCCATCAGCAGATGGACCTGATGAACCGCAGATCTTGATCTTTGGATACTTGGCATGAATCTGCTCCATGAACTTCTGCAGACGCTCAGGGTACATAGGTCCCCACTGCTCGTTACCGATACCAATCTGCTTCAGATTGAATGGTGCTGGATGACCCATATCGGCACGGAGCTTACCCCACTTAGAGGTGACAGGACCATTGGCAAACTCGATGAGGTCGAGTGCATCGTCGATATAGCTCTGAAGATCCTTGACTGCTACATGTGCATTAGGATCCTTATCATCGTTCTGATACTGGCAAGCCAGACCTACAGAGAGAATAGGCAATGGCTCAGCACCAATCTTCTCTGAAAGGAGGAAATACTCATAGAAGCCCAAGCCCAATGACTGATAGTAGTTAGGGAAAAGGCGATGTGGGAAGGTATCTCTCCAGCGGTTCTCGTTCAAAGGACGGTTCTCAGGAGCACCCACAGAGTTCTTCCACTCATAACGGGTATCGAGGTCGGTTCCCTCGACGATACATCCACCAGGGAAGCGGAAGATGCCTGGCTTCAAGTCTGCCAAATCCTGTACGAGGTCGGCACGGAGACCATTCCAGTTGTCCTCAGGGAAGAGAGAGATATGGTCGAGGTCTACGCTCTCAGAACCCTTCTCCAGATATACTCGCATCAAACCCTTGGCATCGGTCTGAGGAGAAGTAAGGGTAGCAGTAAGCTTCTGCCATTTATTATTGGTGATGTTGATGACCTGCTTGGCAATGACATCATTCTTTGAATTGACGAGTTCTACGCGAATCTTGCCCTGCTTGCCATCGATGAGATGAAGACGGCCATATACGGTGAAATCGTACTTCATATCCTTCTTCAAGCCCATGCCGAAGAAGCCACGGTTCTCAAGACCAGTCTGCTTTTCACGTGCGCCTGCGCTCTCAAGTGTTACATAATGAGGATTGCGGTCGAAGGCAGGTTTTACGTCGCTGAGGGTTACATTTCCGAATGTATTCCATCCCATCAGGCGCTGTGGGAATTCGAAGGAACGGTTCTCTACCATCTCTGCATAGAGTCCACCATCGGCACCGAAGTTGATATCCTCGAAGAAGATACCATACATGGTAGGCTGGATTTCTGCTCCAGGCTTGTTAGCCTGAACAGTAAACTGATGCTGTGCGAAAGCTCCGAGTGAAGACATCGCCAGCAATGCTGCTGCGAAAAATTTTGCTTTTCTCATATTGTTCGTTATTTTTTAGGTCTGTACTTACACCTTATTAAATATAGGTGGTGCAGTAAATCTTCTGCAAAGATAAAAAAATCCACCCCGAATGAGGTGGATTTTCTGTTTAAATATATTGGATTTTCGTAAAAATCCCTGCTTTTCTACTATTTATTTAATGGAATGAGCACGAAAGTGAAGTTCTTATCGCCATAATGGAGGCGATATTTCTCCAAAGGCCATGCACCCCAAGAGTTCTCACCAGCCACACCTGAATGCTCTGCATCGAGGAAGAGATTGGTGAATTTTGACTTCTTCAGGTTGAAACTGTGGCGCTGATCCTTGTCATCACCATCATCCAATTCTTCTGTGTCGAAGTGGATAGCGGAAGCATAGAATGGCTTGCAACTCTTCACCTTGAATCCGAAGCCGGAAGCATCGGTCTGGTTCCACCAGCGCATATCACCCTTGGTTCCACTCTCCTGTGGACGAATGTATGGGAAGTACTGGTTATCGGCATCATCGCTGTAGATTCCGATGCGCATGCAGTCCTCACGGTCAGAATAGTTCTCGATAGGACCACGGCCGTAATACTGGCTCTTGTCCATATCGTATGGCAACTGCATCAGCATACCGAAACGGAACAGATCGCTGACCTTGGCATCATCAGAAGCATCAAACTCCTGGGTTACCTTCATAGCACCGGTGTTAGGCATGATGAGATAATCGATTTCCAGCTCACCCTTCACCTCTGGCATCTCATAGGTTGCACAGATATTGATGGTATTTGCCTTCTTGTCCTTTTCAACAGCTACACCCTTCAGGTTCATGACAGGGTTCTTCCAAACCTGGAACTTCTTCTGCAGGCCGGCACCGAAATCATTATCGGTAGGAGCACGCCAGAAGTTTGGCTTCAGGGTACCGCCCTCGCCGAGGAGCGACTTGCCACGATAGGTATATTCAGAGATGAGACCTGTGGTACGGTTCACCTTCACGGTCAGATCAGGAGTAGTAACGGTGATATTCTGCTCGCCCTTCTTGTCGATGAGCTTAGCCTTCACCTTCTTGCCGTCCTGAGCCTTAGCCATGTTATCTGCACAATGACCGCAGCACTTCTTCTCCTTCACTGCCAGCTGGGCATAAGCCACAATCTGACCAGCCTCCATCAGAGGTTCAGCCTTCTTCAGACGGAAATCGATGTTGAGGAACACCTCCTTGCCCTTTACCTTAGAAAGGTCGTAAGGGATGGTGAAGTTCTTGGTCTGCTGGGCAGCCACTTCGATATCAGCGATGGTACCGTTCTGAGTCTCCACGCCATCCTCAATGAGGCTCCATGCCAAGGCATAGTTGCTCAAATTGCGGAAGAAGTTCTCATTGTATACACTTACTTCGCCCTTTTCTGCATTCACCATCTTAGCCCAGATGTTCTGATACTGGTAGGCTACCTCGTAGGCATGAGGATTGAGCTGACGGTCAGGACCGATGATACCATTGCAGTTGAAGTTGTTGTCGCTAGGGTCGTAATTGTTATAATCACCACCGTAGCAATATTCTATCTTGCGGAGCTCTTCATTGCTCATCTTCTCAGGATTCTTGATGGTCATCGGCTTCAATACCTTGCGGTGCAAGCCCTGGTCAACGAAATCCCAGTCGAAACCACCCTGGAGGATAGGATACTTGCGAATCAGATTCCAGTAATCCTTCAGGTTACCGCCTGAGTTACCCATGGTATGGTTGTACTCGCACTGGATGAGCGGCATCGGACTGTTAGGGTCCTTCGCATACTTTTCACAAGCACTTACAGGATAGTACATAGGGCAGAAGATATCGGTACCCTCGCCTCTGCGAGCCTGCTCATACTGAACCGGACGGCTCTGGTCCTGGCTCTTGATCCACTTGTAAGCCTGCAGGAAGTTATCGCCCATCACAGTCTCATTACCCATACTCCAGGTTACGACACTAGGATGATTGAAGTACATGGAAACATTGTGCTGGTTGCGCTCCATAATCTGCTTGGCAAACATCGGCTTCTTGGCAGCTGCATCATCGCCATACTGGAAACCGTGACTCTCCTGGTTAGCCTCAGCTACCACATAGATACCATACTCATCGCAGAGATCGTACCAGCGTGGATCATCAGGATAGTGGCAAGTACGGACAGCGTTGATATTCAGGCGCTTCATAATCTTGATGTCCTGAATCATGCGCTCCATGCTCAATACGTAACCTCCGTCAGGATCTATCTCGTGGCGGTTGGCACCCTTGATGAGCACAGGCTGACCGTTGACAAGGAACTGCTTGTTCTTGATTTCTACCTTGCGGAAACCTACCTTGACAGGAGTCATGCTTGCTGATTTCATGTTGCCATTCTTCAGCGCACTTGAGAGGGAAACCTGAAGGGTATATAAATAAGGTGTCTCTGCATTCCACTTGTGTGGATTCTCTACGTTCATCGTAATGTTGGCTGTTCCATTCTTTGCCAATCCTGTAGCTGTAGCCACCTGCTTGCCCTCTTTGTCGAAGAGGATGAAGTTCAGCTTGCCATTACCCTTTACCTTGGTAGAGATGTTGAGCACACCATCCTTGTAGTTGTTTGCAAGGTCAGGAGTAACACGGATATCCTCCAAATGCAACTTGGCATCGCGGGCAAAGAGATAGCTCTCACGAGCCACACCACTCAAGCGCCAGAAGTCCTGATCCTCATCCCAGGAACCATCACACCAGCGGAAGGTCTGGAAAGCAATCAGATTCTTGCCCTTCTTCAGATAAGGAGTGATGTCAAACTCGGCAGCTACCTTGCTATCCTCTGCATAACCGGCAAACTTGCCATTTACATAGAGATAGATGTTGGAAGTAACGCTACCGAAATGAGCTACTACCTGCTTGCCATCCCAGTTGGCAGGGATGTCGATGATACGGCGGTAAGAACCTACATGGTTATCCTTGGTAGGAACTGCTGGTGGCTGCTGGTCGAAATGTCCACGCCATGCAAAACCAATATTTACATACTCCGGATCACCGAATCCGTTCATCTCCCAGATGCCAGGCAGATTCATGGTCTTCCATTTGGAATCATCAAGATCTTCCTTGTAGAAGTCGGTAGGACGCTGGTCGGCATTAGCCACCCAGTAGAACTTCCAGGTTCCGTCGAGCGAAAGGAAATACTTGCTCTCCGTCTTGTTCATGTGCAGGATATCCTTGCTCACGATCTTACCGTCTTTCTCAGAAACCCAGTCATCTGCCGGATAGGTGAAGAAATTGGTGTGCAACGGAAAACGATTGATGGCATTCACCTGAAGGTCGTGCCATTCTGTGTAAGTTGGCTGTTGGATGGTCGTCTTATTCAACGACTTAATGGCAGTCTTCGGTTTGGTTGCACCAAAGATTGACATTGCTAATCCTGCCAAACTCAATGTTACGAACAGTCTCTGTTTCATGTTTGTTAGTTATTTATACATTAGATTGAAATTACACCTTATTATATATAGGCTATTCTATACCTTATTATATATAGGCACATCCTGGAGCATTTTATATGCCTCCATGTTGCCGGTAGCCTCAGCTAAGCAACTGCAAATATATGAAAATAAAGTTAGAAACAAGCAGAGCGACCGTATTTTTTATTATTTTTTCAACACCGGAGCACCATTTTTCCAAGAAATAGGTACCCATACCATCATAGAAAGGCATATAAATATATAAAACTTTTTCAATATCCGCTAAAAGAAAATGACAAAAAAGTTTGGTGTTTCCAAAAAAATGCATTACCTTTGCCATCATAAAATAAACAACGAAACGACATAAAAATTATGATGACAATCGAAGAATACAGAGCAGCCATCTTGCAGGCTTTGCTCGATGCTAAGAACGAGGACGGCACTCCAGCCATTACTCCAAGGGAAGCACAGGAAGCACTCAACGGATTTACCGACGACGAGTTGCAAGACGGAATCCTATGGAATTCGCCCGAAGACGTGGCATCAATTATCCTTGAGGGATAAATCACGGAAGTTATATTCAGCTACCAACAATAAGAATAGGAGCAAAGACCCTTTTTGCGGGGTCTTTGCTCCTATTCCCATTTATACTTCCTGTTCTTTCCTTTAAAGACAGTCTTCAACAGCCCCGCAATACTTCATTTCTGTTGCAAAAGCAATAAAAAACCAAAGAATGCGACAAAAAACAAAAGAATGTGCAATTTTTCTTTCACAATTCAATTATTATTTGTAAATTTGCAGCCGCATAAACGGAAAGGGAACTTGCAAATCCCTCTTCAATCAGTTTAAAAAGATAATTTTACCGGTAAAAAGATATATTAAATAATGAAGATAGAAAACGAAATCATCAGCTCGGTCATCGCTGCGGTGAAGGAGCTTTATGGTCAGGACTTACCTGAGAAGATGGTAGCCCTGCAGAAGACCAAGAGTAATTTCGAAGGTAACCTTACCCTCGTCGTATTCCCATTCCTCAAAATGTCGAAGAAAAAGCCTGAGGATACAGCACAGGAAATCGGCGAATACCTGAAGAAAAACTGCGCTAACGTTATCGCAGACTTCAACGTGGTTAAGGGTTTCCTCAACCTTTCTATCGCTCCTGCCGCTTGGGTAGGACTCTTGAACACCATCAACGCTGACCCTAAGTTTGGTGAGAAGCCAGTTACTGAGAACAGTCCGCTCGTCATGATTGAGTACTCTTCTCCTAACACCAACAAGCCTCTCCACCTCGGTCATGTTCGCAACAACCTCCTCGGCTGGTCATTGGCCCAGATTATGGAGGCTAACGGCAACAAGGTAATCAAGACAAATATCGTTAACGACCGTGGTATCCACATCTGTAAGTCTATGCTCGCCTGGCTCAAGTGGGGCAATGGCGAAACTCCTGAAACTTCCGGCAAGAAGGGCGACCACCTCATCGGCGACTACTATGTAGCCTTCGACAAGCACTATCGTGAGGAAATCGCAGAGCTCAAGGCTCAGTACATGAAGGAGGGCATGGACGAAGAAGCTGCCACAGAGAAAGCTAAAGTAGAGGCTCCGCTGATTAAGGAGGCTCACGAAATGCTCGTGAAGTGGGAGAACAACGACCCTGAGGTTCGTGCACTCTGGCAGAAGATGAACAACTGGGTTTACGCTGGCTTCGATGAGACTTACAAGATGATGGGTGTAAGTTTCGACAAGATATATTATGAGTCAAACACTTACCTCGAAGGTAAGAAGAAGGTAGAAGAAGGATTGGAGAAGGGTCTCTTCTTCCGCAAGGATGATAACTCTGTTTGGGCTGACCTCACCAACGAGGGTCTCGACCAGAAACTCCTGCTCCGTTCAGACGGCACTTCTGTCTATATGACTCAGGACATCGGTACTGCCGACCTCCGTTTCAAGGACTTCCCTATCGACAAGATGATCTACGTAGTAGGTAACGAGCAGAACTACCACTTCCAGGTGCTCTCTATCCTGCTCGACCGTCTCGGTTTCAAGTGGGGTAAGGACTTGGTTCACTTCTCTTACGGTATGGTAGAGTTGCCTAACGGTAAGATGAAGAGCCGCGAGGGAACCGTAGTAGATGCTGATGACCTGATGGCAGAGATGATTAAGGATGCTCGCCAGACAAGCGATGAACTTGGCAAGTTCAAGGACATGAGCGAGGAAGAGCGCCAGGAGATTTCACGCATCGTGGGTCTCGGAGCGTTGAAGTACTTCATCCTCAAGGTAGATGCCCGCAAGAACATGCTCTTCAACCCAGAAGAGAGTATCGACTTCAATGGTAATACAGGTCCTTTCATCCAGTATACCTATGCTCGTATCCGCAGCATCATGCGCAAGGCAGCTGCCGAGGGCATCGAGATTCCTGCAGAGTTGGGCGCTGATGCTCCTATCAACGAGAAGGAGATTGACCTCATCCAGAAGATGAACGACTTCGCAGCAGCCGTAGCCGATGCCGGCAACAACTACAACCCTGGCGGTATCGCTAACTACTGCTATGAGTTGACCAAGGAGTTCAACCAGTTCTATCACGACTACAGCATCCTGAATGCTGAGAGCGAGGCAGAGAAGATTACCCGTCTGGTTCTTGCAGCCAACGTGGCTAAGATTCTGAAGAACGGTATGTCTCTGCTCGGCATCGAGGTTCCAGAAAGAATGTAATATATACATAAGATATAATAACCTACAATTTAAAAATAAAAAAAATATTGACTATTTGACATAATGAGCATGGCCCTGGAGCTCGACTCCAAGGCGCATGCTCATTTCAGTTTTAGCCAATCCTTTTTGTTTTCCAACCCCAAAAAGAAAAAAGATGAATAAAATGCCCGTAAATCCTCCTTCATGGAGAAACGATACCGTTTTGCCTCTACCCAACGAGGTAGTAGCCAACGCCTGGGCTGTGGATGCCGCCTGTTCCGGCAATCCCGGTCCGATGGAATACCAATGCATCGACCTTCAGACCGGTGCCAGGTTTTCCATTATGGTCCTATCCACGGCACCAACAACATCGGCGAGTTTCTCGCCATCGTCCACGCCCTCGCCCTGATGCAGCAGAAGGCATTACCGACAAGATAATTTATAGCGACAGCGTGAATGCCCAGCTATGGGTAAGCAAGAAACAATGCAAGACCAAACTGGAGCGCACTCCTCAGACCGAACAGCTCTATCAGGTCATCGCCCGAGCCGAGAACTGGCTCCGCACCCACCCCATCAACATACCTATTATAAAATGGGAAACGAAGAAATGGGGCGAGATTCCAGCCGATTTCGGAAGAAAGGGATAAAAAGGACATTTTTATGTGCCTTTCCCGAAATAATGCCCGCAAAAGCTTGCAATTTCAGATATTTTGTTTAATTTTGCAGCTATTCGTATTAAACATACATAATCGTAAGAATGGAAATAGAAAAAGAAACAATATTATTAATGTCGAAAGGAGACAAGAAAGCATACGAAACGATGTTCCGCAGGTTCTATCCTAAGGTACACCGTTTTGTAGCCATGCTCTTGAAAAACGAAGATGATGCTGATGACGTCAGCCAGCTCATCTTCTTAAAGGTATGGAACAAACGCGAGAAGTTTGCCGATATCCAGAACTTCGATTCCTACCTCTTTATTTTGGCAAAATATACTGTCATCAACTATATTTCCTCCAAACACATCATCCCAATAGATATTGACAGTCTGCCAGACAGATACGCCAACGAATCTTCGCCACATGACGATGTGGTGGCAAAGGATACCCAGCTGCTCATCGACATGGTGGTAGAAAGCATGCCGCAACAACGCCAGATGATTTATCGCATGAGCCGCGAACAGCATCTCAAGAACGAAGAGATAGCCCAGCGCCTGGGTATTCAGAAGAAAACGGTAGAAAATCATCTTAATCTAGCTCTTAAAGAAATTAAAAAAGCCTTATATTTGATGATTTTGTTACCTTGCCATTGGGTGTAACACCATTGAAACATGTCTTAAAAATAAATGAAGTTTTTATTATGGCAACAAAGATAAGGGATATCATAGATTATTATAGCGGGCACAATGTGCCGGATGAAATAAAAGAAAGGGTATTAGATAGGATTTCCAATACACAAGACGATAAAGAGGCGAACGAGGCATTTAGAGAATTATGGGACAAGGCTGATTCAGCCTATATGGAAGAAGAAGAAATTTCTGCTGCATACAACCGCCTCTTCGAAACAGAAGAAACAAGAGAAATAGAAAAGAAAAAATCGCTTCGAATCTTCAACTTTGCCAAACTGGCTGCCGTCTTCGTACCGCTGCTGATGCTGATTGTATTCGGCAAGCTCTACGTCCAGATGAACAACCAACTCAAGGATATAAAACTGGCAACCATGCTCCAGGAGCATACCATCAACGAAGAGAGCAAAGTCATCGCCTTGGCAGACGGAACGAAAGTAAGACTCAGCCAGAGTTCCGTACTCCTCTATCCTTCCTCTTTCAAGGGAGCAGAAGAACGTAAGGTTTTCCTGTCGGGAGAGGCATTCTTCGACATCAGGCATGATGATGCCCAGCCGTTCCACGTCAGCACTCCTCATTTCGAGATTACCGACTTGGGCACCTCTTTTACGGTTTCATCTTATTCAAATACAGATGAAGTATCTGCCACACTCAAAACCGGCAAGATAGAACTCCGCATCATAGGTCAGGAAGACAAGGTTTACAGCATGAAGCCTAACGACCAGTTAGTATATAATGTAAAGACCAAGGCAGTAAACCTCCGCAAGGTTCGGCCGAAGAAGATGGTACAAGCTGGCGCAACAAGGAGATTGACCTGAACGATGTAACGCTGGCAGAAGCTGGTAAGATTCTGGGTAATGCATACGGAGTGAAATTCACCTTCCGTTCAAAGATTCACCAGAAGACGAAGGTTACAGTTCATTTCAACCGTGGCGAAACCCTCTCGGGAGCCATGTTTGTCCTGAAGAACCTGGTTCCTGGTCTGGAATATGAAGTGAAGAAAGATGAAGTAATCATCAGGTAGGCATATATTATAATAGGTAAACAAAAGGCGCATTATGTAAAAATGATGCGCCTTTTTTCATAAAAGAGTATCCTGTACGGGATATGAAAACAGAAATAATAACATAAACTGGAAATATCATGATAAAGAATTTGATTTTTGATTTTGGAAAAGTACTCGTAGATTACGAATACTTTGAAACGCTTGACCAGATATTCAAGACCCACGAACAGGCTGAAGAATTCTATCATCTCCTGATAGACGGCAAATGGAATGAGAATATGGATCGCGGAGATTCTTTCGAAGAAACCTTCTGCAAGATGCAGCAGATCATGCCGCAATATAAGGAAGAAATAGCAACCGTAGCCCAGCGCTTTAACGAATTTGTAAGGGGCGAGAAGGAAGGAATGCGCACCTTGCTGACCCAGTTGAAGGCAGAAGGCTATCACCTTTACGGACTTTCCAACTGGTGCACCAAGGTTCACGAAACGATGGCCCAATATCCCATTTTCCAACTTTTGGAAGGACAGGTGATTTCTTCAGAAGAGAAAATCATCAAACCCGATAGGGCTATTTATGAAAGAATCTGCCAGAAATATAATCTGAAACCGGAAGAATGCCTTTTTGCTGACGACAGAATAGAGAATGTAGAAGCCGCCCAGCGTTTCGGAATGCAGGCCATCTGCTTTGAGGATGCTGCGCAGTACGAGCGGGAATTGAGAAAAATCGTTATAAATAGTTAATAACCTTCCCAAAAGTTTCCATATATAGATTCTTTTGTTTATATTTGCACATGTTTTAAATATAAGACAGATAATGAAAGAAAGATTTAAAGTTCTGTTTTCAAAAGACGCTGACGACTTTTTGGAAAGTCTTTCACAAAAAGCAAAGGATAAGATATTGTCAAATATCCGAAAGGCTAAATATGTCTTAAATCCTAAACTCTTTAAAAAACTGGAAGGAACTGATATATGGGAATTCCGTACAAAATATGATGGAATCCAATATCGTTTGCTTGCTTTTTGGGACACTTCAACTAATTCATTAGTCGTAGCTACCCATGGGTTTATCAAGAAGGTGCAAAAAACGCCAAAGCAACAGATAAAGCGAGCAGAAGAAATCAGAGCATTATATTTTAAAATGAAAAGAAAGTGACTATGGAAGAAATGAAATTTTATAGTGAAGAAGAAATGCTAGATAAGCATGTTGGAAAGATTGGAACTCCTCATCGTGATCAATTTGAGGATGAAATCAACACATTCTTAATTGGTGAAGCTATTAAGGAGGCTCGTAAAAACAAAAAACTTACGCAAGAACAGTTAGGCAATCTTATCGGAGTAAAGAAGGGACAGATATCTAAGATTGAGAATGGCAAGAACCTTACACTCAATACTATTTCCCGAGTACTTCATGCTATGGGATTACAGGCTCATCTAAATATTCCGACAGTAGGACAATATGCAATTTAAATCCTACATTTAAGATACTCATTCGAAAGAAGACAAGGGCAGAAACTCCAGTTCAGGAAATCATACAGAACTGGGAGTTTCTGCCCTTGTCTTCTTTCGGCAACCATTAGTTCTGGATATGTGATGCTTTGCAAGAAAAAAGTCAATCATATATTATAGGTGAGAAAATAAAAAAGAAAAACACAGTTGTTTGCGAACACAAGATATTTTTTTCAGAAAAACTTCATTTTAACAGTTTTGTAATTGGGTGTAACTCTCTTTCCCGTTGTCTTCAAGACGTAACAAGCAAATTATTATTAACTTAAAAAGATAAAGTATGAATCTTAAAAGAATCTCTGCGTCATGCTTCTGTTTGCTCCTGGCAGGCCAGATGACCCTTTCGGCTCAGAACGTCAGCTTCAGCTCAAACAAGGTAACGCTTAAGTCAGCTTTTGAGAAGATTGAAAAGGAATCTAAGTACAAGATTGCCTACAACTCCTCACAGCTGGATGCTAACCGTTCGGTTACATTAACCAAGAAAAGTGATGATGTCTTTGGTATGTTGAACCAATTGCTCAAAGGTACCAATTTTACCTATGAGATGGAAGGCAACTACATCGTCATCAAGCCTCAGCAAAAAGCTAAATCTCAGGCTCATGGCAAGAAAATCAAGGTACGTGGTGTAGTGAAAGACGAAACTGGCGAGCAGTTATCGGCGCTACCGTCATGGAGAAGGGTACCACCACCAATGGTGTTGTAACCGATCTTGACGGCAACTATACCATCGAGATTCCTGCAGACGGAATGTTGGCAGTATCATACATTGGCTGCAAGGACCAGGACATCAAGGTAAATGGTCGCGAAGTAATCAATGTTAACCTGGCAGATGATAATAAGGTATTGGAAGAAGTTGTGGTTGTAGGTTATGGCGTGCAGAAGAAGCGCGATGTATCTACTGCTGTGTCTTCTGTCAAGGCAGAGGCTCTTGCCAACAATCCTTCTACCGACTTCCGTCAGGCTTTGGCTGGTAAGATGCCTGGTGTACAGGTAACAGTACCTAGCGGAGACCCAGAGGGTAGCGTAAGCATTCGCGTTCGTGGTGTAAGTACCGTCAACGCCGGTAGCGACCCTCTCTATGTAGTAGATGGTGTTCCTATGGAGCGTGGTTTTGCCAACCTGAACACCAACGATATTGAGTCTGTTGAAGTTTTGAAGGATGCTTCTGCAGCAGCTATCTATGGTAGCCGTGGTTCTAATGGTGTAGTTCTCGTTACAACCAAGAAGGGTACCTCTGACAAGCTCTCTGTTTCTTACGATGGTTACGTAGGTGTGCAGAACGTATCAAAGAAACTCGATATGATGAACGCTTACGAATATGCAGAATTCGTAAAGGATGCACGTAACAACGCATATCTTTCTAAAGTTCCTGGTGCATCTGCAAGTGACCCTAACAGCGTACGCCCTAAAGGTTACATGCAGATTGCAACCGATTTGTTCCCATATCTGGAGGGTGTTAAGGGCTTGACAGATACAGACTGGCAGGATGCTATCTTCCGCACAGCGATGACTACCGGACACAACATTTCACTTTCAGGTAAGTCTAACAGCGTCAACTATTTCGTATCAGGCAACTATATGAAGAAGGAAGGTACCATTATCGGTTCTGACTTCGAGAAGTTTGGTGCCCGCATGAATCTCTCAGGTCAGCACAAGCGCTTGAAGTTCGGTGTTAACTTCGCTCCTTCTTATTCTGTTTCTAATACAGTAGATGCATCTGGTGCAGGTGGTATCGTTCAATCTGCTTTGATGATGCCTCCAACCTTCCCTGTATACAACGCAGACGGTTCATATAACTTCCAGGGTAATGGATATTGGCGAATTGGTACAGACTATGAGCACAACGAGGTGATGAACCCTGTTGCGATGGCTCGCTTGCAGTCTAATGTTACCGACCGCATGTCTATTACAGGTAAGGCTTATGCAGAATTGGAACTGATGAAGGGACTTTCCTATAAGTTGTCTTTGGGTGGTGATTATTATGGTGCTCATAATGATAAATATCGCCAGTCAGGTTTGCCTTTGAAGGGAAAGGACTACTATGATTCTCCTTCAAACCCAACAGGTTACAGCTCTTCCAGTTTCTTCTTCAACTGGTTGGTTGAAAACCAGTTGACTTACACAACAACAATCAATAAGAAGCACAACATTACAGCCATACTTGTACAGTCTGCTCAGAAAGAAACCAAGAAGACCGACAACGTAACAGCAACCGATTACCCTAATGATTACATCCAGACCGTAAATGGCGGTACTGTAACCAAGGGTGGTTCTGACAAGACACAATGGTCTATTGCTTCTTACCTGGCTCGTGTTCAGTACAACTACGAGGGACGCTACATGCTTTCTGCAGCCATCCGTACTGATGGATCTTCACGTTTCGGTAAGAACAACCGTTGGGGTTACTTCCCATCAGCCTCAGCAGCTTGGCGTATCAGCGACGAAAAGTTCTTCAAGAACGTAAAGGAGTTGTCTTTCGTTAATGATATGAAGATTCGTGCCAGCTATGGTGTAACCGGTAACTTTGAGATTGGTAACTACGACCATTTGGCAACCATGTCAACAGACAATTACATATTAGGTACCAATGGAGGTTTGTTGCATTATGGTTATAAACCAGACAACATCAAGCGCGACGACCTGAGCTGGGAGAAGAACCAGATGATCAACGCCGGTATCGACCTTCAGATGTTTGACGGCTACATTGGATTCTCTGTAGACTATTACAATACCAACACCTCAAACATGCTGCTTTATGTACCAGTACCTCTGTTGACAGGTTACAGCACCTCACTTCAGAATCTGGGTAAGGTAAACAACCGCGGTTGGGAATTAGCTTTGACATCACAGCATACATTTACTAATGGCTTCGGCTATTCATTTAATGCCAACTATGCCAAGAACACCAATGAGGTGAAAGAGTTAGGTCCTGGAAATGCGCCTATCATCTCTTCGGGTAGTGTAGGACACGCATATTATATTACAGAGGTAGGAAAGCCTATCGGTAACTATTACCTCTTGGTACAGGACGGCATCTTTGCTACAGAAGAAGACTTAAAAAAGTATCCTCACTTCGACAATACAGAAGTAGGTGACTTCAGATTCGTTGATGTTGACGGAGACGGCAAGTTGGATTTGGATAAAGACCGTACAATCTGCGGCAACTACATGCCTAAGTTCACATACGGCTTCGGCGGTAAGCTCTGGTATGCAGGTTTCGACATGGACTTCAACTTCCAGGGTGTATATGGCAACAAGATTCTGAACTTGAACAAGCGCTACCTCGACAATATGGAGGGTAACACCAATGGTACCAAGATAGCTCTCGACCGTTGGAAGAGTCCTGAGAATCCAGGCAGCGGTTCGGTAAATAAGGCAAACCGTAAGCAGACAGGTTACAACAGCCGTACTTCTACCTGGCACTTGGAGAGCGGTTCATACCTCCGTCTCCAGAACCTGTCATTAGGTTATACTTTGCCTCGTGCACTTACTCAGAAGTTTAAGGTTGAGAAGATGAGAGTTTATGTTTCAGGACAGAACCTCTTCACTATTACCAACTACAGCGGCTACAACCCAGAGGTAAATGCCCGTCCTTCCAAGAACCTGACTCCAGGTGAGGACTATGGTACTTATCCTTTGGCAAGAACATATATGTTTGGTTTGAATCTCACATTATAAAGAATATAGTAACATGAAAAAGATATTAGTATTAGCATCATTGGCAACCCTGCTCATGACCTCTTGCGGAGACAGCTTCTTCGATTTGGAGCCAGCAAGCAGCGTAACCATTGACAAAGTATATAAGACTGCGAGCGATTATAATGTAGCAGTTATCGGCTGCTACGCAAAATTGCAGTCACAGGTGAATTTCTATACAGAATGCTGCGAGTATCGTAGTGACAATCTTTCTTTGGGCGCCCCAACAGCAGGTACCCAGGACCGTTACGATATCGACCATTTCACAGAGAAACCATCTAATGGAATCCTCAGTTCTTACTGGGCGAACTTCAACAACAACGTTTATCGTTGTAATCTCTTGCTCGACCAGATTGATGGTGCAAACTTTGCAGAAAACCTGAAGAAGCAGTACAAGGGCGAAGCGATGTTTATCAGAGCTTTGAACTATTTTAACATGTACCGCATTTGGGGTGGCGTTCCTGCTACCAAGCATGTAGTAAGTGCTGCGGAGGCTCTGAAAGTTGCGAGATATTCTGATGAGCAGATGTTCGATTTGATTGCCGGAGATTTGAAGGAGATTGTTGACAACAACTATCTTCCAGAAACTTACTCTTCTGCAGATATGGGTAGAGCTACCTCTGGTGCTGCCAAGGCTTTGCTCGGTAAGGTGTATCTTACTTTCCACAAATGGACTGAGGCTAAAGACATTCTTTCTCAGTTAATCGGAAAATATCAGTTGGTAAGCCCTATCGCCCAAGTCTTCAATGTGGATAACAAGAATAATAATGAGATTATCTTCGCCGTACATTTCAACAAGGAAATAGAGGGAGAGGGACATAGTTACTGGTACAATCTCACCAACGCATCTGATGATACCAACCAGACAAGTTCTCTGCTCAACACATTCCCTACAGGTGATGCTCGCAAAGACCTCATAACATACGTACAGGTTGAGAAAAACGTTCGTTTGATGAACAAATTCTATGATACAAAGAGCCCTACCTTCAAGACTGTAGGTAATGATCAGATTCTTCTTCGCTACGCAGATGTTCTTCTGATGTATGCAGAAGCGCTCAACGAGATTCAGTATGATGCATCTGAGGGTTCACTTGCCCTGAAGTATCTCAACGCCGTAAGACAGAGAGCTGGCATTTCTAATCTGACTGTAAAACAGTTGCCTACACAGGAGAAGTTCCGCAAGGGCATCTTGGTTGAACGCCAGAGAGAATTCCCTTATGAGGGCAGCGCTGGTTCGACTTGGTAAGAATGGGATTTGCAAAGAGCGTGATGGCTGAGAATGGTGTTGAAATCAAGGATTATCAATTACTCTTCCCTATTCCTCAGCAGGAGATTGAAAAGGTAGGCGACAAGTCTATCCTCTGGCAGAACCCTGGATATGACAACAATTAATAAACGGTTAAGACATGAAAAAGATTATATATTTGCTGTCTTTAGTGACAGTTTTTATTCTCGGTTCTTGTAGCGATGATCTTCCAAAAGCAAGTTGGGACATTTGCCAGGTAGGTACTTTGAACGCTACGGCACAAGATGAGAAGGTATTGTTGGAATGGGCTCCTATGCAGGGAGCCACCCCAACAGGTTATTTGGTCAATTGGACACCGGAAGTTGCTACATACGAAGGTGGTTCTGCAGAGTTGGACGCAAAGACTACCTCATATACTATAACAGGTTTGGTTAACAAGGTTACTTATACCATCACCATCCAGGCCATCTATGGCAACCAGCGTTCTATGATTTCTACAACAAAGGCAAGACCTGTTTCTGATACAGAGCCTTTCAAGGTTTGGTCTACAGATATGCCTAACGGTGGTATGGTGAAGACTGCAAATGCAGTATTCTCTTCAGACGGAAATACATTCTACTTGCCTTCTGCAGGTGCTACGGGTGATGTTACTGCTTTTGATGCGATGACAGGTACTGTGAAATGGACCGCTGCCATTCCTAAGACTACTTATGGTGGTGGTGTAGCAGTAGGCAAAGACGGTACTTTGTATCAGGCGCTCGCAACGCAACCTTGTATGCTATCAATAGCGATGGAACACAGAAGTGGACATACGCTACAGGAGCTGCCAACAAGAATCTGGACTGTTTCCCTGCTGTAACTGCTGACGGACAGACAGTTTATATCCTTGATGGCGACAACGTTCTCCATTCTATCAATACAGCTACTGGTGTTAAGAACTGGTCTGTTAAACTGGCTGGTACAAAGAACAAGGCTGGAGCTGTAGCTATAGACAAGACAGGCAATATCTATGTAGGTACACGTACTACTATTTATGGTTTCAAGGCCGATGGCACTCAACTTTGGAAGGTAGCCGGTAAGGTAACCGAAATCGGTTCTTTCGCTTTGGATGGCGAAACTCTTTATGCTGCCCAGATTGGTGGTGCAGGTTTGCTGGCTTTGAACACAGCAGATGGTTCTACCAAGTGGAACGTTGAAGCTGCGGGTGATATCTATGCTCCTATTGTTGACAAGAGCGGCAATATCTACTTTACAGACAAGGGTGGCAAGGCTCTCAACTCTGTAGATAAGGCTGGACAGTTGAAGTGGAAGTTTACTATTGATGCTGCTCCTACTTATTGCTTCCCTGTTCTCGACGATAAGGGAACTGTTTATTTCGGTAGCGGCGCCGGTCGCATCTACGCAGTAAACAGCGCAAATGGCGAGGAACTTTGGCACATGGACTCAGAAGGTACAGATAATAATGCCAAGATTATGTCTGGTATGACTATCGGCGAGAACCAGATGCTCTATGTTTCTTATATCGGCGGTAATGTTGCTGCTATTAAGATCTTTGCCGGCCCAGAGAAATCTACATGGAGCTGCAGAGGTGGTAATATTCATGGTACAAACCAATATTAATATTTGAATCAGTATGAAAAAGATATATTTATTCATCGCATTATTCGCTTGCGCCCTCTGCTCTTGTGGAAGTGACGAAGATGGAATGACTTATGCGCAGCCTGTCGAAATAGGTGAAACTACCGACATGAAGACTGCAAAAGAGGTGGCTGAAGCTTTGTGGGCTACTACTCCATTACAGCAGCAACCTCTCAATGCGGAAAGATCTGAAGTTCTAAAGAAGATACAGAAGATGGCAGACGACTGCACTTCTGATTTCTTTGAAAGCTATATTGCTTCTTTGGACCAGTCTGCTGAAATGAGAGAAAAGTACGACCCTATGCTGGCGTTCTACCGTTTGTCTCTGGATCATGTAATTAATGCCATCAAGACGACTACCGTTGAGAATGGTACTACATGCATCTGGCAGCTCTACAATATGGGTTACATCGTAAAGACTCCTACCACTTGCTTTGGTATTGACATCAATCATCGCTGGGCAGAGAAACTGGAGCCTTACCTGGATTTCCTCTGTGTTACTCACAAACACCAAGATCACTACAACACAGCTCTCATCAACGCGATGCTGAATGCAGGAAAGCCTGTTTATTCTAACTGGATAAAGGGTGGCTATACTTCTAAGGTAAATACCGATTACCAGTTTAATAACATCAAGATTCATGTGTCTATTACAGACCATAACAACTCTGGCTTATCAAACTTCGTTTCTGTATTTACTTTTGAATGTGGCGATGATAGTGGCAACTTCACAATGCTCCATACTGGCGACTCAAACTTCAAGGCTGCTCAGTATACCAACATTCTGCCACACGTTAATGTTTTGATTCCTCGCTACGCACCTAATGCGCTTACCGAGAACAACATTATCGGTACTGGTGCCGGTCAGACAAAGCCTGACTATGTTTTGCTCTCACACATCCTGGAACTTTCTCACGAAAGCGAGGAAGAGTCTAGATGGAGTTTGAATTCAGCCTTGGAAAGAGCCAGTAAGCTTAACTGCGAGAACTCTGTTGTTCCTTTCTGGGGAGAAAAGTTAGTTTGGAAAGACGGTAAATTGAATTAAAATGAAGAAGATTTATATTTTATCTTTGTTGTGCATGCTCACTTCGGTGAGCTTTGCACAAAGCAATCTGAAAGAGATTCTTAAGAATTTCAACAAGCCAGCAAAAGAAAATGTTATGGTAGTTTCTCATCGTGGAGACTGGCGTAATGCTCCTGAAAACTCTATTCAGGCATTCCAGAACTGTATCGACATGGGTGTTGATATGGTTGAGTTGGACTTGAAGAAGACAAAGGATGGCGTTCTGGTTCTGATGCACGATAAGAAGATTGACCGAACCATGAATGGTAAGGGATTCCCAGAGAATTATACTCTTGATTCTTTGAAGATGCTCCGTCTGAAGAATGGTGTAGGATGCAAGACCCGCCATCAGATTCCAACATTCCGTGAGGTAATGGAACTCTGCAAAGGCAAAATCATGGTGAATGTTGACAAGGGCTACGACTACTTCGACGATGCCATGAAGGTTTTGAAGGAGACTGGTACTGTTGACCAATGCATCATCAAGGCTGAACTTCCTTACGAGGTGGTAAAGGCTGAGCATGGTGATGTTCTCGACAAGATGATTTTCATGCCTGTAGTTAACCTCGGTAAGCCTGGTGCAGAAGAGGTAATCGACGGTTACATCAAGAACATGAAGCCAAAGGCTTACGAATTGGTATTCAAGACTGATGATGCCAACACTCGCCGCCTGATTAAGAAAGTACGTGATAGTGGAGCAAGAGTTTTCATCAACACACTTTGGCCTGAGCTTTGCGGTGGACATGATGATGATCGCGCCGTAGAACTCAAACAGCCAGAAGAGAGCTGGGGATGGATTGTTGACCAAGGTACTAAGATTATCCAGACAGACCGTCCTGCTTTGCTTCTTGATTACTTGAGAGCCAAGAAACTTCATAAATAATATTCAATAGGTTTCGCTATATATTAATATTTAAGAAGGTTGTTGGTTTTAAGAATCATTGTGCATGCTTACGGTGGTAAGTCATGCACAACACTCAATAAACATCTCCTTAAATTATGTACGAGAACACAAACTTCATAAATAACAACTAAGGATTATATGTTTAAGAAAATAATAGACTTCTATAAGGTTTCGGAACCGATTCCGGCTAAAGCCTCAACACCTGAGGAAAACGAAAGAAAGCTGAAACGTCTGCAATGGGCTACTTTCCTTTCTGCTACCATAGGATATGGTACATATTATGTTTGCCGACTCAGCCTGAACGTAATCAAAAAACCGATTGTAGATAATGGCGTATTCTCAGAAACTGAGCTCGGTATCATAGGCTCTGTCTTGTTCTTCACTTACGCTATCGGTAAGTTTACCAACGGTTTCCTTGCTGACCGAAGCAACATCAAGCGACTGATGTCTACCGGTCTGCTCGTTACAGCCTTGGTGAATCTGGCTTTGGGCTTTACCAATTCCTTCATCCTCTTTGCAGTTTTGTGGGGATTGAGCGGTTGGTTCCAGTCGATGGGAGCAGCCTCCTGCGTAGTAGGTCTTTCCCGCTGGTTTAACGATAAGAACCGAGGAACGTTCTACGGATTCTGGAGTGCGAGCCATAATATAGGTGAGGCGATGACCTTCATCTTTGTGGCTTCCATCGTGAGCGCCTTCGGATGGCAATATGGTTTTATCGGAGCTGCGATAGTAGGTTTGGCGGGCGTTGTCCTGCTCCTTACTTTCTTTCACGATACACCTGCCAGCAAGGGTGTTACTCTGCCGGGTATCAAGGTAGAGGAAAAGAAACAGGATACGGAATCTTACAACAAGGCACAGAGTGCGGTTTTGAAGAATCCGCTCATCTGGATTCTGGCCTTGAGTAGTGCTTTCATGTATATCAGCGCTATGCTGTTAACAGCTGGGGTATCTTCTATCTTGAGAACGAGAAGGGATATACTACGATTGATGCCAGCTTCATCATCTCTATCAACTCTATCCTGGGTATTGTGGGAACCGTATCATCCGGACTGGTATCTGATAAGATTTTCAAGGGCAACCGTTATTTGCCAGCCGTTATCTTCGGCTTGCTGAATGCGTTGGCACTCTGTCTGTTCCTGCTGATTCCAGGCCATCATCTCTGGGTTGATGCTACGGCGATGGTACTGTTCGGTTTGAGCATCGGCGTGTTGCTTTGCTTCCTCGGTGGTTTGATGGCGGTAGATATTGCGCCTAAGAATGCATCGGGTGCTGCTCTTGGCGTTGTCGGCGTAGCGAGTTATGTAGGTGCCGGCATCCAGGACATCATGAGCGGTCTGCTCATCGAGGGCAACAAGCATCTGGTAAATGGCGTAGAAACTTACGACTTTACCTACATCAATTATTTCTGGATTGGAGCAGCCCTGATGTCTGTCTTGATGACTTGCATCGTCTGGAAGGCGAAACCAAAGACAGTTTAAGAAATAAACGAAGCTATCATCAAAATACTCTTCACTCTTCACCTTTCGGACGGAAACCCCTGTGTTTATCGGCATTCCGAGGGGTGAAGAGTTGTTTTATCTCTTCACCCACTCTTCACCACTCTTCACCTTCAGAAACGGAAACAGAGGCGAAAGACTGATAGGTGGATTGCAAATCAGCCAGAACTGAAGGGTGAAGAGTGGTGAAGAGTAGGTGAAGAGTGCCCGAATACTCTTCACCCCTCGGAATGCCGATAAACACAGGGGATTCGGGGGTTTTGGTGAAGAGTGAAGAGTATTTGGCAGGAAGCCTATACGAAAACAAAATAAAGGAGGTTTCGATAACTGTTCCAGTAAAACAGCCGACTAGCGACTCATGCGCTAGTCGGCTGTTTGCGTTTTGCCAGTTGGCTGTTTATATTTTGCCAGTTGGCTATTTCCGGTTCTCGCATCAATCATCGCAAGTACTTACATCGACTATCGTAAGTACTTGCGTTAAAGAACGATATCAGTTATTTAAACAAATCATCCATTGTAACGACACTTTGTACCCGACCGGCATATTCGTTGAACTTAAGCCCATAAGTAGTAACCAATGTAAGATGCAAGGAACTCCTGCATTTCGTTTCTTCAGCAAACGTACTCAGTTTATGGCGCAGATTCTTGTCATAAGCAGCATTAATGGAGAAATCATCCTCACAGAATTTCATTTCACAAACATTGATGATACGGTCGGCTCTGTCAATAATCATATCTATCTGCGCACCATCTTTCTCTTTTCTGCTTTTCCAGGGACTCGCCTCTGTCTGCACTCCACTAATACCGAGTGCCTGCTTGATTTGTGGCAGATGATAATAGCAAAGAGATTCAAAGGTAAAACCTCGCCATGCTGTCAGCTCAGGTGTCAGCAGGTTGTCTTGCCAGAAATGCGGATTTGTCGTCTTTCTGCCATCTATGAATGACAAATAGAATTTGCTGTAGAAATCTGTCAGACGGAAATATACCTCACGCTTGGGATAATCATACTTAACATACGATGTTATGAAATCACTCACTTCGAGTGATTTTAATGTAGCTGAAAGTCCACCGCCATCAGGCATTTTTGTAAGCGAAACGATTTCTTTTCGCGTATATCCCTGTCTTTTTTGAGCCAGAAGACGCACGATAGTCATGCAATCCTCCGCATTAGTAAAGAGAGAAGAATAGAGGCGGTCGAACTCTAAACCGAGTTTGGCTGCAGGTTCGAAGAAAAGCCTGTCCATATTCTGAGCCAGACTTTTGCCTTTCTGAAGCATGGAAATATAATAAGGAATGCCACCTGTAGCCATATAACATTGTATCTGGTCGAACTTAGACATCACGATGTTGTTAGCCTGATAGTATTCTTCGCATTCGCCCAACGTAAACGGGCGCAACTTGATTTCATCAGTTGTACGATCAAACAAACCGCCTTTGTTGTTTAATAGCTTGTCTGAAATCCATGACGTGGCAGAGCCGCAGACGATAAGCATGATATTCTGCTTTCCTGCAGCCCATCCATTCCAAAAATGCTCTAATGCTGTAACAAATCCCGAGCGGGGAGTGTCAAGCCATGGCAATTCATCTATGAATATCACCTGACGCTTGTCTGCATCTTGCTCTTCCAAGAGATTGATGAGTGCATCAAAAGCTTCGAGCCAAGAGGATGGCACCTTCTTACCCTTGCTGCCATAGCGAACAAGACTGGAGTAAAAGCTAGTCAACTGTTGCTCCATTATTTTTGACCACTCAACTCGTAAGGAGATAAACCCGTATGGTAAAAGCTCATTTTATCCTGAAACAATTCTCTTACGAGAAAGGTTTTACCGACCCTTCTTCTACCATATATTACTGCAAAAACAGGTTTATTTTCCTTGTAAAGATCCAGGAGTTCCTTAATCTCCTGCTTTCTTCCGATAATTTTCTGTGCCATAATCCTTTCGTGTCGAGTAAGTGGAGGGAGTTTCACCCTCCCTTCTCTCGGAACCGTGCTTGACAGTCTCCCATCACACGGCTCTTCGTACTTAACTCTTTTGTTTATTAGTTTATATT
>QSCI01000044.1:0-26910 GCA_003463005.1 Segatella copri | reverse complement strand
TTTTATTGTACTTATCTAATTTTCTGCAAAGTTAACAAAAGTTTGCAGATATAAAGATTTTTACCTCTTTATTTTTCCAAGTGCAAATATAATAGAAAGGGCAGAAGCTTTATATTCAGCAAAATGTAGGAAAAGTGTCAGAAAGTTGTTAATTTCCGTTTCTTTTGTTCATTTTTGCTTGATATATATCAAAAAAATGCAAAAACGTCACACTTTCTTGGCTGAATATTTGGTGAATAGCCGAAATAGTAGTAATTTTGCAGCGTCAAAAGGTTAATAGATTGTTTAGGTTAGTAGTAATAGATTTAGGTTTTTAGTTATTAGGTTTTAAGGTAGATTGTTTAACCGATAATTGAGAAAGTCGTGAGACTATTTTGATTAGATTTTTTAAGTTAAACATATTGCATGCCACAGCTCGTTGAGAGTTGTGGTATGTTTTTTTTATGCCCCTTTCTCCCCCTTCCGTTTCCTCTTTTCCGATTTCCTCGAAAAAAACATGCCTTTTTATTTTGTTTTGTCTCCGATTTGTGCTATCTTTGCAGTATCAATCAATATACGCAGCTTTTTGCGGTATCAAAAATATACGCAGATGAGAGTACTCATAGTAAATACAAGTGAAAAGACAGGCGGAGCGGCAGTAGCAGCCAACCGCCTGATGGATGCCCTTAACAACAATGGCGTTAAGGCAAAGATGTTGGTACGCGACAAGGAGACTGAAGACATCACCGTGGTCAGTCTGCCCCGTTCGCTCAGGTTGCAGTGGAACTTCCTGTGGGAGCGCTGGTGCGTGTTCTGGCATCTCCATTTCTCCCGTCAGCGCCTCTGGGAGGTAGACATGGCAACATCGGGTACCGATATCACCAGGCTCCGCGAGTTTCAGGAGGCAGATGTCATCCATCTCTCCTGGATCAACCAGGGCATGCTCTCACTCAAGAACATCCGCAAGATTATCCGCAGCGGCAAACCGGTGGTATGGACCATGCACGATCTCTGGCCAGCTACCGGCATCTGCCATTATGCCCGTGGCTGCAACCGCTATGCCTCCGCCTGCGGCAACTGTCCGCTTCTCCCCAATAAAGGCAGCAAGACCGACCTCTCAGCAAAGATATTCCGCCGCAAGAAGGAACTCTACCATCGCGGCGCCATCTCCTTCGTCACCTGTAGCCGTTGGCTCGAACGGCAGGCTAAGGGCAGTGGTCTCTTCGTAGGTCAGCGCATCACCAACATCCCGAATCCGATAGATACCCACGTGTTCTGTCCGCAGGATCAGGCAGAGGCGCGTCTGCGTGCCGGTCTGCCAGCCGACAAGCATATCATCCTCTTCGTATCCCAGCGCGTAACCGACGAGCGCAAGGGCATGCGTTATTTCATCGAAGCCATCGACCGGCTGGTAGCGCGCTATCCCGAGATGAAGGAGAATACCGCCATCGCCATCCTGGGCGGCCATTCCGAGGAAGTAAACCTCACCCTGCCGTCCTATTCGCTCGGCTATGTCAGCGATGAGAAGCAGATTGTGGCAATCTACAATTCTGCCGATGCCTTCGTGCTGCCATCGCTCGAAGATAACCTCCCTAACACCATCATGGAGTCGATGGCGTGCGGCGTGCCGAGCATCGGTTTCAGGGTAGGAGGAATACCGGAGATGATAGATCATCAGCAGAACGGCTACGTGGCCAACTACCGCGATACCGAAGACCTGGCGAGTGGCATCCACTGGGTACTCGAAGAGGCCAACAGGGCGGCTCTGAAGCAGGCATGTCTGCAGAAGGTAGCACAGAACTATTCGCAGCATGCCGTAGCATTGAAATATATTGAAGTTTATAACGAGGCGATGGCCTACAAAAACTATAAGTTATGATTAAGTTCACCGTCGTAACCTGTACGTACAATGCCGAGAAGGAGTTGCAGCGTACCCTCGACAGCGTGCAGCGCCAGACCTACTGCAACATCGAGCACATCATCATGGATGGCGGCTCCCGCGACCGCACCCTCCAGCTGGTGAAGGCATACCAGCATCGCAATGCAGTAGGCGAGAGCTCGCACGAAATCGTGGTCATATCAGAGCCCGACAAGGGACTTTATGATGCCATGAACAAGAGCATCGACCGTGCTACGGGCGATTACCTGGTGTTCATGAATGCCGGTGACACCTTCCCTACAGCCGATACGCTGGAGTACGTAGAAGGCTGTGTAGGCGAAGGCGAATTACTGCCCGGCGTACTTTACGGCGATACCGATATCGTGGACGAGATGGGTTGTTTTCTGCGTCACCGCCGCCTGGCCCCACCCAAGAAGCTCACGTGGCGTTCGTTCATCTGGGGCATGCTGGTATGTCACCAGTCATTCTATGCCCGCACAGACATAGCCCGTGAGATTCATTACGATCTGCACTACCGTTATTCGGCAGATGTAGACTGGTGCATCCGCATCATGCGGGAGTCATCTCGCCGCAAGTTGCCGTTGCGCAATGTCCATGCCGTCCTCACCCATTTTCTGGATGGTGGCATGACCACGCAGAACCATCAAGCCTCCCTGAAGGAGCGTTTCCAGGTGATGCGAACCCATTACGGCCTTCTTCCCACCCTTGCAGTTCATGCCTGGTTCGTGATAAGAGGGGCTGTAAAAAGGTAAAAAAGTAAAAAGGTAAAAAAGTAAAAAGAGGCTTTAAAAGGTAAAAAGAAGAAAATTCCGTTTGGCGTTCTGGCTTTTTCTAACGCCTATGGGGAAATGATATTTTTCTTACGTCTAGCTTGTTTTCGAAGTGTGAAAAATGTAGACAAAAAATAGGAGAGTGTGTCGTAAGTCTAGATAATTGCAGCCGAGGACGGGCTGAAGGCCCAAAAGCTCCTAGCCCAGGGCGTATTGGATGTGACTTATGATGCACTCTCAATTTGTTAAACAAGCTTTGAGTTTCATTGATGAAAAGTCCTCTTCATTAACTGTTCTTTTGTACGCAAGTTCATGCAGAAAAGTACTGATACGGCTCAATCAGACTACTCAAGTGGCTCAATCAGTGAGTACAGCCGTCTGCGTAACCCAGTTCAGCCATATCCTTAACCCGATGCAGCCATATCTGCAACCCGATGCAGTCGAATCCTTAACCCGATGCAGTCGAATCCTTAACCCGATGCAGTCGAATCCTTAACCCGATGCAGTCGAATCCTTAACCCAACGCAGTCGAATCCTTAACCCAACGCAGCCATATCTGTGACCCGACGCAGCCGCTTCAGTTGGTAAACGGAAGTACATCGTTTGTTTACCTCATTTAAGCGCTCAATGACTACCAGGCAAATTACCTTTTTTTGATGACTACCAGAGCCAATAATAGGTACCATCAGGCCAATCATGTGTTTTCTGATATGCCCGAATGACTACCAGGGAGAATCTTAAAAATATATATTACTGAATATCAGACAGTTAGGTGCAGATTTTCCTTCCCTATACTATACCAAGTATATTATATATATACATTTACATCTTTTACACTATACGTAATACGTGAGGAAAAAGATTTTTTTTTCAACATTTCAGCTTATTTTGCCTGAAAAAATGTCTAAAACTCTTGTGCGAATGAAAATAAAGTCATAACTTTGCGCTATAGAATTTTAAAACAGATGGTTATGAAGTACTTAGATCCTAAGGCAGACCTCACGTTCAAGAAGATATTCGGCAATCATCCTGATCGGTTGAGAAACCTCCTGTATGTCCTTCAGTCACCCAGCGAGGACGAGTTGATACACCTGCAACAGTATCTGCCGTCAGTAGAAGAACTAGAAATTTCCGGCTTTACAGATGCCGAGCTCCGTGCCTACGACAAATTCTGGGATTCCGTAAGTGTAGAAAGGACCCTCCTGGATGACAGATACCAGAAAGGCAGAGAAGAAGGCAGAGAAGAAGGTATGAACCAGCGCAGCCTTGAGATTGCCAGGAATATGCTGGCAAAGGGGATGGATGCATCGACAGTCTTGGAAATAACAGGACTGTCGATGGAAGAGATACAATAGCTGATAGCTAGAGGAGAGCCTTCAGGTCGGCGATGATGGCCTGGGTGTAGGCTCTTATCTGAGATTCTGACAGATCGCTGATATGCTCGGGAGCGAGGGCGGCGATGTGCTGGCGGGTCTCCATCTCTATCATCGTGGCGATAGGGAGAAGCTTGTGGGCTGTCTTGCCGATGGCTTCTATTGATAACTCGCCTTCTGTTGCCTGCTGGAGGTTCTGGAGATGGGATGACAACTCCTGCTTGACGGTGCTGAGTATCTCGGCTTCTGCCTCCGGATCGCCTTCTGCAAAGGTCAGGAGGGGTGCAAAGCGGGATTTCTTATTGGTTTTCTCTGCATATCCTCTGCTGCTGATGCGATATCCCTTGTTTTCTCTGCCATATCCTCTGTTTCTGATGCTGCATCCTCCAATCCGAGGATTTCTTTCAGCTTCTCTGTGCTGAACGGCTTGAAGAGGCAATCGTCGAAACCGGCTTCTTTCAACTCTCTGATGATGCTGGCATCGTGGGCAGTCATCGCTACTACCTTCATGTGGCTGTGGTTGATGTGCTGAATCATCCTGATGCCGTTCATCTCGGGCATTTCGATATCCATCATCATCAGCGCAGGATGCTCGTTGTGGAGCACGGTGAGCGCCTCGGCTACATGCAGACAGGCAAAGACTTGCCAGCTGTCGCCTACCAGCTTCTTCAGCATCTCCTGAAGCAGACGGAGCTGCAACGGGTCGTCATCGAGCAGCAGTATCTTGTGATTTTCGAAATGGGGCTTGGCTGGGGCGAGCGGCTTCTGCTCTTCTGCCTCTTCTACTGCAGGAGCGGTGCCTAAGGCAAGCGGAATGGTGACGGTGAAGGTGCTGCCCTTGTCCTTGACGGATTCCAGACGCAGGGTGCCCTGAAGCAGATTGACCAGTTCCTGGGTGATGTTCAGTCCGAGACCGGTGCCCTCGATGCCCTGGGCACTCTTCAGACGGGTGAACGCCTGGAACACCTTCTGGCGCTCTTCGGTGGTCATGCCCTTGCCGGTATCCCTTACCGAGAAGGTGAGGAGGTGCTGGGGACTGATGGCTGCCTGGATGGTGACGCTGCCCTCATCGGTATACTTGATGGCATTGCTCACCAGGTTGTTGAGTATCTGACGGATACGGAAGGCATCGGCACGGTAGTAGGTCTGCGGACTGCTGATGCCATCGAGCTCCAGATGCAGTTCCAGTCCCTTCTCACGGCTCAGGATCTGCATCTCTCCGGCACACTGGCGGAACATGTCGGCAGGCGAGAAATCTACCGGGTTCAGCTTCATCAGTCCGTTTTCCAACTGGTGATAATCGAGCAGGGCGGCAACGAGCCGGGAGAGATGGGTGGCAGAACCCTTGATGCTGTTGAGACAGGAGATGCCCTGCGGGTTGTCGACATAATCCTTCATCAGGTCTATGAAACCCGAGATACTGGCAGCCGGCGCCTTGATGTCGTGGGTGATGGTGAGGAGCAGGCGCTCGCGCTGGTTCATGATGCGCCTGATTTCCTCGTTAGCCTCTTCTAGATTCTCGCGGTAGATGCGTTCCTTCTGCGTATCGCGGTAGATGTAATAGACGAGGATGACGGCGGCTGTGATGGCTACGATGGCAAGCAGACCTATCTGCCAGAGCAGATTCTGGCGCGCCTGCATCGCCTGGTTGATAGCCTGCTGCATCGCCTGACGTTCGCGCTGGTGGATATCGTTGAGCTGCTGGGAGGAGCGCAGGGCGAGGCGGGCATTGGTTATCTGCAGGTCTCTCACCTCGCGGTTGATGGCATCATGGTTATCGTGCGTAGACTGCTTCTCCTTGCGGTCAATCTGTTCCAGGATATCGGCTACGTTTCCGGCTAAGTTGACCGGGGTAGAGAGGGTATCGGTGACAGCCTGGTTACTATCGCGTCTGATGCTGAGCGTTTCGGCATGCTCCTTCCTGAAGGCATCGGCAAGGCGGCGGAAGAAGCCCTTGCGGGTTTTCATCACCTCTACGGTGGTGTTCTTTGCCACATGGGTCTTGGGTGCCTTGGAATGCACGACAACGGAATCTTCGCCACTGTTGAGGCTGTTCATCTTCTCGTGCAGATAGTTGTGGGATGACTTGCCCTGCATGGCGCGGGTAAGCTGCTGCAGATTGGTCTGTTCCTCCTTGAGCAGGTTGGACATGGTGCTGTCGGCTGCCTGTCGCTTTTCGATATAGTCGCGGGTTGCCTGGTTGATAGCGAGCACGGTTGTGGTGTTGCGATATACCAGCCCTATCGCCAGAATCAGTACGATGGCGACGATGATGTAACCCAGGGCTACCTTGAAAGGAACGTTTGTTTGCTGCATCTTCTTATCTTTTAATGTTTTGAGTCTTTTTGCTATTTGCGTGCAAAGTTAATCAAAAATGCGATATAAACCAACGAAAACAGGAGATAAATGCCAAAATCTGGTCATCTATCTCCTGTTTCATTGAAAGCGACGCGTAATTACTATTTTCTGAAGGTGGATTTACTCTGCTACGGTTGAATCCACTGTTGCAGCTGTAGTGTCTGTAGGAGTCTCTGCTGGAGTCTCAGCTGGTGTCGCTGTTGTGTCGGCTGGAGCTACTGTGTCTACTGGTTCTGAACCTGCAACGTTTACCATTCTGTTACCTGCAAATACATTGCTAACTGATACCATTGCTACTGCTGCGATAACTGCAAATACTAACTTTTTCATAATTCTTTTGTTTTTTAATTGTGAATATTATTGTTTATTAATTCTCTTGCTGAAACTCATTTGTGAGTTCGGTAAATAATATCACAATAGGCGTGCCAGAAAATGGTGAATTTGGTTAAGTATCTGATAATCAGTGAGGATGGTGTTTTGTACCAGAAATGGGATGTGGGGAAAGTGGGGAAAAGGTGTAGAAAAATTCCCCAATATAGTGTGGAATATATTGGGGAATCTTTTACTCCATGCCGTATTTCTTCATTTTGTTGTAGAGTGTCTTGCGGTCGATGGCAAGCAGTTGGGCAGCCTTGCTCTTGTTGCCGTGGGTGGCTCTCAGGGCAGCGGCGATGCTTTCCTGTTCCGACTGTTCGCTGTGCAGCTGCATATTGATTGGTCGGGCTGTGGAGGTCTGTGCCATCGTCTTCTCCAGTTCCTGGGCACCGATATACTTGCCACGGGTGAGCAGGGTGGCGCGCTTCATCACATTGTTCAGTTCGCGCAGGTTGCCCGGCCAGTCGTATGAGGCAATGATTTCGGAGGCTTTGGCATCCAGTCCGAGCACATTCTTGCCCAGTTCCTGGTTGGCGTGCTTGATAAAGAGGTTGGCAAAGAGGAAGATGTCGGCACCTCTGTCCTTGAGGGCAGGCATATAGATGGAAAACTCGTTGATGCGGTGATAGAGGTCCTCTCTGAACTTGCCTTCGGCTACCGCCTGCGCCAGATTCTCGTTGGTGGCACAGATGAGTCGGATATCCACATCAATCTCCTGCGTGCTGCCCAGCGGACGGATTTTCCTCTCCTGCAAGGCTCTGAGAAGCTGTACCTGTACTTCGTAGTTGAGGTTTCCCATTTCATCGAGGAAAACCGTTCCGCCGTTAGCTATCTCGAAGGCGCCCTTCTTATCCTGTTCGGCTCCGGTAAAGGCACCCTTCTTATATCCGAAGAATTCAGATGCCGCCACCTCCTTAGGGATGGCGCCGCAGTCGATGGCATAGAAAGGTTTGTCCTTGCGCAGACTCTGTTCGTGGATGCTGCGCGCCACATATTCCTTTCCGGTGCCGCTGGCTCCGAGAATGAGCACTGACATCGGGGTTGGGGCAACGAGCGAAACGAACTCGTAGAGCTGCTTGGAAGCCTCGCTTTCACCTTTTATATATCTAGGCACCTCCGTAGCGCCCTGCTGTTCTTCTTGGGGCGCATCCTGCATGGCGGCAGATTCCGCACGCTGAGGGGCTGGAGCCGCAGAAGCAGCCGACTGGATAGCCTCACGGATTTTCTCTAAGAGGATTTCGGGATGGAAAGGTTTAGCCACGTAATCGGTAGCACCCGATTTCATGGCACATACAGCATTCTGAACCTCTGCATAGCTAGTCATTACGATAAAAGGCAGGTGGGCATCGGACTTTCTGATATGCTGGAGCAATACCAGTCCGTCGTGGTCGGGCAGGCGCAGGTCGGAAAGAACCAGATGGAATGCATCGCCGGCTCCCATCGCTTTGATGGCAGCGCTACGGATGTTACCCTTTCCACATCGAATCCTTTCTTTTTGAGCCAAGTCTGTATCATTGTTCCGAATGCCAAATCGTCTTCAACAATCAATATCCTCTTCATAATGTTCTGTTTTATCCTCTTCTATAATATCGTTATATATAACTTTGTGCAAAGGTACGGAAAAGTTGTATGGAAAGCTATTTAATTCACATTATTTAGCAATAAAACCGACTAAAATTCTACAAACCCTGTTCTATTATCTTATTTTTAGTGAAAAGAACAATTGTTTTCGGATAAAAGCATGCTAGTTGCTTTATTTTTTGTATCTTTGCAACCATGTTAAAACAAGATTTAGAGTCATGAATCCGATAGTACAAACCATCATATTGTCAGCTTCGGCGGTGCGCATGTTGCCGCATATCGCTCTGTATCTGCTCCATAAGAAGGAGATAGATGCCGACCTGCTGAAGGTGCAGGACAGGAAGCCTACGGTGCTCAACCTGATTAAGGCATGCACCCGCGAAAAGAGTTTCCGCAATCTGTTTTATTACCGCATGGGCGAATACCGTTCGGTTTTCATCAGCTGGCTGTTGCCACCCGAGCGTACGATGACCATCTGGTGCCCGCATATCGGGAAAGGTGCGCATCTGGAGCACAGCTATGCCACCTATCTCAACGCAGAATGCATAGGTGATGACTTCTACTGTCTGCAGATGGTGACGCTGGGCAACGGCAAGAGCGGCAGGCCTACCATAGGAAATGACGTGAAGATTTATACCGGCGCCACGGTATTCGGCGGCATCCATATCGGCAACCACGTGACGATAGGCGCCGGTGCCGTGGTATTCCAGGATATTCCCGACGGGGCTACCGTGGTAGGGAATCCGGGGAGAATCATTCAGAAATAATCAATTTAAAGATAGAGAATATGAACTATGCATTGATCATAGCCGGAGGTTCTGGCAATAGAATGGGACAGGACATCCCAAAGCAGTTTATGCATGTAGACAACTGTCCTATCATCATCCATACGATGATGGCTTTTCAGAAGCATCCTGATATTCAGGGTATTGCTGTGGTATGTCTGGCAGGTTGGGAAACGGTACTGCAGTCGTATGCCAACCAGTTCTGCATTACCAAGCTGAAATGGATATTCCCTGGCGGAAGCAATGGTCAGGAGTCAATCCACAATGGTATCTATGGCTTGAAAAAGGCGGGATGCGGTGATGACGACCTGGTGCTGGTGCATGATGCCGTGCGCCCACTCTTGTCGCAAGACATCATCTCATCCAATATCGCCATCTGCCAGAAGTATGGCTATGCCATTACGGGTATCAAATGTAGAGAGGCTATCCTGGAGAGCGAAGATGGTTTTACGACCAACACCAGTATTCCGCGCGACAAACTGATCCGTACCCAGACACCCCAGACCTTCCGTTTGGGTAATCTGATAGCAGCCCACGAAGAGGCTAAGGAGAAGGGCATCGCCAATTCGGTGGCATCCTGTACCCTGATGGCAGAACTGGGAGGCAGACAGATGCATATCGTGCCTGGTTCAGAGAAGAACATCAAGATAACCACCGTTGAGGATCTGGAGATACTGAAGGCACTGATGAAGGTTCAGCCTGAGGCTTGGTTAAAATAAACATGTTATGATAGGAAATTCACCATATAAGGAAGATATAGCGCGCCTTTTCCGGGAAGGTTTGGAATTGGAGCGTCTGCATGGCAAGACCATTCTTGTGGCTGGTGCTACAGGATTGGTAGGAGGCTGTGTGGTTGATGTGCTGATGCAGAATCCTGCCCAGTGCTACAAGGTGATAGCAGCCGGAAGAAACAAGGAACGTGCCCGACAGAAGTTTGCTGCCTATTGGGAGGATGAATCTTTCTTCTTTGCAGAGATAGACGTTACCCAGCCTGTCATCAAGAGCATGGACAGGATGATAGGGGAACCAGTCTATAATGAGTTGGCTGAGGGCGCTGATTACATCATCGATGCAGCCAGCAATGCGAGTCCTAACTACTTTAAGCAGAACCCTGTAGAGGTGATGAAGGCAAACATCAACGGCGTATCCAACCTGCTGGAATATGGATTGAGTCACCGCATGCAGCGCATGGTTTATATCTCTTCGGGTGAAATCTATGGCGAGGGCGATGGCTCTGAATTTACCGAGAAGAGCAGCGGCTATGTGGATTGTGCATCGGTGCGTGCCTGCTATCCATCTTCCAAACGTGCTGCCGAAACGCTCTGCATGGCATACGGAGCAGAGTATGATGCCGATGTGGTGATAGCCAGACTGAGTCATACCTACGGTCCGGGCTTTACGGAGAGTGACAATAGGGTGTATGCCCAGTTTATCCGCAATGTTCTGAAAGGTGAGGATATCGTCCTGAAGAGTAAGGGTGAGGCTTTCCGCTCCTGGCTTTATGTGGTAGATGCTGCCCATGCCATCTTGCGCCTCCTGCTGGATGGCGAGAGGGCAAATGCCTATAATGTGGCTCATTCAGAATCGAATATCTCCATCCGCCAACTGGCAGAGCTGATAGCCCGGAAAGCGGATAGAAAGGTGGTGTTTGATATTCCTGAGGCGGATGCGCAGCAGGGCAATACCACGCCTATCACCAAGGCAACCTTCAGTACGGATAAACTCAAGGCTTTAGGCTGGAAACCGTTCTTTGATGTAGAAGAAGGTTTCGGACATACCTTGCAGGAAGTGAGGGAAGGCTAAAGCTTTCTTTTAATCTCATCCCATGTTTCCCGCTTTTCCATGTTCAGATAGTAGCGAAGGTGTTTCTCTACTCTCTGTTCTACGGGTGGAAACTTCATATAGTCGCCAAAGAAGTGGCGCAGATAGGTATCAGCCTGCTCCGGCAGCAAGACGGTGGTATCCTCGAACGGGAATTCCTTGCCCTTGCCGAGCCATTCCTTCGGGAAAATCTCCTTGTAGTGGTAGGAACCTGTATTCACCAGTACGTTCTTCGCCTTATCGAAGTCATACCGGTGACTCATCTCGTCCATCTGCTGGATGAGGCGGTGGCGCATCTTGCTGCGGCAGAAGAAGGCGAGCGTCTTGATGGCAAAGCGGCCCCAGGTTTCCTTGTGCAGGAGCAGGGAAATGTACTCAAAGAAAGTATTGTGGGTGGTTACGGCATTCAGACGGTTGATGGTCTTAGAGTATTTGCGATACAGCGCCTTTGCCGTTTCCAGGTCATCGTCGGTGGCATCAAGAGGGAAGATATCTACGTAAAGACCGATGATGCAGGGACGCTCCTTCTCCTCGATAAGGGTGGTTTCGCGGTTCACGAGTTTTGAGAAATACAGAGGGTATGACTCGTTGTTGTAGGGAGTTACTACCTCGTATTTGCCAAAGTCTTCATGCTTGGCGATTTCGAGCAGACGGTCGTAGTCGGGGCGTGGCATCAGTACGTCGATGTCATCGTCCCAGGGAATCATTCCGTGGTGACGGGCGGCTCCGATGGCGGTGCCGGCACAACAGTAATATCTGAGGTGATACTTGTTGCAGATTTCGATGAAAGCCTTCAATATATCGAGTATTGTGGCGTTCCATTCCTTCTTGATGTTCTTAATATCCATACTTTTTTCTGTTTTACGGCTGCAAAAGTAAGCAAAAAGTTTTGAACTTCAAACTATTTATGCTACTTTTGCATTCTAAAAAGTAAAAACAAGTAATATTCCATATTTATCAGATAGAAACGATGGCAGAATCATTAAAGGAAAAAACCGCCAGGGGATTGTTCTGGGGAGCGATGAACAGTGGCTCTACCCAGGTACTCAATATCCTCTTTGGCATCTTCTTGGCGCGCTTGTTGTCGCCAGCCGATTATGGTATCATCGGCATCCTCACCATATTCACCCTGATAGCGGGCAATCTGCAGAGTAGCGGGTTTACCCAGGCACTGGTGAATATCAGGAAACCCACCGACAACGATTATAACTCGGTGTTCTGGTTTAATGTCCTGGTGAGTCTTACCATGTATGTGGTGCTCTTTTTCTGTGCGCCGCTGATAGCAGATTTCTTCCATCAGCCTTGTCTCACCTCCCTGTCGCGCTTCGTGTTCCTGAGTTTCTTCATCTCTTCGTTTGGCATCGCCCAGAACGGATATATGATGAAGAACATGATGAACAAGGAGATTACCATCGTTAATTTCATGGCTCTGATCAGTTCGAATGTCGTGGGACTGGTACTGGCATTCAACGGCATGGCTTACTGGAGTCTTGCCTGGCAGCAGGTTATCTTTATCCTCGTGCTGAATATAGGAAGATATTATTATACGGGATGGCGCCCGAACTTTCATATCGATTTCGGACCGGTGAGGAAGATGTTCGGATTCAGCGTGAAACTCCTGGTTACCAACATCATCAATACGGTGAGCAACAATGTGTTGACCTTTGTCTTCGGCAGGTTCTATCCGATTAATGATGTGGGTAACTATAGTCAGGCATACAACTGGGACACCAAGGCTAATTCGTTTGTTGCCAATACGGTGGGACAGATAGCGCAGCCCGTCTTGGCTTCTATCCAGGACGATAAGAACCGCGAGTTGCTGGTGTTTAGAAAGATGCTCCGTTTTACGGCATTCCTTTCTTTCCCATTGATGTTTGGCTTGACCCTGGTATCACGCGAATTCATTCTGATTACGATTCATGAGAAATGGATAGCCAGTGTGCCGCTGTTGCAGATTCTCTGCGTGAGCGGTGCCTTTATGCCTATTTACACGCTTTATCAGAATCTGGCTATCAGCAAGGGGCGTTCTGATGTATATATGTGGTGCAACATCGGTCAGGTAGTGGGGCTGCTCGCCTTGGTATTGTTCTGTCATCAATATGGCATCCAGACCATGGTGATAGCCTATACCGTGTTTATCATCGCCTGGCTTCTGGTCTGGCAGTGGATGATGAAGCGTGTTGCCGGATTGCGGTTCCTGGATGTGGCAAAGGATATACTGCCATTCATGCTCTGTGCGGCAGCCACGATGGTAGTTACCTATTTCATTACCCGCAGCCTGCAGAACATCTATCTCCTGCTGCTGGTTCGTCTGCTGGTTTCTGCCACCATCTACTTCTGTATCATGAAACTGCTGAAGGTGCAGATATTAGAAGAGTGTATAGCTTTCTGTAAGCGAGGTAGATAAGATTCACCCTCTTGACAGGTACCCCCTTTTTGATGAGCTTGATGATGAGGCTGATGAGGCAGCTCTTAGGCTTGTAGTCGAGCGCCTGATCCACCTTTTCGAAGGCTACATGAGCGTTTGCTGCCCAGCGGTAGGCATTGACGATGCCTATCTCTGTGGCTCTGAGGTACTGATGCTTCTTATCGTTCTGCTCGAAGAAATCGATGAGTCGGCGGGTTGATTTGAAGTATGACAGAAGATTCTTTTCAGAGATGTTGTGATTGTAGGAATTCTCGTTGTCGGTGCGGTAGTAATATACTGCATCATCAATGTTCACCTTTTTGCCATAGAACATAAACTGGGCATTCCAGAAAAGATCTTCTGCATAGTTGATGCCCTCTTCAAAGAATATCCTGTGCTCCATGATGAGCGAACGCTTATAGATTCTGCCCCACAGCCGGTTGGTGATGATGTTCTGACAGACAAGCAGTTTGAGCAGTTTCTCATCAGAAACATCAAAAGGTTTCTGGAGTATTCCTGCTTTTCCATCGTACCACTCCTGGTAGCCGCCATCAATCAGGTCGGCATGGCTACTATCTGCTTTTCTTGCCAGCTTCTCAACTGCATCTTCCGGCAGCATATCGTCGCTATCGGCAAATAAAAGATAATCGCCTGTAGCCGCCATCAGTGCCGTCTGTCTTGCAGCACCCACGCCCCGGTTTCTGTCGTGGTGGATGATGCGTACCTGTTGTGCTCTTTCAGGATATTCTTTCAGGAGCGCTTGCAGAATGTCGATGCTTTTATCGGGGGTACAGTCATCTACAAAGATGTATTCGATAGACGCATACGACTGCTCGAACAGTGACCGGGCGCACTGTTCGATATATTTTTCTACTCCATAGATAGGGGTTAAGATACTTATTTTCAGCATGATGGTTTTAATCTAAGATACTTGTTTATCTTGTCGGGTTCTCTTTTTTATCTTGTGAGATACTCGAATATCAGCGTGCTGTTATAGAAGAACAGGAAGATGGTGATAACTGCGAGTGTTCCACGAAGATAAGGCAGATATTTCTCCTTACAGTTTCTGATGATATATCCGATACAGATCGGAATGATGAACGCCCAATGGGCAGCCATGATATAAACCTCGTTCAGTCCGAATCCCATGACCAGATGAATGAAGGCATCGCATGCCACCCATGAGGCAGTGAGCCAGAGAAAGGCCGATCTTCTTCCCATCCAAAAGCCCATACACAGCAGAATCACGATGATACCCTCTATGATATAAGGAACGGGTGTCTGGTATTTCACGAATATCGGGCGGTGGCTGTGGATATCTTCCAGCAGATGTTCTCTGTGCAGGATAAGCGATTCGCCAAAAACGTTTTCAACCAATGATTCTGAACGGGAGATAGACATATCTGCCCATGAAAGCATGCCCCGTTTCTGGATATTCTTGCCAGCGATAGCCTTATCGTGCTTCTGTTTCTGGTCCATTTTTGCCCTAAAAGTACTGTCTTTTGCAGCTTTCTGAGCCACGAGCCGTTCTCCTTCCAGGCGGTTCGGAATGATGAAAGCCTTGTTCTGATAAATGCCTGCAGCACCAATCAGAAGGGTAGGCAAGATGATGCCCAATGCCAGATATTTCGGGCGGAAGAGTTTTTTGCCATTGGTAAAGAGGGCGGCAAGGAAGGTCTTGGCGCCATTGCTCAGCGTGATGCCTGCCGTGAAGAAAAAGAGCAGGGCTGTTTGCCACCAAGGCATGCTGCGGTGTTCCTGCTGCTGTTTGCCTGCCAGATAAAGTGTCATCGACAGGAAGAAAAGCGACATGCCGAAATGGTCATCTACAAAGGTGACGAGCAGTACGTAGGCAAAGGAAAAAAGCATCGCTGTGAGCACATTGCTGTCTATAGCCTTCAGCTGCATCACCTCTCTGAAGATTCTTCTGAAGAAGAGGGTGGAGTAGGTGGAGAAGAATGTCATCATCACCGCCACGATGGAAGTTGCCCAGTTGCGGGAGGTGAGTTCTATCAGCCAGCCGTTCAGTAGCGAGAAAGGATAGAGGAAGAAAGGGAGCATGGGATGGCGATACTCCGTGTAATACACCTTCCACTTCGAGAGGGTAAGGTAGGTGTAGGGGTCGAAACCTGAAATCTGAAAGTTCTTGGTGAAGAGCGTCCAGAATCCTGCTTTCGGTTTGCCGAAATCATCAAAATGATAGGTTATCATCAGCACATTGAAGGTGATGATAACGATGAGTGTAATCAAGGCAAAGAGCCTTTCTTCTTTTTTAATTCTAAATATATTGTTCATTCTCTGATTATTTTTTTGCTGGGCTGATGCATGCCGCATCTCCTTCTTAGCGCTGCAAAAGTAATTGTTTTTTCTGAATATTCAAAAAGAAAGGCTCTATTTTGTGTCTTTTTTCTGATAAAAACGGAGTTTTATTTTGTATTCTCTTTTATTTGGTGTATCTTTGTCGCAATGATGATGAAAAAGTCATCAGGACGGACAGTTGGATAATAAAGATAAATAATGACAATGAAACATGCTTTTTTGATAATGGCTCATGGCAGTTTACCGCTTCTGAGGGTATTGCTGTCGATGCTCGATGATGAGCGCAATGATATATTTCTGCATATCGACCGGAAATCGGATATGCTGGATGGTGCTGAACCGCTGGTTCTTTCCAAGGCACGCCTCTTTGTGTTGGAACAGAGGGTGGATGTGCGTTGGGGAAATCTGAGCCAGATTAAGGCGGAGTATGTGCTTTTCGAGGAGGCTTTGAAGCATGGACCTTATGCCTACTACCATCTGCTGAGTGGTCAGGATTTACCTATCAAATCGCAGGATTACATCCATCAGTTCTTTGAGGAGCATCAGGGTAAGGAATTTGTGGGCATCAATCATGGTGAGGAATTTGAATGGGATTGCCGCCGGAAGATGATGCGTTATTGGCTATTTACCAGTCTTACCCGCTCGAAGTATGGGCTTTGAATGCCATTACCAGGCGACTGAATAAATATCTTTCGATGCTGCTCATGCCGTTCCTGCATCGCCAGAAGATGGATTTTGCCAAGGGTGCCAACTGGGTGAGCATCACGCAGGCATGCGTGGAGTATGTGGTGAGCCAGAAGCCGTTTGTATTGAAAAGATTCAATTATACCTTCTGCCCTGATGAGTTCTTCCTGCAGACCCTGGTATGGAATCATCCCGATTTCCGGGCCGCCCTGTATTCTGAAAAAGATGAATACGAGGGCTGTATGCGACTTATCGACTGGAAACGGGGCAATCCATACGTCTGGACTTTGGCAGACAAAGAGGAGCTGGAACAAAGCAACCGCCTCTTTGCCCGTAAGTTTGATATGAAGCATGAGGATATCATCCGCTGGATCAAGGCTTCTTGCTAATATTTATCCTAGCATGTAGCCTGCCAGCAGATATCCGTTGCTTATCCACAGATAGAGGGTGATGGCGAACATCAATCCTCTGAAGGCCCATTTCAGGCTCTTTCCTTTTGCCTTGAGCGCCAGGAAGGCGATGGCGATAGGAAGGGCATACATATAGTGGGCAGTCATGATATATACCTCGTTGATACCGAAGCCCAAACCGATATGGAGGGCAGCATCCATCAGGAAGAATGTCAGGGTGAGCCAGAGAAACTTTGATTTTCTTCCGGCAAGGATGCCAAGTAAGAAAAGCACAACGATGCATGCCTCTACCACATAATTGACCGCAGACTGGTATTTCACGATAACCGGACGGTTGCGCAATACATCGCCCAGAAGGTTCTGCTGGTGCAGCATGATGCTTTCACCGAAGAAATTCTCGACCAGAGTTTGCGAGCGGGAGGTCGTCTTGTCGGTCCAGTTCATGAATTCGCCCTTGGCGATAGGCTTGCCCGTGTTCTTGTTCCATATCTGTTTATGGTCACGAACATATTTGGCATGCGCTTTATCCTTGATGATTTTCCTGACGGCAGTTTCTACCTTTGCCGAGTCTTTCACGCCAGTGCTGTCGCGGTATTTCTGGTAAATCTTGGCTGTGACTTCCTTGTTTTTCTTCATCTTAGCCTCGTGTCTTGCCATCTCCTTAGGCCATACGAAGGTGCGGTATTCCCATCTGGCGAAAGCCCACATGAGTGCGGCAGGAAGGATGACTCCTATCAGGAAGTATTTGATACTGAAGAACTTTCTGCCATTGGTGAAGAGGGCGGCAAGATAGGTCTTCAGACCGTTGTTGAGCGATACGCCCGCTGTAAATACAAAGAGCAGGATAGTCTGCCAGATGGTAAGCTGTCTGCCTTTCTTCATGCATACGCCTGTGATATACAGGGTGCAGAGGAGTATGATCATCGACATGATGAAATGGTCGGGTACCATCGCAGAAACCATCACATAGGCGAAAGAAAAATAGAAGGCAGAGAGCAGATTTGCATCAAAGCGCTCTGTACCAATCACTTCTCTGAATATACGATAAAGGAAAATGAAGGAATAGAAGGCGCAGAACACCAGGATAGCTCCCACGACAAACTGAACGCAGTTGATGCCGGTAAGCATCATCAATCCTTGATTTATCTGATTCGGGATATACATGAAGAACGCCAGCAGCGGGTGGCGGTATACGTTATATTCTGTGTCCCAGTGAGATACGATGCTATAGGTAAGCGGGTCGAAACCTGCCACATGGAAGGTCTTGACAAAGAGTTTGTGATAATTATCTGTAATCTGCGAGAACTGGCTGTGGTATTTGATGACAGTCAGGGCATTGAGGGCACATGCTATGATGAGTGCGACGAGTGCTGAAACTCTTTCCTCTTTCTTGATTTTAAAAATATCGAATATCTTTTTCATATCTTTCTTTTATCGTGTTTTGGGAATCCCCTTATTTCTTCAGGAAGAACCTTACCAGGAGAAAGTTTACCGGGATGCAGATGCAGAGGGTGGGTATCATAGCCAGCTGTTTGGCTAGCCCCAAGCCTACGAAGAGGTTGAGGCAGAGGGTCTGCATCGAGTAGTTGACGATGTGGGAGAGGGTGAATCCTGCTCCGCGCTTGGCATTCGCCTTTACCTTGAAGGTATAGCGGGTACTGGCGATGAAATTGAAGATGAAACTCACGATATAGGCGATGGTGTTGGCTGTGGTAGCCAGACTGTGGTCGCCCATGTTGGGGATGAAATGGGTCAGTGCCGGCATCATAGCCAGGTAGATGACATATTGCAGTACCGTAGCCAGTCCGCCTACGATTCCGAATCTGATGACTTCGCCCAGCTTCTCTCGCTTGGCATCATCCATATTATTTATCTTGTTCTTGATATTCATGTTGCAAAAGTACTTCAAAATCTCCAAATTACCAAATATATCGTGGTATTATTTATCTCAGCATCTTTCCTTTTCCGAAGAGATAAGCCAGATGGGTCTTCTCCATCATCTTGGCGATGCCGATGCTTCCGGCTATAGCGATGAAGATGGTAACGAGGGCAAAACAGATTTCGCTCCTGTCCCAGCTAAAGAGGGGATGATAAAACTTGGCTGCCATCGTAAAGATAGGGTGGAAGAGGTAGATGGGCAGCGTGTTGCGGCCTATATATAATAAGGTATCTTCTGTCTTTCGAACGCTGGCATTATCCTGTAGGCGTTTGATGAGGCTGTGTATCCACATCAGGGATGAAATGCAGCACCAGCAGGAGAAGACGATGGCGAGCGTGCCCCAGTCGTACCATTCTTCTAAGCCCAGCAAGTTGATCCAGAGCAGCAGGGCAACCGGTGAAGGACGGAAAATTCTGTCAAAGCCGATATGACATTGTCTGAGTACCGCTCCGATGAAATAATAGGTGGCGGCACTGGGCGAAAGAGCGGGTGTCTTGGACAGGAGCAGGAGTAGGGTGGCGAAGATAAAGAGGCTTGTGGTGGTGCTCATCGTCGTTTTTCCCTGTCTGAGGGTTCCCCAGGTTGCTCCCTTGAAACTGACGTAATAGAGAATGCCGCAGATAATCATGGTCTGGATGAACCAATATGGACCGATGGAAGTAACGAATATCTTCTCACAAATCTGAGAGAGGGAGAGTTCCGTGATGCCATCTCTCACCGGCATGAAATAGGAGAGGACAGAGAAACCGGTTACCATGATGACGTAAGGCAAAGCGAGACACATCAGGTATCTTCCCATCTCCTTTAGGCTTTTCTCGATATTCACGAGATAGCCCGTGATGATGAGGAAGGTAGGCATCATGAACGAGAGAATGCCTGCCTTGAGCTGGGGGTATGCGTTGCCGAAACTCACGATATGAATCAATATCATGAGAATAATGAGGATGGCTCTTATCCAGTCGATGTCTGTATTCCTTTGTTTCATAATGAATATATTCAAAATCTTTACTTGTTGATGTTACAATTGGGGGCAAATATACATAAAATATTCTTTTCCTCAAAATCTTTTTGCCTAAAATCCCCCAGATTCTCAAAATCTTTTTAAAACGGACCTTCAGTTTGTACTTAAACTATATGCAAAATCGAGTAAGCAATATCCTTGTAAATCAACGAGTTGATATACTTGATACGGCGTTTCACCGTACATGGGTAGTTGACAAGATACAGGCTCGTTCTAAATTTATCTCGTATTGGGAGCGGGCGAAAGGATAAAATAGAGAGGTATCTACAAGATATTCTATAGCAATCGAAGGAAAATTACTCGATTTGGCTATAGTATAACCTATTCTTTAGCCAAATCGAGTTAAAATTCATCGATTTGGCTAAAGAATCCTTGTTTTTCTTGAATAATTATCTTATATTTGCACCATCATTAAAGTTAAATTTAAAAAGGTATGGAGCAAATTATCGGACGAAAGAAAGAAATCGAGCTGTTGACAGAATATTATCATTCTGGCAAAGCTGAGTTTGTGGCTGTATATGGCAGGCGTCGTATCGGCAAGACTTATCTTGTGAGAAATCTCTTCCGTGATAAGTTTGCCTTTGATATGTCTGGGTCTATAGAGGCACCAGCAGAGGCGCAACTCTCTAATTTCGGGTTTGCGCTGAGGGAATATGGAGATTCCAAACAGCCTATTCCTACGAATTGGACAGAGGCTTTTGAGGCATTGAAACAGTTGCTAAAGGCAAAAATGAAAGGCGAACGACTCGTTGTTTTTATCGATGAACTACCATGCTTGGATACGCCGAAATCTGGTTTCCAACAGGCTTTTGAGCACTTTTGGAACGGATGGGCAGCTTACCAAAGTGAAATCATGCTTATCGTTTGTGGCAGTGCCACGTCGTGGATGATAGCCAATCTGATAGATAGTCATGGTGGGCTTCATAATAGGATAACGCACGAGATGTATCTTGCTCCTTTTACTCTTCGTGAGACGGAACTGATGCTGCAAGCTTATGGATTCTCATGGACTCGCATTTCTATCCTTCAGATATATAGCATCCTTGGTGGGGTGCCTTATTATCTCAGTTTGTTGGATAAAAAGCAAGGTGTGGAAGGGAATGTCGACAGATTGTTTTTCTCATCCCACGCTGAACTGAAGCGAGAATATGGAAGACTATATTCGTCCTTGTTTAGAAATTCTGAGTCCTATATGCGTGTCATAGAGGTACTTGCCTCATGCAGACAAGGTATGACCCGAAAGGAAATCATGGAGAAATTGAAGTTGAAATCGGGTGGAACTTTGACAAAGGTTCTTAGTGAATTGATAAATTGCGATTTTGTAAGAGGGTATAATACCAGGGATAAGAAGATAAAGCAGAAAGATCAAATCTTTCAGCTCACCGACCTCTATACATTATTTTATATGACGTTTTGCCATCCTGGTACGACGGACACGGAATATTGGACTCACTTGATGGGAAAACCTCGTCAAAATACTTGGTATGGCTTGGCTTTTGAGCGAGTTTGCATGTTGCATATTCCTCAAATCAAGCATTTCTTGGGGATAGACCAAATCCATACCGAGTATTATTCTTGGCGAAGTAAGGTTTCAAAGCCAGCTGCACAAATCGACTTACTGATAGAACGTGCCGATAATCTCGTGAATCTATGTGAAATCAAGTATTCGCAGATGCCTTACACGATCACTAAGGAGGAGGATATGCGCATTCGTAATCGTATGGCTGATTTCGTGGCAGAAACAGGGATAAAAAGTGGCATTATCCCAACGATGATTACTACTTTTGGCGTGCGCCTTACACAGTATGCAGCCTTGGCTCAAGTACAAATCACAATGGACGACCTGTTCGTATAAATTCGTATAAACAAATGGTGCTGTGTCATAAGTCCGTAATACTGGTTTGTAAGTCCGCTAGGCGTTGTTTGCCTTGACTTTTGGATAAAAGCTGTATTCTTGGAGGCGTATATAAACACCCCAAAAGATACATAATCTTTACAATTCTATCTTTCGAAAGAATGCGGAAGATTAAATCAAAACAGGCTAACAAATGTTACATATAGGGACAGCATAACGAACATGCTGCCCCTTTTTTCTTATTGTTGGCATTACGCAAAATGGACTTTCGGGAGGCTCTGAGAGACGGAAAAGAGTGACTATCCGGCTACAAATGCTGCTCCGGATGACAGGAAGCCTAAATTGCTAATTTTTGTAAAACACCAGAGAGAAGCGACATTTTTATCGAAAAAATCCCTTTTAGTTGTCGCATTCCCCCACCAATGCGACACCTAAATGATAGGAATGCGACACCTAGGCAGGGGAATGCGACACCTTTTTCCAAATTATTTTTGTATATTTGCAGCATGATTGCTAGATTGGAGCCATGCCGGTTTGCTGTCCGACATACCTGTTCATCATACAGACAAGCCTCTTATGTTTCCAGGAATGATCTTCGCTCTGATGATCCAATGGACATGATAGCGAAGCCTATCCCATCATAGAGGAAATCTCCTGATCTTTGCGATAAACTGGCAAGCAGATATATAAGACAAAATATTAACATTAATCATTTATAACAAAACGTGTATGAAAAAGAAACAATTACACAAACCGAATTGGACCGTCACGATGCTGCTGCTCGTGATGGCTATCCTCATGCCTTATGGGGGGGGCATGGGCACAAACACCGAAGCGGCCTGCCAGTGGTGATGGCAAAGTAGACAATCCTTATAAGATATCCACAGCTGCCGAACTGGCGTGGTTCCGCGACCAGGTGAATAGTGGTTATACTACTATTTCAGCCACGCTGACTAAAGATATTGACTTGGCAGAGTTCTGCCATGCGAAGGATGGCACCAAGTATACTAAAGAAGTCAGTTGGACTCCTATCGGTAACTCTGATAATATTGAAAATATGTACCAAGGTACATTTGACGGCAACGGGAAGACCATCAGAAATCTCTACATCAATGACATCTCTGAGTTTATCGGTATCCCCTGCGAAGCCGGTTTCTTCGGCTATGCAGAAAAGGGCAGCATCAAGAACATCACTTTCGACAATGCAAAGGTAAAGACTACTGCTGATGATTATCGTACTGGAATTTTGGTAGGAGTTGCAGGCTCTTGTATTGAAAATATCAAGATCTTGGCTAACTGTTCGGTAGAAGGAAAAAACTACGTTGGCGGAATAGCAGGAATGGCAAGTGGCGACATCGGCAACTGCGAAAACCATGCAAAGGTGAATGGTGCAAATGTTGTAGGAGGTATTGTAGGTAACTATTGGCAATCCGTCAAATCCATCATTTCATGCGCCAATTATGGTGTCGTAACAGGAAGTGAGGAATGCGTTGGCGGCATTGCTGGATATTTTAACTCAGGAACCATTCAGAATTGTGCCAACTATGGCGATATAACTGGAGCTGATTTTGTCGGAAACCTGATAGGAGATGGTTATATATGTAATCTGAACAATGTGCTTGGCACTGGTAATGTTATTGCTACTTCTGATACAGAGAGTGCCGGTCTCCTTGTTGGACGCATACAAGATTCCTCCAGCACCGCTTCTGGCATCTTGGCATACAACAGCAGCGCGAAGCTACCATCAATAAAATTGAGCAGACAGGTAATGCTGTCAAGGCTATCGGAAAAGGCTCATTGACTTATCCTGCCGGTAAGAATGAAGCTGACGTGGTCAAGGCATTCACCGCAGAGCAGCTGAACAGCGGCGAGGTGGCTTACCTGCTCAACGGAAGCAAATCAGAAGGTGAACTGGCTTGGTATCAGAAACTCGGCACAGATGCTTATCCTGTGCTTGTTGCAGAAGAGGGCAATACTGTATATAATGGAACATTCAATTACTGCGATGGAACGGCTTCCTCATATAGCAACAGTTCTTCTGATAGTGAATTAATTCACGTAGCATCTGCCACTATAACCAGTCCTGAGTTCGACTCAGCCAAGCACATCTACCACATGGGCTGCCGCAACGAAGGCTGCACTCTTCATAAGTATTTCGCAGATGCAGATGGAACACTGGAGGCTAAGGCAGAAGATGGCAAGTTCTATGTCAAGGATCTGATCCTTACCGATGATGCTTCTTTAGCCATCAACACCCAGGCTAAGTTCACGGTAAAGGACCTGCAGTATAGCCGTCAGCTTACTGAGGGACAGACGGGTTATGTAACACTCTGTCTTCCTTTCGATATCAAAGCAGCTGATGTTGCTGGTGCAGAGAAGTGCTATCCGGTAGGAGATATGATGATTCACATGCCTACAAATGATGCAAGTGTATTGAAATTCGTTCTTATGCTCGATGAGCAGACTGTTATCAAGGCTGGTACACCGATGATTGTTAAGCTTGGTGCAGAGGGCACTGCTCAGAAATTGGTTGCAACGGCACAGAATGTAGAGTACAACGCCAACTTCTTTGCAAATCCAGCAGCCAAGTCGCTGACTCTGAGAGACTGGGATGGCAAGTCGGGTATGATGCCTATCTGTCATGACTTGGCGAGTGCCACAATAGGCGGTGTCTATACAGCTACAACTCTGGGAACAGGAAGCTACAGTTTGCGTGAAGGTGGTAAATTCGGTGTTCACGAAGGCGAATTGTCTCCTTATCGTGTATATCTGAACATTCAGACATCACAGTCGGCTCCTTCCCGTGCCATGATGTTCAGCATCGGCATGCCAGACGACAGTTCTACCACCGGCATCCGCATCATCAATATGGCGGATGGCATGCAGACGGGTTCGTCCGTAAAGTCAGCAGCCATCTATACCTTAGAGGGTCAGCGCGTAAATGGCACCCCTGGCAAGGGCATCTATATTAAGAATGGAAAGAAATTTATTGTTAAATAATTAAACGATAAAGGAATTATGAAGAAAAAAGAGTATATATCACCTGCAATTCAGGTAATCGAGATGGAGCATTCCTGCAGCATCTTGCAGGCGAGTGGAGGAGAAAAGCCAAAGGATGATGACGAGTTCTGGGGACCGGGTTATGGCTCAAATGATCCGAACCGCCCAGGTCAGGGATTGTAATTTTACGCTCCTGGTTTTAACATAAGTAAGGGCTGCAAATGGTAACAATACCGTTTGCAGCCCTCGTTGTTTTAATGCCGGAAGATATTTCCTTCTCGCCTGGCATAGTCACTTATACTAAGAAAAAAACTCGTAGATAATGTACATACACTACGACTGAAGTTGCTTCAGCTGGTCTTCTGTTAATCCTGTAGCTTGTATGATTTGAGACCAAGACATACCCATTTCCAACAAGTTACGGGCTACTTCTAAACCTTTAGACAGTTCCCCCTCAGCACGACCTTCAGCACGACCTTTTTCCATTCCTCTCTTCTCATCAAACTTTCTGGTGGCATATATATCACGCATATTCTTGATGTCCTCATCATAAAGCTCAAGTTCTTCTCGGGAAAGCTTGCGGAGGTCTCCTATCTCTGCCAACTTGCGGAAGACTGGATACTTCTCGCTGAATGGCATCTGTTCAAACATGTTCATATTCTTCATTATATAAATCCAACAATCAAATATATCCATACACTCTGCCTCCGTATGCTTGTCGAACAATGGCAGTTGGAGGTACACAATACGCATCCTGTCGGACACTCGCTGGCGTGTCTGCAAATCAGTAAGCACCAAGTCGGTACGAAACTTCTTTAGCATCGGACTCACCGATACAAAGTCCATGAAACACACCGTATAGACTGGAGCCAAATGATAGTCCCAGATTCCACGAATGCCTTGCTGCACGATGGCACGTGCCGTGTAATACAATGCCCTGTCGGCAAAGTATTCCTGCTCTTTCTTCTGCATCTCTACGATGACATGCTTGCCCTCGTTTGTGACGCAATAGACATCGAAGATTACACCGCGGTCATCGGGACGCAAGCCAAGTTTTTCTGTCTTGGCAAACGTCACGTCCTTGATTACCAACTCGTCTTCAAACAGTCCGTTGAGGAATGTTATCAGACATTCTTTCGTGTCCTCGCTTCCAAAGATTCGCTTGAAAGCCCAATCGACACGTGGGTCTATAAATCTTGCCATCTTCTTACGTTTTATAAGGTCGTGGACGCAATATTGCAATTCTGCTGCGAAGATACACTTTTTTATTGAAACTGCCAAGAAATTATGGGATTTTCTTTTTAAAATAACTGTACGGTTGAAAAGTTTCTATGGTTGTACGCAAGTACATGAAGAAGAATACTCAAGTGGCTCAGTCAGCCAACTCAAGTGGTTCAATCAAGCAAATCAAGTAGTTCTGTCAGCGAGTTCAGACGTCTCAGTTAGCTGATGCAGACGTCTCGATAAGCTACGGATACGTCTCAGTTAGCTTACACAGTAATATCTATAACCCGATGCAGCCGTATTCGTAACCCAGCGCAGTCATATTCGTAACCCAGCGCAGTCATATTTGTAACCCGATGCAGCCATATCAGTTACCCAGCGCAGTCATATCAGTAACCCAGCGCAGCCTTCATACGAACAAATTTTATGAAATCATCTATCATCCATCACGATTTGCATGTATCATATATATTAATACGCTAATATACAGGTACTTGAATAGCGTGATAGATACTTCAAAAACGGAAAAATCCATCACGCTATCCATCACGATTTGGGGTTATCCCTCACGATTTTCTCACTACACTCTATCAAATACTGCATATCATTGTTGAAAAGCGATGGATGGTATCAGGAAAGTCAACGTGAATTATAAATAAGTTTTAACCGAGTCAACTCGTCTTACAAATAAAACTAAAAGTGGTCAACTAAAATCTTTAAACTACAAAATGTTACGGTTTCCGACTATGAAAGTACATATAAAAAGTGTTTGAGAGAAGAATGAGGAAAGTTTACTGGTTATCAGTTACTTTCCTCATTTTGGTTAAAAGTGGCGAGGACAGACGAAGACGGAAATATGACAAGATGAGACAGAGGAACGTTACCTATCCGTAACCTATACCCCAAATGGTGAATGTTGAGGTTCGGAAGAATAAGGAAGGTTACGAATTGAATTTGAACGCTCTGATTTATAGTGAGTTACTGATGAGCAACGTAAGACTTTTGGTTACGAACCAAATTTGCCGTGTTCTGCCGTGAAATGCGTAGCAAGAAAAGACTCTTCATGTATTAATTTTGAACGCAAAAAAGAATGACGTTATGAAGAGTAC
>QSCI01000043.1:0-27206 GCA_003463005.1 Segatella copri | reverse complement strand
ATGAGAACTCCATTGAGGGTCGTCAGAGACGATGACGTTGATAGGATGCAGGTGTAAAGACAGCGATGTCAAAGCCGAGCATTACTAATTGCCCGAACACTTTCTTTAGAAAGTTCATAGTTTCAACTGTATGTACAGTCTGAATGGTGCTGAAAGTTGTAATTCAACAATCAACATTCAACATTACTTATACGTTTGCTTGTGTGCAAATACGTCATAACCCATTATCAGGTGGTTATTGCGGTGAGGTCCCACCTCTTCCCATTCCGAACAGAGAAGTTAAGCTCACTTGCGCCGATGGTACTGCAATGCAATGCGGGAGAGTAGGTAGCCGCCTCCTTTCAATTTCAGAAGCCTCGATTACGAAAGTAGTCGAGGCTTTTCTGTTTTTGCTTGATTTATATCAAACCTAAGTGTTACTAAGTGTTTAATTACGTAAAAATGCGCTGATAATCAGCCGATTACTTGCATAATTCGATTTTTTTTTGTATCTTTGCAAACGATAAGAATAAGGATACCAGTATCTTGTGCTTTTTGTTGTGTGAGAAGGTATCCATTAAGGTATCTAACGGGACTGAGGTGAGCAGCCTTTCTTTTTCTCACAAGTTGCCACCGCGAAATCTCTGATGTTGTATTTCAGCTTTTCAGGTTCCATAAAACAATTAATATGAAGAGAATAACAATGGTATTAGTCAGCATGTTAATGCTGACATTAGAAATTCATGCAGCGTCGGCTGCAACATCAGAAAATGTATCCTCTACCAGCGAGATGGACTGGACTCCAGTGATGGACGCTATCATTCAGGTAGAGAGTAAGGGTGATCCGAAAGCTAAGAGCGGTAACTCTGTAGGTGTGATGCAGATCACTCCAATTTTAGTAGCAGAATGTAATAATATTCTGAAGCGCAAAAAATCGAAGAAGCGCTACACTTTGGCTGATAGATATAATGTAGCTAAATCTAAAGAAATGTTTCTATTGATTCAGAGTGTCTACAATCCTCTTAATAGTATCGAGCGCGCAATCCGTTCATGGAATGGCGGTAATCATTACAGTAAGAAGCGTACTCAGAGATATTTCGAGAAGGTAATGAAACTTTTGAAAAAGTAATTCTTTTTCCATAAGGCCCGATTGTTCTGAAAAAGAGCAATCGGGCTTGCTTTTTACTCGTTTTCGCCTCTTTTATGTACGTTTTGTTGCTATTCTGTTTAATAACTGTTAAATATTTGCAGATTTCTGACAAAATGTTTGGTGGGGTCGGAAAAAAGTCGTACCTTTGCACTCGCAATTCAGAAATGAGTTGATTATATCGCGGTGTGGAGCAGTTGGTAGCTCGCAGGCTCATAACCTGGAGGTCGCATGTTCGAGTCCTGCCGCCGCAACAATGATCGGGTAAGAAGTTTGTCAACAACATCTTATCCGATTTTTTTTGTGCCCTAATTTATTAATTTAACATTAAATATTTGTTTAATTCGAATTAAAGTGCTACTTTTGCACAATAATATTTTTATGTGCAATTAATAAAAAAGGAAGGGCTTCAATATGTCAGTATCCAAAACAAGACAAAAACTGGTAGATGTCGCACGACAACTCTTTGCCAAGAATGGTATAGCAAATACTACAATGAATGATATTGCTGTAGCTTCAGGTAAGGGTAGACGTACGCTTTATACTTATTTCAGTAGGAAGGAGGATGTCTATTACGCGGTGATAGAATCAGAGTTGGAGCGTCTTTCGGATAAGTTGGACGAGGTTGCTAATTGCAAGATGCGTCCACAGGATAAAATCATCGAGCTTATCTATACTCACCTCAGTATGATCAAGGAAACGGTTGTAAGAAACGGTAACCTCCGTGCTGAGTTCTTCCGAAACATCTGGATGGTTGAGAAGGCGAGAAAAAACTTCGATGAAGACGAAATAGAGATTCTCAGAAGAATTTATGCCGAAGGAAGAGAAGATGGTGAGTTTGATATTGATAACATCGATCTGGTGGCCGATATTACTCACTATTGTATCAAAGGTCTCGAGGTTCCATTTATCTATGGACGTTTGGGGCATGGCATGAATGTGGAGTCGAGCAAACCTCTGGTTGCCAAGGTGGTTTATGGTGCCTTGGGAAAGTCGGGCTTGAAACTCTAAATAAAAGATAGTAAATACGTAACTAATTGATAATTAATTAAATAAGAAAGAAATGGGATTATTAAGTGGTAAAACAGCCCTTGTAACAGGTGCTGCTCGCGGCATCGGTAAGGCTGTCGCTATGAAGTTCGCCTCTGAGGGCGCTAACATCGCATTTACAGACCTCGTACTCAACGACGATATGGCTGCCGGTTTGGAAGCTACTCGTAAGGAGATTGAGGCTCTTGGTGTAACCTGTCGTGCTTATGCTGGTAATGCAGCAGATTTCGAGGAGACACAGAAGACAGTTAAGCAGATTCATGAGGACTTCGGTTCTATCGATATTCTGGTTAACAATGCTGGTATCACCAAGGACGGTTTGATGCTCCGTATGAGCGAGGCTCAGTGGGATGCTGTTTTGAATGTAAACTTGAAGTCAGCCTTCAACTTCATTCATGCTTGCTCTCCAATCATGCTTCGTCAGCGTGGTGGTTCTATCATCAACATGGCTTCTGTAGTAGGTGTTCATGGTAATGCAGGTCAGTGCAACTATGCAGCTTCTAAGGCTGGTATGATTGCTTTGGCTAAGTCTATCGCTCAGGAGTTGGGTCCTAAGGGTGTACGCGCTAATGCAGTAGCTCCTGGTTTCATCGAGACTGCAATGACTGCACAGTTGCCTGAGGAAATCCGCAAGGACTGGATGAAGAAGATTCCATTGCGTCGTGGTGGTCAGACTGAGGATATCGCAAATGTTTGCCTCTTCCTCGCTTCCGACTTGTCTAGCTATGTAAGCGGTCAGGTTATTCAGATCGACGGTGGTATGAACATGTAATCTCTCGGCAACGTTTTGTTGATAAAACATGCAGGTAGTTTACGAAGACAACCATATAATCATAGTCTCTAAGAGAAGTGGCGAAATCGTGCAGGGCGACAAGACCGGCGACGAACCTCTCTCGGAGACTGTGAAACAGTACATCAAGGAGAAGTATCACAAGCCGGGAAATGTATTTCTCGGGGTGGTGCATCGCCTTGACCGTCCTGTTTCGGGTTTGGTCGTATTTGCCAAGACTTCTAAGGCATTGAGCCGTCTGAACAATATGTTCCGGGATGGCGAAGTTCACAAAACCTATTGGGCAATCGTGAAGAACATGCCAAAGGAACCTGAGGCTACGCTCACCCATTGGATTGTAAGAAATGAAAAGCAGAATAAGAGCTATGCTTACGACCATGAGGTGAAAAACTCGAAGAAAGCGATATTGAAGTATAAGGTGATAGGTCATACAGACCATTATACACTTCTGGAGGTGAACTTGATGACGGGTCGTCATCATCAGATAAGATGCCAGCTTGCCAAGATGGGATGTCCTATCAAGGGAGATCTGAAATATGGTTCTCCACGTAGCAATGCAGATGGCAGTATTTCTCTCCTTTCACACAGAGTAGAATTTGTTCATCCTGTGTCTAAAGAAACAATAGTAGCAGAGGCTCCGCTGCCGGATGATAATCTTTGGCGGGCTATTGCACCCTAACTCAAAAATCCATGCTTATGAAGAGGTATGCGAAATGGGCAGGAATCACGGTGTTGACTCCATTGGTGCTCATCTTGTTGTTATCCATTCTGCTTTATCTGCCACCTGTTCAGAATTGGGCGGTAAAGCAAGTGGCAGCTTATGCCTCAGAGTCGACGGGTATGGATATTTCGGTAAAGCAAGTACGCCTCGTCTTCCCTCTGAAACTGGGAGTGGAAGGCGTAAAGGTACTTCAGCCAATCGACTCACTCAAGAATTCCCCAAACTTGGCTTTAAGAAATAAGAGAGATACCGTTGCCGACATCCAGAAGATGGTGGTAGACGTACAATTGTTGCCTCTTTTCGAAAGTCAAGTCATGGTGGATGAACTCAATTTCACCCAGATGAAGGTGAATACCACTAATTTTATTCACGAAGCCAGAATCAAGGGCAATGTAGGTAATCTGCGCCTGAAGGCTCATGGCATTGACCTCGGAAAGGAGAAGGTGAGGGTGAATCATGCCCTGTTGGCTGATGCTCGACTCTCGGTAGAACTGAGCGATACTGTGCCGCCGGATACTACGCCTAGTACCAATTTCTGGAAGGTGAATATCGAAAAACTGAAACTGAAGAACACTGATTTTGTATTACACATGCCTGGAGATACTCTTCAGGTGAATGCTTATTTTGGAGATGCGGTGGCGCAGACTACCTATCTCGACCTTTATAAAGGACTTTATCAGATAGGTCATCTTGACTGGAAGAATGGCAAGATGAACTATGACCAGAACTATATCCGTCCGGTATCGGGCATGGACTTTAACCATATCGCCCTGTCGGCCATGACTTTGAAGGCAGACTCTTTCTATTATTGCGATTCGAAGATAGATGTCAAGATTCGTGAAGCTCAGTTTAAGGAGAAAAGCGGTTTGCAGGTAGACCAGCTCTATGGCAGATTCGTGATGGATTCCGTGAAACTGCAGTTGCCTGATATCTGTCTCCGTACCCCATACTCCCAGTTGCAGGCAACTGTGGATATGGATATGAATGCCTTTGATGAGGTGAAACCTGGCAAGTTGGTGGCACAGCTGAAGGGAGCTTTGGGCCGTTCAGACCTGTTCCTCTTTGCAGGCGATGCCTTCCCAAGCGCCATGAAGAAGAAATGGCCTTTCTATCCGATGAAGATAGAAGGTTCGTTCAAGGGAAATATGCAGCAGGCATCTTTCTCGGGCTTGAAACTGTCGCTGCCTACAGCCTTCGAACTGAGTGCTGATGGAAAATTGGGTAACCTGACGGATTTGAACCGTCTGAAGGCAAATGTAGATCTGAACGCCCGTACCTATCATCTGGATTTCATTACCGCCATGCTTGACCCTTCTCTGATGCAGGAGATACGTGTGCCTAGCGGTATCGGAATCCGTGGTAACATTCAGGCAGACGGCTCCAAATATGCTATCCGACTCGCCATTACCGAAGGTCGTGGCAGGATGAAGGTAGATGCCAAGATAGATGCGAAGACCCGGAAAGACGGCAGTATTGATATGAACCGTCTGGCTTATCAGGCTAAGATTCAGGCGCACAACATCCAGGCAAAGCATTTCCTTCCAAAACAGGATTTGCATTCTTTCACCGGCTCATTGCAGGCGAAGGGAGTGGGAACCGATTTCCTTTCTCCGCGTACCCGATTGCAGGCTAAGGCACAGGTAAACCAGATTCAGTATGGCAAATACAAACTGGATCATGTATTGGCAGTGGCTCACGTTGCTAATGGTAAGGTGCATGCCGATATCGACAGCAAGAACCAGTATCTTACGGGACTCGTCAGCCTTGATGCACTTACGAATTCCAAGAAACTGGAGGCTACCCTGGTGGCAGATGTCCGCGATGTGAATCTTTATTCGTTAGAGGTAACGAAGGCACCGATGCGCCTGTCGCTCTGCGGTCACATGGATATCAGGTCCGACCTGAAGGACAGTCACGACATCATGGCTTCGATGAGTGATATTACGGTTCGTACGGCAGAAAAGAATTACCGTCCGGTGGGTGTTGACGCTGATGTCTTTACCCGCAGAGATACCACGCACGCAGTCATCGATTGCGGCGACTTCCATCTCAACATGGATGTACACGGAGGCTATAAGCAGTTGATGAGCCGTTTTGCCGGATTGCAGAAAGAATTGGCTCATCAGCTTAGGAACCATCATATCGATCAGGTGAAGATTCGCAGTCAGTTCCCTTTCGGTCATGTTTATCTTACCACAGGAAAGGACAATTTCATTTCCCGTTTCATCGCTTACTGCGGTTATGATTTCAAGATGGTGGATATGAAGATGACCATGTCGCCTGTAACAGGTGTCAATGGTTATCTCAACATCGATTCACTGGTGGCGAGTGGCATGCAGTTGGATACGATCCGTGCCTTGGTGAAGACTGAGGGCGATACCATCCGCTATGCAGCACGTGTTCAGAACAACAAGCATAATCCTCAGTATGTGTTCCGGGCACAGGTAGAGGGCGAACTGCAGGAGAAGGGTTCCAATATCGATGCCCGCATCTATGATGCCAAAAACAGATTGGGTGTAGATGTGGGTCTGGAGGCGCTGTTGCTGGAAAACGGCGTGAAGATTTCGCTCATCGATACCCATCCTGTCCTGGGGTACAAAAAGTTTACTGCCAACGATGACAACTATCTGATGTTGGGCAATGACGACCGGGTTTCTGCCAATCTGAGTCTGAAGGCAGCCAACGGCATGGGTATCCGCATATACAGCAATGATGAAAACGAAGAAGCGCTGCAGGATCTTACGGTGAGCATGAGCCAGTTTAATCTGGATAAAGTGCTCAGCGTGATTCCTTATATGCCTGACATCTCGGGTATTCTTGACGGCGACTTCCATATTATCCAGACCAAGGATGAATTCTCGGTTTCTTCTAATCTGAACATCGACAATATGGTTTACGAAAAGTGTCCGATGGGAGATGTCGGTACTGAATTCGTTTACATGCCAAAGAGCGACGGTTCTCATTATGTAGATGGTTTCCTCAATTATGAGGGTGAAGAAGTAGCTACCGTAAAGGGTACTTACAAGTCGGAAGGAAACGGTTATCTCGATGCCGAAGTGGGCATGGAGAAGTTGCCTCTGCATTTTGTCAACGGTTTTGTTCCTGACCAGATTATGGGTCTGAAGGGATATGGCGAAGGAAAACTGAGTTTGAAGGGAGCCTTGAGCCAGTTGGATGTAGAGGGCGAAGTATATCTGGATTCGGCTTATCTCGTCAGTGTGCCGTATGGCATCACGATGCGTTTTGCCAACGATCCTGTCCGTATCATAGACAGCAAGTTGCTCTTCGAAAACTTCATGATGTATGCCAACAATGAGAGTCCGCTCAATATCCAGGGCAGTCTCGACTTTACGAATATAGAGAAGATGATGCTCGATATCCGGATGAGAGCACAGAACTTCCTGCTGATTGATGCCAAGGAGAATGCCCGTTCCGAGGCTTTCGGCAAGGCATATGTCAACTTCTATGGTGCGATGCGCGGACCGGTAAGCAATCTGAAGATGCAGGGTAAGCTGGATGTCCTCGGCAATACGGATATGACGTATGTGCTGAAAGAATCGGAACTGACTACTGATACGCAGCTCGATGAGCTGGTGAAGTTTACGAATTTCAAGAGTGGCAAGCCTGTCGTTGTCGAGCGTCCGGCACTGGAAGGATTGAACATGATGTTGGGCATGTCGATAGACGAGTCGGCTCATATCCTCTGTGCTTTGAATGCCGACCAGACCAACTACATCGACCTGATGGGCGGTGGTAATCTGACGATGACTTACAATTCGGTTGATGGCATCGGCATCACGGGCAAGTATACCCTGAACAATGGCAAGATGAAATATTCGCTGCCTATCATTCCGCTCAAGACGTTTGATATCCAGGACGGCAGCTACATAGAGTTTAACGGCGATCCGTTCAACCCGACCCTGAACATCACGGCAACAGAGAATGTCAGGACAACGGTAAACGAGGGACAGGGAACCGGCCGCTCGGTGGATTTCATTTGTGGCGTAAAACTCTCGCAGACATTGAATAAGCCAGGCATCCAGTTTATCGTTTCCTCACCAAACGATGCCACCTTGCAGGATGAACTGAACACGATGAGTATTGAAGAGCGGGGTAAGATAGCCATTACGATGCTGGCTTCGGGCATGTATCTTGCCAACGGAAATACCAATTCGTTCTCCATGAACAGTGCCTTGACCTCATTCCTCAACTCAGAGATCAATAATATTGCAGGTTCTGCGATGCGTTCTGTGGGTGTGGATGTCGGTATGTCGGTAGATAACTCCACCAATGCAGCAGGTGCCATGCACACCGATTACAACTTTAAGTTTGCCAAGCGGTTCTTCAACAACCGCTTGAGTTTCAGTGTGGGCGGCAAGGTTTCTACCGGTGCAGAAATGGAGAATGCAGCCAACAATGATGATGCATTCTTCAACAATATCGAATTGCAGTACCGTCTCAACGAAGGTGCGAGCCAGTATATCCGTGCCTTCTACAACAATAATACCTACGATTGGCTCGAAGGTTTGATAGGTGAGTACGGTGTCGGTTTCAAATGGCAGAGAAAGTTGCAGCATTTCAAGGACATCTTCCGTTTCAAGACCGATAAGCAGCAGATTCCTGCAGCCCCAATGGAGAAGAATCCTGCGGTGAAGAAGAGTACGAACGAAAAGAAGGATACGATGGAGAAAGCCAAAACAAAGGACTTTGACCCATTGAAACTTAACGAAAAGTAATGAGCGATATGAAACAGCAGAACAGGTTATACCTTATTATATATGTGGCAGCATTGCTGATGTTGTCGGGGCAGCTCATAACGGGTTGCTCTTCAACCAGTGCGCTGAAAGAAGACGAGCAGCTGTTTACGGGTCTGGTACCTATCGAGTATAAGAACTACGAGAAGGGATCTTATGCTGATTCTACCATCACCGAGATGGAGTATGCCCTGGCTTCGGCTCCGAACGGTGCTTTGTTCGGAAGCAGCTATTACCGCACACCATTCCCTGTGCGCCTGTGGATATGGAATGCTTTCTCTCAGTCGGATGGAGCACTGGCTAAGTGGATAACCAAGGTATTCGGTTCCAAACCTAAGCTGATGGCGAATGTGAATCCGCAGCTCCGTGCCCAGGTAGCCGAGCATCAGCTCGATAAATATGGCTATTTTAACGGTAAGGTGACTTATGATGTGCTGACACAGAGCAATCCGAAGAAGGCGAAGGTTGCCTATCAGGTAGACTTCGGTCATCTCTGGACGCTCGATTCCATGGCTTATCTCAACTTCCCAGCCAAGAGCAAGCAGTTTATAGATGCTTCCATGAACAAGGCGCTCATACGGAAGGGGAGTCCTTTCAATGTCGCCAACATGGAATCGGAACGTCAGCGTATCACCCGTCTGTTCCGCAACAGGGGCTATTATTTCTATCAGAACAGTTATGCTTCTTATCTTGCCGATACCGTGAATGTGCCCGGCAAGGTGCAGTTGCGGCTGATGATGGCAGACAGCGTGGACGATAGGCTACCCGCCAGTGGTATATCGGAAAGATTCATGTTAATTTCAGAAAGCAGTATATGGAGGAGTTGAAGGATTCCTTTGTGCGCAGCTATCTGAGTTTCCATTATAATGGAAGAAAGATGCCGATACGTCCGGGCATCGTTTTGCAGAGTCTGCGCCTGCGTCCCCGTGAACTGTATCGGGTACGTACCGAGGAGCGTGCCAAGACCGGACTTCAGGAGATGGGACTCTTCAGCTATTCCAGCATCCAGTTCACTCCCCGTTCGGTGCAGACCCTAGACAGTCTGGGCAATGTAGTATATCGTGATACCTTGGATGCCAATATCGACCTGGTATTCGACAAGCCATACGATTTCTATGTCGAGGCAAATGCCCGCGGCAAAACGACCGGTAGAGTAGGACCGGAGTTGGTAGTGGGTCTTACCAAGCGCAATGCTTTTCATGGAGGCGAGAAACTTACTGTCAACCTGCATGGTTCGCATGAGTGGCAAACCGTCAGTCAGGCTGGTGGAGGTTCTACCCGCATCAATTCCTATGAATACGGATCGGATGTTTCCGTAGAGTTCCCTCGCATCATCACGCCTTGGAATATGTTCAGAACGATGGAGCAGAACGAGCGCAGATACCGTGCCGGGCATATGCCTACCAAATATCGGGGTGTGCCAACTACTACCATCAAGGCTTCGATGAATGTGCTGAACAGAGCCAGCTATTTCCGACGTCATGTGGCAGCGGGTGAGTTAACCTATGCGTGGTCTACCTCTTACCAGCATCAGCATTCTTTCAGTCCGCTGATTCTCTCTTATGAGTTTATGAACAGCCGCACAGCCGCTTTCGATAGCATCCTCGCCCTGCATCCTTATCTTCAGATATCGATGCGCGACCAGTTTGTGCCTAAGATGAGTTACACCTATACTTATCGCAGTCCGCGCCGTTACCGCCATCCTATCACCTGGTCAACCACCATCAGCGAGGCAGCCAATATCCTTTCGCTCGGTTACATGGCGGCCGGAAAGGGATGGAACGAGAAAGACAAGAAGATGTTCAAGAATCCGTTTGCTCAGTTCCTGAAACTGGAGACTGATTTCGTGAAATATTGGCGTATCACCCAGGATGGTACGCTGGTGGGACATGTCAATGCCGGCATTATCTGGAGTTATGGCAATGCGAGAATGCTCCTTATTATGAGCAGTTCTATATCGGTGGCGCCAACAGTGTGCGTGCCTTTAATGTGAGAAGCATCGGACCGGGCAGATACCAGCCTACCAACAGCAAGTATTCGTATATCGACCAGACGGGTGACATCAAGTATCTGATGAATCTGGAATACCGTCAGAAGGTATGGGGCGATCTCTATGGAGCCCTTTTCCTGGATGCAGGTAATGTGTGGACCTTACGCAACCATGAGTACAGTCCGCTCGGCAAGTTTGATGTAGATAAGTTTTTCCGGCAGCTGGCGGTAGGCACCGGTGTCGGTGTGCGTTATGACATGGGTATGTTTGTGATACGTGTCGACTGGGGTATCGGTCTGCATGTTCCTTACGATACCGGCAAGAATGGCATCTATAACATCCGTCGGTTCAAGGATGCCCAGAGTCTGCATTTCGCTGTGGGTTATCCTTTCTAGGTTTAGCCTGGGAGATGTGTCCGGAAATAAGTCTGATATGTGTTACAGATAGTGCATAAAAGGACAAAAAATGATATTAATCAAAAAAAAGTAGGAAAACTTGCGGTTAACTGCATTTTTTTTGTTACTTTTGCATCGTTATTTTTTTAATAACTATATCAACTATTAATAAATAAAAGTATAGACAAAATGAAACCTACGTTATTGCTTTTGGCTGCCGGTATGGGTAGCCGTTATGGTGGTTTGAAACAGCTTGATGGTCTGGGTCCTAATGGTGAGACTATCATGGACTACAGCATCTATGATGCTATTCAGGCTGGTTTCGGAAAGATCGTATTCGTTATCCGCAAGGACTTCGAAGATCAGTTCCGTGAGAAGATTCTTTCAAAGTATGAGGGTCATATTCCTGCAGAACTTTGCTTCCAGGCATTGGATGATCTCCCAGAGGGATTCTCAGTTCCAGAAGGTCGTGAGAAGCCATGGGGTACAAACCATGCTGTCCTGATGGCAAAGGATATCATCAAGGAACCTTTCTGCGTAATCAACTGCGATGACTTCTACAACCGCGATTGCTTCATGGTAATCGGCAAGTTCCTCTCTGAACTTCCAGAGGGCAGCAAGAACCGTTACGCCATGGTAGGTTTCCGTGTAGGTAATACCTTGAGTGAGAATGGTACCGTAGCTCGCGGCATCTGCTCTAAGGATGCTGATGAGAACTTGACAACCTGTGTAGAGCGTACCGAGATCATGCGTATCGACGGTAAGGTATCTTACAAGGACGAGCAGGGCGAGTGGGTTGCTGTTGGCGACAATACTCCTGTTTCCATGAACGTTTGGGGCTTCACACCTGATTACTTCCAGCATAGTGAGGAGTACTTCAAGGAGTTCTTGAGTGATCCTAAGAATATGGAAAACAAGAAGGCTGAGTTCTTCATCCCATTGATGGTCAACAAGCTCATCAATGAGGGTACAGCTACCGTTAAGGTGCTCGATACTACCAGCAAGTGGTTTGGTGTAACTTATGCAGCCGACCGCCAGAGTGTTGTTGATAAGATCCAGCATCTTATCGATGAGGGTGTTTATCCAAACAAGCTCTTCTAATTTAATGTGATGGATATAAACATTAATATATTGACAGATCAGGAAGCCGCTATTCTCCGAGAGACGATAGCGGCTTCTCATCGTATTGTCGTCTGTGCCCATAAGTCGCCAGACGGTGATGCCATCGGCTCTTCTTTGGGATGGGCTGGTTATCTTCGCTCTTTGGGCAAGAAAGTTGACATTTGTGTGCCGGATATGATACCGGATTCTATTTCCTGGTTGCCTGGAGCTGCCGGTATCCTGCGATATGACAGACAGCCTGAACTGGTGCAGCGAGCTTTCGATGAAGCCGACCTGGTATGCTGTGTTGACTTTAGCAGTGAGGGACGTCTTGATGAGATGGACCATGTATTGTTGGGTTGCAAGACTCAGCGTGTCATCATCGACCACCATCTGTCTCCTAATCTTGAGGCTAAACTGCTGGTTTCGGAGCCACATGCCAGCAGTGCCAGCGACCTGGTATTCCGTGTAGTCTGGCAGTTGGGAGGTTTCCCACAGATGGATCAGACCTGGGCTACCTGCATCTATTGCGGCATGATGACCGATACGGGCGGTTTCACCTATAATTCTACCCAGCCTTATATCTATTACATCATCTGCTTGCTGCTTACCAAGAACATCGACAAGGATAAGATTTACCGCAATGTCTTCAATAATGCCCGCATTCCGGCAGTCCGGTTCCGTGGCTATCTGATGAATGAAAAGCTGCAGGTAGTAGAGGGCCTTCATGCCAGTTTCTATACCGTGACCCGTAAAGAGTTGAAAAAGTATGACTTTATCAAGGGCGACCTGGAAGGACTGGTGAACGTGCCTCTTACCATCAAGGGACACAAACTCTCCATTTCTCTTCGTGAAGATACAGATATAGACAATCGCATATTGGTAAGTCTCCGTTCGGTAGACGATTTCCCATGTAATAAGATGGCAGCCGAGTTCTTCAATGGTGGCGGTCATCGCAATGCTTCTGGCGGCAAATTACTTTGCAGCATACAGGAGGCAGAGCAGATAGCACTGAAGGCTATCCTGGCATACGCCGATATGCTGAAGTAGCCGATTTTTTCCTTAGAAATGACGAAAAAGACAGAAAACAACCCCGTTTTGAGGCAATAGGATGATAATAAGTGATAAATAATAATAAAATCAACCTATTCCTCTCGGTGTTGTCTTATCTTTTTTGTACCTTTGCCCAATAAATCAGATTTTAAAAAGAAGAATGAAGAAATTTTTGTTTGCAATGATTGCTTTCGCGGCTGTTTTATCGTTTGCCGCATGCAATGATAGTGAGACTTATAAGGACATGCGCGACAGAGAGCTCGATTCTATCAGCTCTTTCTTGCGTAAGGAAAATATTAAGGTCATCTCCGAGGATGAGTTCAACAGACGTTGGAAAAATAATGAAAAACTGACGGATACAGCAAAGAACAACAACGAATGGGTACTTTTCAACAGTAACGGTATCTACATGCAGGTGATTGACCAGGGATGTGGCGACTATATCAAGAAAGGTACATCGGTAGATGTATTGGTCCGCTTTGATGAGTATAACCTTTCGTATGCTGCTGAAATGAGCGATAAGTGTCTCACGCTTTCAAACAAAGTTCCTGCTTATTCCTATTATGTAGATAAGATAAGCGTTACCAATACTTCCGGTACATTCACCGGTTCTTTCGTTGATCCTAAAGCCAGTCTGATGGCCAATACATATAATTCATCCAATTATGGCAGTGTAAGTTCTACCGTGCCTAGCGGTTGGCTCATACCATTCACCTGGATTAAGATAGGCAGACCGAAGACTGATGATGAACGCATCGCTCATGTCCGCCTGCTCGTACCTCACTCTTACGGTACCACATCGGCATCGGGCAGTGTGCAGGCATGTGTCTACGACATGACCCTGCAGAAAGGAAGATAAACATAAAAAGAGATATATTTATGACACTGATTAAGTCAATTTCTGGTATCCGCGGTACTATCGGCGGTTCAGCGGGCGATACTTTGAATCCGCTCGATATCGTAAAGTTCACTTCAGCATACGCTACCTTCATTCGCCGTAGCGGTGCTTCTGAGAGTAATACCATCGTTGTAGGCCGTGATGCGCGCATCTCTGGCGAGATGGTAAAAAATGTGGTTTGTGGAACCCTCATGGGTATGGGCTACGATGTGCTGAACATCGGTCTGGCTACTACTCCTACCACCGAACTTGCTGTTACCATGAGTGGTGCCGCCGGCGGTATCATCATCACAGCTTCTCACAACCCACGCCAGTGGAATGCCCTCAAGCTCCTCAACGAGAAGGGTGAGTTCCTCACAGCAGCTAATGGTAACGAGGTGCTGGGTATCGCAGAGAAGGAAGACTTCGACTATGCGGATGTGGATCATCTCGGAAAATATACTGAAGACAATACCTTCAACAAGCGCCATATCGACTCCGTACTTGCTTTGAAGCTCGTAGATGTCGAAGCAATCAAGAATGCCCACTTCAAGGTTTGTGTAGATTCCATCAACTCAGTTGGTGGCGTTATACTTCCAGAGTTGCTCGATGCGCTCGGTGTAGCATATACTTTCCTCAATGGTGAGCCTACAGGCGACTTCGCTCATAATCCGGAGCCATTGGAGAAGAACCTCGGTGGTATCATGGATGAGTTGAAGAAGGGTGGCTACGATATGGGTATCGTTGTAGACCCTGATGTTGACCGCCTGGCTTTCATCTGCGAAGATGGCAAGATGTTTGGCGAAGAGTATACCTTGGTAAGTGTGGCAGATTACGTGTTGAGCAAGACTCCAGGCAATACCGTCAGCAACCTTTCATCTACCCGTGCCCTCCGTGATGTTACCGAGAAGCATGGTGGCAAGTACACTGCAGCTGCTGTAGGCGAGGTGAATGTAACTACCAAGATGAAGGATGTTCACGCTGTTATCGGTGGTGAAGGCAATGGTGGAGTTATCTATCCAGAGAGCCATTACGGTCGTGATGCCCTCGTTGGTATCGCCCTCTTCCTGAGCAGTCTGGCTCACAAGGGCTGCAAGGTGAGCGAGCTCCGTGCCAGCTTCCCTAACTATTTCATCGCCAAGAACCGCATCGACCTGACTCCATCTACCGATGTAGATGCTATCCTCGTGAAGGTTAAGGAGATGTATGGTAAGGAGAAGGATGTCACCGTAACAGATATCGATGGTGTCAAGCTCGATTTCCCTGACAAGTGGGTTCACCTCCGCAAGAGTAATACCGAGCCTATCATCCGCGTATATAGCGAGGCCTCTACCATGGAGCAGGCAGATGAACTGGGCAAGAAGCTCATGCAGGTGGTTTACGATATGCAGTAAGATACTGAATATGAGATCATATAAAAAGAGATGAAGCAACGTAGATTTTGCTTCATCTCTTTTTTTTTGTGCGCCGATTTCCATCTGCAAATGCTCCAATTTGAAGAAAGATAGAGAAAGATTTGGCTTTCTCAGATAAAAATCGTATTTTTGTTGCGAAATTGCAGGCAATGAGGCCTCTGAGCCTTTGTTGCAGTAATGAAAAACTTGAACCGTTCCTTATAGGGAGCATAAATGAAATTACAGAATAATGGAATCTATTATAAAGCATTATCAGGTAGCCCATGTCGGGTTTAGCCTTTCTTATCCTGATTCCTCTCAGGAGATGATGGCTGTTTTACTGGAGGCTTATCAGGCGTTTGAATGTGATGAACAGGTCGCATCTGCTGCCCTGACCTCCTTCTCTCTTACCTTGAACGAAAGCGGGGAAGAACTGAGGAACCTGCCGGTTTCAAGGAGGAATGCAGACAGGATGAGGAGGGACAGCTCATTATCAGTGGTAGTCTGGGAGAGAAGCAGAAGGCGTTCCTGATGGCAATGACTGATATGAAATCGATACTGGTTACAGGTCATGATTATCAGCATTCCAGTCTTCTGGTTTCTTCTGGTACCTTCAGCCAAAAGTCGGCTTTCGGATCCCTCAAGGCAACCGTTGACACCTCGCTGATGCTGCTCTATGCCATGCGTTCGGCTGCCGGAGATACACTCCTGTTTCATTCTTCTACCATAGTAAAGGATGGAAAGGCTTATCTCTTTCTGGGCAAGAGCGGAACGGGCAAGAGTACGCATTCCGGACTGTGGCTCAAACATATCGGGGGCACCCGACTGCTCAATGATGATAACCCGGTGGTATATATATCGCACGAAGGAACGCCCATGGTGAGTGGCTCGCCTTGGAGCGGAAAGACACCTTGCTATAAGAACGAGGAATATCCGATAGGGGCAATTGTCCAATTGCGCCAGGCACCAGAGAATAAAATCAGAAAACAGACCGTCATAGAGTCTTATGTGTCTATCAAGACTTCTGTTTCCGGCAAGGCATGGGAGAAGGAAATTGCAGATGGCCAGCATCAAACGATAGAGAAGCTGATCGGGACTACCCGGCTTTATCAGCTCGACTGTCTGCCTAATGCCGGTGCAGCCCTCCTTTGCAGTCAGACCATCAGTCTGTAAAACCAACCATCGGATAAAAAACAATCGTACAATAGAAAGATGAATACATCCGATTCAAAATATAAGGCAATAGCCGCGCTCGAGCAATTCATCCGTGAAGGTCGTCCTGTCAAGTTTCCGGTCAAAGGAACCAGCATGCTTCCCTTTATCGTAGGTGATAGAGATTGCGTAGAATTCAATCCGGTAGAAGGCGAGTTGAAGGTGGGCGATATTGTGATGGCGAGGGTAGAAGAAGGCTATCCGGTGGTGCATCGCATCATCGGGATAGAGCCAGTTGCAGGAGCAGCTTCCCCCGCATCCTTTTCAGCAGATGATTGCCGTATCGTGCTGACGGGCGATGGAAATCTCGGTTTTAAGGAGCATTGCCTGCGCAAGGATGTCATTGCGAAGGCGCATGCTGTCATCTGTCCCGACGGCAGCCGTAAGAGTCTCATCTCGCAGAAAGCGCTCAGAAACTGGCACAGATGGCAGAGGTTGAGGCCTGTGCGTAGGGTCTTGCTTAAAATAATCAAGCTCTATATCCGTTTATCATATAAAAACTAAAAAACAAGATACAATGAAGATCAAGAACGATTTCAAGCTCCGCGAAATTTGCGGTGAGTATGTGGTAACAGCCGAAGGTATGCAGGCAGTAGACTTTACCAAGTTGATCAGTCTCAACGAAACTGCCGCCTTTCTCTGGAAGACGGCTGAGAAACAGGGTGAATTTACGGTAGCTTCGTTGGCTCAGGCTCTGTGCGATGAGTATGATGTAGTCATGGCTCAGGCAGAAAAAGACTGTGAGGCGATTATTGCCCAGTGGCAGAAAGAGGGACTGGTATGAGTAAGTATGCACTTTGGTTTTTTCGCCAGATGTCTGCTGTCCGGGGACGTTTGCTGTTGCGCATCATCGCCGGTCTTCTGCAGGTAGCATTAGGCTTGTGGCTCGTCTGGCTGTGTCGCCGGTTCATCGATGTGGTGATCTGGCGTGGCAATGTGCTGCGCGAAACCATCGTGCTTTTTTCAGTCATCGCCCTGCTGATAGCCCTTCGCCAGCTGGTATTCTATCTTTCCGGCATCACCGAGGTAATCCTCCAGAATGATATGCGTAGCCGCCTCTTCCGGTTTGTGCTGGGCAGGAAACTCTATGCCGTTAAGCATCAGGCTGAGGCTGGTTCCGGAAAACCAGCTTCCGATATGCTTTCCGGCGACATCAGCCAGCGTTTGGAGCGCGATCTCTCATCAGCCTCTTCGGTAGTTACGGATATCCTGCCCACAATCGTAGTCACCCTGGTGCAGCTCTTCGGTGCCTTCTTCCTGATGCGTTCCATCGATTCCATTCTGGCATGGAGTCTTCTGGTACTGACACCGGTGGTTGCAGTCTGTGCCAAGTATCTCGGCAGCCGACTCAAGAAGATGACGCTGGCGATACGCGAGGAGGAGAGCAGTATACAGATGATGATTCAGGAGACGGTAGAACATGAACTCACCATCAAGACCTTGCAGGCAGAGAGCACGGTTTCCGGTAGGGTAGGCAGCATGCAGCAGCGTTTGCATCATCTGGTCCGCCGTCGTATCCGTTTTACGTTGATATCCCGCCTGCTCCTGGCCTTCACCTTCAGTTACGGCTATTTCGGAGCCTTTGTCTATGGTGCCATCCAACTCAAGAACGGGTTGATAACCTTTGGTGTGATGACCGCCTTCCTGCAGTTGGTGGGTCAGATACAGAGTCCTATCATGTCACTCTTGGGCATGATTCCCCAGCTGATTCATGCATCAGCGAGTGTAGACCGGTTGGTAGAGATAGAAAATACCGAGCAGGAGGAATCTCTGGTGCAGGCAGATGCTTCTATACCTTTGCAGCGTGCTTGCGGCATCCGTCTTCAGGATGTGAGTTATTCATATCCCGATGAGCGAAAGAAAGTTGTTGTCAGTCATTTCTCTTATGATTTCCGTCCCGCCACATCTGTGGCGATAGTAGGAGAAACCGGTTGTGGCAAGACCACCATCCTGCGTCTCTTGTCGAGTATCATCCAGCCCGATAGCGGAAGGATTGTATTGTATGATGCCCTGGACAAAGAGACAGAAGGAACCGGCATGCGTTCGCATATCGTGTATATAGAGCAGGGTAATACGCTGATGAGCGGAACCATTCGCGATAATCTTCTTCTTGCCAATCCCGTGGCTACCGATGAGCAGCTTACCGAAGCCCTTCATGTAGCCTGTGCCGATTTCGTTTTCAGTTTGCCGGCAGGTATGGATACGAAGATAGGAGAGCATGCCACCCGTTTGAGTGGCGGTCAGGCACAGCGCATTGCCATAGCCCGCAGTCTTTTGCGCGAAGGTAACATTCTGTTGCTTGATGAAATCAGCTCATCGCTGGATGCCGAAACCGAGAAGCTTCTTTTCGACCGCCTCTTTACTTCGTATGCCGATAAGACGATTATCTGTGTTACGCATAGGAAGGAGGTGGCAGACAGATGCCAGGAGCAGATACGGCTGTGATGAAATGACCTAACCTCTTTATGCTCTGGGGAAAGGTTATCCCCAGCCCCCAGGCAGTATCTGGTAATGTGTAGTGAGAATATCGTGAGGGATAACCCCAAATCGTGATGGATGATAGATGATTACATAAAACTTATTCACGAATACGGCTGCATCGGGTTACAAATATGGCTGCGTGGGGTTACAAATATGGCTGCGTAGGGTTACGAATATGACTGCATCGGGTTACGAATATGACTGCGTAGGGTTACAAATATGACTGTGTAGGCTAACGGAGACGTATCTGTAAGCTTATCGAGACGTCTGCATCAGCCAACAGAGACGTCTGAACTCGCTGACTGAACTACTTGAGTTTCTTGACTGAACCACTTGAGTTTCTTGACTGAACCACTTGAGTTAGCTGACTTAACCACTTGGGTATTCTTCTTCATGTGCTTGAATGTAACCATAAAACTTTTCAACCATACAGGTCGAAATTGTTTCAGCGGGCGAGAGCCCCCTCAAACTTTTACTTTTATTTATGAATCGTCAGCCCGACGCAGTGAAGCGGAGTGCTGTTTTTATAGCATTATAAATACTTTCCCGGAATCTGCTGCAAGGCAAAATCCCTGGAAAGTATAAGCCCCCAGCCTGCTTGCGAAAGTAGGCAGGGGAATTTCTTATCTGTTACCTCTAAGATAATATCTTATTTCAATTTTTCTATCTGTTCCTGGGTAAGACCGGAATACTTCATAATCAGATTGAGGTCAACGCCATCAGCAAGCATATCTTGGCTATCTCGGCTTCCTCGAAGAGGCGGTCGAAGCCGAAATCGGTCAGCAAGCTGATGTATCTTTCTTCTACCTGTTTCATACGCTTTATGTTTTTATTTGTACTGCAAAGATAATGCTAACGAGCGCAGAATATCAAGCTTGCTTGAATATTTTGCCGAGTGCAGTTTATCATCTGCTAAGATACGCTGAATATTTGTAACTTCCAAATTTTTAGGCTGTTTTTTGCTTTGAAGATTATACAGTACTACATGCGAACGGTCGGTTTAAAAGAAAAAATAACGAATATCTGTTAATAAAAGTTTAAGCGTGTCCTGTCTTGGAAAAATTATAGTATATTTGTAGCCGAAAAGACGGGTCGGCGTGACTCGTAGTGATCCATGAAATGACAGAATAAAACAGAAACTCAAAATTAGTAATTATTTAACGAGAAAAACAAGATGAAAAGAACCATTTTAACAGCAGTGTCGCTGCTAATCTTATTCGTATTGCCACCTCATCTTTCTGCCGGGCCACAATCCTGGCAACAGGCGCAGAAAATAGCGGAAAGAATTGGCTGCTGGGCAAAGAATTCGGTGGCGCCTATGACGCCGGGCAACGTATTCCTGAAAATGGGGAATAAGGAAACGGTGGTGCCGCTAAAACTGACCAACTGGGGTGATACCGAGGTGACCAGCATCAGCTATACCTTTTATTATACAGATAAGCAGGTGAGCGAGGGACCTTTCGTGTTGAACTTCGACCAGCCGCTCAAGGATGGAGAAACGCGAGAGGTAAAAATTCCTATCAAACCGGGCCAGAAACTGGGAAAGGAAGAGTTGCTCTTCAATATCACACAGGTGAACGGACAGTATAACGAGGCTTCGGCGGGATATGCCTATCTTACCTGCTGCACGGTCAACAAGATGCCGCACAAGCGGGTACTGGTAGAAGATTATGCGGGAATGTGGTGCTGGCACTGTCCTATCGGACTGGTGGCTACCGATGCCATAGCGCGTATGTATCCCGACGATGTAGTGGCTGTTTCTGTTCATAAAACTGATGATATCAGCAAGGTAGTATCCCGTTGGGTATATGAAGGCTTGATAGACCGCTATGCCGTAACGGTTCCTGCCGTATGGGTGGCACGTGATAACAAGGCTGCCGGTTTTGACATTACCGATGCTTTCAAGATAGAAAAGAGCAAGGTTACCTACATGAACATGGAGGTGGACGCAGAATGGGATGAGACCGGTAATAACATACGTGTGAAAACCCAGGTAGAACCATGCATGTTGCCTGATGAGGGCGAAACGTTTGCCATAGGCTATGTGATGACTGCCAGCGGACTGAGCGACGACAAATGGCGACAGGAGTCGAATTATGCCGAGTATTCCAGCGACAGTTATAAGGATGCACCCGAAGAGATGAAGTTCTATGCCGATGCTGCCAACTATGTAGAGGGCTGGTCGCAGGTTAAGGGCATGGTGTATAACCATGTAGCGATAGAATCGCAGGGTATGGACAACGGACTGGAGGAATCGAAGATGACCGACTTCCGGGCAGACGAGGTGAAGACGCACTCCACCACTTTTGAGGGTGTAAACAAATACAGCGTGATCCGCGACCGCAGCAAGATAGAGATAGCAGCGGTGCTCTTCAACACCAAGACCGGGAAGATAGAAAATGCTGCCCGCTGCAGTGTGCGCAATCATGGCACTACAGGCATCCGTCCTAACCTTGTTCAGGAGCAGAAAAAACCGGAGGGCATCTACGACATGCAGGGACGCAAGGTGAACGGCAAGCCGACGCCGGGCATCTATATCGTGAACGGCAAGAAAACGGTAATCAGATAATTCTTTTTGACCTGAGATATGATGGATAAGAAATTTTACGCCATAGCCGTATCGGCGATATGTGCTATGAATGTCTATGCCGGACCGGTAGACGTGAACAAGGCGCAGACAATGGCAAGAAAGTTTATCGGAAATCCTGTGAGTGTGGGTCCGTCGGTGGTGCAAAGCCGCGGAACCCGTATTTCAGAACCATCGCTCCACCTCTTCAACAACCAGGATGGTGAAGGCTTCGTCATCGTGGCGGGTGATGACCGGGTAGGCGGGGTACTGGGATATAGCGACAGGGGAAGACTGGATGCTGAAAATATGTCGGCTCCGATGAAAAAACTCCTGGAGCGATATGCACGGGTGGTGGAGCTGGTGAAGGTAGACCGCATCAGCGTGACGCCGGTTTATGCCAAACCGCCGAAGGCATCGGTAAAACCGCTCGTCAGTGCGGAGTGGAGCCAGGATTATCCTTATAACTACTATACCCCGCGCAGCAGCACCAGCGGCAAGCCTACCTATACGGGCTGTACCATCACGGCGATGGCACAGGTGCTCTATGCCCACCGCTGGCCTAAGATGAGACCCGAGGGGGTAAACCGGGGTAAGGGTGCCATGGCATACGATTATTATGACTGGGACAACATGCTCGATTCCTACAGCGGAGGAGGGTACACTGAGGCACAGGGGCAGGCAGTGGGCGTGCTGATGCGCGACTTGGGAAAACTGGCTCATGCTACCTACGGTGTGAACGGAACCCTCTGTGATGAGGCAAAGTTATGGAATACCCTCGAACACGATTACAACTGCAATGTGCGCCAGCTGGAGAAGGATAGACTGCCGGGCGGCGAGTTTCTGCAGGCTATCTACCAGGAACTGTCTCTCGGCTGTCCGGTCTTCATGACGGGCGGCGACCATGCCTTTTTATATGATGGCTACGATGAGAACGGACTGGTGCATGTAAACTGGGGATGGGCTGGTCTGGACAATGGCTATTTCGATATCAATACGGCAGCGACGGCGGGCGGAGGTTACGGCAGCGACGGCTGTTACTACGAAAATCAGATAGCACTCTTCGTGCATCCGAACGACGGAATGATAGAACCGCAGCAGCCTAAACCGGTGGTGCTGTCGGTGAACAACGACCAGGGACTGCAGTTCCAGGCGAGTGAAGGAATGACGGTGAAGTCGGTTATTCCGGCGCAGATTAAAGGTGTGGGAGCCCGCAATCTGGCTCAGGATGCCGGAGGCGCCTATACCGGACAGATAGGCATCGGACTCTTTACGCAGGACGGAAAGTGTATGCATGTCTTCGGGCAGTCGGGTGTCTTGACTTGGGCTACCTATTATACCAGCTACAATTTCGAATATGACTGGTGGAAGATGGACCTGAATGAGATAGACGGTCTGGCAGACGGCACCTATACTCTGCGACCTTTGGGCCGCCGGCTCCTGGATGCTGACAAGGGCGTTTGGGAAAACTGGAGGCAGATGGTGAATGGCAATTCCGTGCCGATGATTGTAAACCGTGGCGAGGTTACGCTGGTACAGGCAGACAACAAGCCTCACCTGTTGCTTGCGGGAAAACCAGAGGTGCTGGAGCCAGCCTATCAGTACAGCAGCCAGTTGGCAGGCATTCTGCTGAATGTATCTAACCTGAGCCGCTATCAGGCTCGCGGCGAGTTACAGGTGGAACTGGAGGGCACGGGAAATCTGGCGGGTGAAACCTATCAGGTACCGAATGCCTATCTCATCCACATGGTGGCGCAGCGCATGGATACTACCCAGTGGCTCGTGAGGTTCATGACATCCTATTCGGGTCCTACCGGCTCTCATGAGCTCAAGGCAGGCAAGTATCGCATGAAGCTCCGCTTTAACCACAATATCGAGACGAAGAATCCTGGCGTCTACGAGATTGCGGTGCCGGAAGATTTCCTGCTCGAGGTATATCCTAACAACTACGAAGGCAGGGTGACCGTTACATCGGTGAAACTCCTGGATGAAGCGGGCAGTTATGTGCCTTCCCATTACTTCGACCTGGATCAGAAGCCGCAGCTGGTGCTGGGTATGTCGGGCTATATGAAGTATCTGACGCAGGGCAGTCTGCAGACCCGCATGCGCTACCGTCTGGTCAATGTGGCTACGGGCGAGACTGCGTATACGAGCAGCATCAGCAGAGTGAGCATTCCGCGCAACAATGATACGGATCTTACGGGTTCTACCCGCCATACCGTGAATCTTTCTGAGTTGGCAGAGGGCACCTACGAGATACATGTAGATATAGAGCGTGACGGCATGTGGATGGACCGCTGGAATGCCAATACGTTGCGCCGCCGCATTACGCTCTACCGCAAGGCGCCGACTACTGGCATCACGAAGCCGGCTCTATCGCAGGGCACGGGCAGTGCAGCCGCTTCTTCATCTTCTGATGCAGTATACGGGTTGGATGGCCGCAAACTTACCAGAGTTACCCAGCCGGGCATCTATATCCGGAATGGAAAGAAGGTGGTAATGCGCAAATAATAATTGACAGAATAAACAGGTAATTGATTCAATAATTTTTAAAATTTGACAACATGAAAAGAAAGTTTTTGACGGCATTTTTGTCGATGGTATTGGCAATGATATCAGTATCTTGCCACAGCAGTGAGGAAAGAATAATCAGTTTTGATGATTTACCGATGCATGCACAGCAGTTTGTAAACAAGCATTTTGCCGAGGTTGCCGTGAGCCATGCGGAGAAGGAAAAGGACAACGGCCGGTGGGAGTATGATGTATTGCTCAGCGACGGAACCCAGCTGGAGTTTGATGCGAAAGGCGAGTGGACTTCGGTTGACTGCAAGTTCTCTGTGATGCCTGATGGTATCATTCCAGCCAACATTGCAGCAGATATAGCGAAGCGATATCCTAATCAGAAGCCTTACAAGATAGAGAAAGAGTTAGGTGGATATGAAATCGATATCCCTGGTTATGAACTCTATTACAATAAAGCCGGTGTCTTTATCCGTTTTGAACAAGACTATCATTAATAATAGAAATCCCCCATCCAGCCAGCGAAGGCAGGATGGGGGAATTTATTTTGAAAATAAGACAACGCTACGGTTATTTCTGTCTTGGCTTGATTTCGTATGCCGGATTGTTGCGGATATCCCAACGGTCTAACTTTGCACCATTGGTGAGTATCAGTTTCTCCTTCTGGTAGGCTATGATGGTCTGCGAAGGAAGGAGGACGCGGTCATCGGCGGTGAAACAGCGCAACGGATTGGCAAAGTTTCTTGCCTGGAAATCGGCGAGACTGTATTCTGCCAACTGTATCTTGCCGTCCTTCAACATTGATACGAAGAACTTATCCTTGTCACCGGTCTTTGAAATGGAACGTAGCTTGAACTCCTGAGAACGGGAAACCTTGAGCGGGGCATAATCCTTTTGCTGGATGATGTCTTCTACTTTCCATGAATAGATGGTTCCCGTGCGAGGGATGAAGGCATAGAGCGAATCGCCAATCACCTCCATATCGTAGGATTCTCCCAGCGGCTCATTACTGCTGCCAATGAAATCGCCACCCGTACTGAGCTTGGCAAATACCTTATTGTTGTTGGCTGCCCCCAGGTTCAGCGCCTCGCGGTCGAAGACTCGGATGTTGGTATACTTTGAGTCGCGCACGAAGACAAGGCGAGGGGTTGCGCAAACACAGCCCACCTTCGAAATCATGCTGGCTGGCCAGGAACCTGTGCCCAGACGGCTGAGATATTTGCCCGTTTTCCTGTCGAAGATCTGTACCTCCTGATTTTCGCCGGCAGCCACAAAGAGATGGTCGCCTTCAGCATAAACATCGCGTGCCAGCGTGCGGTCGCCGTTGCTCATGCTGCGCTTGAATTCCAACGTTTCGGCATCGAAGACATCGACACACTTGCCTGCAAAATTCGCCACATACAACTCTTCGCCATCGTTAAAGAGGTTGGCTGCATCCAGCGGTCTGCCACCTAAATCTTCGGCTGTGCGGGAAAGATGTCCGTCCAGATAGAAATGATCTGCCACCTTGATGGTATCTACCGGTTGTGGTACCACTCTGTCTTCCGTTATCTCACGTATTTCTGTCTTATCGCAGGAAGCTAAAGCCAGCATCATTCCTGCTCCTATCATGATCATATTTTTTCTCATATAGTTTCCTCCTTTATTTTGCATGATCTTTAATTGGGTTCTCTGTGAAATATTTCACCAGTCTGCTCTTTTTGTAAAAATCCTCTATGGTCTTCTGCAGTTTGGCATCATCCTTGAAGATATCATTGATACCACAGTCGCGATACTTAGCATTCTCCTCTTTGTGGAAGCCCAGCAGATTGCGGTCGGTATAAGGGAGATCGCCCTTATGGCTCAGCCACATGTGCAGCTGCCAGATAAATTCCGGCCATCCTACGTTGACGCCTTCCGGTGTTTTGGCTGGATACGTCATATTGCTGTCGTGACTATAGTCCATGCAGTGCATATGCTCGTGGGAGATAGCTTCCCATCCGCTGAACGAACCATAATGGCCATAGAAGTTCCAGTCGGTAACGGTCCAGATGTAGCCGCCGCCCAATCCACCATATGCCGGACTAGACTGTCCGAGCACGAAGTTTTTCTGTGCCTTGAATCTTTCCATTTCGCTCTGGTATTTCTCGGCAGTGAACGTTACCTTATTGTTGTCGTAGAGATCGCCGCCCATCACCTTCTTGAAGTTTGCCATCACATACTTATATTCCGGAGTGGTCATCATATAGGTATAGTTGGTGACAATCACCACCCATTCGCGGGCGTAGATAGGTTTCATTTCACGGAAATTGTGCGATTCTCCAACCTCAGGAGTCCACCCGTAGTTGGAGAAGCTGCAGGTCCATCTGGCGTCAATCTTCTGGAGCATCTTGAAGTGCTCATCATCGCTCACGAGTCGTGTCTTCATCCTGTTAAGGTCGAGATACGGGCAGGTGAAACTCACGAAGTTTCCGTTTTTCTTTTTCCAGATATTCCGTCTGCCAACGAATGATGGCTTGAAGGAGAAGCGGGAGAAGGCAGGAATGGATTTAATGAACGCCACCGGAATGTATTCATCCACTTCCGGGATATACATCTCAAGTGTTACGTTGGAGACTGGTTTTGCCGACCAACTGGTGATGACGAGCGATTCATCCTCAGTAGATTTCCTAACATTGATGAGGTTGTCAGTCTGGAAGGTGTAATCCGGTTTGTCTACGATTTCAGTTGATGGGTCAGATAGATTCAGGATGTGTTTAGCCCGTTCTGCCGGCAACTTTTCGAAAACCACCGTATCCTTTTTGAAATCTTCCTTGAACGGTTTTTCAATGTCGTTGTACACAATCTGGTCTTCATAATCGGTGGAGCAGGATGCCATCAGGGTCATCGCTGCCACGAGTGTGGTTCCAGCAGCCAGTGCCGGAATCTTTCGATGTTTTTTCTGCTTCATCATTTTGAGTTTTTACTGTTAAAATACTTATTATGAAAAATCACTAGTGTCCCGTTAAAACGAGACGATTATTAAATAAGTTATTAATACTCAAAAGTTTACGGACTTTTTATAGTGTATTCGATTTGATTTTGTATCTTTGCACGCATATTTAAAATACGTGTGCGATGAACAAAGGCAAAACTATATTCTCTCAGATTATGTCACTTATACCAGAACGTGATTTCAAAACTTGTGTAGACCGTTA
>QSCI01000042.1:0-27857 GCA_003463005.1 Segatella copri | reverse complement strand
CACCTCGCAGTGGACACCCTTGCTATTGGCTATACAATTCCCGCTATTAGGGCTTGTTAGGGACTTGCACCCATTAGAATAAGCTCATGCCGAGCATACTAAAAAAAATCCCGCAGAGAAAATCTGCGGGATTTTTTTATTTCGACTTATTCAAGCGCTTGATCACAGAATAAGCATCATACAAACCAAGTTCTCCTGCCTTTGAAAGATCCTGGATGGCAGTCTGCTTATTGCCACTCTTGGCTCGTGCTATACCTCTATTATAATAAGCCTCTGCAAGGCGGTTATCAATTCTCAAGGCAATGGTATAATCATCTATTGCCTTTGAAAGTTCGTTTCTGCCTGCATGAAGATTACCTCTATTATAATAGATGTAAGCATTGTTGCTGTTCTGGCGGATGGCATCACTGAAATCAGCCTCGGCAGAATGGATGTTCAGAACACCCTTGCCCTCGGCCTTGTTAAATTCATCCATCTCAGCCTGGCAGACTGCACGCTGCCAGTAAGCCAAAGAGTTCTTGTCATCGAGCGAGATATAATAGGTGAAATCACTGATGGCAGCCTCAAAATCACGAAGTACACTATGAGCGATGGCCCTGCGCATCAGGAGACGTTTTCTAGTTTCATTATCGCTCGCCACACTCAGCTCTGCCGAGAGTTTATCTATCATCGAGAATATCTTCATAGAACCATTCTCATCGAGCTGCTCCTTACTGCAAACGATATAAACCTTGTCTGCCTTGGTATGCTGATTGAGCGCATCAACCTCCTTGTCATAAGCCTGAACTCCATTTACATTCTGATTGTTTGGGAAATAAGAGAGCTGATACATCGGCAGGAAGGCGGTTTCTACCTGACGGTTCTGAACCTTACCACGATACTCGCTCTTATAGTTGTGTTCATACTTCGGTTCGTCATCTACTACCAACGAAGCAAACTTATTCGGGTCAACCTCAGAGCGCTTACGCATCTCCTTCTTGGTCTTTGCGCTCCATCTCGGCTGGATTCCGATATGCTTGTTCATCTGCGCCTTGAAGATACGGAATTCATCCATCTCTGCCTTGGCTGTCATGCCCAGGCGTCGGTAACAGCTGGCACGGTTAGACAAACCGGTCCAGAAGTTAGGGAACTGATTGATAACCTTAGTATAATCCTTGATGGCTGCTCTCAGATTACCGGTCTTGTCATGCAATAGAGCTCGGTTGAAGATAGCCATGAAGTTCTGGGGTTCCATCTTGATAATGAAGTCGAAATCGGTGATAGCACGGTTATCATCACCCAACTGTACACGCATCAGTCCTCTATTATAATGAGCCAGGAAATTGTTCGGATCCAGCTCAAGGGCATTGTCATAATCGCTCATCGCCCCCCTGAGGTTATTCAGATTGATACGAGCCAAAGCACGGTTAATGTAACTGTTCACATTGTTAGGTTTGAAATGCAGACTCTTGGTCAGCGCCTCATCAGCCGTTTTCCATTCCTTTCTAGCCAGCGCCATATAGGCACGCGTAGTCCAGGCATCCCCATCATACGGATTGAGCTGCAGACTCTTGTCTAGCCATTTCTCTGCCTGCACGGTATCTTTCTGATGCAGATACACTTCAGCCTTGAGCGAATAAGCATTCGACCAGTCTTTCCATTTTCCCACGATGGTATCCAGTTCCTGTTGCGCCGCCTCATACTTTTTGTTTTCCATCTGGCAGATAGCCCGGTTGGACCAGTAATTTCGGTTGCGCGGTTCCAGTCTGATAGCCTCATTATAGTCAGCTATCGCATCATCAAACCTGTTTTGTCTGATGCGACAGATGGCTCTCAAGTCATAAATATCATTGATATAGGGATTGAGATGCAACGCCTCGCTGGCATCACTTTCGGCACCCGTAAAGTCATCCAGATTAAATTTCGCCACACTGCGGTAATACCAAGGCTCATACAGATAAGGCTTGGCACCGATAGCCAGATTAAAATACTTGATTGAAAGGACGAAATCCTCATAATACAATGCACTCCGACCGGCCGTAACAAGTCGGTCTACACGATATTGGGCAGAAGTCGACATGGCGCCCATTACCATAAAAAGAACTAAGAGAATCTTCTTCATCTGTTCGTAACTCTCTGAAATAAAACCTATTGAATGTAGAATAAAAAAATATAGTAAGCCCAATCGTCACGATTACCATGAAGCTTACTATATTTTCGGAAGAACTATCGACGTATCTTAGTACGATAGGCAGCACGGAAATTGCCCTTGATGATACTCTTGAGCTTTCCTGCTATCATGTTCTTGCGAAGAGGAGACACACGGTCAACAAACATTGTACCCTCCAAATGGTCGAATTCATGCTGCATCACGCGAGCCAGATATCCCCCTATCCACTCATCATGTTCATTAAAATCCTCATCCATATACTTTACATGGATGCGTGTAGGACGAACCACCTTCTCATTGATACCAGGAATAGAAAGACATCCCTCTTCAGAAGAGTCGGTATTTTCCTCATCGCGCTCTAGGATATGGGCATTGATGAAAGCATGACGGAATCCTTTATACTCAGGGAAATCCTCGCTGAGCACATCCAGGTCGATAACAACGAGGCGGATAGGCAAGCCAATCTGAGGTGCAGCCAGTCCGATGCCGTTGCTGGAATCAAGGGTTTCGTACATATTATTAATCAACACCTTGAGATCTGGATAATCAGGTGTAATATCTTCAGCCACTTTTCTCAGCACTGGCTGACCATAAATATAAATCGGTAAAATCATTATCTTCTTGATTGCAAATAATCCTGTAATATGATGGTAGCACTTATCTCGTCTACCAATCCTTTATTTTCTTTTCTCACTTTCTTCTTTACACCTCCATCTATCATGGCTCTATGTGCCAGGACTGATGTAAATCTCTCGTCATAATATTCAATTGGAATTTCAGGATGAGCCTTTCGCCAACGGTTGTAGAAGTTTTCTACTCTTGCCAGGTTTTCACTTGGCTGCCCGTTAGGTTGCATCGGTTTTCCGATAACAATGCGCTCCACCTGTTCTTTCTGAATATAAGTTTCGATATAAGTGAAAAGTTCATGTGTAGAAACTGTGGCCAACCCATTGGCAATAATCTGCAATGGGTCGGTCACAGCCAGTCCGGTACGTTTTTTACCGTAATCTATTGATAAAATTCGCATTAATCTACGGATATCTTATCCTTATATAATATCAGATTACTTCTTAAGGAGTAACCAAGCATCAGGATACTTACCAGCGCGAAGCTGATTGCGGCTCTTGACAGCAGCAGCCTTATCAGCAAATGTAGAAGCTACCACGCGATACATGTTACGCTCTGTGTTCAGGGCAATCTGAGCATCGTAGCCAGCGCTCTTCAATGTACTAGCCAATCCCTCAGCGTTAGCCTTGAGAGAGAAAGAACCAACTACTACGCTATAGCTTGACAAGCCAGAACCAGAGACGAGAGAAACATCCTCAGAACGAACAGTAGCATTATCAACCTCTGTCTGCTCATCAGAAGGAGCCTGAGTCTCGAGAGGAGCTACAACTGGTTCCTGAGCAACAGGAGCCTGAGCTGCCTGCTGTTCCTGCTGCTGAGCCTTCTCATATGCCTTCTTGTATGCACTTTCCTTAGATGTACCACAACTTGCGAGCGCCAAAACTGCGCACATTCCCATGCTTAATACTGTAATTTTCTTCATAATTCTTATTCGTTTTATTGTTTATTATTGTTGTTCATTCAATATAAATTTCGCGTTATGCGTTTTTTACTCTGCGAAAATACAAAAAAATGCCCGAAAAACGAAGAATATGCCGCCTAAAGTTTGTTAAATAAGGCTATTAAAACATTTTTAATGAAAAATTAAGGCTAAAAGGCTTGTTTTTTAAAGAGAATTTAGTATATTTGCATTGTCAAATGAAAATGACAAGAAGATAATCGTTTAACGTTTAAAATTTATAGCATATGAAACATTAGGTTACATTGGTGCTTTCCTCGGCGGTGCTATCGCTGGAACAGCACTCGGTTTGATTTTCGCTCCTGAGAAGGGTGAGGATACACGTAGTAAGATTGCAGGTGCAGTAGACGATTTCTGCAAGAAGCACGACATCAAGTTGAGCCGTAAGGACGTTGATGATCTGGTTGACGATATCAAGGACGCAGCTCCTGAGGTTTAATCATCACCTATCATGATGTTCTCTAACGATAAAAATGTAGAAACTATCGGGCAGCTCATTGAGGTGCTTAAACATTACATCGGGCTTCAGAGCGAATTTCTGAAGCTCGATGTTGTGGATAAGGTGGTACGCCTGCTTACAGTCATCACCATGACGGTGGTACTCCTGGGCTTACTTACGCTTACCCTCATTTACCTATCCTTTGGCGCTGCTTTTGCATTGGCAGACTTAATAGGTAGTCTGACTTTCGGATTCTGCATTGTTGCTGCAGTATACCTATTTATATTAATATTATTTGTAATTTTCCGCCATAAGTGGATCGAGAGACCATTGGTCAGATTTCTGGCCAGCCTCTTAATGGAAAAATAACCTCCTTTTCGCAACATGACAAATCATTCAGAAATCACAGAATATAATTCCTTAAATGATATCCGACTCAAAAAAGAGGCGATACGCAAGGAAATTGATGCCGATGATGCCAAGATTCAGACTTTATGGAACTCGCTTTTCACAAAACCTGAAATCCTGTCACGCAATGCGAGTCCTAGCAAGCGACTGCAGAGTTTGCTGCAGGTGGGAGCAGGAGCATTCGACGGTGCACTGTTGGCTTGGAAACTTTACCGGAGATTCAAACCTCGGAAGAAATGAATCATATACCGTTTTGGGGAAAGGAAAGATGCCTTGGAAAAAGGTATTTTTTAGTCATCCAAAAGGGGATAAAAACAAAAAAGGGTCGCCGCTGCGACCCCAATACCTTGTTAACCTTAAATCTAATACTATGAAAAACACACATGCAAATATAGAAATAATCTATGATACTCACAAATTTTTCTTAGCAAAAGACCTATTATTTTAATTTAATTAACTTTCATAACCCTATTTTTAAACCTTTTTCAATAAAAGTTCATCTATTTTCTACATATATCTCCATTCCATCGAAGCCAAATTCAAAGCCTTCGGGCAGCCTTTTATTCGCCTCATCGTGAAAACCTATCTGATGAGTCACATGGATAAAATAAGTATGTTTTGCTCCTATCCTGCGCGACACCTCAATAGCATCAGATACAAGCTGATGGCTGTGATGTGTTTTCTCAAATCTGAGTGCGTTAATTACGAGTGTTTCCACACCATCCAAATAAGCATATTCTTCATCACCCATAGATTTCATATCAGTAATATAGGCAAACTTACCAAACCGATAGCCGAGAATAGGCATCTTATCGTGCATCACACGGATAGGAACAAACTCAATGTCACCTATCTGATAATGCTCATGAGGATGAATGGTATGCAATTTGAGTTTAGGAGCTCCCGGATAGAGTTTTTCAGCATTCTTCGGAAAGCAGTAAGGCATCGTATGAGGCAGCCCCGCAGTAACGATTTCATCGCCGTAGATATTGATATCACCAAAGATACAGAAAGGGCGCAAATCATCAATACCACCAACATGGTCGTAATGGATATGCGTAACCAGCACACCATCTATCTTCCTGAAAGGCACACGCAACAACTGCTGTCGGATATCAGGTCCGGCATCTATCAGAATACGGGTATTCTCCGTTTCTATCATTGCCGCACTACGCAATCTTTTATCATGCGGATCGGTACTCCGGCACACTTCACAGTTACATCCCAACGAAGGAACACCGCCCGATGTGCCTGTACCTAATAAAGTTACCTTCATTAATTATCAAATATTTTTCTGAAAACAAACGAATTCTTCACTTCACATTCACCTCCGGATGAATATCTATACCAAACTTCTGCTTCACATCCTCCTGGATGGTCTCACAGAGTTTTACTATTTCCTCGCCCGTAGCGCCGCCACGATTCACTAGCACAAGTGCCTGCTTATCATGCACTCCGGCCCGTCCCAGATTCTTTCCCTTCCAGCCACACTGATCAATCATCCAGCCAGCCGGAATCTTTTCATGAGATTCATCGATGGTATAATGAGGCATACCCGGATAAAGAGCAGCCAGTTCTTCGTACTTAGCCTTCTCTACAATAGGATTCATAAAGAAACTGCCTGCATTACCCAACACCTTAGGATCAGGCAATTTTGCCTCTCTAATTTCTATGATGACATCACGAAGCTGCTGGGCTGTAGGCTCAGCAATATGCTTAGCCTCAAGCGCAGAACGGATATTACCATAATCCAGATCCGGACGGAAGGTCTTCTGCAAACGGTAAATCACATGCGTCACCAGATACTTATCCTTCCACTCATGCTTAAATTTACTCTGACGGTAGCTATACTTACAGTCGGCATTATCAAACACCACTACCCTGCCCGTAGCTATCTCAACCGCTTCCACCTTATATATAATATCCTTGGCTTCCACACCATAGGCACCAATATTCTGAACCGCACTGGCACCTACTTCACCCGGAATAATACTCAGATTCTCCGCTCCATGATAGCCATGCTCTACGGCATAAGCTACCACATCATCAAACACCTCACCACTACCACAGGAAAGGAATACCCAATCCGGATTGCACAAAGTATCATCCCCCTCTGCAGCTGCCAAAGTCTTGTTGTCTAGAACCTCAATACCCATAATAGCCGAATGGAGTACTGTACCTGCATAATCACCGGTCAGCAAGAGATTGCTGCCACCACCCAGAATGAGCAGCGGCTGATCTGCCTCTGTCAGCAAGCCCACTATCTGTCGGGCTTCCTCAACCGATTCATACTCCAGAAATCTGCTGCATTTGGCATCGATGCAAACGTATTGTGAGCCAAAAGGCCATAGTTACGAATATCCTTCATATCTGGTTAAACTATTACTACTAACTAAAAAGCTACATATTCAGTTTGATCAGTTCCCATTTTCCTCCAATCTTTTTGAAAGTAAGAGAGGTTTCCATACCATTGGCAATACCACGAATCACGAAGATTTTCTGGTTGCTCTCGGTATATTTCTGACCAGAGATTATATTGTAAATCATGCCGTGAGGCAGTTGAGGCGCAAAGGCAGGCCATGTTTCCGGTTCTATATCGCCTGTCATCGTACTGAAATCATCATCAGGATCAGGACCGGTAAACTTCACCGGATTATGGAGGTGGCGAGCCTGGAAAGCGGTATCTGTAGCAAAATGGCCGTAAAACTTCAGGAAACTGCCATTATTATTCTGATACATAGGCTTGTAGCAGATGCTAGTCATCATCCACTGACCATTGATGCGATTAAACACGAACTGCTGAACCGTTTTTCTACTATAGAACACCTTCTCTATTATTACATGATCGATAGTGGTATCCTTCATCAGTTTCATCTGTTTCTGATTATCAAAGATCAGCGTGTAATAATCCTGGCGCATGAAGAAATGCTCCATCTTCCAATGTTTTTTTTCTATCTTCTTGGTCAGTTTCTTACCGTGATATACCGGCAGCGGGAAGACAATACGACTTTTCTGCAACTTTCTGTTAGCTGCAAAATTAAACACGAAATCATCAAAAAGCTCGTCAGCCGCCTTTGGCATCGGAGTCTCCTCTATCAGCTGTTCTGTAGAGTCCATCGCTTGGGTGTCGGCAATCACCGTATCAGATGAAGCCGAATCAATGGCAGGCGCAGGCTTCTTGTCTGTGCATCCCACAGACGTGAAACAAACGATGGTAAGCACCGCCATTAACACCGTTAATAAACAGAGTTTTTTCATAAACCTATTAAATTTCTCAAATTTTCCATGCAAAAGTACAACTTTCTTTTGAATTATTTCATCTTTTAAGCAAAAAATGTTATCTTTGCAGTCAAAAAAGATAAAAATATAGATATGTTATTAGAAAAAATAGACGAACTCTTGAAAGAAGTGAGCACTTTGACTGCCCAAAACGCAGAAGAAGTAGAGCAGCTTCGAATCAAGTATCTGAGCAAGAAGGGCGAGATTAATGCCCTTATGGCCGACTTCCGCACAGTGCCAGCCGACCAGAAGAAAGAGGTTGGTGTAAAAATCAACGAACTGAAGAACGCAGCCCTTGAGAAGATCAACGGACTGAAGGAGCAGATGGAAGAAGCCGAGGCATCAAGCGATGATATCGACTTGACCCGTACCGCCTACCCTGTAGCACTCGGTACCCGCCATCCACTCACCGTAGTGAAGAATCAGATTATCGACATTTTCGCTCGCATGGGCTTTACCCTTTTCCAGGGTCCTGAGGTAGATGACGACAAGCACGTATTTACGATGCTCAACTTTGCTGCCGACCACCCAGCCCGCGATATGCAGGACACCTTCTTTATAGAGAAGACCAACAGCGACGACGTTACCAAGAATGTGCTCCTCCGCAGCCATACTTCTGGCGACGAGGCTCACTATATGGAAACTCATGAGCCACCTATCCGTGTGCTCTGCCCAGGCCGCGTTTACCGTAACGAGGCTATCAGCGCCCGCGCTCACTGTTTCTTCCATCAAGTAGAAGGTCTCTATGTAGATAAGAACGTAAGTTTCACCGACCTCAAGCAGGTGCTCCTTACATTTGCCCGTGAGATGTTTGGTGCAGATACCAAGATTCGTCTCCGTCCTAGCTACTTCCCATTCACAGAACCTAGTGCCGAGATGGATATCTCCTGCAACATCTGTGGCGGTAAGGGTTGCAACTTCTGCAAGCATACCGGATGGGTTGAGATTTTAGGTTGCGGTATGGTTGACCCTCATGATCTTGAGGCTTGCGGTATCGACAGCAATGTCTATACGGGTTATGCCTTCGGTATGGGTGTTGAGCGTATCACCAACTTGAAATATCGCGTGAGCGACCTTCGTCTCTTCTCTGAGAACGATACTCGTTTCTTGCGCGAGTTTGAGTCTGCTAAGTAAAAGATACTCAACATATAAATTAATTAATGACTATGAAGAAAAATTTAACTAAACCTGTCATCGCAGTCCTGTTGGGCGCCTTGACATTCAGTTCTTGCATCGGCTCATTTGGCCTGACAAATTCCGTACTAGACTGGAACAAGAGAGCAACAGACAACAAGTTTGTAAACGAGATTATCTTCGTGCTTATCTCTCCAGCTTACGCAGTATGTTCATTTGCAGACCTTCTCGTTATCAACTCTATCGAGTTCTGGACAGGCGACAAGGTGATTGGCCAGGTAGGAACCACTAAGGACGTAATGGGTAAAGATGGTCGCATGTATGCCATCAAGACATTGAAGAATGGCTACGAGATTACCGACCCAGATGGTGAGAAATCATACTTTGTGTTCGACAAGAAGCACAAGAGTTGGTCATACAGCAAGGATGGCGATATCCGTGAGCTTTTCAGCTTCAACGAGGATGGCAGCATCCAGGCTTGCTTGCCAAGTGGCGAGAAGATCAACGTCCCAGCAGATGCCAGTGGTTTATACCAGGTTCGCATGGCTATGAATGATGGTTTGTTCTATGCATTCAACAAGTAAATAATCATAACAATTCCAGCCCGATAAAAGTCGACTTTTATCGGGCTTTTTCATAATCTCCTTTCTCTTTTCCTAAGCAAGTTCATATTTCTCCGTTCCCAACCAAACTCTCCTTAGAATATCCAAATGCAAAAAAGTGTTTAATACAAAACAAGAAAGTGCCTTCACCACCCTTCACCCGTAACTCTCTGATCATCAAAAGAATCGCCAAAAAGGTGAAGGGTGAAGGTTTGAAAACTCTTTTTTATATATACGCGTGAAGGGTTAGGGTAAAAACCGAAAAAAAGACCCTAGGGTCAAAAATCGGAAAAACCCTAAAATAAAGAATATAATATAAAGATTAAAAATACACCCTTCACCTTCACCTCCCAAAAATCACATCCAAAATTCTGTTCTGCATGCAACAGAAAATCATCTGCAGCAATCTGTGCCGGGATATATAATCAGGAGACAATTCTCTTTCGGAGATATTTTCCTATTTATCGGAGATATTATTTTATCCTTCGGAGAGATTTTTCTATTCTTCGGAAATATTTCTTCGAATTTCAAGATAAGGCATAAAAATATAATTTTCGCCAACTTTATTTCCCGAATCCACACAATTGTCACAAATCGCATAGCTATGAAACAGAAAAGAATGTATCTTTGCAGCATCAATCATAAAGGTTGATGTAGATATGGTCTCGTCATGACTGCCAAATCGGGCTGACGCAAATGCATTACAACCAGTGACATTCATCAAAACTTGCAACCATCTACAATATTTTTCAGTTTTTCTCGTTAATAAAAGTATGAAAAATAGATTATTGATACTCACAATATGCCTCATCGCAACCATAAAGATGATGGCGCAGGAGTTTACCCTTCACGGCAAAGTGGTAGACGAGAACAACCAGCCTCTGGAGTTTGCCATCGTTTCGGTGGCTAGCCAGGGAAAGACTGCCGTTACTTCGCTCAAGGGAGACTATAGCCTCAAACTGCATTCTGCAGACAGCGTGGTAGTCAAATTCTCATATATCGGCTTCAAGACAAAAACAAAAGTGCTGAGAAGACCGCGAGGAAAACAAACCCTGCAGGTGGTGCTCCGCGAGGCATCCACCACCCTCGATGAGGTGAATATCAAGGGAGAAAAAATACAGTCGGACCAGATACAGGAACTGAAGACTAAGGACATGAAGATGACGCCATCTGCCAACGGAAATGGGGTGGAAAGTCTGGTTCAGCAACAGGCTGGCGTGAGTACCCACAACGAACTCTCTTCGCAATACAATGTGCGTGGCGGAGCCTTCGATGAGAACTCCGTATACATCAACAACGTAGAAGTATTCCGCCCATTCCTGGTTCGCAGCGGACAGCAGGAAGGCCTCTCCGTCATCAACCCTTATATGGTAGATAAAATCGGTTTCTCAACCGGAGGATATGCTGCCAAATACGGAGACAAGATGAGTTCGGCTCTCGACATCACCTACAAAACCCTGAAAGCAAAAAGCAAGAAGCCGGTGGTTGAAGGAAGTCTGGCTGCCAGTCTGCTGGGTGCTGACGCATACATCGGTCTGGGAACCCAGAAACTTTCATGGCTCAACAGCGTGCGCTACAAAACAACCTCTTACCTGCTCGGTTCGATGGAAACCAAAGGCGAATACAAGCCAAACTATCTGGACTATCAGACTTATCTGAGTTACCAGCCCAACAAACGCTGGAAGCTTGACTTCATAGGCTACATCTCTGATAATCACTACAACTTCGAACCGGAAGACCGAGAAACGAAGTTCGGAACAATGGAAAACGTAAAGAGCTTCAGAGTATATTTTGACGGTCAGGAGAAAGACCGTTTCCTCACCTACTTCGGTACACTCGGCATTACCCGCCAGTTTACAGCCAACACTAGTCTCTCGCTTCTGGGCAGTGCTTTCTATACCAAGGAACAGGAGAAATATGACATTCAGGGACAATACTGGCTCGACGAAACCGAGACTTCAGAAAACCTGGGTGTAGGTACCTATTCGAACATGCCCGAAACTATCTTACAGCCCGCGTGATGAGCGCCAAACTGATGCTCAAGCACAAGGTGAAGAAACATCAGATGGAGGCCGCAGTAAGTCTGAAGCGTGAACATATCGAGGAGAATTCAGTAGAATATGAGATGCGCGATTCTGCAGGATACAGTATTCCGCACAATGGCAAAGACCTCTATATGGTTTATTCACTGAAGGCTCGCAACGAACTGAATGCCAACCGAATGGAAGGTTACATCCAGGACACCTACCGTTTTTCGGGAGGAACAGCCGACAGTACCGGTAATGGACAGACACATTACACCCTGAACTATGGTATCAGAATGAGTCATTGGAATTTCAACAGAGAAACCATCGTGAGTCCTCGTCTGTCGCTCGCCATCATACCAGCCAACCACGAGAATACAACACTCCGTTTTGCGGCAGGTCTGTATTATCAGGCTCCATTCTTCAAGGAATTGAGAGATACATCTACGGTGAATGGCATAACCGTCGCATCGCTGAACGAGAAAATCAAGAGCCAGCGAAGCATCCACTTCATCGCCGGCTACGACTATAGGTTCAAGATAGGAGACCAACGCTATAAATTCTCTGCCGAAGCCTATTACAAGGCTTTGAGCAATCTGGTTCCTTATTCGGTTAGTAACGTGAAGGTAGTTTATTACGGACAGAACGAATGCAGCGGTCATGCGGCAGGACTCGACTTCAAGCTCTACGGAGAATTTGTTCCGGGTACCGATTCCTGGCTCAGTCTTTCGCTCATGGATACCAAGATGAAACTGGGAGGCAAGAGCATCCCTTTGCCTACCGACCAGCGCTATGCGGTAAACCTCTTCTTCACCGATTATTTCCCGGGCAGCAAGAAGTGGCGCATGTCTTTGAAACTCGCCTTTGCCGATGGTCTTCCTTTTGCAGCACCTCACAGAGAGCTGGAGACCAACAGTTTCCGTGCCACCGCCTATCGCCGTGCAGATATCGGTATGAGCTATCAGCTGCTCGACAACAGCCGCCGGGAGAAGAAGACCTTCCTGAAGAATGTGATGCTGGGGGTAGATTGTCTCAACCTCTTCGGCATAGACAACGTAAACAGCTATTACTGGGTGACAGATGTAACCAGTCAGCAATACGCCGTACCTAATTATCTTACCGGCAGACAGCTCAATGCCCGCATTCTTTTGGAATTTTAGGACCAAATAATAGTGATTTTTCACATTATTCTAAATATTTAACCGTAGATAGTTCGCTATCTGCGGTTTTTTTCGTATCTTTGCGCCCGAATTATGCGATGACGGTTCGTCCGCTCATCCCATGGATTCAGGAAACCATTCTATAAAGAATAAAGAAATAATACATAATAATCAATTATGAGCAAACAAGTAGAAAAGATTAAGGAGCTGATCGCTAAGCGCGAACAGGCTCGTCTTGGCGGTGGCGAGAAGGCCATCGAGAAGCAGCATGCACGTGGCAAATATACCGCTCGTGAGCGTATCGAAATGTTGGTAGATGCCGGCAGTTTCGAGGAGTATGATATGTTCAAGTTGCATCGTTGCACTAACTTTGGCATGGAGAAGAAGCAGTACCTCGGTGATGGTGTTGTAGCTGGTAGCGCTACTATAGCCGGCCGTCTGGTTTACGTATATGCTCAGGACTTCACCGTAAATGGTGGTTCACTCTCTGAGACTATGGCACAGAAGATCTGCAAGGTAATGGATATGGCTATGACTATGGGTGCACCTGTTATCTGCATGAACGACTCAGGTGGTGCTCGTATTCAGGAAGGTATCTGCGCCCTCGCTGGTTATGGTGAGATTTTCGAGCGCAACATCCTCGCTTCTGGTGTCATCCCACAGATTTCTGCTATCATGGGCCCTTGCGCCGGTGGTGCCGTTTACTCTCCAGCTTTGACCGACTTCATCATCATGAAGGAGCAGACTTCTTACATGTTCCTGACTGGTCCTAAGGTTGTCAAGACCGTAACTGGTGAGGACATCGATGCAGAGCACCTCGGTGGTGCATCTGTTCACGCAACCAAGAGTGGTGTAACCCACTTCGCTGCTAAGACTGAGGAAGAGGCTATCGAGATGATCAAGAGCCTGCTCTCTTACATCCCTAGCAACAATACAGAAGAGGCTCCACGCGTAGAGTGCACAGACCCTATCGACCGCATGGACGATACTCTGAACGAGATTATCCCAGACGATCCAAACCAGGCATACGATATGTATAAGGTAATCGGTGCTGTAACCGATAACGGAGAGTTCTTCGAAGTTCAGCCTAAGTTCGCCAAGAACATCATCACTGGTTTCGCCCGCTTCAATGGACAGAGCGTTGGTATCGTAGCCAACCAGCCAGCAGCTTACGCAGGTGTACTCGATGTAAACGCTAGCCGCAAGGCAGCCCGCTTCGTTCGTTTCTGCGATGCCTTCAATATTCCTATCGTATCTCTCGTTGACGTACCAGGATTCTTGCCAGGTACAGGTCAGGAGTACAACGCTGTCATCCTCCACGGTGCACAGTTGCTCTACGCTTACGGCGAGGCTACCGTGCCAAAGATTACTATCACATTGCGTAAGAGCTATGGTGGTAGCCACATCGTGATGGGTTGCAAGCAGTTGCGTGCCGACTTGAACTTCGCTTGGCCATCTTCAGAGATTGCCGTAATGGGTGCCAGCGGTGCCGTTGCCATTCTCTGTGGTAAGGAAGCTAAGGCTAAGAAGGAAGCTGGCGAGGATGTAAAGGCATTCCTGGCTGAGAAGGAGCAGGAGTATACTGACAAGTTTGCTAATCCATATCAGGCAGCTCAGTATGGTTACATCGATGATGTCATCGAGCCACGCAACACCCGTTTCCGCATCTGCCGTGGTTTGGCTCAGCTCGCTACCAAGCGTCAGAGCTTGCCAGCTAAGAAGCATGGCTGTATGCCAATGTAATGATACAATTAAACATTAGAATAAATGGATAAGAATATTTATGCTGCGATTGCCATGGCACTCTATGAGTACCAGGGCAATAACGTACACGACAAGGAGCCTGGCATCATCACAATCAAGCCACGTCAGACGATGTGGAACGCCAAGTTCTTGAGTTTAACAGCTAAACCATAATGTAATAGAAATGAAAGAGTTTAAATATACAATTGACGGAAAAGAATACAAGGTTCAGATTGACGCTGTTGAGGGTAACATCGCAAGCGTGAACGTGAATGGCGAAGCTTACAAGGTTGAGATGGAACAGGAGGCTGAGCCAGAGAAGAAGAAGGTAGTGCTCGGTCAGCCAGCTGCTGCATCTGATGATGCTGAGGCTACTCCAGCTGCCAACGTAAATACAGCCAATGCTGTAAAGGCTCCTCTCCCTGGTACTATCACCAGCATCGAGGTGGCTGTTGGTCAGGAGGTAAAGGCAGGCGATACAGTTGTCGTTCTCGAGGCTATGAAGATGCAGAACAACATCGAGGCTGAAAAGGATGGTAAGGTAACCGCTATCTGCGTTAAGCCTGGTCAGGCTGTGCTCGAAGAGGATGCACTCGTAGTTATCGAGTAAATCAAGAATTTGAGAATTAGAGAATTATACTTCCAGATTCGGGATTATAATTCGGGTTCTTATAAAGAATATCAAAGGTCGCAAGCTATGATTGCTTGCGACCTTTTTCTATATATGTACAAATCCCGCAGGACCATTCAGTCTCTGTCCTTTGGTTCTCACATATTTCAGGAACTCAACCACCACAGGGTTCTTGGGCTTACCGGCAGTTACGAGATAGAGATTCCTGGCTGGCGGTGCAGGATATTTTCCTTTGGCTATGGCATCCATCAGTTTATCCAGCGTATCATAGAATTTCTCATCTGCATCCAGTTTTCCATTCCCGTTTACATCTATCGGAACGATGGCGATACCCTTCGTAGGCTTATGCGTCTTGTCGTTGTAGGCGTAACCGATGTTGTTGAATCCGATGCCGTTCACATCCTTCTGCAAGGTCTCTGCAACGCCCGGATCTCCGAAGACGCCCGTTCCCTTCAGGTCTTCCTGCTTCTTTCCCAGAAACGCAGCCCAGGTCTCGGCAGCACCACAGGCATCGCTTCGGGTGTAGACATTCAGTCGGGTCTTTCCCTCCCATATCGCCAGTGCCTGCTTCTGGCTCAATCCCGTCTTCAATAATTCCCGATATACCGGATTGCTGGCGTTGATGGTTGCCACTACCGCATCCTTTGCCACAGCATACGCCAGGGCACCTTTCTCCTTCTCCTGCGGCTTTAGTTCTCGGCTCACCATCGCAATATCTACCTGGTCGGCAAGAACATCGGTAATTCCCTTTCCTGCTCCACCAGCCGAGATATCGATATCCACTTCGGGGTGAAGACGATGAAACTCATCTGCCCACTGTATCGCCAGCGGATAAAGGGCGAAAGCACCCGACAGCGTAATGTAACCACTCAGCACCTGCTTGCCGTCAGCACCACGCTTCACCTCTCCTCTACTCCCACAACTGGCTAACAGTAAGGAGGTTACTACTACTAAAATTCCTATGATTTTCTTTCTCATATCTATACCTTATTATATATAATACTAACTGGCTGCAAAGGTATAAAGATTATGCAGATGGGGCAATACCACAATCGTACCATTCCCATATACCACATATAGGGTATGAAATTACCCCATATAAGGTATTGCCCAATAAGCAAAATCGTCGTACCTTTGCAAACGAAAATAAGAAGTATAAACGCTGAGGATTACACCTTATTATATATAGGGAGTATGAATCTTAAAATATAGGAGATTTAGATATGACTACAAAGTTTGTTCACAACAATCATGCACAGCTCGACACCAAGAACTTGAATGTATATATCAATGGTGCACAAATCTTGAAAGATGTAAATGTAAGTATTCCTAAGGGAAAGATTACTTGCATCATCGGTCCTTCCGGCTGCGGCAAGTCTACGCTTCTCCGTACCTTCAACCGATTGAACGACCGCGTGGAAGGTTTGAAGATGAATGGAGAGGTGAATCTCGGAAACAACAACATTCTTGAGGCCAGCAGCAGCAAACTCTCTGAAGTGCGCCGCAACATAGGTCTTGTTCCTCAGCGTCCATGCCCTCTCCCTATGAGCATCTACGACAATGTGGCTTACGGTTGCCGCATCCATGGTATCCGAAACAAGAAAAAACTGGACAGCATCGTAGAACATTATCTCAAGGCAGTAGGTCTCTGGGAGGAAGTGAAGGATAGATTGAAGAGTCCGGCTTCCAAGTTGAGCGGCGGTCAGCAGCAGCGCCTCTGCCTGGCACGCAGTCTTGCCGTTGAACCGAGCTATCTGCTTGCAGATGAGAGTACTTCTGCCCTCGACCCTATCAGCAGCAAGAAGGTAGAGGAGCTCTTCACCGAACTGAAGAAGAATTACAGCATCGTAATGGTAACTCATACCCTTCGCCAGGCTCTCCGCATCGCCGACCACGTCATCTTCATGTATCTGGGTGAGGTGATTGAAGAAGGAAGCGCCGAGGAAGTATTCCATCATCCTAAGCACGAGCTGACCCAGGAGTATCTCAACGGTGCATTCAGTTAAGTGAAACCGCACATGCGACTAAAGGTTAAAGAAAGAAATGAAAATAACAACATAAAATTTGAAAGAATATGGCACAGATCATTGTAACGACGAAAAGCAGGAAGTATCTCTTCCTTTGACATTGGCAGAACTCATCAAGATCAACAAGGTGTTCCAGCCAGAGATGGTAACTATCCAGGTGAACGAGGACTTTGCTGAGAAAGAAGACTATGAGAAGATTCAGCTCAAGGACGGCGACCGTGTAGATTTTCTCTACTTCATGGGAGGAGGTGCCTGCTAAAAAAGTAAACAAGTAGTACAATAAAAGGCTTATTAGGCAGTTTATATATATAAGATTACGCCGGTCGTTAATGTACGTTTTTTGTATCGTTGACGCATTTAATAAGTTACAGTATTCATCCATAAAAGAAATCAGAAACAAGATGATAGATTTAACAGAAGAACAGATAGAGAGATACAGCCGCCACATCCTCCTTCAGGATGTAGGACTCGAAGGTCAGGAGAAACTTCTCAATGCCAAGGTACTCATCGTAGGTGCCGGTGGCTTGGGCTCTCCAGTTGCCCTCTACCTCGCAGCAGCAGGTGTGGGACATATCGGTATCGTGGATGCTGACGTGGTAGACCTCAGCAACCTGCAGCGCCAGGTGATTCATCAGACCAAGGACCTGGGCACTCCAAAGGTGGAGAGCGCCAAGGAGAAGATGATTGCCATCAATCCGGACGTGGAAGTGACCACTTATCACGACTTCCTCGATTCTCACAATGCCGAGGAAATCATCAAGCCATGGGATTTCGTCATCGACGGAACAGACAACTTCCCGGTAAAGTTCCTTATCAATGATGCCTGCGTACGTCTGGGCAAAGCCTTCTCGCATGGCGGCATCCTGAGATTCCAGGGACAGACCTTTACCCACTTGCCAGGCACGGCATGTTACCGTTGCTTCTTCAAGGAACCACCTCCAGCAGGCGCAGTTCCTACCTGTAGTCAGGCAGGCGTTCTGGGAGCCATCGCCGGTATGCTCGGAACCATTCAGGCAGCAGAGGCTTTGAAGTACTTACTCGGTGTAGGCGATTTGCTCACCGACCGATTGCTCACCTTCGATGCCAAGACGATGAACTTCCGCACCATCAAGGTGAAGAAGCGTGCATCCTGCGAAATCTGCGGCGACCACCCTACCATCGACCATCTCATCGATTACGAGCAGGCAGCCTGCGATTTGAAGCACCACTAAGATTTAGTGATTATTTATTAGTGATTATTTTTGCTATAGCTTATGAAGATTAACGACGACGTAATCAAGGTTATTATCGAGCAAGCTAAGAAGGATGCGCCCATCGAGAGTTGCGGACTTCTGTTAGGCAAGGATGATGTGGTGACGGAAAGCTACTGGATGGAGAACATCGACCATAGCGAGGAGCATTTTGCCTTTGCTCCGAAAGACCAGTTTGCGGCTCTGAAATACGCCCGAAGCAAGGGCTTGAAGATTCTCGCCAACTGGCACAGTCACCCAGCATCGCCTTCCCGCCCATCGCAGGAAGACCTTCGGCTGGCTAACGATCCACATCGTATGTCCATCCTCTCATTGCTCGACGGAAAGATTCACCTCAATTCATTCAAGGTTCTGAATGGAGAGGTGGTGGATAAGGAAGTTCACTTCGAAAGTGAATGATGGGAATATTCAGATTCCCTTGAACAATTTTAAAACGATACAAGAACATGTACAGAATACCTTCTACATTAAATGGAGACTTGGACTATACCCAGTCACTCATCGACCAATTCAAGGCGGGCGAGATTCAGGCAGGTCAGTTGAAGTCGAACCGTGTACCTATGGGCATCTACGAGCAGCGCAAGAACCAGCACTATATGTTGCGTCTTCGCTGTGCCGGCGGTCTCGTCACCCCAGAGCAGCTTGCCAAGATTGCCTTTGTGGGTCACCAGCTCTCCACTTCGCATCTCCACGTTACCACCCGACAGGAGATTCAGATTCACAATGTTGATATCGAAGATGCCATTCCGGCTCTGAAGAAACTGGAAAAGGTGGGCATCTCCAGCGCAGGTGGCGGTGGAAACACCGTAAGAAACATGATGGTGGATGACCGGAGCGGACTCACTGCCGATGAGGAATTCGATGTCTATCCATACGTGGAGGAACTCACCTCCCGACTCATCGCCGAGAAAGATTCGTTCACGATGCCTAGAAAATACAAGGTGGCGATAGATACCAGTGTGGCTACAGCCAACTACTCCTACATCGCCGACTTGGGTCTGCAGGCACGCATCAAGGACGGACAGCGAGGATTCAGAGTGCTCATCGCCGGTAGTGCCGCCAGCAACGCCCACACCGGTTGGGAGGTATTCGACTTCCTTCCAGAGAAGGATCTCTATCGTGCAGCCAAGGCATTGAAAAACTGGTTCCATAAATACGGAAACAGAAGAAACCGCCACAAGGCACGCATGAGATACGTGTTCTATAAATACGGAACAGAAGAAGCCAAGCGATTGTATCTCGAAGAGTTTGAGGAACTTAAGAAAGATGGTTCAATCGATTTCGAGGCTCCGGCATTGCCATTGGAACATCATAAGCCCAACTTCCCTCCACTTAAAGCTCCAACCGATTTCGAAACGTGGAAGCGCCGTTACGCCCACAAGCAGACCAATGCCGAGGGCTTGAAAGAGAACCTCTGGTATGCCTACATCCCATTGCGCCACGGCAACAACTCCACGGATTTCTTCGCAGAAGTAGCCGAATACCTGGGCAACTATGGCAACGATGTAATCCGTTTCACCAAGAAAGAGCAGATTCAGGTACGAAATATCCCAGAGGAATATCTCACCAACATCTACGCCTTCTTCAAGAAACTGGGCGTCTATCAGATAGATTATCCTGTGGTGGTTACCAACCTCACCTGCTGTACGGGAGCCGATACCTGCCGCCTCGGCATCTGTTTGCCAAAGGGTGCCATCGACGGTATCGCCAAGCAACTTCTCAATAGCAATCTGAACCTCGATGCCATTCCTGACTTCGAACTCCGCATGAACGGCTGTACCAACATCTGTGCGCTAGCCACCTGGGGAGATTTAGGTTTCAGCGGGCGTGTAGGACGCGTGGGCGATGACCCATATCCTGCCTACACCATCTGGCTTCCGGTAAAGGGCAAGCACGAGATTGACCTGCAGCAGGGTTATATCGCCGCCAAGAAGATTCCGGCATTCGTAGAGGATTATCTCCGTGATGTGATAGCCGAACAAGCCAACTATGCCGATTATTACGACTATGTGGCAAAGAGAGGCGTGAACATCGTGAAGGACCTGATTGCGAAATACAAGGAGGTGGCTCCTTATTCAGAAGAGCCTGATACCTTCTTCGATTTCGGAGATGACGAGAAGTTCTCGCTCATCAAATACGGTAAGGCAGAGTGTTCAGCCGGCCTCTTCGATATCATCGAAATCGACCAGGATACCATCAGAGAGAAGCGGAAGGAAGTGGAACAGCTGCTGTCCGACGGCAAGCAGAATACCGGCAAGATAGAGAAACTCCTCCACGACATCGTGTTCTCGGAGAACCGGATGCTGCTCGTTACTCGTGGTCTCGACCCACGCACCGACGAGGATGTATATCAAGGTTTCGAGAAGGAATTCATCGCAGTCGGTATCATCCCTCAGAAGTTCAAGGTATTGACCGATAAGGCAAGAAACAACGAATCATTGATTGAGCAAAAGTCATTGATCGATGAACTCGCTGATTTGCTCAACGATCTCTATCAGAACATGGACGATTCGCTTCAGTTCAAGCTCCCTGCTGTTCAAAGTCCCACAGATTTCACAGATAACACAGATTCAAAGGAAAAATCTGCGGGACAAAAGAACAGAAGCGAGGATGAAGATAAATCTGTGTCATCTGTGAAATCTGTGGGACAAAGAAACAGAAGCGAGGATGAAGAAAAATCTGTGTCATCTGTGAAATCTGTGGGACAAAAAAACACAAGCGAGAATGAACAAAAAACATCTGCGGGAGAACCAGAAGCAATCTCCCCTGATGTTAAGAAGGATTTCCGAGGCGTGATGTGTCCGATGAACTTCGTGAAAACGAAGATTGCTCTCACCCCAATGCAGAGCGGACAGATTCTGGAGATTCTCCTCGACGACGGTGCTCCTATCGAGAACGTACCGGGAAGTGTGAAGAACGAGGGCCATACCATCCTCTTTACCGAGAAAGTAGAAAACTACTGGAAGGTTCTCATCAAAAAGAAATAAAATTCAATCTATGTCTAAATGGACTATCTTCCAATAACGATTAAAATCGTCTCCGCCAACATACTCATCGTTGGCGGAGGGAAGGTAGCGACCCACAAGGCTCAGATTCTCGCCCGTTTCACCGACCAAGCTACGGTGGTGGCACCAGAGATTACAGATGAGCTCAAGGCACTACCCTTCCAAACAATAGAGAAGGCTTTCGAGCCGAGCGACCTGGATGGCGTGCAACTCCTCTTCGTCTGCACAGGCGACCACGAGTTGAACCATCAGATTAAACAGCTCGCAGCCGAACGGCATATCCTGACCAGTGTCTGCGATGATCCGGCACAGTGTGATTTCATCTCGCCCGCCATCTATCGCAACGACAACCTCACCATTGCCGTGGGAAGCGATTCGAGGGATGTGAAAAGAAGCATCCGAGTAAGAAACAGAATAAAAGAGTTGATAGAAAATGATACATTACAAATCGATTGACCAAAGCCAGTTCGCTGAAGGAACCGACATCAAGGAGCAGGAAAGAGTCTTCGATGATTTTCTACAAGATACACTCTTGGAAATACAAGGAAGTCATATCAACAAGACAAACAGAATTCCCCATAATGTTTATATCAGCAGCCAACCGGATGAGGAAGTTCCTTATATCTTCCTGAAGACGTGCAACCGCAGCGAGATATACTACGGCGAAGGCGAAGTTCCCGATGAGGTAGCCCGCCATCTCTTCCGTGTGGTATCGGGCTTGGAATCAGCCATCGTTGGCGAAAGAGCCGTTCAGGGACAGGTAAAGGAAGCATACTATACAGCCAAGGCTCAGCGCCCGTTGACCGCCGAACTCCATCGCCTTTTCCAAAGCGCATTGCAGGTTGGCAAGCGGGTTCGCAACGAAACCGAGATTTCCCATGGTGCCGTATCCCATAGTCTTGCAGCCCTCGAGATTATCGAATCTTTGGGGAATGTAGATTTAAGGAACGCGAGAATCACGATTATCGGTGTCAACAAACTGACTGCCGACATCCTGAAGTTCCTACAGAACAAAGGAGCCAAGATGGTGTTCCTCGCCAACCGCAGTCAGATCAAGGCACATTACCTAGCCGATCCGCTCGGCATCAAGGTATATACGCTGGATGAGAAGCAGGAGTTCCTGGCACAGACCGATATCCTCATCAGCGCCACCTCAGCCCCTCATCTCATCATCCGCAAGGAAGACATCCCAGAGCAGAAACGCCTGCTCGCCATCGACCTCGCCTTCCCTCGCGACATCGATTCCCGCCTCAGCGAACTCCCCAACGTCCAGCTCTACAACATCAGAGACGTGGAGAAGAAAGTGCGTGAGAACATCGAAGTGAGAGGAGCCGAAGTAGAGAAAGCCGAAGCCATCATCGAAGAAGAGATTCAGGAGATGCAGGAGGCTTTGGAAAGGAGAAAAAAATATATTTCATAATAATTTTATTCATAAACTTAACCGACATTTTTAAAAGATGAATAAAAAGATTAGAGTTATTGCAAGAGGCAGTCGTCTCTCCCGACTGCAAGTAGAGGAGGTTTTCAAGAACTTCCCGGAACTCGCCTACGAGATTAAATACTTGGAATCTTACGGCGACAAGAACCAGCAGATTTCACTCCTGAACGGTGAAGCTCCTGCTGATATCTTTACGAGAGAACTCGACGATGCCATCCGTCAGGGAGATGCCGACATCGCCATCCATTCGGCGAAAGACCTGCCTTATCCTCTGCCTGAGGATATCGAAGTCATCGCCCTATTCCCTGCTTTCGACACCACCGATTCGCTCGTAAGCAGAAATCACAAGAAACTGGCAGAACTCCCTGCCGGAAGTATCATCGGAACCAGCAGTCCGCTCCGCAAGAAAGGTTTAAACGAATTACGTCCAGGCCTGACTATCAAAGGTATACGTGGCTGTATTGAAGAAAGGGTTCAGCAGGTAAAAGATGGCAAATACGATGCTGCCATCGTTGCAACCTGTGCCCTGAAGCGACTCGGCATGGAGGATGAAATCGCCGAAGTGCTCCCTTTCCCAACCCATCCATTACAGGGCTTCCTTGCCATCACCGCAAAGAAAGGAAGCGACTTGAAGCAGGCATTCGCTTCTAAGAGCATTCTCGATAAGCAAGGCACCGTCTCACTAGTCGGCTTCGGTCCCGGCGACCCGGACCTTCTTACCATCAAGGCAGCAAAGGCCATCGATGCCGCCGACATCATCTTCTACGACGACCTCATCGACGATTCCTATCTGGCAAATAAGAAAGCCGAGAAGATCTACGTGGGCAAGCGTGCCGGCTATCATCACAAGGAGCAGGCAGACATCAACCGTCTTCTGCTCGAAGCAGCACGAGAGGGAAAGAACGTGGTTCGTCTGAAAGGTGGCGACCCGATGATCTTCGCCCACGGCAGCGAGGAAATCGAATACCTGGAGAGTAATCTGATAAAAGTGAATGTCATCCCTGGCATCACCACCGCCTCAGCCCTTGCCGCATCCCAGAAAATCAGTCTCACCCATCGCGACTTCTCATCAAGCGTTGCCCTGGTCAGCGGTCATACTCCGCAACCCGTAACTCCCGATGCAGAAACATTGGTGTATTATATGGGTGCCAAACAGCTGCAGGTCATCGCTACCCAGCTCATCGACAAGGAAGGCTGGGCATTCAACACCCCTGTTCTCCTCACCTACAACGTGAGCCGTCCAGACGAACAGACCTTCGAGACCACCCTCTGGAATCTGAGAAACGGCGAGATGCAGAATCTCCCGACCCCTCTCATCGCCCTCATCGGCTACGTGGCAGGATTGAAGCATCATCAGGCATCGGATATCAAGCCAACGCTCTATACTGGTACACTTCCTGCCATAGAGAAGCGCAAGGCAGATTACACCTATACGCCGCTGATAGAGATTAGTTATCACCCAAGTTATTTTACGAAAATCCTCGAAGATAATTATTGTAAGCAATACGATGGAAAATGTTTTACCAAGTATTGTGAGTGGGATGAAAGTCAAGCTTTATATTATATCTTTACAAGCCAATATGGCGTTGAAGCAACACTTGAAGACTACGATTTGATATTCAAAGAGCAAGAAAAGCATGTGTTTATCTCCATTGGTGATACTACGACAGAGGCTTTACATAAGGCTGGCGTCAAAAATGTTATACAGGTAGAGCAAGACAATCGCTATGGGGTGATAGAATGGTTCAAAAAAGAGAAAGAAAGACTTGATGCTGCAAGACCACAATACGAGCATTCTTTTGAATTGTTTGAAAAGATGGATTTAGATAATTATGATCACGAGTTAGCAGACTTCGTGTATCGGTATGAAAATAGATTAGTTTTCTATCCTCATTCATCTCTGTCACCAGAAGACATTCCTTTGGCTTTACAGGAATTAGGTTTCGACGTGTTAAGCGCCATTGTTTACAACAATGAACTCCCGAAGAATCCGCGCCGTGTGAATCTCAACCATTTCAAGCGCATCGTCTTCACATCGCCTTCTACCATCGACAACTTCATCAAGTTGTATGGCAAGTTGCCTGAGAACACCGAGTTCATCACCCGTGGTCCTATCACCCAGGCGCATCTGGAAGAAGTGATGAAAGTGAAGAACGAAGAATGAAGAAACAACGTTCGACGGACGAAGTGAAAGTCAATTCAAGTGTTAGAAGGGCGCAAGCCTAATTCAACATTTAACATTCAACATTCAACATTATAAAAAACAGACATAGATATGAAAAGATTTAGAGAATTACGTAAAGACCAGGCTACTCGCGACAAGTATGCCGATGTATCATTGAGTGCCGCAGACTTCATCTACCCTTACTTCGTAGTAGAGGGCGAGAACCAGAAGGAAGAGATTTCCACCATGCCAGGCATCTATCGCTTCAGCATCGATACCCTTCTGAAGGACATCGAAGAAATCAAGAACCTCGGCATCAACAAGGTGCTCCTCTTCGGAGTGATTCCTGATGAGCAGAAGGATGAGCGAGGCAGCGCTGCCTATGCCGATGATGCCCTCATCGCCCGTGCCGTAAAAGCCATCAAGGCAGAGTTTGGCAAGGACATCATCGTCTTCACCGACGTCTGCCTCTGCGAATACACCAGTCATGGTCATTGCGGACTCCTGCATCATCACGATGTAGATAACGATTCTACCCTCCCATTGCTCGCCGAAGAAGCCTACGTTCATGCCAAGGCAGGCGCCGACTTCGTAGCACCATCAGCCATGATGGACGGACAGGTAGAAGCCATCAAGAACCGTCTTCGTGAAGGTGGTCTCGACAAACAATGCAAGGTATTGGCATATTCTGCCAAGTACGCCTCAGCCTTCTACGGTCCATTCCGAGATGCTGCCGATTCAGCTCCAAGTTTCGGAGACAGAAAGAGCTACCAGATGGACTTCCGCACCCACGACCAGGGTCTCGATGAGATTGCTGCCGATATAGAAGAAGGAGCCGACTGGACGATGGTGAAGCCAGCGATGCCATATCTCGACATGATAGCCCGCGGCGTAGAGAAGTTCCCTAACATCCCTATGGTAGCCTATCAGGTAAGTGGCGAGTATTCGATGCTGAAGGCAGCCGCCAAGCTCGGTTATCTGGATGAGAGCCGTGTAGCATTCGAGAGCCTCATCGCCATCAAGCGTGCCGGTGCCCAGTACATCATCACCTATTATGCCAAGGAGATTATAGAAAAAGCAGAAGAATGGAATATTAAGATAGGTTAATATGAAAGAAAGAAAAAACTCAGCCGCCGCTTTCGAGCAGGCAAAACAGATAATACCTGGCGGAGTAAATTCGCCAGTAAGAGCCCTGAAGAGCGTAGGAACCACCCCGCTCTTCGTCCGTGACGCCAAGGGTCCATACATCTACGATATCGATGACAACAAGTTTATCGATTTCTGCATGTCATGGGGCGTCTTTATTCTAGGTCATAACAACGACAAGGTGAGCCAGGCAGCATCCGATGCCATCTTCCACGGAAGCAGCTTCGGCATCCCTACCCTTGCCGAAACCACCCTTGCCGAGAAGGTAAGAGAATCCTTCCCATCCATGGAGCGCCTGCGCTTCGTTAACAGCGGAACCGAGGCTACCATGTCAGCCATCCGTGTGGCTCGTGGCTTCACCGGTCGCGATATCCTCGTTAAGTTCGAGGGCTGCTATCATGGTCATGCCGATCATCTTCTGGTAAGCGCCGGTTCGGCCGTAGCCAAGCTCAACAATGCATCATCTGCCGGAGTACCAGCCGGTTTCACCCAATATACCGTGGTACTGCCCTACAATGATACCGAGGCTTTGGAGAAGTATTTCGCCGAGAATGGCGACAAGGTAGCTGCGCTCATCATCGAACCGGTAGCCTGCAACATGGGTGTGGTTCCTCCAACCCGTGAGTTTATCGAGGCTACCCGCAAGGTTACCCGGGAGCATGGCGCCATCCTGATATTCGATGAAGTTATCACCGGTTTCCGTCTCTCTTATGGCGGTGCCAGAAGCGATTCGGCATCACTCCGGATATGACTACCGTAGGAAAGATTGTTGGTGGCGGCTTCCCTGCCGCAGCCTTCGGAGGTAGAGCCGACATCATGAGTGTTCTGGCTCCAGAAGGTCCAGTTTATCAGGCAGGCACCCTGAGTGGCAACCCGGTAGCGATGGCAGCCGGTTATGAAACCTTGAAGCAGTTGGGCGAACCGGGCGTTTACGAACTCCTCGAAGAGCGCAGCAACCGCTTCCTCTCCCGTCTTGAGAAGATAGTAGAAGGCAAGGGCATCCAGGTGAACCACGTAGGCACGATGTTCACGATGTTCTTCAACGACCAGCCTGTGCGCAACTTCCAGGATACGAAGAAGAGCGACCAGGAACGTTTCGCCCGCTACTTCCGCAACATGCTGGACCGTGGCATCTACGTCAGCCCATCGCAGTTTGAGGGTAATTTCATCTCCCTCTGCCACACCGATGAGATTCTCGACTACGTATTGAAGTCGATAGAAGAGAGTATCGAATAAACACATATAACAAAAAGCAAAGTCACAATACCCAACTCTATCAGCTAGGTATTGTGACTTTTTTTTCAGAACCGTCCCCAAGCCCAACAAAGAACAAAAACCTTGATTATAAGATACTTTATAAAACATTTCTCCCATTTTTCTTGCATGATTCAGATAATAATCGTAAATTTGCAGCAGATAAGTGTGTCCTGAGACAGAATAGAATCCGATATTGGCTATATTTGATAGATTTCTGTCGTAACTTCTAGAGAGATGGTGGCAGACCCACCGCATTCGGCATGCAGGTGCTGATTGCAAACCACTTTGTGCTGCTCTGATGGAAACTGATGGGTAGTGAACGACAATTGAAAGCCTTCCGTAAGGTTGGCAAGGTATGTGTCAAGGAGATGAACGCAAGTGAACCATTGATGAAGCATCGTTAGCAAATTTGGCAA
>QSCI01000041.1:0-28162 GCA_003463005.1 Segatella copri | reverse complement strand
AGAGTTGCTGGCTGATTTCATCGAAAGTAATCCTGTTGCCCATACGCTACGTAATATGTATATTTATAAACAAGCAAGTTGATATTTATTCACTTGCGAAACTTCAGTACCTTATTATATATAATATAATCAGAGGCGGTTAAGCCTCTGCCTCCTTGGTCTTGTAGGCAAGGGCGTACATGCGAATCTGCTTGATCATCGCCAGAAGACCATTGCTGCGGGTTGGACTCAAATGGTCTTTCAGACCAATTTTCTCTACGAAATAGAGGTCGGCATCCATAATCTCGGTTGGGGTATGACCGCTCAACACACGGATGAGGAGGGCGATGATACCCTTTACGATGAGCGCATCGCTATCGGCAGTGAATACGAGCTTGCCATCTACATAATCGCATTGCAACCATACGCGGCTCTGACAGCCGTCGATAAGGTTCTGCTCGTTCTTGTATTTCTCGTCGAGAGGAGCCAACTCGTTGCCCAAGTCAATGAGCATCTGATATTTGTCCATCCAGTCGGTGAAATCCTGGAACTCCTCTACTACTTCATCCTGCAATTCATTAATTGTTGCCATTATTTTATTTCTTTAATTTCGTTTACTGTTATCAACTTATAGAGCTTGTCGTTAGGGCGTACCTTATCTGGTACAGGGATGGAAACTCTCCAGCCCTGCTGCGCTGTTTCTACCGGTTTCAGGTCGTAGCGGATTTCATCGGCATGGAGATACATCACACCGGTAGTGTTACCCGTAATCAGCAGTTTCTCGCCCTTGTCGAAGGTAGATGCCTCTACGGCTACTTCTGCCACACCCAACTTAGAGAAATATTTCATCACCTTGCCCACGAGCACCTTCTTCTCGGTAGCTACGGAACCGTAATGCTTGTTCCATTCACCGAGAGTCTGCCCCTGGTAATAACCATCCCAGAAACCACGGTTGAAGACGGTGGCGAGTTTCTCATCCCACTCATCCTTCTTCTCCTCGGTAAAGGTTCCGTCGAGCACGGCAGCTATCGCCTCCTTATAACATTTCACTACGGTATATACGTATTCAGGACCACGGGCACGGCCTTCAATCTTGAAGACGCGCACACCGGCATCCATCATGCGGTCGATGAAGCGGATGGTCTTCAGGTCCTTCGGACTCATCACATACTTGTTGTCGATTTCAAGCTGGTTGCCAGTTTCGTTATCTGTAACAGTATAACTGCGGCGGCAGATCTGCACACACTCGCCACGGTTGGCAGAGCGGTTGGCATTAGCGAGACTCATGTAGCACTTGCCCGATACAGCCATGCACAGAGCACCATGACAGAACATTTCGATGCGGATCTGCTTGCCCATAGGTCCGCAGATGTTCTGCTGCTCTATCTGCTCATGGATGTGCTTCACCTGGTCCATGTTCAATTCACGTGCCAGTACGGAAACATCAGCAAAGCGTGCATAAAACTTCAAAGCCTCTGTGTTTGAGATATTTAACTGTGTGGATAAATGAACCTCCTCGCCCACTTCATTGCAATAGCTCATTACAGCCACATCGCTGGCGATGACAGCAGAGATGCCTGCCTCCTTGGCAGCATCGATGATTTCCTTCATCGTTGGGATGTCGTTATCGTAGATGACAGTATTGACGGTGAGATAGGTCTTGATACCATGCTCGTTGCAGGTAGCAGCAATCTCACGCAAATCATCGATGGTAAAATGGTTGGCTGAATGGGAACGCATGTTCAACTTGCCGATACCAAAGTATACGGAGTCGGCACCAGCCTGTATGGCAGCAGCCAGTGACTCGCGTGAGCCCACTGGTGCCATCACTTCAAATTCGTTTATCTTTGTATTCATGAATGCAATTATCTTTTTTCGGGTACAAAGTTACACCAAAATGAAGACAAAACACAGAAAAATGGAGAAAAAATGACATAAATTCGATTATATTGACAAATCAATCACGATTATTTGTCTATATTTGCCTATAAATAAGAATATATCCCTAGGATATTCTTCTTTTTATATGAATCCTATCCAGTCTTACGGCTGGTATTATTAACCAAAGTGAAAGCAGATGAAGAATGTTTTTACATCAGGAATGATTCTGTTCCTGGCAATGACCACAACGGTTAGTTGCACACAAGAAAACGTGATGCTTGAAACAACACCACAAGTCAAGAACCAAGAAGTAAGATTCTGCTTCTTCGAAAGCTCCATTGTGCCTATCGGTCAGGATGAAGAGAGCAATCTTGCCAGAACAAGAGCCGACGGGAGCAAGCAATCGCTCAAGGATGCAAAACTCTACACAGATTTGCAAGTATGTCTCATTCCGAAAGGAGATGAAACTACTGCCGGCTATACCGTAAGACAGGAAAACTGGGATGACAAATTCGGAAACGTCAGCCTGCAGGTGCCGGCAGGAGAATACACGCTCGTTGCCGTAGCAGCAAAAACTGATTTGCAGCAGGAAGAACGAATCGAAGTAAAATCAAGGTATGAAATGACCTTTGCCAACAACATCGTACGCGATATGGCGTATACCCTTCAGGATATCAAGGTGGAATCGGGCAGCAAAGCCGTAACACAGAATGTTTCGCTGAAACGTGCCGTCAGCTGTTTCAGACTGCAAGCTACCGACCCGATGCCTCTTACTACCAATACGCAGGATATCACGATAAGCGGAAGCTGCGGCACGGTGTTCAATCCTTCTACCGGATTCTGCAAAGAAAAGGCTACCATCACCCGAAGTTGGACTTTCGACCCCCAAAAATACCAGAACCCATACATCAAATTCACCCTCTACACCCTTCTGACCGACAATGATGTAACCGACATTCATATAACAACTACTGGAAAGGACAAGGAAGGAAAAGCAGTAAAGACCGTCAACTTTGACAACGTACACCTGGTCATCGGAAAGAAGACTACCTATACCGGTCCGCTCTACACCTACCCTAACAATATGTCGTTCACAGTCAACCAGCCGGAGATTCCTGCATCAGGCTATGACAAGAAATTTTAATAACCCATGGCGTTTTAAGAAAGATTAATGCCACAGATTAAAATCTTTTTTGTATTTTTGCGGCATGGAAAGAAAGAACATTATAACCATAGGACTCGCTCTGCTTGTATTCGCCGGTTGCGGATACAGACAGCAGCGAGCCGGTATCTCAGAGACAGGTGGAGGCGAGGATTATCTTCCGGAGCATATCCACCTGATCAGTACGACGCCCGTCAAGGACCAGGGCAACAGCGAACTCTGCTGGGCATACGGCATGCTTGCCACCATCGAAAGCGAGCACATCATGAAGGGGGATTCCGTGAATCTCTCCATCGCCTACATAGCCCGCATGATGCTGGAAGAACAGGCACTGGAATATTACTTTGCACAGGGAAAGAAGAACATCAGCCTGCGCGGTACTGCCCCGATGCTGATACATTATATAGATAAGTATGGTGCACAACCTTACGACAGCTATGAAGATCCGAAGCACGTGAACTACAAGGTGCTCTGCCGCAAGGTGCAGAAACTGTGCGATGGCGCCATCTCGAAGAAAGCGGGCATCAGCCAGCTCAAGGAGGAACTGAACGACCTGTTTGACGCAGAAATAGGCTACATGCCTGCCAAGGCCGTACACATGCTGGGTGCCGAATATACCCCTCAAGAGTTTGCCCACAGCGTATGCTATCCCGAGGAGTATGTATCGCTCACCAGTTTCTCGCATCATCCTTACAGAGAATACTTTGCACTCGAGATTCCCGATAACCGGATGCACGATGCCTATCTGAACCTTCCGCTCGACGAGCTGATGCTCCACATCAGGAAGGCGGTAGAAAAAGGACACCCGGTATGCTGGGAAGGTGACATCAGCGAACCTGGCTTCAAGGAACCAAGGAAGAACTGTGTAGACATACAGCCGACGGAACGCCCCGTGACCCAGGCATCGCGACAGAAGGAGTTTGAACAGCTTCGCACCACCGATGATCATGTGATGGAAATCATAGGTTCCTTCATGAAAGGCAAGCAGAGATTCTACGTCTGCCGCAATTCATGGGGCAAGAACTGGGGCAACAAGGGACTCATCTACCTATCGGAAGACTATCTGCGCCTCAAGACCATCGCCGTGTTCATGAGCGAAGAGGCATATATAATGAAGAGGCATATATAATAAGGTATAAGCTCCCAAACAAGCTTCAGACATAAGAAATGTGTTAAAATGGTTGACATACATCAAATAGCTGTTAAATAGCACGTGTGTGCGCACACACATAGTTGATTTATATCAAAAAAGAGGCTTTTTTATGTGATTTTCTCTTAAAACATTTGGTGGGTTCGGAAAATCGTCGTACCTTTGCATCGTCAATAAGACAAAAAGGTTATTAGGTTTTTAGGTTAAGATTGTTAGTTGTTTTAGGTTATTAGTTAGTTTAAAGGTAAATTTAAGATTGTTTATTCAGAGAAACGGTATTAGTTAAGGTAAAGAAAAGATTGTTTATTCAAGGACGACAAAAAGTTTAGGTTATTAGGTTTTTAGGTTTAAGATTGTTAGTTGTTTTTTTATTAGGTTTTAGTTTAAAGGTAAAGAAAAGATTGTTTATTCAAGGACAACAGGATAATTCAACAGGTGAGTTGAAGGTAAAAAGATCAAATGTATGGGATAACCAAAGATGACGCCTGAGCAGAATTGCTGCTTCGGGCTTCGTAATGGAAAGGGTAACAAAAAGCCCTTGAGTTATGAGAAATTTGGGAATATCGTATTAGAAGAGCGCAATTTCGAAATCATTCGAAGTTGCGCTCTTTATTTTTTCTGAAAATAACCGCCAAATTATTTTGTTTTACCAACGAAAAGTCGTAATTTTGCAGAAGATATATAAAGATAGGAAATTATGGCAAGACATCCTCTTTGGAACGAAGAATACTGGCTCCTGCTGTTGCAGCTGTACCAGAAGAAGCCCATGGGCGTGAAACCTCTCTATTCGAAAGGGATGGTCGACTTGAGCCTGGAACTGCATATTCCACCTGAGTTTCTGCACGAACAGATGTTCAAACTCAGAATGGTGACTCCGAGAATCAAGCGACTATGGGAGAAGTATGCCGATAAGCCACAGAAACTGAAGCGCGATATACAGCGCATCAGGCAGATGAACGGCTGCGGAAACGCCATACAGTTCTTCGAGGGAGTGGAAGTGAAGGAAACATTCGAGAAAAACTGGGAACCACTGGAAAGTGAACCATCGCTCACCCCCGTGAAACTCATCATCATCCTCGATCTCTACTTCCAGCTCACACCAATCACCATGGTGCCGGAAACACCGGAAATCATCGACCTGGGAAAACTCATCAGGACATCACCGAAGGTCATTGCCGAGGCGATGGGCGTATTCATGTACTGCGACCCCTATCTCAACCGCGAAGATGTGCTGATACACCCGCTGCTAGAAGCATGCAGCGACATCTGGCACCAATACGGAAACGGAAATCCAGACAAGCTTTACCAGCTTGCCAACGAACTAAAAGAATACTTTAAGTAATTATGGCTCAAAAACTCATACAGACACAGGCACAGAAGTTACAGCAACTTCAAAGACTTTCAGCCCAGCAAATGCTGCAGGTGAAACTGTTGGAAATGCCGCTCACGGAACTGGAAGACAGTATCAATGCAGAACTGGACGATAATCCCGCTCTGGAAAGCGAGAACCCAGACGACATGCTCAACGAGAATGTCGCCAATGATGATTCGCCCGCAGATGATGAGTACGACAACAGCAGCGATGAGGATGCCTACGAGGCTGAATCTGAAAAAGAAGAAAGAAAAGACGAACTGGACCAGGCACTGGAAAGCATCGGAAAAGACGACCAGATGCCTGACTACAATACAGACAGATACAACAACCAGGACAGCGCTGACTACGAAGAAATGGTTTACGGCGACACTACCTCTTTCTATGATAAGCTGAAGGAACAGATGGACATGCAGCCGCTCAGCGACAAGGAGAAGGAAGTAATGGAATATCTCATAGGTTCACTGGATGACGACGGACTGCTCCGCAAGGACCTGGACAGCATCTGCGATGAACTCGCTATCTATCACAACATCGATGTTACGGAAAAAGACATCGAGCACGTGCTCCACATTCTACAGACCTTCGACCCAGCCGGTGTAGGAGGAAGAAGTCTGCAGGAATGCCTCCTGCTGCAGGTTAAGAGACTGCCGAGAGGTGTGCTCCGCAAAACGATGGAAGAGGTGTTTACCGACTATTTTGACGAGTTTACCAAGAAACATTGGGACAAGATCAAGGCAGGACTGGAACTGAACGATACACAGGTAGAAACCCTGCAGGCAGAAATCAGAAAGCTGAACCCGAAACCGGGCGCATCGATGGGCGAAACAGAGGGAAGAAACATGCAGCAGATTACCCCCGACTTCATCATCGACACCAATGACGACGGAACGATTACATTCTCGCTGAACCGTGGCAACATTCCGCAACTGACGGTTTCGCCATCATTCACCGACATGATTGACACCTACAGGAAGCATAAAGACAAGATGAGCCGGAGCGACAAGGAAGCCCTGCTCTACGCCAAGGAAAAGGTGGACAAGGCACAGGGATTCATCGAAGCCATCAAGCAGAGAAGACATACCCTCATCGTCACCATGAAGGCAATTATCGACATACAGCGGCAGTTTTTCCTGGATGGAGACGAGGCTGACCTGAAACCGATGATCCTGAAGGATGTAGCAGAACGCACGGGACTGGACATAAGTACCATCTCGAGAGTGAGCAACGTGAAGTATGCCCAGACTAAATGGGGCACCTTCCCGCTGAAGTTCTTCTTCACAGACAGCTACACCACTGAAGACGGCGAAGAGATGTCTACCCGCAAAATCAAGATTGCCCTACACGACATCATCGAGAAAGAAGACAAGAAAAAGCCGATCAGCGATGATGCACTTGCCAAACTGCTGAAGGAGAAGGGATTCCCTATCGCACGACGTACGGTGGCAAAATATAGGGAGCAACTGGGCATACCGGTGGCACGACTCAGGAAATAAGATAGTGGTATGAGTCAGGAAGAAACCGGGGCCCACCACAAAATATTTGAGAGATAAAAAGAATATATACGTTATTAGTGTTATGAAAGAGAAGAATATCATATTGACAGCACGCATCATGAGCATGATCTTCACGCCCTTCTATCTGCCGATGGTAGGACTGATTGCTCTGTTCATCTTCAGTTATATGTCGCTGTTACCGATAGGATACAAACTGGTGATGCTGGGCATGGTCTATCTCCTGACCGTCGTAGCTCCATCGCTACTCATCCACCTCTACCGCATGGTTCAAGGCTGGACCTCGCGTGAACTGGGCAAGAAGGAGCGTCGTATTGTGCCTTACATCCTCTCTATCGTATGTTACTTCGGCTGTTTTTTCTGGATGGAATACCGCAATACGCCTCGCGTCATCAGTATCATCGTAGTGGTGGCGCTGGCGATACAGATGATTTGCGCCTTCATCAATGTATGGTGGAAGATCAGCACCCATACGGCAGCCATCGGAGGTGTGGCAGGAGCTCTGGTGTCTTATTCTGTAGCCTTCAATTTCAATCCGCTGTGGTGGCTCTGCCTTGTGCTGATGATGGCAGGCGCAGTAGGAAGTGCCCGCATGATACTCCGACAACATACGCTGTCACAGGTAGTTGCAGGATTCCTGATAGGCACCGCCTGTGCTATATTGGTAATATAAAGTTTATAATAAAATATAAGAAGAAATGAAACCATTAGTAAGCATTATTATGGGCAGTACAAGCGATCTGCCTGTTATGGAAAAAGCATGTAAGTGGTTGAACGACAACCAGATTCCTTTCGAGGTGAATGCCCTCTCTGCTCACCGCACTCCAGATGCAGTAGAGTCATTCGCCAAGGGAGCCAAGGAGCGTGGCGTGAAGGTTATCATCGCTGCTGCCGGTATGGCTGCCGCCCTTCCTGGTGTTATCGCAGCATCTACTCCTCTGCCAGTAATCGGCGTGCCTATCAAGGGTATGCTCGATGGTCTTGATGCCATGCTCAGCATCATCCAGATGCCTCCTGGCATTCCTGTAGCTACTGTTGGTGTGAATGCGGCTCAGAACGCTGCCATCCTCGCTGCTGAAATGATTGCCCTTGCCGATGAGGAAGTGGCTCAGAAGGTAGAGGCTTGGAAGGCGGGTCTCGGTGCCAAGATCGAGAAGGCCAACAAGGACCTGGCTGAGGTGAAATACGACTTCAAGTGTAATTAATCTAATATGTGATATGCCCCATTCTTTTGGGGCATATCTTATCTTATATATTATGGTAGATTTATTCAATTATACCCGCCGTGCCTCTTCTGTGGCACATATCGGAGCCATCGACCTGGGTGGCGATAATCCTATCCGCATCCAGTCGATGACCACCACCAACACCAATGATACCGAGGCTTGCGTGCGACAGGCTGAGGAGATTATCAAGGCTGGTGGCGAGCTGGTGCGCTTCACCACTCAGGGTTCCCGCGAGGCAGAGAACATGAAAAACATCAATGCCGGCATCCGTGCCGACGGCTATCAGACTCCGCTCGTAGCCGATGTTCACTTCAATCCTAACGTTGCCGATGTGGCTGCTCTCTATTGTGAGAAAGTGCGCGTCAATCCTGGCAACTACGTGGATCCTGCCCGCAAGTTCATCAAGCAGGAATATACCGACGAGGAGTATGCCCACGAACTTCAGAAGATTGAGGATCGCTTCGTACCTTTCCTCAACATCTGCAAGGAGAACCATACTGCCATCCGCATCGGTGTGAACCACGGTTCACTCTCCGACCGCATCCGTAATCGCTACGGCGATACCCCTGAGGGCATTGTAGAGAGCTGTCTCGAGTTCCTGCGCATCTGCAAGAAGGAGAATTTCCACGATGTGGTTATCAGCATCAAGTCATCCAATACCGTTGTGATGGTTCGCTCCATGCGCCTCCTGGTAGAAGAAATGGAGAAGGAAGGCATGAACTACCCACTCCACCTCGGCGTAACCGAAGCCGGCGAAGGCGAAGATGGCAGAATCAAGAGTGCCGTAGGTATCGGTGCCCTCCTGGCTGATGGCATCGGCGATACCGTTCGTGTAAGCCTGAGCGAGGAACCGGCTGCAGAGATTCCTGTGGCACGCCATCTGGTAGATTACATCGGCAAGAAGAAGGGGCATCTGATGATTCCTGCCACAGCTTGTCCTTCATTCGACTGGCTGCGCCCTACCCGCCGCGAAACCGTGGCTGTAGGCAATATCGGCGGCAGCAACGTTCCGGTGGTTATCAGCAACCGAATCAACGGCGAGAGCACCGCTTGTGAGAACAAGGATGCTACGCCTGATTATATCTATATTGGCGGCAAGATGCCTAAGCAGTTTGTGCCAGGTCAGAACTACATCGTAGATTACAACGTTTACGAGACGCTGAACAGCAAGCCAGAGACGACTGGTGCCAAACTCTACCCTATCTTCCCTGCCATGGCGATGCCGCTCATCGCCAGCATCAAGGCAGACGTGAAGTTCCTCACCCTACAGTTTGGTACACCTGCCGAGGAATATATCGCCTGTCTGAAGGCTCATCCTGAGGTAGTGGTTATCTGCGTAAGCAATCATCAGAACCGCCTGGGCGACCAGCGTGCATTGGTTCACGAGATGATGAATGCCGGCTTGAAGAACCCTGTGGTTTTCGCCGAGATGTACCAGCACGGCAAGGAGGAGAAGAGCGACTTCCAGCTGGAGGCTGCTGCTGATATGGGAGCCTTGATGATTGATGGTCTGACCGATGGTATCTGGCTGATGAACAATGGAGACATCCCTGCCCAGACAATAGATGAAACTGCTTTCGGAATACTTCAGGCAGCCCGTCTGCGCACCAGCAAGACCGAGTATATCAGCTGTCCGGGATGCGGCAGAACCCTCTACGATCTTCGTGAAACCATCGCCAAGATCAAGGAGGCAACCAAGCATCTCAAGGGTCTGAAGATAGGTATCATGGGCTGTATCGTGAATGGTCCAGGCGAAATGGCGGATGCCGATTACGGCTACGTAGGTGCCGGTCCTAACCGAGTAAGCCTCTACCGCAAGCAGGTTTGCGTAGAAAAGAATATTCCGCAGGAGGTGGCAGTAGAGCATCTACTCGCCTCATCGACTCGGACAAGCAATAATTATTTAGGCACGGATTACACAGATTACACGACTCTTTATTAGAGATTATGATATGGTTTATTAGCAGTTGCGCCATAAATCCGTGTAATCCGCGTAATCCGTGCCTAATTTATACCCACCCCTAATCACTCCCCGTTCCTAATCCATAGTGCCTTCAAAAGTTCAGGAATGAATGTTATCTTTAAGTTAATCTCCACCTCTTTATATGGCTCTTTCACAAAAAAAATGTATCTTTGCAACTGTAATCATCAAAAACTGAAAAGATTATGGCAAATACTAAACTGCTCCTGGTAGAGGATGATGAAAACCTCGCCTATATGGAGAAAAGTTGCTTCGAAGATATCATCGGAGGATATGAGGTGAAAACCGCCGTAAACGGCAAGGAAGGACTGAAGGTGTGGCAAGACTTTCAGCCCGATGTTATCGTATCTGATATCGACATGCCCATCATGGACGGAATAGAAATGGTGAAGAAAATACGCGAGGTTGACGGAAAAACCATAATTCTGTTTACCACCGGACTCACCTCGCCGAAAGACCTGAAGGCAGGTTATGCCGCCGGGGCCAACAACTATGTGAAGAAGCCGTTTATTCCGGAAGAGCTTGATGCTCATATACATAGCCTGCTCCAACTGAAAGCCGGAGCTCGCAGCGAAAACGCCAGCAACCAGATAAAACTAGGTAAATACATTCTAGATGCCGACCATGCCACTCTGAAAGATACGCAGGATGGTAAACAGAAAATGCTCACCGCACGAGAGGCAAAGATTCTGGAACTGCTGGCAGTAAACAAAAACGAGGTGGTGCGCCGCGAAGCCGTATTGAGCCGGTTCTGGGGAGTGGAAGACAAAGACTATTTTGCTTCCAGAAGCCTCGATGTATTCATCAAGAAAATCCGCACAGCGCTGGAAGACGAACCGGGCGTAGAACTGAAAACCATCAGAGGTGTGGGATTCAAACTCATCGCAGAATAGACGCATCTCAAGCCTCAGAAAATCAGTAAAACGAATCATCTCTATACAGAATGATAGAAAAGAAAACAGATTATTAAAGACAAACATATATGTTAAAAGCGATACTATACTTCTTTCTCCTGATAGCTGAATTTTTCATCACTATCCTGATAAGCGGTTTCTGCTTTGGCCTGTATTATGCCTATATAGGTAGTGACCACATGCCAGGCAACAGCAAGGGAGATATGACTACAACAGAAATGTTTCCTTTCATCATAGCTTTCGCCCTGATAGCTACACTCATCATCTGGTTTACCTTTCATAAAGGCAAGTTTTCGAGTTTTACGCTTGGCAAGGTAAAGCCAGAGAGCAAATGGCAACTCATGCTCTACGGCTCTATGCCGATGCTGGGCTTTATCATCGCCTATTATGCCCTGATGAGCTACTTAGGCATTCGTTTTATACCTAAAGAAATGAGCCAGTTCGGCTTTTTCCAGTTGCTCCCACTGATGCTGGTAGGCACGTTTATCTCAGCCTACGTTTTCTATGGTGCCATTCTGGAAGACTTCTGAAAAGCGGAAAGAAGAAATGGGTCGTTCTGCTTGTATACTTGCTCATGATTATGCCAACTACGCTGACAGCAGGTTCGGGCGAGGGAATGGCACTCTGGATATTTTACGTCCTGGCAGCCCTCCCGTGCACCTTATACGGTTTCTGGCTTTACTGCAAAACCCGAAGTTCCATCGTTATATTCGCGGTTTATCTCATATCCAATATGATTCCGTTCAACCTGGGCAGCAACTGGGTTACCATTCTAGTATGCATCCTGGGACTGGGCATGATGGGCTATGGATTCTATCTTCTCAAGAAGAATATAGAACCATTGCTGATACAAGAGGATGAAGAAGAAAAAGAATACTAAAACCACCTGATTATGAAGGCAAACAGAACCAAAATGCTCGGTACGATGGCGCTGGTAGCCGTACTATGCATGCAACTTTTCTGGATATACAACTCATTCCAAATGAGCGTTCACCAGATGGGCTACGATAATCCCTGGAGTCTGGCAGCCGATGTGAGGGCGCATGCCTTTTTCTCGGCACTCTACCAGAGTCGCATCACCCTGCTCACTTCTCTACTCACCATGGTGGTCATTATTCTGAGCCTTATCGACCAAATCAACTATATCGATGAGCAGGAAAGGGTTCGCCTGCTGCGCGAGGATTTCTCCTATGCGATGGTTCACGACATGAAGTCGCCGCTCACCTCTATCATCATGGGAACCAAATATCTGCACAGCGGCGTACTGGAGAAGAAGCCGGAAATGAAGGAGAAATATTTCTGTATCGTAGAAGACGAGGCACAGCATCTGCTTGCTCTCATTAACCGCCTGCTTACCATCTCAAAACTGGAACATGGTAAACTGAGTATCCAGAAGGCTGAAATAGATCTGGAGGCGATGATAGAGGATGTGGTGGATAAATACAAGGCGAAATCGACGAAACCGATTCATATCACCACCCTATTCGGAGCCACTTCGGCACTGGCAGATGAGGAATATCTGAAGGAGGCTATCAGCAATATTGTAGATAACGCCACCAAATACTCGAAGGAAGAAATCAACATTCAGATTTCCACCTCCGAGAATGACAGAAATGTATATATCAAGATATACGATGAGGGTATCGGCATAGCCAAAAGTGAGCTGAAAACCATCTTCAACCGCTTTGAGCGTGCTGCTGAGCACGAAAGAGACGCCCGGAAGACCCGTGGCGGCTTCGGTATCGGCCTGAACTACGTGCTGCAGGTAATCAATGCCCATGGCGGCAAAGTAAGCGTAAAGAGCGAAAAAGGCAAATGGTCGGAGTTCACCATATCGCTGCCGAAATAATCAGCTTGCACAACCATATTAATAACAAAGCTCCCGATGCATGATGCATCGGGAGCTTTGTTTTATCTTATTTCACGATTGAAGAAACCGGATTTCTCACACCCTTCATTCCTACGAGGAATGCCTTGGCAGCACCAAACTTGAGGAACATATCCAAACGGATAGGAATATGATTCTCATCATCGGTTACATAGAAATCTACGATTCTCTTATACTTGCGATTCTCATACTCCATATAGGCAAGGCGCAGGCAACGGTACTTCACACCATTATCTGCCTTGATGGTAACCTTACCAGCAAACTTTATCTGAGCTGGAGTGCGGTTCTTTCCATCAGCAATAGGGAATTTTACGGTATAACCCTTCTTCCAGTTGGCAGGATTGAAACTGCGGGCACGCAGGAAGATGTTCATCATGTCAAAAACACAATCATCGTAGGTGGCATTCTTCCATACATGCTTACCATCATGCTGCTGACGGTGCTGTTTGAGATGACACCTACCGCCAGAATAGCTGTAGAATACCTCATCTACCGTATAGCGCTTGCCCTCGTGAGCTCCCTTACGGAAATACATAGGCGCCATATCGGTGCCGCTGTAGCAGAGCAGAGTGTCGCGAAGCACAAAGATATCATCTACACGCTTATTGCCTCTTGTAACAAGAGAACCGCGATAAGCAGGCTTACCATGACGGGTGGTTTGGACGATAGACATACTGGCATTACCAGCTTTAACCCAAACAAACTTCCAATTGTAATACAGATTGTAAGTAAGGAACTCACCCGACTTGAAGGCTGTATTACGAAAGGTACACTGGGCAGACACCGTAGTGCTGACCAGAAGTAGCAATAATGCAATCCCGAATGATTTGATCGTTTTCATAACTCTTTATAATTTAGGAATGTACTCGATGCCAAGTTTCTTGGCACGTTGCGCATTCTGGTTCTTAACTTTCTTTTCTTTATCAGGCTTCTGCTTGGTAATGGCACCAGGCTTCTGACGGGAAAGTTCACGGGCCGTAGGATCCCAACTCTCGGTTAAATCCCATTTAGCCTTGCATTCTATCACGTCTGGATAGTAATACACCTCTTCTGCCTGTTCATCCTTATCATAGCAGCCTGTATCCCACTTGCCGTTGCCGTTGCGGTCTACTATCAGACGCATGTAATACTTCTCCGGCTTGAGATAATAGAATTCGGCTACACCGTTCACTGCCTTCACTTCTTTCACCACCTGATCCTGCGCATTGAGTAGCTGAACGAGGAGCGGATGATTGTCGAAATCGTGAGTTACATTAATGAGCAGCGTGCCGTAAGTATCCAGGGAATTGACCTTGAAACCCTGTTTCACAGGTTTAGATACAAGTCCGTAGATGTCCTGGAACGCGGCAGAATCAACCTCCAGACTATATTCTATGTCCGGACGCCACTCGCCTCTCAGAATATACTTGCGGTTGCCCAGCGGCTTAAACTCCATCGGTGCCCTATACCATAGCGTATCATGCTTGGCATAGAGATGAATGCCTGCCGTATCGGCCTTGGCAAGCGGCGTATTGAAGGTGAAGATAACATTCTTGTCAGGATCGAGCTGAGAAGAGACACTCATCTGAACATCAAGCGGTTTTACAGCCATCACGCTATCATAAGGTTCACCCTTCTTCTTCAGTTTTTCCTGCTTCTTGGTCCATTTCTCCAGTTCCTTAGCCTGCGCCTTCATACGCTTTTCGTAAGGTTCCTTCGAAAGAATTTCGAGCGTATCAGTCTGGTTGCGGAGCACGCCCGTACTGTCTGTCATACGGTAAGTAAGCTCTATATTCAGCGTATCCTGGTTGACCAGCGCCGTATCCTTGAGCCAATAGGTAAGCGTATCGTTCTTCTCCGATTTTTCCAGAATAAAGGCATCTTTCTCATTAAAATTCAAGCCCTTGATCTGTGGCAGGATAGAATCACCATAACTGTAATAGAGCGAGAAGCAGTTGGCCTTCTGACGCTCTGCCTTGAGGAAGAAGCGGTCGGAAACCAGTTCAGTAAAGGCACGGAGTACTACATTATCCGGTAGGAAATGAGTATAATTAACCTGATCTATCGACTTGATATGCAAGGAATCAATCCATGTAGTATCCTGTCGTACATCCGGCTTGCTTGACGGCACGATAATATCATGAGAAAAAGCGAGTTTTTCGCTTTTCTGGCTGAATATATAGTTGCCATCCATATCCTGCAGGGCATAGATGCGGTAAGAGCCCGGAGCCACACCTTTTATGACGAAGCGACCACGGCTGTCGGTACGGCTTACACGCAGCATAGGCTTGGTCTTGAAGGCTGAATCGGCATGATCAGCGTAAAGACCTACCAGAATACCCTTGATAGGCTCCAGATTCTCCGATTCGAGCACATATCCCGACACCTCCATCGTATCGATGACCTCGCCGGTAGAGAAACTGTAGGTATAGTTTCCCATCGGATTGCCCTCGTTATTATCGCTGATGGCATCGGAAAAGTCGATGGTATAGGTAGTATTCGGCTTAAGCGAATCTACCAGAGAAATCTGAATATGCTTGCCCGAAGCCTTGATTTCAGGCACTTCGAGCTGCGGAGGCGAAACAACCACTTTCTCGGTAGGATTATCTACCTTTATATATTCGTCGAAATAGATATTCACCTTCTTCTGCTTCACATTTACGCCCTTATCGGCTGGCGAAGCTCCAATCACCTTAGGAGGAGTTTCGTCGAACCAACCACCATCCGGCTGTCCCATCTTGCACAGGATGCCAACATGAGGAAAGCTAAGACGTAGAAAGGCAGAAACAGTGAATTTGCCTTCAACTTGCTCTTTATGTCGTTCAATTGAATCATTCTTTATATCTTCTTAATATCGCAGCATCACTTCAACTTCAGCGGAAGAAGCATGCAGCTTGTTTTATTTGTTCATCATGAGCATCTCATCAATGTTCTTGCGGCTGTTGCTCAAGCGTGGAATCTTATGCTGTCCACCTAACTTGCCCTTGCTCTTTAGCCATTCATTGAAGAGTCCCGGCTTGGCCTTCACTATCTCCAGATGCTGGAGGGTAACGTCGTGAAAGCGCTTGGCCTCGTAATCGCTGTTGATTTCCTGCAGCTTCTGGTCTAACAGACTGGCAAATTCATCGAGGCTGGCTGGCTCCTGAGAGAACTCTATGAGCCACTGGTGACGGCACTTGGCATTACTGTCCATATAAACCGGCGCAGCGGTATAATCAGAAACCTGAGCACCCGTCTTCTCGCAGGCATAAGCCAATCCCTTCTCGGCATTATCCATGATCAGTTCCTCGCCAAATGCATTAATAAAGTACTTGGTACGGCCGGTAATGACAAACTTATAAGGATTCTTGCTGGTAAACTGAACCGTATCGCCGATGAGATAGCGCCACAAACCACAGGAAGTGGTGATGATCATAGCGTAGTTCTTGCCTACCTCAATACCCCAGAGAGGCACAACGGTAGGATTCTCGCTGCCGAATTCGTCCATAGGGATAAACTCGTAGAATACATCATAATCTATCATAAGCGACATGGCTGGGTCTGCCGGATCATCCTGCAGTCCGAAGAATCCCTCGCTGGCATTATAAGTCTCCATATAATGCATGTTCGGCGAAGTGATGAGCTGTTCATACTGCTTGCGGTAAGGAGTAAAGGCAATACCGCCATGGAAGAATACCTCCAGATTAGGCCATACCTCTTCCAGATGCTTCTTGCCGGAAAGTTCCATGACACGCACCAACACACTAAGCATCCAGCTAGGAACACCCGAGATATTGGTTACGTTCTTATTCATCGTTTCGCGGGCAATAAGGTCGCGTTTCACTTCGAAATCGCTCAGAAGAGCGGTTGACTTCTTAGGAACACGCACCAGATTGGCAAGCGGATTGATATTTTCGATGAGGATAGCGCTCAGGTCACCCACCAGACTATCCGACACATTATAGTTAGGCGAATGGCTTCCACCTAAGATAAGGCTCTTGCCATCAAAGAGTCTGCTCTTCGGATTATTGCGCAGATAATAGGCTACAGCATCAAAGCCTCCGGCATAATGAATGCCATGCAAGCCATCATGAGAAACCGGGATAAACTTACTCTTATCGTTGGTGGTGCCAGATGACTTGGCATACCATTTTACCAGTCCCGGCCATAGAATATCCTTTTCGCCATGACGCATACGGTCGATATCCCCCTTCAACTCCTCGTAGGTATTGACAGGAATATTCTGTGCAAATTTATCATAACTGTTGGTGGTATTTAATAAATGCTTGACACCATATTCAGTATTTTTTCCTTTATTTATAAGGTGCATAAGCACTTTATGCTGCAAATGTTCTGCATCATAGACATACTTCTCCAACTCCTTCTGCCGAGGTTTGAAGACGTTACTTACTATCGTTGTTAAACTCATATCTAGATATATATCATTTAAGTAGATGCAAAAGTAAATCAAACTTTTGATATAGAGAAAGTTTTTACTATTTTTTAATACAAAAGGGTAAGATAAAGTATACAAAAAGGAAATATACAACACAAAAGACTCCCATAAGTGGCGATATTAACCATCTTATGGGAGTCTTCTATTAAATCGTATTTCCTATCCGGAAAGAGATACAGTTTACTCATCGTTACCGAAAGCAGCCGCTTCGGCAGCGGCAATAATCTCTTCTCTTGATAATTCCTTAGGCTGAGCCGTGATGTCGCTCAAATCGAACTCATCACTCTCCTTCTTTTCATCCTTCACCTCGACCTGCACTTCAGTTTCCTGGGCAGTTTCGGCAGATTTCTCTGTGAAAACCTCCTCTTTGAAAACATTGATGTGCTTCTCCTCTGCCGGTGCGTTTTGTGCATCAGCATCCTGCGAGATGATGAAATCGTCTTTCACTTCTGTGTTAGGCACGTTTTCAACAGGTTCCTCTTCCATCTTGGTGCGGTTAGCCTTAGCTGTGAACACAGCATCAATATACTGTGGTTCTTTGCGCAGTTTTTCCAAGCTAGTCTTAGAAGCCACCTGCTGGCTTTCCTTCTTGGAATAGCCCTTTCCTACTCCACCTTCAACACCTTCGAGTACAACCTGATAGGTGAAAATCGGGCTACCATTCTTGTCTTTTTGCTGGTCTAGCATAACGAAATCCAGCTTCACGCGGTTTTTCTGGCTCCATTCGATGAGTTTGCTCTTGAAGTTAACCTCCTTATAAGCCACCTTATCGATGTTTATCATTTGTGCCAGAATACGTTTCTGCATAAAATACATGCAGGCATCGTAACCACGGTCCAGATAAATGGCACCTACCAAAGCTTCGAACGCATTTCCTCCCATATAACTGTTATGAGAAGAACTGTGGCCATTAGAAAGAATCAGCTGGTTGATGCCCATTTCCTGTGCCAGTTTATTCAGCGTATCACGCTGCACTAACTTGCTTCGGGTATTGGTAAGGAATCCCTCACGCTTGCCAGGGAAATGCTGGTACACGATATCTCCTACTACAGCATCCAAAACCGCATCACCCAAGAACTCCAACCGCTCGTTGTTCACTGGTTTTCCCTTAGAATTGCGGTGCATGATGCTCTTGTGCAACAGCGCCATCTTGTAGTAGCTGATGTCGTGAGGATAAAAACCGAGGATTTCATATAAAGACAAATAAAGCTCTTTATCCTTGCGGAAAGAGAGCTTTATCCTATCTATAAAATTATTCAGCATACTTCTTGAATACTACACAGCAGTTGTGACCGCCGAATCCGAAAGTATTACTCAATGCAGCACGAACCTCACGCTTCTGAGCTTTGTTGAAGGTAAAGTTCAAGTTGTAATCGAGCTCTGGATCATCATCACCCTCTTCGTGGTTGATAGTAGGAGGAACGATATCGTTCTTCACACTAAGAACACAAGCCATAGCCTCTACTGCACCAGCAGCACCAAGGAGGTGACCAGTCATTGACTTGGTAGAACTGATGTTGAGCTTGTAAGCTGCATCACCGAAGACAGCCTTGATAGCCTTAGCCTCTGAGATATCACCTACGTGGGTAGATGTACCGTGAACATTGATATAGTCAATGTCCTCTGGCTTCAGATTGGCATCAGCAAGTGCACGCTCCATAACGAGCTTAGCACCAAGACCCTCAGGATGAGATGCTGTGATGTGATAAGCGTCGGCACTCTCGCCCTCACCTACCATCTCAGCATAAATCTTCGCACCACGAGCCTTAGCGTGCTCAAGTTCCTCGAGAATCAAGCAACCTGCACCCTCGCCCATGATAAATCCATCACGGCTTGCGCTGAACGGACGTGAAGCATGCTCTGGGTCATCATTACGTGTTGACAATGCATGCATAGCATTGAAACCACCTACGCCACAAGCGCAGATAGCAGCCTCTGCACCACCGCTAACGATGATGTTTGCCTTACCCAAACGAATCAGGTTGAAGGCATCAGCCAATGCATTGCTTGAAGAAGCACATGCAGATGTAGTAGTGTAGTTTGGTCCGTGGAATCCAAAGTGGATGGAAATCTGACCAGAAGCGATATCTGCAATCATCTTAGGGATGAAGAATGGGTTAAACTTAGGACCATTCTCCTCGTGAGTACCATAGTACTTCACCTCATCCTCGAAAGTCTTGATACCACCGATACCTACACCGAATACAACGCCAACGTTGTTCAAGTCTTCCTTCTCAAGATCGATATTAGCATCCTTTACACCCTGCATGGCAGCAATCATAGCCAACTGGGTATAACGGTCAAGCTTGCGAGCTTCCTTACGATCAATCCAATCATTGATGTTCAGGCCTTTAACCTCGCAAGCGAACTTGGTCTTGAAAAGGGTTGTATCAAAATGAGTAATAGGCGCAGCACCGCTCTTTCCAGCAAGGAGGCTCTCCCAAGTTTCCTCAGGAGTATTACCAACTGGAGTCACAGCACCGAGACCTGTTACAACAACTCTCTTTAATTCCATTTAGTATAATTTAGCTGCTAAATTACTTAGCGTTCTCCTCAATGTAAGAGATAGCGTCACCTACAGTAGCAATCTTCTCAGCCTTATCGTCTGGGATAGAGATAGAGAACTCCTTCTCGAACTCCATGATCAACTCTACAGTATCCAAAGAATCTGCACCAAGATCATTTGTGAAGCTTGCCTCTGGCTTAACTTCAGCCTCATCAACACCGAGTTTATCAACGATAATTGCCTTTACTTTGCTTTCAATTTCTGACATAATTGTAACTTTTAAAATGTTTATAAATCAATTTCTAATTAAAAATCTGGGTGCAAAGGAACACTTTTTTTTTGAGATAAACAAATATTTTGGCGAAAAAAGTGCATTATTGTGCACAAACACCCCCTAATTGTGCATATTTTTGGCATTTTTTTCCTTTTTTGTTGGTCGTTTCAGATTATTTTGTTACTTTTGTACGGTATTAATTAAACATTTAAATCCATTATGACATTTACAGAAAAAGCCAATAAGATATTTAATCAGGCGATAGCCGATTATCATATCAAAGACAACATTGATACACCAATCAATAATCCATTCCAGGAAGGTAGCATTGAGAACTGCCTTTATTTGAAGTGCTGGATTGACACAGTACAGTGGCATTTCGAGGATATTATCCGTGATCCTCAGATAGACCCGGCTGAAGCACTCGTATTGAAGCGCAGAATCGACAAGAGCAACCAGGACAGAACAGACCTCGTTGAACAAATCGATACTTACTTCCGCGAAACATACAAAGACGTGAAGGTTCAGGATGATGCACGCATCAATACTGAGAGTCCTGCATGGGCTGTTGACCGCTTGAGTATTCTTGCCCTCAAGATTTATCACATGAAGGAGCAGGTGGAACGCCCGGAAGCTTCGGCTGAGCACAAAGCGAAATGCCAAGCCAAACTGGATGTACTCCTGGAACAGCAGGTAGACCTTTCTACAGCTATCGACCAACTCTTGGAAGATATCGAGGCTGGACGCAAATACATGAAGGTTTACCGACAGATGAAGATGTACAACGATCCTTCAACCAATCCTGTACTCTACAAGAAATAAAAAAACAGAATAGGAGAGCGCATATACCTTATTATATAATAAGAGATATGGCTCTCTTTTTTCACCTTATATTATATATAGAAGAAAAAAACGATGAAAACTGAGCATATCCTGGTAATTAGATTTTCAGCCATGGGCGATGTAGCCATGACCGTACCTGTAATTCAATCTTTGGCCAAACAATACCCGAAAGTAAGAATTACTGTGCTCAGTCGTCCCTTTGCCCGTCCTTTCTTTGAAGACTTGGCTCCTAACGTTGGCTTTATGGAAGCTGATATCAAGGAGGAATACAAAGGGGTGAAAGGACTCAACGCACTCTATCGCCGATTGATAGCCAAACAGTTTACAGCAATTGCCGATTTACATAGCGTGCTGCGTTCCGATTATCTGCGTATGCGCTTCAACCTGGATAACTTCAAGGTTGCACATATTGACAAACATCGCAAGGGAAAACGCAAGCTGGTAGCTTCTAATGGTAAAAAACTTGTGCAGCAACCTACATCGTTCCAAAACTATGCTGATGTTTTTGCACAACTTGGATATCCTATCCACATGGATTTCACATCTATCTATGGGGATGGAAAACAAGGAGATTTAAGTATCTTACCACAGGAGGTATTCGGAGTAGGAGAGAATGCTATCTCACTAGAAGACAAGCACATAACAGAGCCGTGGATTGGTATTGCTCCCTTCGCTGCACACGAGGGAAAAATATATCCGATACAACTGATGGAAAAAGTTATCCAGCGACTTATCCACAATCATCCACACGCTCATATCTTCCTTTTCGGTGGAGGCAAAGACGAAACACCAGTGATGAACGACTGGGCTGAGAAGTATCCACAACTCATTAACGCTTCTTCTCATCTTAACGGATTGAAACAGGAACTCATCCTGATGAGTCATCTGCACGTTATGGTGAGCATGGATAGTGCCAATATGCACTTGGCATCGCTTGTTAACACTCCTGTAGTAAGCATCTGGGGAGCTACCCATCCATACGCAGGTTTCATGGGCTGGCATCAGGATCCTGCCAATGCCGTACAGCTTGACTTACCTTGCCGCCCTTGCAGTATCTATGGTAACAAGCCTTGCGCTAGGGGAGACTTCGCATGTATGAAGAATATCTCTCCTGAACTGGTAACAGAAAAAATTGATTCTGTTTTGAACAAAAGATAGGGAATCAGAACTTCTATATATAATAAAATATCAGAAACCTATATATAAATAGGTATAGAATAGAAAGAAACAGATGAAAATCCTATAACCAAAACCAATCATATAAATAACTCAGACCAGAGAGCAGAATATCCTGATGGATTTCTGCTCTTTTTTGTTTTCCACAAAAGCGTGGATAAGTGTACGGAAAACCCCAATAATAACTTTTTAATAAGTTTGTAAATATCCACACATACCTATCTCAAACCAACGAAAAGAGGATATCCACATAGATATTATTAAGTTTTTAGAAACTTTTTCGCAGTTTTTGACCGAAAAAAGATATAAACTTATTAACTTTGCACCGAATTGGGGAAATGTTGATAAACCGGTTAATGCATTAAGAGACAAGAAAAAGATTTCAAAGGCCTCTGCGGATAAACTGGAATAAGACTTGGATAACGAAATACACAAGTTTATATGCAGAATGTTATCCACTTATCCACGGCATATCATCATCTCTATATTCTCTTTTTAAAAAATAAAAAATAAGAAATATAATATGAATGTTATGGTGAAAAAAGAATGGATTGAGAAAGGATACGTTGACGAACCCGTTGACGAAGCCTTGGACTTGAAAGCTGAAATCAGAAAGCTTTGCAAGGAGAAAGATGCTATTATCCTCGCCCACTACTATACGGTAGGTGAGATTCAGGACATCGCCGACTTTGTTGGCGACTCTCTGGCTTTGGCTCGTAAAGCTGCAGAAACCGATGCCCAGGTAATGGTTATGTGTGGCGTGCACTTCATGGCTGAGACATGCAAACTCTTGAGTCCTGACAAAACCGTGATCTGTCCTGACTTGAATGCTGGTTGCTCGCTTGCTGACAGCTGTAAGGCTGAGGATTTGAAAAAGTACAAGGAAGAGCATCCAGGATATAAGGTTGTGAGTTATGTAAACACCACGGCAGCAGTGAAGGCGCTGACTGATTGTGTAGTGACAAGCGGTAATGCTAAGAAGGTGATTGACAGTTTCCCACAGGACGAAAAAATCATCTTTGGTCCAGACTATAATCTCGGTAACTATATAAACAGCGTTACAGGCCGCAATATGTTGCTTTGGAACGGTGGTTGCCATGTACATGAGAAATTCTCTGTAGAGGCTATCGTTAAACTGAAGCAGAAGCATCCTGAGGCTGTTGTGATGGCTCACTTGGAGTGTAAGGCACCAGTACTTGCTGTAGCCGATGTAAAGGCTCTACAGCCACCATGTTGCATTATGCCCAAGAGCATCCTGAAATCAAGGAGTATATTATCGCTACAGAGGCTGGTATCCTGCATGAGCTGGAGCGTAATTGTCCTAACGTAATTTTCTATCCCGTACCTCCAGAGGTAAGCGAGGTGGAGTAGGTTGCAGCTGCAACGAGTGTGAGTATATGAAGATGAATACGCTCAAGAAGATATACAATGCATTGAAATTTGGTTGGCCAACAGTTGAAGTGGCTCCTGAAATAGCGAAAAAAGCGGTCAAACCAATAGAAAAGATGTTGTCACTATCGTAGAATAATGTGGTAAAAATTATAAGATTGGTGGTAAAAATTGTTTTTTATGGGTGAAAAATCATATTTCGCTACCATAAAATGTATAATTTACGACTTTATAGACAAAAATCGTCGTATCTTTGCATCAGTTAAAACAAACGGACGTTGTGAAACGTCATTTCATCATCTTTTACTTATACAAATAATATTAGAAAATTTAATCTAATTATAAAGATAGAGCGTTCAAGTGATTTGAATGCTCTATTTTTGTTTATATAGGATTTTCTCTTATTCCTCTGTATGCTTATCCGGATGGGAGAAATCTTTATGCCTTCATTCATTTATTTCTTGATAAGAAAGAGAAGTGCAATTCGTCCTACGTATGTACCTATCATCTTTCTGAACATCATATATTTCTTGGTATATTCTTTGTTCGGAAGAGGATATAATCCGTGTTTCCTTAATTCTCTGATGGCATGATTCAAGGATATCAATGAATGCTTCAAACGGATATTGTTAACCAGATAATCCATCGAGAGCTGGGCAATACGGCGGTTGAGTGCCTGGCGCTCTGCTACAGGAACCGTATCGAGCAACTTCTGAAGATGTAGAATTACCTCCAGTTTATTGTCCATGTGGATATCTATCTTATCCTTATTTTCTAATTCGCCAGGCGCGTATTTATCCACTCTATTATAATAAGGTGAGGTCTGAGTCTTGAATATTCGTTCTGCCCGTAAGAAGAGTTGTGGTGTAAATTCCTCGTCCTCGCCAAAACTGATGTTTGGTGAGAACAGAAGGCTACCCACAATGGCGCGGCGGAATATATAGGAACAGGCTGAGCCTAAAAGGGTATTGTTGTTGAGGTATTCTGTGCCGCTGATTGGGGTAGGGAGTTCGTAAGATGGTTCTCCTGTATCATCCTTGCTGAAACAGAATGTAACGATATCTGGATTATGGAATCTCACGATGTCAAGGCAATGTTCATAGGTTGGCTGAAGAAGATAATCATCTCCTTCTATAAACTGGATGTATTTCCCTTTGGCTAAGTACATGCCATAGTTGCGTGCCATACTGCTGCCTAAGCCGGGTAATCTTAAATAGAGCAGGTTATCCAGCAACTCTTTTATCTGGCTGGCTACCAGTTCATCGCTACCATCATCAACGAGAATTATTTCCCTCTCTTTTGCATTGAGCGAAAGCTGAAGGATACTATTGATGCATTCTACAAGATATTCCTTTTGATGGTTGCTTGTAGTAATGATGAAACTCACCAATGGTGAAGATATCTCTGATATTAATTCTTTCTGCATAAGTTATTCTTTTTTATGACTGCAAAGATAATAAAAAGATTTAATTTACGTATTAATAGTAGTACAAAAAACATAAAAATGGAAATAGTTTGTTCTACTGATAGTAAATATATCATGCCGACCGGTATCATGTTGCTCTCTTTGTTTGAGAGCAACAGAGGAGAAGTTGTCAATGTACATCTCCTGCATGATCATGATTCTGCTGCATTATTGGATCCTATCAGAGCCATAGCTGCCAGTTATCAGCAAAATATCCATTTCTATCTAATTAATGATGATATCTTCGAACATTTTCCTATAGGTTTGGATTTCCAACTAGATCATGTAGGAACTTCGTTTGCTACTTATTATCGTTTGTATCTTACGGAAATTCTGCCTGCTGATATTGATAAAGTTATCTATCTGGATGGCGATATTCTGGTTGTGGATAAACTTGTTGAATTGTGGAATACTTCTGTTGAAAACTATGCAATTGCCGCTGTTCCAGATAGTTATAATAATAAGATAGAACACTATAATCGCTTGCGTTATCCCCAAACTTTGGGATATTTTAATGCAGGTATGTTAGTTGTCAATCTGAAATATTGGCGTGAAAAGCAGGTCCTTCTCAAATTCTTTGATTATGTGAAATCTAATACGGAAAGGTTGAGATGTCATGATCAGGATGTACTGAACTATCTGTTCAAGGATTCTAAGTTGGTATTACCTATCAGATATAATGTACTGAATGAGTATTGGTTTGATTTACGTTATTCTCTTATTTCCTGGGAATTTGATGAACAGATATTGGAAGCTCAGGCTCATCCGGCCATCATACATTTTACGGGTATTCCTAAACCATGGTATAAGAACTGCAAGCATCCATGGAAAAAAGAATTCGATAAGTATAAAGCGATGAGTCCTTGGCGTGATGAAAAAGAAAAGCGCTGGATGCCATTGAAGTTCTGTCTGGAGAAAATGGCCATAAAACTGGTGGTAAGCATGGGACTGCGCAAATCTGATTATATTGTAGAAAATAGGTATATTGAATTGTCTTAAGTTTCTGATATTCAAGTATCTTATAAATAAGTATCATATAAAGTTATGAAGATTCTGTTGGTAGGTGAGTCTAGTTTGCTACATAATACTCTCAAAAAGGGATTAGTAGAACTTGGACATCAGGTAACGCTGATGTCCGACGGCAATGATTGGCACAACTCTCCTCGTGACATCGACTTGCACCGTAATATGGAGCGTTATGGAAGATGGAGCGGGCTTATGGTGTTGTGGAAAATAGTCTGCAATCTTCATAAGATATGTGGAAATGATATTGTTCAGGTACATAACTATCAATTTGTGCCTTTGATGGGTTGGTGGAACATGCTGATATTCTGGTTTATCAAGTTTACCAATAAGCGAATCATTAAAGGCTGTTTTGCCGATGACCCACATCTGTTCAGACAACAGGCCAAGGGTATTCCAGCTTATTCTGATACTTTTTGGAATGGTAAATTACAGAATATCGAGGAGAATAAAGAGCGTATGGCTTTTCATTTCATGCCTCAGTTTGATAAGTGCTGGCATACTGTATCTTATCATTCTGATGCTTTGATAGCCTGTCTTTATGAGTATTACCTCTGTTACGATGTTTCTGAATTTCATAAAAAACTCTACTATATTCCTCTCCCGATGATAATTCCTGCTATAGATGAAAACAGGCAGAAAGGGAATGGTGAGGTTATCAAAGTGCTTGTAGGTTTACAACCTAAGCGCGAGTATCTGAAAGGTGCTTTAAAGATAGCTCATTTTGTGGAAATTCTGGCAAAGAAATATCCTGGTAAGATAGAACTCAAATATGTAGAAGGAGTAGCCTATGATGAATATTGCCGGATGTTGGATGAAGCTGATGTTCTGGTAGATCAGTTTTACAGTTATACTCCATCTATGAATTCGTTGGCAGCCATGGCACGTGGTACTGTGGTTATCGGTGGAGGAGAGGAAGAATATTATGAGTTCATTGGCGAAACAGAATTACGCCCTATCATCAATGTGAGTCCTGAGTATACTGAATCTCAGAATGTAGCAATCATCGAGCAGGCTTTCTTTACTTCTGGACATTTATCATATCTCTCGCGTCAAAGCATAGCTTTCGTTATGAAATATCATGATTATCGGAAGGTGGCAAAAGAGTATGAACAAATATATTTACAACATTTATAATATATTGAAATGCAGATTTTTAAATACTTTCTGAGATATATGAATACGAAGAAGGCTTTGTCTCGTTGGACAGTCTTTTATGTGGGATTACTGATAGTTTCGGTAATCTATAATAGTATCTATACTTTCCAGTTTTTTGATTTTTCCGATTTATTTATCAATTATCAGGGTGGATTTATCCGTAGAGGGTTGCTCGGAGAAATATTCTATCATTTTTATCTCAAGGGAATCAATCCTGTCTATTTAGCTTATATAATCAGTTTACTATCATATGTTGTTATAGTTGTGTATATGATACGCAACTTTCGTAAGCATGGTTATGCTTTAGAGTTTTTACCAATTTCCTTCTTATTGGGTGGGGTAGGTATTTTTGGGTTGGCTTTCTTTAGAAGAGATTTTATCATAATGTGTATATTTCTTCTAATCGTAAAACTTTGGAAGTCTTTACCTTTTCGTTGGTGGGTATTGTGTGGTAATATATTGGCAATCTTAGCTGTGTTATGCCACGAACCCTTTGCTTTTTGGGCTTTTCCACTCCTATTGTTGATAACTCGTTTAAAAGTTCGTTATTTGTGGAAAACTATCTGTTGTTGGATACCATCTATGCTAGTATTTTTACTCTGTCTTCATTTTTCAGGAAGTATGGAACAATATCTTTTGATACGTAAAAGTACTGAACCTTTCTTGGAATTTCCAAATGTGATGGATTTTCTTTCATATGATAAAGGATATGTTATGTTATTTCATCTTCATTATAATTTCTTGGATAAGGTATTCCATATTCCTAATATAATAGGTAGTATCTTCATTATAATTTCTTGGATAAGGTATTCCATATTCCTAATATAATAGGTAGTGTGGTTAGTAT
>QSCI01000040.1:0-28654 GCA_003463005.1 Segatella copri | reverse complement strand
AGCCCAGGCATCGCCCTGGGTGTTTATGGACGCAAACCTGTCGCCCTGTAAGGGCAAAAGCTTTCAAATACCTGGCAATATACAAAGCTTTTGCCCTTACAGGGCGCCTTGCTGATTGCTATTATACCCAGGCGCTGCCCTGGGCTAGGAGCTTTTGGGCCTTCAGCCCGTACTTAAACCACATGCGAAACTTCAGTTTATTATCTACAACTGCGAGAAGAGTTTCTTGCCCTTGGCGTAATATTGCCAGATGATAGAGAGATTGTAAACCTGCGGAATCTCCTCCTTCACCCTACTCGCCTGTATCTTTCTGCGATCTTCGTCAAACTCATGTTCCATGCCTTGAAAGCCCTGCGCGCCTTGAAGATAGCCTTGAAGTCGCCCCAGTTGCGATTCAGAACCAATGTCTCGAAAGCAGCAAGGTAATCCAGGAATCTACGCATACGCATTACATGAGTCAACTTCGTATCACTCAGATTTTTATAAAGCATGGTTAAATTATTTCTGAAATTCAGATAAGTCTTCATCGGATTGCTTTTCGGCAGGGTTCCACCACCCACATGATAAACCTCACTCTCAGGAATGCAGTAGATTTTTCTACCCATCAGACGCAAGCGCCAGCAAAGATCTATCTCTTCATTATGGGCAAAGAAACGGCCGTCTAAACCTCCGGCAGTCCAATAATCCTTTGAGCGGATCATCATACAGGCACCCGTAGCCCACAAGATTTCCTGCTGGTAATCATACTGCCCGTTATCGCGCTCTACCATATCAAAGATGCGGCCGCGACAGAACGGATAGCCGTATTTGTCGAGGAATCCGCCACAAGCGCCAGCATACTCAAAGCTGTCCTTATCGTATTCGGCAAGCAACTTAGGCTGGCAGGCAGCCACCTGCTGATGCGAATCCATAAACTCGATGAGCGGTGTAAGCCAATGATGCGAAACCTCCACATCGCTATTCAGGAGCACGTAATATTCTGCATCAATCTGCTTCAAGGCACGGTTATAGCCTTCAGCAAAGCCGAAATTCTGCTCCAGCACGATGGTCTTCACCTGAGGAAACTGAGTCTCCAGAAGGTGCATCGAACCATCAGAAGAAGAATTGTCTGCCACCCAGATTTCAGCATCCTGACGGGAATATTCGATGACATTCGGAAGATACTTTGCCAGCATCTTCTGTCCATTCCAGTTTAATATAACGATTGCTACTTTTGCCATATTTATTGTAAACTCTTTAATCTGTTATTCAGGAGATTGGTAAACTCATAGTTCTTGAGTCCCCATTTGGGAGCAATCAGCAGTTCTTTGGGCGACTGACTGACGAAGCGCTCCAGCACCAAATCCTTTCTGAGCAGACGGATGTATTTCACGATAACATCAATATACTCCTCTACCGTGTAAACATGGAAGGGGTGCTCAGCATATTCCTGTGCCAGCCGGGTGCCCTGATAATCTGCATCTGATGAATCTTGAGAATATCAAGCGGCAAGGAAGAGATAAGAGGAGCCTGACGCAGACTTTCTTCCGCATCTTCTCCCGGCAAGCCGATGATGATGTGGCCACCCGTAAGGATTCCCCTGGCATGAGTACGCTCTACGGCACTACGGCAACAGGCAAAATCATGTCCACGGTTGATGCGTTTCAAGGTTTCATCATTGGCACTCTCAATGCCATATTCCACCAGCACGAAGGTGCGGCGGTTCAGTTCTTCCAGATAATCGAGCAATTCATCGCTCACACAATCCGGACGGGTTCCGATAACGATTCCCACCACATCTTCCACCTCAAGAGCCTCTTCATACATCTGCCTCAGTTGCTCCACCCTGGCGTATGTATTGGTATAAGCCTGGAAATAAGCCAGATATTTCATATCAGGATACTTCCTGCTGAAGAAAGCCTTTCCTTCCTCCAGCTGTTCAGTAATCGACTTTTTCCGGTCGCAATAGCTCGGATTGAAGGTGCGGTTGTCGCAATACGTACATCCGCCACTCGAAATCCTCCCATCTCTGTTAGGACAGGAGAATCCCGCGTCTATCGAAATCTTCTGAACACGGAAATCAGGAACTGCTTCCGGATCCATGTTCCAAAATCGTTGTAATACATTGGACTTTGAACTTTGAGCTTTGAACTTTGAACTTTGAACTTTATGATTAGCCTTTTTTGCTTAGCCCTATTAACTATAAACTATTAACTATAAACTATCAACTAAAGAAGCTCTCCCTTCAGCGCCGTCTTATCGTGATTGAAATCACCCAGGCGAACCTTGATAAGCTGGTTGTCGTATTCTCCTTGGCGAGAGCCGGCGAAAGTTCTACGCGGATATAGTTCTTGGTGAATCCATGCATTGCCTTGCCTCTTGGCGCCTTTTCGAAGAGAACCTCAGCCTCTGTACCGATGTATTGAGCATAGAATTCCTGCGTCTTCTGATCGCTCAACTCCAACAGTCGCTTAGAGCGCTTCTTCTTCTCCTTCTCGTCAACCACATACGGAATCTTCAAGGCAGCCGTGCCCGGACGCTCAGAATAAGGGAAGACGTGAAGCTGGGTAACAGGCAGACTCTTCAGGAACTCATAGCATTCTTCAAAACACTCCGGAGTTTCGCCGCGACAGCCCACCATCACATCGACACCGATAAACGCATCAGGCATTTTCTCCTTGATAAGATTCACCTTGTGGGCAAAGAGCGCCTTGTCGTAACGACGGTGCATCAGCTTGAGCACCTCATCGCTTCCGCTCTGCAGAGGAATATGGAAATGAGGCATAAAAGCACGGCTCTGGGCACAATACTCTATGAGATCATCATCACAGAGATCAGGCTCCAGACTCGAGATGCGGTAACGTTTGATTCCTTCTACCTGATCCATCGCCTTGACAAGGTCGATGAATCGCTCGTGGGTAGTCTGACCGAAATCGCCGATATTCACACCGGTAATGACGATTTCCTTACCGCCTTCAGCAGCCGCCTGCTCACATTGAGCCACAAGCGACTGGATGCTCGGGTTGCGCGAATTGCCTCGGGCAAAAGGAATGGTGCAATAGGTGCAATAATAATTGCAGCCGTCCTGCACCTTCAGGAAATAACGGGTACGGTTGCCACGCGAGCAAGAAGGCTGGAAGGTCTTGATTTCCTTCGTCTTCACGCTATAATGCTGATGAAGAGCCGCAGCATCGCCGTTCTGAGGAGCCAGAGCAGTCAATCCGTTTTCCTGAGCAAATTTCTGCGCCCATGCATCGCTGAGATATTGAATCAAGTGCGCCTTCTCGTTAGCACCCAACACGAGGTCTACACCCTCTATCTTGCTGACATTCTCAGATTCGAGCTGCGCATAACAGCCCGTCACGATAACGAATGCGCCCGGATTGTTTCTCACCATCCGGTGGATAGCCTGACGGCATTTATGATCGGCAACTTCTGTTACCGAGCAGGTGTTAATCAGACAAATATCAGCTTTCTCCCCCTTTTTAGCAGTAATGACGCCCATGTCTTCGAGCATTTTGCCAAAAGTGGAAGTTTCAGAGAAGTTGAGTTTGCAGCCTAGCGTATAGTAAGCTGCCTTTTTACCTTGGAAGGCACTTGAATCTATCATATATTTATCTTTTTCTTTGGTTTCTTTTAAGCTTTTGCCCTTACAGGGCGCATTGATGATTGCTTTCATCCCCAGGGTGTTGCCCTGGGCTAGGAGCTTCTGCCCCTTCAGGGCGTTCTCCCCCAAAAAGACCTTAAGGTCTATAAAACGAAAAAAGCCGCTAGACCGAAGTCCAGCGGTTGTTTCTCTCATTTTTTCGTTCGCAAGTAATTTCAAATTACTTAGCAGAATCAGCAGCAGCTGTATCAGCAGCAGCAGTGTCAGCAGCAGTTGTATCTACCTGAGCTGTGTCAGAATCAGCAGAAGCTGTGTTCTGAGCTGTTTTGTTACCACATGATGCGAAAGAGATAGCTGCGATAGCTACGAACATAAAAACTAATTTCTTCATTTTCTTTGCTTTTTTAAAATCTGTAAAACAATCATTTGTTCTTTTGAACGATGCAAAGGTAAGCATTTTTTTGATACGTTGTTCTTTTTTTTGCGATTTTTTTTTAGGTGATTTTGTAACAAAATTACAAATCGCTATAAATCAGCTACTTACGAAGTGCTAACAAAGGTTAAAGTTTTTGGTGTGCTCGGAAACAGCCTAATTTTAACACTTTTCGGTGTTTTTTAGCGTAACAAGGGTGCGCGCCAACACCTCTTCAGAGCAGCACTATATACATATAATAAGGTACGCGCGCGAGGGAAAGAACAGAAGATTTTCCCAAGAAATCGTCCCCAAAAACTTTGATTGCCGAGAATTTTTTCGTAACTTTGCACTCAAAACAAAGAAACAAACAGACAGAAAATGATACAGCTAAAAGAAAATCAGGGCATTCCCCGCAGCATTCTCCTGATGATGGCTATCGTCGCAGGACTCACCGTAGCCAACTGCTACTACAATCAGCCGCTTCTCGAACTCATCCGCCACGACCTGGATATTACCGAGCAGAAGGCTAACCTCATCACCGTCATTACCCAGATAGGTTATGCGCTGGGCTTATTCTTCCTCATTCCCTTGGGCGACATGCTTTCGCGCAAGAAACTCATCCTTGTCAATATGACCATTGCTGCATTGATGGCAATCGTGATGGCTGCAGCGCAAAACGTTTGGATGCTCTGGGGAGCTTCACTGCTGATTGGCGCCTGTTCGGTGATTCCGCAGTTCTTCATTCCGATAGCCGGACAGTTTTCGGAGCCCAAGAACAAGAGTAGGAATATGGGCATTGTACTCTCCGGACTGCTGACGGGCATTCTCGCCTCACGAGTAATCAGCGGTTACATCGGCGAATGGCTGGGATGGCGGGAAATGTTTATCATAGCTGCTTTCGTGATGGTGTTTTGCATGGGAATCATGCTGCTGATGATGCCTGAAATGAAGCGCAACTATGTAGGAACCTACAGAGGGCTGATGACCACGATAGCAGAAATTTTCTTTTTCCATTCTTCTATCCGCATCTATTCCACCCGTGCAGCCTTCGGGTTCGGCAGTATGATGGCAATATGGTCTTGTCTGGCGTTCCATCTGGCGCAGCCACCTTTCAGCGCAGGAAGTGATATGGTAGGAATGCTCGGACTTTGCGGAATCATGGGAGCCGTTGCTGCCAGTGGTGTGGGAAAACTGATTCCTAGGTTCGGCATTAGAAAATTCAATCTGTTCGGAGCAGGAATGCAGATCATCGCCTGGGCAATAGCCTTGCTTTTCGGCGACACTTACGCCGGACTCATCGCAGCCATCATCCTGGTTGACATCGGTCTGCAATGTCAGCAGCTCAGCAATCAGAGTGGTTGTCTGCAGGAGGTTCCGCAGGCTTCCAACCGCGCCAACACCATCTTCATGACCAGCTATTTCATCGGTGGTTCGCTAGGCACTTTCTGTGCCGGTTACGTCTGGACGCAAGCCGACTGGCTCGGTGTCTGCATCGTAGGAATCGCCTTCGCCATGATTTCTCTGCTTATCACGCTAAACTGCAAGAAATAAACATCTACATCTTTTCATCTCCGTACATTTCCGTCCACCAGGAAGCATCATCCTGCAACCACTTGGCAAACCAGGCAAAGATGGTGTTCTGCCATTTCAGTCGCTTCTCGTAGTCGATGATGTGATGATCCTGACCATCTACCAATACCATCGCCGTAGGACGGCCAAGGAGTTTCAGCGCCGTATAGAGCTGGATACTCTCGCCCACAGGCACATTATTATCTGCCGTGCCGTGAACAAACAGCAGCGGAGTATGAATCTTGTCGGCATTATAGAGCGGACTCTGATCTACAAAGAGATGCTTGTTGGTCCAAGGATATTCGTTCGCCATAGAAACTTCGCTGTAGCTGTAGCCCCAATAGCCCTCACCCCAATAGCTGGTGTGGTCGCTGATGCCTGCATGCGAGATGGCAGCTGCAAAGAGGTCGGTCTTGGTCTGAAGATACTGAGTCATGAATCCGCCGTAGCTGGCGCCGATGCAGCCAATCTTCTTACGGTTTACGAAAGCATGCTCATCGCAGAAAGCCTGGGTGCTGGAGATGATGTCTTCAGCCACTCCCTCGCCTGCCGTATCTACATGGCGGGCAGAGAATTTCTGACCGAATCCGGTGGCTCCACTAGGATTCACAACCAGCACTACATAGCCCATCGCCGCATAAACATGATGAGGATAACGGCTCTGGAACATGCGGCTCGTAGGACTGCATCCGCCATAATAGTTCACTATCATCGGATACTTCTTGGCAGCATCAAAATGAGGTGGCAGATAGTAACGGCAGCAAAGGGTGTCGCCACGAGAGTTCACGAAATTCCAAGCCTTGCATTCGCCCAATTCAACATCCTTCAACTCGCGCGCACTCAAATCGTCAACCAATTGCGATTTCAGCGCCTTCGTATTCATCTTATAGAGTCGGTCGGCATTGGATGCACTCTGACCGGAGAAAGCCATTTCTGCTGCCGAAGATGCAAGCGAGAAACTCTTGATGTACTCTTCAGGAGTCTTGAGAAGCGTAAACTTACCCGATTTCGGATTGAGCTGGAAGAGATGCACGCAGTCTTTATCTTCGGCTGTAAAATAGATGTTTCCATCGACCTTGCTCCATTCCACACTCTGCACGTTCGGATTGAAATCCTGGTAAGCGGACGAACCTTCTTATCCGACAAGGTCATCAGATAGAGCTGGGTGTCAATCATACTAGGTGTCTGTCCTTCTTCCACATTCTTTCCAATGCCGTTGAAAGCTTCTGGCGAAGCGCTCACGAGAATGCTCTTGCCATCTGGCGAGAACTGGGCGCTGTTCAGAAATTCGCCCTTTTCTATCAGGGTTTCTACCTTTGGCGTTGTGGCTGAAGAAGTATTCATACTGCCCAAATCCAGGCGGTAGAATGATGTCAGGGTTGTAGGACGCTTGGTGAGTCGCTCCTCTCCCTTTCCTATCAGCAGATAACGCGAATCGGCAGAAATATCCATCAGATAGATGTTGTGGTAACCGAAGGTGAGCGGCTGGAGAATGCCCGATGCAAGATCATATTTGGCGAGATTGCTGCGCTCGCGCCAACCAGGCTGTCTGTCTTCCGGTTCTTTTACATCATAAACTTGCGGATCCTTTTTTCTGCCTTCAGTAGTGAGCGTATAGATAAGCGTCTTCTCATCGGGAGTAAACTGGAACCATCCGTCTGGAATATTGGCAGCCAACACTTCGCGCTCCATCGTCAGCGGATTGATGGTGATGAGCTGCAATGTGCCATCCTGCTTTTCTTCTCCGGCAATACTGCTGTCGCTCGCCTTCTGGGTGAAATACAGTTTATTGCTTGAAGGCATCCATTTTACACTCTCCTCAAATGTAGCCATCACTCTGTTAGTCTGAGTGTTGCGCAATTCGCTAATGCTATGGTTATTACCTTTTCTATCTACCCAGGTTTTCCGAACAACGATAAACTTTCCGTTTGGCGAGATAGAAACACTCGGATAGTTGGGCGCACAAATCACATCATAGATGTTATAGGCGCGCTTGGCTGCCGCATCGCCTACAGAAAGCGGAGCGCCGTTGGCTGCGGTTACGGTCAACTTGATAGATTTCTTATCAGAAGATGCATTCTTCCGGGTAAGATATTTGATGACAACCGTATGCTGCGAAGGAGTCAGGATGGTTTCAGCCTTATCGCTGTTCACCTCTACCTGTTCGCCGTCAACGAACAGACGGTATTGCTCCAATCCTTCTACTGCGATGGTTGCTTTGGTGCGCTGGGTGTTAGAAACGCAGAAAGAAGCCAGATGGAGCGCATCCTGCTTGTCGGCAAGGAGTTGGGCTGCAGTCACCTCCTTACCCTTATTTAATAAGGTGAAAGACAGCGGCGAATCGAGCAACTGCTTAAGGTCGAACGCTTCGCCCTTGATGTTCACACTGTCAGCCATCCAAGGCTGTGCTACGGCATAGGGGCCTGCATATTTCAGCGTTTTCACCTCTATAGTTTCGGCACTGGCAGAGATTGAAGCCATCAGGGCAGCTGCCAGCAGTCCACTTTTTGTTGTTTTCAGAATCAGTTTATTCATAAATATCCATATTTTGATTTTGGTGCGAAATTACAAATAAAATTCGAGATAAACGAATATTTCTGTTACAATTTGCTCTTTTTGCTGCATTTTTGCCTTACAAATGTTATCTTTAAGTTAATCAGATGAGCCAGTAGGTTATTGTTGGTTTAAACCCCCTCTCCAACGAGTTGCAATGCATAAAAAGCATTCGCAACTCGTTTTTTTTTATGCGATTTATTGTCTATTTGATTTCTTTTTTGTACTTTTGCACGCAAAATATCACATAAAATAACAGAATGATGAAGAAACAGACTCAAGCTATTCATTTGGAATATGAGCGCCGCGATGCATACGACTCGCTGAGCGTGCCAGTATATAACACCCTTGCCTACGAATTCGACAATGCTGCCGTCATGGCTGAAGCATTCACCGACAAGATTAAGGCTCCAGATTATTCGCGCGTAGAGAACCCTACGGTAACCAACCTGGAACGCCGTGTGGCAGCCCTTACCGATGCTGCCCACGCCACCGCCTTCAACTCAGGAATGGCGGCCATCAGCAACACCCTCATGGCGCTGGCAGCACAAGGCAAAAATATTGTTACATCCAAGCATCTCTTCGGCAATACTTATGCCCTGCTCGTAGCCACTCTGCGCCGTTTTGGTGTAAAGGTGCGTTTGCGCGATTTGACCAATATCGAAGCCGTGCGCGAAGCCATTGATGATGACACCTGCTGCGTATTTCTCGAAATCCTGACCAACCCACAGCTGGAGGTTGCCGATCTGAAAGCCATTTCGGTAGTGGCTCACGAAAAGAATGTTCCGCTGGTGGTGGATTCTACCGTGATTCCTTTCACACAATTCTCGGCTCAGAGTCTGGGAGTAGATATTGAGGTAGTTTCCAGCTCTAAATATGTAAGCGGCGGTGCTACTTCGCTCGGCGGTCTGGTTATCGACTACGGTACTCCTTACAACGGCGATTTCGCCAAGCGTCTCTATGGAGAAATGCTCTTCAATTTCGGAGCCTATATGACCCCACAGGTAGCTTATATGCAAACCATCGGACTTGAAACGCTCGATGCTCGCTATCGTGTGCAGAGCAGCAATGCCCTGGAGCTTGCCAAGAAGCTGCGCTCTCTGCCTCAGATAAAATATGTAAACTATGTTGGCCTGGAGGATAATCCTTATCACGAGTTGGCGCAGCGCCAATTTGGAAAAACTGCGGGAGCCATGATCTGCATCGACCTGGAGAGCAAGGAAGCCTGCTTCAGTTTTCTGAACAATCTGAAGCTCATCCATCGCGCCACCAACCTCTTCGACAACCGTTCGCTTGCCATTCATCCGGCAAGCACCATCTTCGGAGCATTCTCTGAGAGCATGCGCAAGTCGATGGATGTGAAAGACACCACCATCCGCCTCAGCGTAGGTCTGGAAGATGTGGATGATCTCTTCGAAGACATCAAGCAGGCGGTTAATAGTTTATAATTGACAGTTTATAGTTAACAGACTCAAAGTAAAATGTACAATTTCGATAAAGTCATAGACCGTTCGGGCAGCGACGACCTGAAGCATGGCGCCCTGTTGCCTCGTTGGGGGCGAGATGATCTGCTGCCACTCTGGGTAGCTGATATGGATTTCGAGACCCCATCTTTCATTACAGATGCCCTCAAGGCACGTCTGGAACACTCTCTTTTCGGCTACACGATGGAGCCGGAAGATTACCTGCCTAGCATCATCGACTGGGTTCGCGACCACCACCAGTGGGATGTGAAGCGAGAGTGGATAAGATTCATTCCTGGTATTGTTAAAGGCATCGGACTCGTGGTGAATGTCTTCACCCAGCCTGACGAAAAAGTCATCATCCAGCCACCCGTTTATCACCCATTCCGCCTCACCCCAGAGGGTAATGGCAGAGAGGTGGTCTTCAATCCGCTGAAGATGAGGGAAGACGGATATTACGAGATGGATTTCGAAAATCTCGAGAAGGTTTGCGATGAGAAATGCAAGATTCTTATTCTCTGCAATCCTCATAATCCGGGCGGTATTACCTGGAGCAAGGAAACCCTGCAGCAGCTTGCCGACTTCTGCTATGAGCACCATCTGCTCGTTATCAGCGATGAGATTCATGCGGATATGGCGCTCTTCGGCCACAAGCACATCCCGTTTGCTTCGGTTTCTGACAAGGCACGCAACATCAGCATCACCTTCCAGGCTCCTTCCAAGACCTTTAATATTGCAGGAATCGTGAGCAGCTACGCCATTATTCCAAACGAAGATATTCGGAATAGATTTTACAAATGGTTAAGCGCTAACGAGTTGGATGAGCCAACCCTCTTTGCTCCTATCGCCACTATCGCAGCCTTCCGCAAGGGAGAAGAATGGCGCAAGGCGATGCTTGCCTATATTGAGGACAATATCCGGTTCGTAGAAGATTACTGCCGTGAGCATATTCCGGGCATTCGCCCTTTGCGTCCACAGGCTTCCTTCCTCGTATGGCTCAACTGCCGTGATCTGCATCTTTCTCACGATGCACTTCTCGACCTATTCATCGACAAGGCACATCTGGCATTGAATGATGGAGAGATGTTCGGCCTGGCGGAGAAGGATTCATGCGATTGAATGTAGCTGCACCAAGAAGTATTATCAAACAGGCTTTGCAGCAGCTGGAAGAGGCTGTGAGCCAACTCTAGATAATTTTTAAAAAAATAGCCGTAACTACTGCAAATATAGTTACGCTATTATCATAATATGGCGGAAGAATGCTTTATTCCCCCTCCATCAAATCATGAACCAGTTTGATTTCGTAATACTCAATACCGGCTCCCAGGGCTTCCTTTATTTCACTAAAATGCTCCAATTCAGGATGAGCCTTCATGAAATCACGGATTTTCTTTTCATGGGCACTTGAAATCAGCGCCCGCAGTCCAATCTTTCCTTCTTTCACATAAGGAGTAAGATGACCAATAATGGTGCCTTTTGTATAGCCCCGCTTAGCAGCAATCTGATCTACCGTCATTCCCTGCATATAGAAATCATAACTTACCTCCTTCGAAGCGACTTTCGGCACCTTCGGTTCATTCGGTTTCTTCTGTCTCCTTGACTTTCTGCCCGAACCGCTATCTGATGAGGCATCTGCATCCAACAGCAAGAACTGCGCCTTCTTTTTAAGATAATCTGTTACCGTGAATTCTGCACTACATTCATACTTCAAAAGCCGTTCTTTTAATTTTACATCCTCTGAGAAAACAGAGAAGCGGTCTTCAAACTGCTTCCTAGCCACCTTGTTGTCTGTATCAAGATTCGACTTTCTGATTAAATCACTCAGAATGCCGATTTTGTCAAGAAAATACATAGCTCCCTTATGAATACGGTCTTGCAGCTCAGCCTGTCTTACATCAGGATTTCGGGCAAGCATACCCGTATACTGCACACGGAATTTATCCGATACGGCTATCAGACTCTTCAGCACCACCTGCAGCTTCTGATACTCGCTTACCACGCGCGGATATTTACCATTAAAAAACTCTACCAGGCAGCGCATCAGATGCTCATAACTGGCTCTGATGGAATAAAAATCGAAGAGTTCGCTGATGCAATAAATGATGTATTGCAGCTCCAGGTTGCTGATTTGCTCCTGACTAGGCGCAGCAAGCTGGCTGGTAAATGCATCCACCGTCTGACTGCTGATAATGGCTCCGCGAGAAAGCGGTTGACTGAGCACCATGCCCTCCAAAGTCTTGCAGCGGCTCAGCGCCACATAGGTCTGACCATGGGTAAAAGAATGAGAAGCATCGATGATGGCATGTTCGAAAGTAAGTCCCTGACTCTTGTGGATAGTTATCGCCCACGCCAAACGCAGAGGATACTGCATGAATTTTCCTTCCACCGTCTCCTCTATCTCCTTGGTTTTCTCGTTCAGCGTATATTTCGCATTGGTCCACTCCATTTTCTCCAGGTCAAATTCCTCGCCCGAATCCTTACTGCGAACGGTAATCTTGCTGCCATCTTCATCGGTCCTAACCCTATCACCTCGCCTATCATACCATTATAAAAACGGTGCTGCGGGTCGTTCTTGATGAACATCACCTGTGCTCCCGGCTTCAATGTGAGTTTGAAATCGGCCGGATAAGATGTTTCTGGGAAATCGCCCTCTATATCTGCTGTAAAAGAAAATGACTGCGCAGGCAAGGCAGCGAGCTGCTGTTCGTTGATATACTGGGCAGGTGCATTATGGGTGGTAAGCCTGATATAATTGCCCTCCTTAGGTGGTACAAAATTTGGAATATAGCGCTGGTTCAGAGCCTGCAGCGTAGCTTCAGAAGCCTTGTTCTCCCTAATCTGGTTGAGCAGCGAGATAAACTGTTCATCCTGCTGCCTGTACACCTTTTTAAGTTCGATGGTGAGATAACCCACCTGCTTCAGAGCGTTGCTGCTGAAGAAGAAAGGAGTATCATAATGCTGCCCCAGCAGATGCTCTTCCTGTGGCGTAACCACGGGTGCCAGCTGTTGCAAATCGCCTATCATCAGGAGCTGCACACCACCGAAAGGCAAATCGTGGCGCTTGCGATACTGGCGAAGCACAGAATCTACAGCATCGAGCAGATCGCTGCGCACCATACTGATTTCGTCAATAACGAGCAGGTCGATGCTGCGGATGATATTGCGCTTGAGCTTGCTGAACTGATAGCGTTTCTGTTCGCCGCTGCCAAAGGTCGTGCCCGGCACGTATGGCGAGAAGGGAAGCTGGAAGAACGAATGGATGGTCATTCCTCCGGCGTTGATGGCTGCAATGCCCGTAGGAGCAAGCACAATCATTCGTTTTGGCGACAGTTCTTTCAATCGCTTGAGGAAGGTCGTCTTACCTGTGCCCGCCTTTCCAGTAAGGAAGAGGTTGGCATTTGTCTTTTCTATGATATTCCATGCCAGGATGGATTCTTCGTTCATTTCCATACAGCTTCTTTTTTGTACCAGATTTTATATCAGAACTAGATTTCTTCCGTGATTTCGCTCATCTCCTTACGCTTCTTCTCAGCGCGTGGACAGTCTTCGGCAATATGACCTACAGGAATGATTACCACCGCCTCATAGCCCTCACGCGGAAAGAACTGCTGCATCTTCGCCGTATCGTAATTGCAGACCCAGCAGGTGCCCAGTCCCTTTTCGGTGGCAGCCAGACAGAGATGCTCTGCCGCTATCGCCACATCAATATCGCCATGCGGTTTCTCATCATATCTGCGCACCCAGTTCTCATTCACGTTTTTCATACCTATAATATATATAGGAGCCGTCTTGAACCATTCGCGGTCGTAGCAATCCTGCAGTTTCTTCTTCGCCTCTTCTGAGCGCACAATGAGCCAGCGCCAAGGCTGCCTGTTCACTGCCGATGGTGCCAGGCGCACACACTCCATGATATAGTCCAAATCCTCCTGGCTCACCGCCTCCGGAGTAAACTTGCGAGCCGAAAAACGCTCCTGGCTCAATGCCAACATGTTATTCTTATCATTCATATCGTTCAGTTTTATAATGTTTCAATACTAGCTTATGACCACAAAGGTAAGAATAAATCACGAAACGACAAAAAAACTTGAATGAAAAACTATCGTTTTCGGATTATTTTTTGTATTTTTGCACATCAAACCAGGATTTCTGGTGAGAACAAGAGGTGTTAATGATAAGATATGATAGGACTGGCAGACTGCAACAACTTCTACTGTTCGTGCGAGCGAGTGTTTCGCCCCGACCTGACAGGAAAGCCCGTGGTTGTATTGAGCAACAACGACGGGTGCGTCATCGCACGCTCTGAAGAAGCCAAGGCATTGGGCTATAAGATGGGAGACCCGTTCTATCAGGTGAAGGAAAAACTGGAGGCTGAAGGAGTGGCTATCTTCTCGAGCAACTATACGCTCTACGGTTCGCTCTCCAACCGCGTGATGTCGATGCTATCCCATTATTCCCCACGCATCGACCAATACTCTATCGATGAGAGTTTCTTCGAGGCTGACGAATCAATGGCGAAAGTTTTCTTTCGGGAGCATGCGGAAGACCATCCTACTTTGTTCAATAAAATGACAATAGACGAGCTATCAGAAAAGCCCGATAGCCTACTCCATCGCTATGGCTCCAAAATATCGGCAGATGTACTTCGGGCTGTTGGAATCCCGATATCCGTAGGCATTGCAGGAACGAAGACATTGGCGAAAATCGGCTCTAAATTCGCCAAGAAATACAAAGGCTTCCAAGGCTGCTGCCTCATCGACACGGATGAACGGAGACACAAGGCGCTGTCTCTCTTCCCCGTAGAAGATGTATGGGGAATAGGCAGACAGATAGCCCGAAAGCTCGATTATATGGGCATCAGGACCGCCGCTCAGTTTGCCGACAAGAAAGAAAGTTGGGTGCGCAGCCATTTCAATATCACCACCCTAAGAACATGGAAAGAACTGAATGGCGAAAGCTGCATCAGCATCGAGGAATTGCCGCAGAAGAAGAGCATCTGCACTAGCAGGAGTTTTGCCAACGAGGGCATTACCGACAAAAATGTGATAGAAGAAGCCGTGGCTAATTTCGCTGTACGTTGTACAGAAAAATTAAGGAGACAAGGTAGCGTATGTCAGGGCATCACGGTGTTCGCATGGACTTCCCGTTTTAACGAGCATGTGCCTGAATACACCATCCACGATTCCCTCACCCTGCCCATCGCCACCAATGCGCAGGAAGAAATAGTAGCTGCTGCCCTCAGCATTCTCCGGGCTAAATACCCGAAACCGATGGCTGACAGCAGGTCCGATCGCTCCGACATGTCGTTTCACTTCAAGAAAGCTGGCGTTATCCTGTGGCAAATCTCACCCGACCATCCTCGCCAGCAAGACCTCTTCGACCCCATCGACCGAAGCAAGCAAAAAAAGCTGATGGAGGCTATCGACGCCATCAACCGGAAGAATGGTTATGGCACCATACGCCAGGCCATACAAGGCACAGACTGCCGATTCGACCTGAAACGCGAGTACATGTCGAAGCAGTTTACCACGAACATCCATGATATTCTGAAAGTAAAAACAAGATGAATAAGAATAACGATAACAAGATAAAACTGACATTTCACCCTGCGGAATTCGGAGCCAAGATGCCTATTCCGCTGGCAGAGCAAAGCGTAAAAGCAGGCTTCCCTTCACCGGCACAAGACTATATGGAGGGAGAGATAGACCTCAACGATATTCTGGTTCGCCATCGTGAGGCCACCTTCTACGTGCGCATATCTGGCGACAGCATGCAGGATGCAGGCATTCTCGACGGTGATCTCGCTGTAGTTGACCGGCAGATAGAACCCTCAAACGGCAATTTCGTCATCGCCTTCGTAGATGGCGAATTCACCATCAAGCAATTCAAGATGGATGAGAGCGGCACCTTCGGCTGGCTCATCCCATGGAACAAGAACTTCTCCCCTATCCGTGTAGATGAAACCAACCGCTTCATGATTTGGGGCGTGGTTACCTATGTGATTCATCAGATTGCGGAATGATTAAAAAGAGAAATTGAAGAGATAGAAAAACCGGGATGCTTCGAATAAAAAACATCCCGGTTTTTATGTTTATTATAACTATTGTTTATATTATAACTATTGCCTTTTATGCTTCCTGCTTCTTATACCCCACAAGTCCGTACCAAAGGATAACGAACTCGCAGAAGAGAGGAACGAACCAGGTGAACTGCCATGAGCCGATATAATCGGCAAGCAAACCCTGAAGCACAGGAAAGACGGCACCGCCGAAAACACCCATCATAAACACGCCCGAAGCCTTGGAAGTATATTCCTTCAAGCCATCAACTGCCAGTGTAAAGATGCAACTCCACATCACACTATGAAATAATCCCACAGCAGCCATCAGCCAGAGATTCTCGGTAAACATGGAAACAGACATCAATACAATTGCCGCCACCGTAACGACGAGGAGCATAGGGCGAGGCGCTACGTTCTTCAAACCGGCAGAAACCATTCTGCCAATCATGAATCCACCCCAATAGAGCGTGGCAAGAAGAGCTGGCGAAAGATTATAACCATGCCCCATCAGATCCATAGCATGGAGATTCATATTGTTGCCGATTCCCACCTCGGTTCCCACATAGAAGAAGATGGTAATCACACCATATTTCAAATGGCGGAACGACCAGATGCTGCGTTTCTTCGCATTTTTGGAATCATCAGAAGGAGTTGTCTTTCCTTCAGATTCCACATTTTGAGTCTCCTCTCTCGTACCTTCAATATCTGGAAGATTCGCCTTGGAAGTGCTCCATGTTGTAAAGGCAATGATGAGCATCATCACCAGAAAAGGAATGGTGAGCTGATCGGCAGAAACACTATCCAGGGAAACACCGGCAAACATCACGCCCGTTACGAAGAAAGGAGCGATGGTAGTACCGAATGAATTCACCGCACAAGTGAAGTTCATGCGCTGCACCGGTTGGGTTCCCGGCAAAGGATAGGCAGCTATGTATGGATTGATCACCACCTGAAGCATTGCCGCTGACGTACCCATCAGATATGAGCCGAAAAGGAAAACGAAATATCCGAATGGTACGAAATCCTGCGAGAGATGCACGCCTGCCCCACCCCAATATTCAGCAATCAGCGCCGAAGCAAGATAGAAAGCGAGACCCAGCACCATTACCAGCATCGAACGGATGAGCGTCTTCTTATAGCCCACTTTGTTGAGCAAGCGTCCCGTCTGCGCACTATTGAGCAGATAGCCCAGGAAGAAAGCGAAGGAGATGAGCGTAGCCAGGGAGTTCCTGGTAGTGGTAACCTCCGAGAGAAAAGCTATCTTCAAAGGCCCCTGACACTGACCGTTGACGGTAGTAAGGAAGCCCACTATAAAATAGATGAATGTCAGGAGTAGAAATGGTCCAGCACTCCTAAGCGTTATCGATTGTTTCATGTTTATCTAGGTTTAAATTAGAGAAAGTTACGCTATCGTCAGGTGTTTCGACGAATTAAACAATCCATAAAAACACCTGACTCTTATTTTCAAGAGTTTCTCTCTATATTACAAGATTTCATCTTCCAAAACCTTCATGGCACCCTTTGCCTTGATGTCTTCTACCATCTTCAAGTAAAGCTCTACGAAATGAGGAGCAGCCTTGAGATCGGTACTTGTAAAGGCTGAAATGCCGAGAAAATCGAGCGCATCATCGCTATCAATGGCCTTATGGTCATCAACGGTAAGCCATGGATCTGCCACTTCGAATGCATCACCGTTGTCATCTACCTGATACTTCAGATAATGACGGTAAGCAGCAAAGAGATAAGCCACACGCTTGAACTCCACATCCTGACGCTTGCCAGAAGCATCATCAGCAATCATCTTCTCCAGGTTCGGCATTACGTAAACCGGGAACTTGCTGGCGCCATCGAAGCAGAGACGAGCCACCTGGTCGCTGACCATACGGTTGCCGAAACGCTCTACCAGGCACTGCTTGTATTCCTCCAGATCAGTATCCTTTGGAGCTGGCACGTAAGGAGTGATGTCATCGTCCATGAAGGCACGTACAAACTTACGGATTCTCTCATCGTGCATGGCTGCATCTACCTTGCGGTAACCGCCGAGGAAAGATGGATAAGAGAGCAATGTATGTGAAGCATTCAAGAGAGAAAGCTTCATATTCTCGAGGCAGTCACATCGTCGGTCATCTGAGCGCCCACGGTTTCCCATGCTGGGCGACCGGCTGCAAAATTATCCTCTACTACCCACTGGATGAAATCCTCGCAATAAACAGGAGCCTCATCGCAAGTGCCGTTCTGAGCATTCAGTCGCTCGATGTCGGCAGGACGGGTAGCTGGAGTAATGCGGTCAACCATTGAGTTAGGGAAGGTAACGTTCTCCTCCATCCAGGCAGCGAGTTTCTTGTCCTGAGCTTCCACGAAAGTCATGAAAGCCTTGCGGGCAGTATTGCCATTGTGCTGCAGATTATCGCAGGAGAGGATGGTGATAGGACCATTGCCTGCTGCCTTGCGGCGACGCAATCCCTCGGCTACATATCCGAAGGCTGTAACCGGCTTGGCAGGATTCTCGATATCGTGAGCCACCTGCGCATTGTCGAGCATGAATTCGCCACTCTGACGTGAAATGTTGTATCCGCCCTCGGTGATAGTGAGGGTGATGATCTTGATATCCTTAGACGCAATCTTGTTCAGAATCTGTTCCTGCTCCTCAATGCCCCAATAGAGTTCAACGAGCGCACCCAACTGATAAACCTGGATGCTGTCATCACGTCCACATACGGTAAGGGTATATTCACCATCCTGCTTCTTCAGGGCATGGTAGAGACGTTCATCACCAGGGAGTATCATTGCTCCACAGATGCCCCAATTCTGCTGGGTATTGTTCTCGAGGAGCTTATTGGTCATAAACTCCAGGTGAGCACGATGGAAGTTACCTACTCCGAAGTGCAGGATACCTGCCTTTACCAAACTGCGGTTATAAGCATAACCTTTTACTACCTGAGCTGCATTTGCTGCGTTTGCATTCACTAAATTTGCCATAATTCTTTTATTGTTAGCTGTAAATATTAATTGTTTATTCATTTTTGGGGAAGCAAGTAGCCGAGGAGTTTCCTCAGCTATCTTATCTCCCGTTTCCGATGGCAAAGATATTGCGTTTTTTCGAGATAAAAAGATGTTTTTTTCGAAAAAACTTGCAAACGTTCCCGCAAACGTTCCCAATTTCTGCAAACGTTTTAAATACTTTCAGGCGATTACCGGGAACCACTTTCTAGTGATTACCGGAAACCACGAAGTTTGATTATTCTCCCGTAGATTCTCTACATTTCATCGTGGTCTTCAACACCACCTGTCTATCTTCCATCTCCGGATTATTGATTTTCTCCATCACCAGTTCTGCCGCCTTTCTGCCCATCTCCTCCAACGGAGGCTCCATAGTAGTAATCTGAGGAGATACGATGGTTGATAGTTCGGTACCCGAAAAACCAGCCACGAAAATCTCTTCCGGCACCCGTCTACCCAAGGCACGGAGTCGATTCTGCGCACCTATCGCCAAAGTATCAGTAAAGGCGAAGACGGCATCAAATTCCACCTTATTATATATAAGACGGTCGATGGCATCAGCTCCATTCTTGAAGGTCATTCCCGTCTTCACAATCAGCTCCGGGTCGAAAAGATGGAATTTCTCCATCGCCTCACGATAACCCAAGCCTCGCTGATAGGCATTATAAATGTCGTCGGGTCCCTGCAGATAGACGATGCGCTTCCTGCCCAGGCGAATCAGATGCTCCACCATGAAATAAGAATCTACATTATCATCCACCATCACCTGCGGCATTTTCAATCCGTATGGAATGCGGTCGTAGAAGACTATCGCCATACCATCTGCTGCCAACTGCTGATACATTTCGATATTCTTGCGGTAGCTGCAGAGGCTCACAATCAGACCATCCACCATAAACTGCTCCATCATCTTCAGGTTCTCCAACTCCCGCTCCGGTTTCTCATCGCTCTCGGCAATCATCACCTTCTGGTTCTTCTTGTAAAGTACCTCCTGTATTCCGTTAATCACCTGCGAAGCATAAGGAGTATGCATCTCCGGCACGATGACACCAATGGTGTTCGTACGCCCCATCTTCAGGTTCATCGCCACCGGATTGCGCTTGTAGCCGAGTCGTTTTGCCTCCTCAATCACCATCTCGCGCGTCTCCTTGCGAATGTTCTTGTCATCCGTCAACGCCCTGGAAACGGTAGAAACCGAGATGCAGAGCGAACGGGCTATATCCTTAATTGTTACATGTTTCATCATGATGTTTTTATAAAAATTCGTTCGTCTTTTAAAATTGTCGATGCAAATATACAACTTTTCCTTTAAACCGACAACATTTCTCAAAAAAAGTGCTCATAAAATGCTATCTGAATATTACATTTTACAACTTCATTTTCCTGAATCTAAAAAGAGAACGATTGCAACAATCTTCAATCCCATATTTCTTCTCATCTTCTTTTGCCGCCTCATTAAAAAGTTGTACCTTTGCAATCGAATTTTCTGCGAGTACCAGGCATTGCGCCTTATAAAGAATAGAATTTTCAGCAAATATATGTAATTAATATGTAAAAACAGCAGTAGTTATGAGCATTAATATCAAGAGAAATCAGTTGAAGAGAGTAGTTATCGTAGGTGGCGGACTCGGTGGTCTTCGTTTGGCAGAAGACCTCTGCAATTCAAACCTGCAGGTGGTGTTGATTGATAAGAATAACTTCCATCAGTTTCCTCCGCTTATCTATCAGATAGCCTCAGCAGGTATCGACCCAAGCTCCATCTCCTTTCCTTTCCGCCAGATTTTCCGCAAGCGCAAGAACTTCTACTTCCGCATGGCAGAGGCGAGAGCCGTATTCCCAGACAAGAAGATTCTGCAGACTTCCATCGGTAAGATTGAGTACGATTACCTGGTGTTCGCAGCAGGAACCACTACCAATTTCTATGGCAATGCCAACATCGAGAAGTGGGCTATTCCGATGAAGACCGTTTCAGAGGCAATGGGATTGCGCAACGCCGTACTGAGTAACCTGGAGCGTGCATTGACCTGTGCCACAGAAGAGGAGCGACAGGAACTCCTGAACGTGGTCATTGTAGGCGGTGGTGCCACAGGTGTAGAGATTGCCGGAGCCCTCTCTGAAATGAAGCGCTACGTGATTCCTTATGATTATCCTGATATGGACTCATCTCTGATGCACATCTATCTTCTAGAAGCGGGCGACAGACTGCTCGCCGGAATGTCACAGGACTCTTCTAAGAAAGCATACGATTTCCTCACAAGCATGGGTGTGGATGTGCAGTTTGGCAAAATGGTAACCGACTACAAGGACCATAAGGTTCTGATGAAGGATGGTCAGGAGATTCCTACCCGCACCTTCCTCTGGGTATCCGGTGTAAAGGCACAGCCTATCACGGGTATTGATGGCGACCATCTGGGTCGTGGTTTCCGAATCGTAGTAGATGAATTCAACCGCATCCCGGGCATGGACGGTCTCTTCGCCATCGGCGACCAGTGTATCCAGACCACAGACCCAGCTTATTCTGGCGGTCATCCACAGTTGGCTCAGGTAGCCATTCAGCAGGCAGCACTCCTGGCTAAGAATATCCAGAAGATTGCCGAGGGAGCCACTGATTCCCAGCTCAAGCCTTTCCGCTACAAGAACCTGGGTTCTATGGCTACCATCGGAAGACACAAGGCTGTGGTAGAACTAGGCAAGTTCCACAGCCAGGGTTTCTTTGCCTGGGTATTGTGGCTGGTAGTTCACCTCCGCTCTATCCTTGGCGTAAAGAACAAGGTAATGGTAATGCTCAACTGGCTCTGGAAGTACGTAAGCTATAACGATTCTATCCGAATGATTACCTACGCCACCAAGCCTAAGGAAGTGCGCGACCGATTGAAGCGTGAGCAGACCACTCACCTCGGCACCGACTTGCTGGAAAATGAAGAAGAGGAAGAGGAAGCTTAAGATAAGGCGATAGATTAAGCTTAAATGCTTAAAATAAAGAGATAGAAAACGGGTGTATCATTCAATAATATAGATGATACACCCGTTTCTTTTATTACTGTTTCCTGAAACAGCTTCTTTTATGCAGATTCCTGAAGCTGATACCTTTATTAAGTAGATTCCCTTAGCACTGTTTCACCTCTCAATGCAATTTCCTCTATCCTTCTATAACCATCGGCAATATGCTCCAGCAGCAGTCGGCAACTTTCCTGCGCCATTTTCTCAATAGGCTGTTCCACTACCGTCAACTGAGGATGAACCAAAGTAGCCAGAGCTGTGCCAGACATGCAGCAAAGCGCCACATCCTCCGGAATGCGCAAGCCACGCTTCTGAATAGCACTCTTGGCTCCCAACACAGCAGTCTCCGTAAAGCCAAATACCGCATCAAAGGGCACATTCTTCTCCAGGAAACGCTCCATCACCCAACTACCCTCTTCAGCCGACAATGCTGGCGACAAGACATCTTGCGCCTGATACTCTATATGAAACTTTTCCAGCGCATCCCTATAGCCCCTCAATCGTTCATAGCTGTTTCGGATATAAGCAGGTCCCGGGATATGAATAATATGCTTATACCCCTTGCGCAACAAAGTCTCCACCATGAAAAACGACATGATGTAATCGTCCATGTGCACCTGTGAAGCCTTTACCTTCTCCACCGTTCTATCGAAAAACACGATGGGAATGCCCCTTTCTATCACCTTATTATATAGGTCCACATTATGCTCCTTATCACATGCACTCATCAGGATGCCATCCACACGCAGCTGCTCCATCATCAGAATGTTCTCTCTCTCCTGCTCAGGATTCTCGTTAGAGATGGCAATCATCACCTTATACCCCTGCTTGCGCAAGATGGCTTGAGCATCATTGATAAAGGTCATATAGAACGTTGTTACGATTTCGGGGATGATGATGCCGATGTTATGAGTACTCTGCTGGCGAAAGTTCACAGCCAGTTCGTTGCGATGATAGCCCATCCGCTCGGCTGTTGCCAATATCTTCTGCAAGGTTTCCGTCTTCACATTACCCGTATCTCCCGAAAGAGCACGTGAAACGGTGGACTTGGAAATCCCCAGTTCCCTTGCAATATCCATGATGGTTACATATTTTGCCATATCTCTTTTTCTTTCTTGTTAAATGTGCCCGCAAAGATACTTATTTTCTATGAAAGCAACAACAAAAAACTGAGAAATCTTTTTGGGAACGGTTGCGGAAAATGGGAACGGTTGCGGGAACGGTTGCGAAAAAAGAATCGTTTTTTTTCTTGATTTTTCTGCAAAATCGTTCTATCTTTGCAACGTGAAAAGGAAAAACGATTTCTCAAATCGCTCTATTCCTACACAAAACAAAGAATAAACAACATTAAGTATCACAATCAAACCTAAAAAAGGATATGGAACAAGATTCTAAATTTCAAGCGAACAGTTCGCTAGAGAACAATTCACAGGGAAGGGTTCCCTTCATCAGTAAGCTCGCCTATGGCATGGGCGATGTGGGCTGCAACTTCAGTTGGATGTTCGTGGGCAATTTCCTCATGATTTTCTACACCGATGTGTTCGGAATCAGCATGAGTGCCGTAGCAACCCTGATGCTTGTTTCCCGATTCTGGGATGCCATCAACGACCCCATCATCGGCACACTTACCGACAAGACCCACACCCGATGGGGACGATTCCGTCCATGGCTGCTCTTCGGAGCTCCTATCACGGCACTGGTACTGATACTCACCTTCTGGCTCATCCGGAATGGAGCCAGACCGCCAAGATTATCTATATGGCAGTAACCTACTGCATCCTGGTGCTGGGATATACCTGCGTGAACCTGCCTTACGGCACACTCTGCGGAGCCATGACACAAGACATCGATGAGAGAGCCAAGCTCAACACCAGCCGTTCGGTGAGTGCTATGATGGCCATCGGAGTAATCAACATCGTAACCGTTCCGCTCATCAGCTGGTTTGGCGCAGGCGATACCAAATATGGTTATCTGGCAGTGGCTGTACTCTACGGCATCATCTTCGCCGCCTGCCATCTGTTCTGCTTCCACAAGACCAAGGAAGTGGTAGAAGTTCCTGTGGGACAGAAGCTCCCTCTAAAGGTGCAGCTACGCTCCGTGATGAAGAACAAGCCCTATCTGCTCGCCCTCTTAGGACAGTTGCTCTTCGGTTTCATCCACTACGGACGCAACGCCGACATGCTCTACTATTTCACTTATGTAGAAGGTTCGGCAACGCTCTTCTCCTACTATTCCATGGCCATCATCGTGCCAAGCATCATAGGTGCAGCCTGCTTCCCTCTGGTATTCAGAAAAACGGGCAACAAGGGTTTTACGGCAGCCATCTTCGCTTTCCTCACCGGTATTACGATGATAGGTCTGTACTTCTTCAGCCCTAACGGCAGCGCCATCATGTTCTATCTGTTCTCTGCTTTGTCGTGGTTCTTCTTCTCAGGCTTCAATACAGCCATCTATGCCATCATCCCCGACTGTGTGGAGTATGGCGAGTGGAAGACGGGCATCAGAAACGACGGATTCCAATACGCCTTCATCTCGCTGGGCAACAAGATAGGAATGGCACTCGGCACATCGCTTCTCGCCATTGCCCTGGGCAGTGCAGGATACGTAAGCAACGCCATGCAGAATCCTGAAGTATTGAGCATCATGCACCACGCCTTCAGCACCATTCCGGGAGTCTTGTGGATCGTCACCGCAGGATGCCTCTGCTTCTACAAGCTCAACAAGAAGCAATACAAGCAGATCATGACCGATCTGGAGAATAAGAAGAAATAAAAAAACGGGATCTTTCATCCCACCAACATAACAATAACAATTTCAAAATATTATAATTATGAGACAGGCAATATTGGTAGAACCAAAGCATATCGAATTCAAGGAAGTAGCAGAACCAAAGGCAGCAGACTTAACTGCTCATCAGGTTCTCGTCAACATCAAGCGCATCGGCATCTGCGGTAGCGAGATTCACTCTTACCACGGTCTTCACCCAGCCACCTTCTACCCAGTGGTTCAGGGACATGAGTACTCAGGAGTGGTTATGGCTGTAGGCAGCGAAGTTACCGTCTGCAAGCCTGGCGACCATATCACCGCTCGCCCACAGTTGGTTTGCGGCAAGTGCAACCCTTGCAAGCGCGGACAGTATAATGTTTGTGAGCACCTGCGTGTTCAGGCTTTCCAGGCAGATGGTGCAGCACAGGATTTCTTTGTTGTAGATGACGACCGCGTGGCTAAGTTGCCAGAAGGCATGAGCCTTGACTACGGTGCCATGATTGAGCCTTCAGCCGTTGGTGCCCATGCCAGCAACCGCACCGACGTAAAGGGTAAGAATGTAGTAGTGAGCGGTGCAGGAACCATCGGCAACCTCATAGCCCAGTTCTGCATTGCCCGTGGTGCCAAGAATGTACTCATTACCGATGTAAGCGACCTCCGCCTGGCTAAGGCTCGCGAATGCGGCATCAAGCACACCCTCAACATCACCAAGAAGACCTTGAAGGAGGCAGCCCAGGAACTTTTCGGTGAGGAAGGCTATCAGGTAGGTTTCGAGGTAGCAGGTGTAGAAGTTTCCATCCGTTCGCTGATGGAGACCATCGAGAAGGTAGCGACATCGTGGTTGTGGCAGTCTTTGCCAAGGACCCAGCCCTCAGCATGTTCTATCTGGGCGAGCATGAGTTGAGACTCATCGGTTCAATGATGTATCGCCACGAAGATTATCTCACAGCCATCGATTACGTAAGCAAGGGCATCGTCAACCTCAAGCCACTCGTAAGCAACCGTTTTGCCTTCGAAGAATACGATGATGCCTACAAGTTTATCGACACTCATCGCGAAACCAGCATGAAGGTTCTCATCGATTTCGAACAGAAACCTGGAGAGAAGAAGTAAAGAGATAGAAGAGAAGAAACATACTGCAAACGATTGCAGAAATTGGAAACGATTGCGGGAACGTTTGCAGAAAGTTTAGATGATTTTTCTTTGTAAAGGTAGCTGAAAAATGCTACCTTTGCAACAGAAATCAAGTAACATCTCTAACATTCTTAAAGTAAAAATGACAATGGAAAAGAAACAATCAGTGATAGGTATCGGTGAGGCACTCTTCGATGTGCTTCCAGAAGGAAAGAAGCTAGGTGGCGCACCAGCCAACTTTGCTTACCATGTTTCGCAGTTCGGACTCAATAGCTGTGCGGTCAGCGCAATGGGCGATGATGAGCTGGGCAAGGAACTGGAGAAGGAACTCAACGATCACCATCTCAACTATCAGATAGACAAGGTAGCCTACCCTACAGGCACCGTCCAGGTTTCACTTGATGCCAACGGCATTCCTTGCTACGACATCAAGGAGGGAGCAGCCTGGGACAACATTCCATACACCCCAGCCCTGGAAGAATTGGCAAAGAACTGCACCGCAGCCTGCTTCGGTTCGCTGGCTCAGCGCAACGAGGTTTCCCGCAACACCATCTACCGCTTCCTCGATAACATGCCGAAGGAAGAAGGAATCCTCAAAATCTTCGATATCAATCTCCGTCAAGGCTTCTATACAAAGGAGATTATCACCGAGAGCATCAAACGATGCAACATCCTCAAGATCAACGACGAGGAACTGATTACCGTAAGCCGCATCTTCGGCTATCCGGGCATCGACCTGGAGAATAAATGCTGGCTCCTCTTGGGCAAGTACAATCTGAAGATGCTCATTCTTACCTGCGGTGTAAACGGCAGCTATGTATTCACCCCTGGCGAAGTTTCGTTTATCGAGACACCGAAAGTGGAAGTGGCAGACACAGTGGGTGCCGGTGATTCATTCACAGGCGCATTCGTGGCAAGCATCTTGAAGGGTAAGAGCGTAAAGGAAGCTCATGAATTGGCAGTAAAGGTTTCGGCATTCGTCTGTACACAGAATGGAGCCATGCCGGTCTTGCCAAAGGAATTTACAAGATAAGCCCTTATTTGCCCAAATTATATGCAAATTATAATTATCAGTAATATATGGTTTAAGTAATTAGTTAACGTTTATAAGGTTCATAGTTAGTTAGGTTCAAAAAGTTTATTTTGTAGTAAAACCATGAAAAGAATTGTAGTTATTGTTTTGATGATGGCTGCTTGCCTGGGAAATGCCCAGGCACAGCTCCATCTGAAAGCCAACGTGCAGAACAATCATCTGTGGCGTGGCATGGAAGTTTCCGACGGCATCGTCCTCCTCACCGACCTGAGCTATACGATGGCCAATGACCACGTTACCGTGGGACTTTGGGGTGGCTGCAACTCGGAAGGCTCCTACAAGGAGTTTAATCATTATCTGAATCTGAAGGCTGGCGGTTGGGGATTCGCCCTGTGGGACACCTACAACTTCTCCCCTGGCGCCAGCTATAATAATAAGGAATACTGGAACTACTCTGCTCATACCACCGGCCGATTCCTCGATGCTACATTAAGCTACCGGTTTCAAGACGAGAAGTTTCCACTGCTCCTGAGCTGGTCAACGGTAGTCTTCGGACGCGACCGCAACAGCAACAACACGAAGCAGAAATATTCCACCTTCGCCTATGCGGAATATCCTATCTATCAGAAGGATGGATGGAAGGTAGATGCAGGAGTTGGTGGAGCCTTCGCCCTGAACAGAGCTGGCGAGGATGCCCACTTCTTCGGAACCACGGCAGGCATCGTTCACGTATCGCTGCAAGCCTCCCACGACCTCAAGCTCGGCAACTACACCATTCCGGTTTATGCCAAGGGCATGTGGAATCCTCAGAGCAACGAGAGCTATTTCCAGATTGGAGCAGAAATCATCCGCTTCTAAATCTTCAATACACAAAAAAGTTTTATCATAACAATCATCTAAACACAGATTCATTATGAAAATCAAAGATTTTACAACAGGCGTGCAGCACATCGGCATTCCTACCAACGACATCAACAAGACCATTGAGTTTTATCATGCCTTGGGCTTCGAGACAGCCCTCCGCACAGTAAACGGCACCGAGGAAGTAGCCTTTCTCCAGCTCCACAATCTCATCATCGAGACCTATCAGAACCATCAGGCAAAGATGGAATATGGAGCCATCGACCACATCGCCATTGATGTAAAGAACATAGAGGATCTCTTCCTGGTAGTGAAGGAAGCAGGAACCTTCAAGATGCTGGATCAGCAGGTAAATGGACTTCCTTTCTGGGAGAACGGCGTAAAGTTCTTCACCATCGAAGGTCCAAACAAGGAGAAAATCGAGTTCTGCGAGAAACTATAATCAGCAGCATATTCTTTTAGATAAAAAACAGATGACTATAGCAACATAAGAGAGAGAGATAAGAATGACGAAAGTCCAGCTTGGAGCCTTTTTATAAGAGGCATCCGAGTTGGACTTTCTTTTTTCATTTTCCTCAGGAGGAACATGATGTGATTTTCCCTGATACTCCAGGGATATTAATGATGCTCAGGCACAATGGCGAGATACACCAGATCATGGTCGGTGAGATTCTCCATATAATGAGCATGGTTCATAGGACAATAATGCACCTGTCCCTGGCGAACCTCTTCTACGGCATCATCATAATGGAAAGTAGCAGTGCCGCTTACCACATAGATAATCTCGCAGTTGCCCTCATGAGTATGAAGACCAGTTGATGCACCCGGACGCAAGGTAGAATACATAATCTTCACCTTGTCATCCACATAGTTACGAGTATCGAGTTTACCCTGTCCACCCTTGAAGCCCTCCAAGTGAGCCTCAGCAATCTTTTCGAAATCTATTACCATCTTTATAATGTTTATTGTTTAATGTCTAATATCAATAGTTCGTTAATAATTCAATAATGTGCTAAGCAGCTATACGCTGTAAGCACGAGAGATCTTTGAAAATCTTGCTAATTAAAGTTCGGTTCGGGGTGTACCCACTTGCTTTAAAAATTCGTTTCACCAGATAAATGTTGGTCATCAGTGACTTGAATGAAGACATAGAATATTCCATTCCCATCTCCTTCATAGTTACCTTGGCAACATTTAGTGATGTGAACGAAGCATT
>QSCI01000004.1:0-107269 GCA_003463005.1 Segatella copri | reverse complement strand
GGTAAGAAGCTTGGTAAAGCGTATGATTGGCTTGTAGAGTATGCGGCACATAACAGAAATGAGTTTTCACACTGGGTGAAGGGATTTGTACCCTATCCACGTCTAGGTTAATAAAGAATATAAACTAATAAACAAAAGAGTTAAGTACGAAGAGCCGTGTGATGGGAGACTGTCAAGCACGGTTCCGAGAGAAGGGAGGGTGAAACTCCCTCCACTTACTCGACAATGCGCCAACATGGGGTTTGAGCATGGCTTATCCTCCTAAATTATAGGCGCATCATTATCAAATGATTAGAGCATGAAGAAAATACTTTTCCTACACGGATTCTTCGCCACGGGCAGCTGTCCGATGGCGAGGGCCTTGAAAGAGGCGTTTGAGGGGACGGCGGTGGTGCTGACTCCCGACCTCCCATTGCACCCCAAGGAGGCACTGAAGGAGATTCGCTCCATCATCGACCGGGAGCAGCCCGACTTGCTTCTGGGCAACAGCTGCGGCTCTTTCCTCGCCCAGATGCTGGATCCAGTGGTGGGCATTCCTGCCCTGCTCGGCAATCCGTATTTCATGATGACGGAGTTTCTGAAGGAGCGAATCGGCGAGCATGAATACAAGGCTCCGAGAAAGGACGGAAATCAGCGGCTGGTGATTGACGAGGCGCTGATTGAGGAGTTTGCGGAACTGGAAGCCGTGCAGTTTGACCATTGCAACCCCTATTATAAGAATCGTGTGTGGGGACTTTTTGGTGAGCAGGACACCCTGGCTCACTTCTCCCCTCTCTTCCTGCAGCATTACTATCAAGCCTTCCATTTCCCTGGCGGTCATACGCCTACAGAGCAGGAGGTGAAGACCTGGTACGCTCCCCTTGCCCAGAAAATGCTGATGGAGTTTTCTACAAAGGAAGAAAGATATTTCCAGCACTTTAAGGGCGGCAAATATAAATTCATCCATTCTGCCTTCGACTCCGAGACTCAGGAGCGCATGGTGGTTTATCAGGCTCTCTATGGAGACCAAGCCTATTGGGTAAGACCGGAAGATATGTTCTTCGGGAAAGTTACGAGGGACGGCAGAACTTTTAATCGTTTCACGGAAATAGACAAAAAATTATGGAGACATTCAATAATGTAATAAACAGTGGCCAGCTTGTTCTGGTCGATTTCTTTGCTACATGGTGCCAACCTTGCAAGGCGATGCACCCCATTCTGGAGCAGGTGAAGAGTGTATTGGGCGACCGTATCCGAATCATCAAGGTGGATGTAGACAAGTACGGCGTAACAGCAAGCCAATACCGCATTCAATCCGTGCCTACGCTGATGCTCTTCCGCAACGGAGAAGTATTGTGGCGCACAAGCGGTGTGGTAGATAAAGCCGAACTGCTGGCTACGCTTGATCCTTTCTTGAAATAAAAAGGTGCACGAATGTATACTTATCTTCTCCGACTGGCTTGGGTAAGCACACAAAGTAAATAGACAGCAAAACATTGATATAATCTGATGGAAACAGAAAGAATTTTACTTCGCTATTGGCAGGAATCTGATGCAGAGGCACTCTTCAAGTACGCCTCCGACCCTGATGTTGGACCACATGCAGGATGGCCTGCACATGAGTCTGTAGAGGAAAGTCGGGAGATAATCCGGACATTCTTCCATAATGACACGACATGGGCGATTGTGTTGAAAGAGACTGGCGAGGCTATCGGCTGCATCGGCTACTACACCCATGAAACCAGCAACATCCCTATCGGAGAAAACGACTGCGAGGTGGGCTATTGGGTAGGAAAGCCTTATTGGAACAAGGGAATCTGCACCGAAGCCTTGAAGCTGATGCTCGACTACTGCATCAACGAGAAGCATTTTGAAAACATCTGGGCAGACCATTTCACAGGCAATCCTGCATCGGGAAGAGTCATGGAGAAATGCTGTTTCGCCGAAACAGGTATGTTGAATAAATGTAGCCAGCTCGTAGGTGGCGACAAGGATATGGTTAAAGTATTTAAATACAAAGGATTAAAAAATGAGAAAGAAATCAAGAGCAATGGATAGTGACTGGGCATTGGAAGTAATGCACAAGGCTCCGTATATAACTGTAAGTTTCATTGACGAAGAAGGCAAGCCTTATGGTTTACCCCTGTCACTCGTATCAGATGATTATGTGAATTGGTATTTTCATGGTGCTTCCTTCCTCAACACATGGATGCTTTCGACGAGAGCATCGCCCGTTCCCTATCACGTACGGCTGTTGTTCGCATCACGCTTACTGAGCCACCAACCGGCAAGCGCAAGCAGTATGATAAGGAAGGCGTGGAAATGAAATATGGAAGAATGGAATAAATGAACTTTAAAACATATAGATTATGAAGAAGATGAAGTTAAGCAATGGCGTGGAAATGCCGCAACTGGGTTATGGTGTTTATCAGGTGGAACCTGATCCAACCCTACCCTCACCCAGATAGGCGAGAAATACGGCAAGACTGCTGCACAGGTAGCCTTACGCTGGCTGCTGCAGAGCGATGTAATCATCATCCCGAAGACTGTTCATAAGGAACGAATGCAGGAGAATCTGAACATTTGCATAAAAATCATTAGAATGGAGAATTATGGAAGAAAAATTATCGACTATATATTTGGTTAGCGGTCAAACAGCTCTGCAGTATCTTATGAACGTGAGCAAAAAATACAGGCAAATAGCGACCGAAGCGATATTCGAGTGTTTGAGACTGGGATATCCCCTCAACGACATGGAAATATCAGGCAAAGCTCGCGAACTGCTGAGGAAGAGGAATGTAATTGGTTAAAATGATTTTTTCAAATTTTCTTCATACTGAAGCAAAGGGTGCCCGTACCAATCTCTTGGTACCAATGCTGGAGCAAAGCTACACGATTTAATTTTATCCAAGCAATCACACTCTCTGCATCTTCATCAGAAAGCAACTTTGCATTAGGTTTTCTCATCGGATTATCCTCTATCGTAAAATATTCAAATTGCTTTCGGTTAACCATTACACCCAGAAAGGGCGTGAAAGTCATAGTTGTTTCAAAAGGAATATAAACTCTGATCTTATGACTAAGCCCTGTGCTTTCTTGCCAGAAACATGAAATGTCAAAAAAGGGAGGGTAAAAGTAAGGCTTGTCTTTTCTTGGAATAATCATAAATTGATCATATTTGGTTGATTACAAAACTCATAATTCTCAGTAACAATCGAGGCATTGGAAAACAACACAGTGCTGCATTCGCTCATCCCATAGGCATTATGAATGTGCCCGAAGAGATGAGCCTCCGGCTTGATGCGTTTAACTGCATCTAGCAATGTTCTGCTGCCATAATGTAAACCTGCACTTTCATCCATAATGAGATAGGGTGGCTGATGAGTGATAAGCACGTCGGTATTGGAAGGAATGTTCTCCAACATTTTGGTATAGTTACCACTTATATCATCTTCCACGAACATCGGGATGCCGAAGAACTTTATGCCTTCTATCGTTACACTGTTACCATAAAGATAATGGCAGTTTTCGGGCAGACCATTGATATCGGCTCCGAAAAGACAGTCGTCATGGTTTCCTGCTATGAAAACTTTGTGTTTGTATGGCAAGGCACAGAACCATTCCATAAAGTCGATAACTTCGGCTTCAGTTCCTGCCATCGTGAAGTCACCGGAATGAACTATCACGTCAGCAGCAGGAAGATCCTGCAGCTGACAATGATGGCTGTGAGTGTCGGAAATATGAAGTATCTTCATTTATTTTCGGAAGAGGAAATTCCATCTATTATTTTCTTAGAGATGTCTTCTCCTTTTTCTAAGTCAAAACAATAAAACTCTGTTTCAGCGCCTTTTGACTCAATTTTTTTATGGATATTTGTGATAGTTCCATTGTCATGGCTTTTTACTATCATGACAAAGAAGGTTAAGCAAGTAGGCTCATTACTCAACTTGCAGAAGTCTTTGGCGAAGGCTGACTCTTCTGGGTTTAGAGCCTTAAATTCGATAAGAGCAATTCTGTCGAATTTATCATTGTGGATACTGAGGTCTATCATGGCTGACTGTCCCGTTTTTTCTTTTCCATCAGCTTTGTATGGGACAACTTTTATATGCTCTTTACTAAAAACATATTTTTCTTCAGTTGGGGTTTCCACAGAATAATAAGCATTCCACGAGTTATTTTCACAATATTTATTGAATTGCTCAACAAATATAAATCTCAACTCTTGCTCGCTGATGCGAGTTTCACTATCACGATATTGCTCACTGTATTTGGGGAAGATAATTCTTGATTGCGATTCACAAAAATCTTTATGATTTCCATCCCCTTCTCTTTGCGTATGATACACTTTTTGGATAACATCAAAAGTGTCTTTAATAATTTTTTCTATACGTTCTTTGTCTGTCATAATTATGAAGTTTATAATTCAGCCCCTGCCTCTTTGTGGATGCAGATGACCTCCTTGGGTTTAACAATATCTATAACTTTCTTGATGCACTCTCTCGAAGCATGTCCTGAGGTATGAATATCCACCACATTGGGAAACGCCTCTCGAAAGTCTCTGTAAGCAGGATTTTGCTTTACTTGCAATGGGTCTTTGCAATAACCATCCCAAGCAGAATAGATGAGAAGAACCTCTGACGAAGATAATCCTTGACACATTTTCTTCACAAAATCCAAATGGCTAGCCCCTGTTACCAAGACAAAGCCTTTCTTTTGCATCTCACCGAGTTTAGGATCATCCTCCCCCACATACTTAAAGTGAAAAGCAAACAAGCCCTTTGAAGATTTTGCTTCTCGATGTGTAAAGATTCGCATCGCTCTGCCCATCATTCCACCAGTGTAGTATAGTCCCTTACGAGCTTTGAGAGCTGCCGTTTTCACACTAGCCAATCTCTCAATATCCGTGGCAGAAGCCAAGACTATCACATACTTGAAAGCACTCATCACACAAGCCATACGTCTAGACACCTCACTTTCTTGAATACAAAGGTCTCCACGCTTCAGTGTAGTTCCTTCTGTGATAAGCAAGTCTATATTAGAAGCATATCTATGAAGCGTAGGATATAATCCTTTGCCAAGATAGCCATGGTCACGATAATCACCAGTATGCCATATACGTTTTCCGTCAGCTTCGATAAGAAACATATAGGAGTCATAGATGCTATGGCTATTAAAAAAAGGAATGATACGGATATCCCCTATCATAAAAGATTTTGGCCGAGTATGCGGTGCTGTACGCTCCCATATATGAAAATCTTTTATCTTCCTTATTTTCTGCTCATCATCTATCAATATCTTACTTTTTTCTTCCGAATCTTTCCATTCTTGCTCATGAGCTATTTTCAACAGGTCATACTTCGCAAGCATTAGTTCTTGACCTCCCACTCCTATATATTGAGGCACATCGCAAGGAATCAGGTCAAACAAACCAATATGATCTTCATGGGCATGAGTATATACCACCGCTTGGTGCTGCTTAACATTTTGCGCAAAGATGTCACGCACCAAAGCTTTATCTTGCTCAGGTGTAGTAGGAACAGTACAACCAGGCAAGTTCTGACCGAAATCCACAAAGACCCGAGAAGTCTTCGTGGAAATTTCGGTAATACATCCACCTATTTGGTCTATTCCACGATGAATCGTAACTACAACATCGCTATCTTTTAGATATGTTTGAAATCTTGCCATCGTCATTCAATTTTATCTTTTATTAGAAAAACGTATACTTATTAGAAATATTGTCTTAAATCCATCTTTTTACCCCTTCATATTAAAGACAATTCGGAGAACTTATCCCCCAACAATTCCTTTAGTTGTTGTTCATTCATCAAATGGTCATCTGATACAACTTCAACTAAGGTTACTAATCTCACAGAATTCTCATGCCAAGAGCCTATTCCCCACGTTACAGCTTCAAAGGACTTACTTACCAGATGCAAACTTTCCATATCTGTCATTTGCAATTCATGGCCAGTTGGCTGGAAGACAAGAAAGAGTACACGAGCTATCTTACGCCCCCCACACAAGGATTCAAGCTTATCTTGCGTCATTTTGCAAACCAATTTATATGGCTTATTCCATAAATCAAACTCCTCACAATCAAAGGCTACAAGTTTGCCTTTTGTAAGAAAGAAGGACTCAAAGTCATCATTATCAATGCTTACCACCATACGGGTCTGATAAAACTCCCTCATCAGACCCTTTATTATTTCAATATTGCTTATCATTGATTTCACTTCAATACTCTTCGTATAATGACTCTCGTATTCTCCAATTTCAGCATCGGCTGAGACATATAGGTGGTAAACTCACATCCTTGCTCCTTCATCCAGTTCACTACCTCATTTCTAACCTCGTTGTCATAGCAAATGGTGAGACCTAAAGGAAGAGTTACTTGAAAATCTTTTGGTTCGATTTCCTTGCCTGTCACCATTGGGTTGCTAGGTTCAAGCCCAAGGCTGTATGCCACATAGCTGCCTGCCAATATTCCCTTGGAAGGCTCAGCACTGTATCCTAACTGCTCTTTTACTTTATCCATTACATCTCTCAATGTCATTAGGTCCTTAGCAATACCCAAGTTTGCAAATACCAGCAACTCCTCTTTTATTCGGGTTTCGATTTCAGGTGTCAAGGAATCGAATTTCTGCTTTGCACCAAACATAGTTTGGAATGTCAACGACTCGTTGAGTGTTCTCTGTTGCAGTTGCACCTTGCGTTTCTGTTCTTTGTTCATTGTTCATTATGTATTTTAAGTTCTATAATATCATAAGAAGCATCTTTTTCATGTGCTCCTTATATTTCTATAATACGATAATCCCAATGTAATAATTTTCGAAAAGTCTCTATTTCTGCACACTTTTATAAGAAATGAGCAAGAATTTCACAAAGTTTAACTATAATGATTAGGGGCTTTTTTCCGGTCATTAAGGATTTCCGGTTATTCAAGATGTCCCCAAGTTGTCCCTCAATGCCTCTCTAGCTTATAAATAAGGTTAAATCAAGTTCGCCCTGCAAACAAAATCCATCCATATAATCACTTTTTCTGAATATTTTTTGTATTTTTGCAGCATCGGGGCATGGATGGGAATGAAAGTCTGGCACCATAAGACAATGCACAAGAAATTCAAATTAAAGAACGAAGCATATGAGTAATACAATGAATGGGATTTATTGGAAGGGCATTAAGCAACGGATAGGGAGATTCTTTGAGAAGGTGCACGAATGTATACTTATCTTTACCGACTGGCTGGGGTAAGCACACATAATAAATAGACAGCAAAACATTGATATAAACTGATGGAAACAGAAAGAATTTTACTTCGATATTGGCAGGAATCTGATGCAGAGGCACTCTTCAAGTACGCCTCCGACCCAGATGTTGGACCACGTGCTGGATGGCCGGCGCATAACTCTGTAGAAGAAAGTCGGGAGATAATATGGTTAAAGTGTTTAAGTACAAAGGATAATAAATCTCCGATAATGGTAATATCTTCCGAAAACCAGGTATAAGCTCTTTCGGAGAATGTGCGTATCTTTGCAGAAGATAAACTGCACTCGGCAATTTGAAAGCAAGCTTTCATTGCGCTCATTTGCATTATCTTTGCAGAAATTTAAAATGAATAGGATTATGAAGGAAATATTCTTTAATACGATACAGGAGTTCAACGACTACATTGGGGTGAAAACGCTTCATCCTCTGGTAAGCATTGCACGTGTAGAGAACACCTCTCCGATACAGGAGGCTGTGCACCATTACGGACTTTATGCCCTCTTCCTGAAGGAAAACAAGGGCTGCAAATTGTCATACGGCAGAACAGAATATGACTTTGACGAGATGACCGTCACCTCGTTTGCTCCAGGTCAGTCGATTAAGGTTGAACCCATTCCAGGAGTACCACTTGCCAAATATACGGTATTGGCTTTCCATCCCGAACTGCTCAACCGCACCCAGCTTGGCAAGAACATCTCCCGCTATGAGTTCTTCGACTATACAAGCAACGAAGCACTACATCTATCCGCTGCCGAGGTAAATATCTTCCGTGATGTACTCTCAATGATTAGCCAGGAACTCGAGCATCCTATAGATAGGCATTCGCGTGAACTCATCGTTTCAAACATCGAGTTGTTGCTAAACTACTGCCTGCGCTTCTACGACCGACAGTTTATCACACGCGAGGAGATAAACCATTCGGTAGTAAAGAAGTTCATCTCTCTACTCGATGAATACATTGCCCGGAAAGCGGAGCATGAAGGGCTGCCTACCGTAGCCTACTTTGCCGACAAATGCTGCTATTCAACTAAATATTTCGGTGAATTAGTCAAGACAGAGACTGGCAGAACCGCAAAGAGTCTGATCAACGACCGACTACTTTCGGCAGCCCGCCAACTACTTGTAGATGAAACCTTAACCATTACACAAGTCAGCCAGCGCCTCGGCTTTGAATATTCTCAGCACTTCGTCCGCTTTTTCAAGGCACAGACGGGAAAGACTCCAAGCGAGTACCGCAAAACTGCTTAAATATAATGAAGCATATATAGAATAACTGTTATTTTTTAAATCGAAGATGTTTTCTGGAGAAGAATTTGAAAATATAGAGAAGAATTTAAAAATATGATACAATGAAGAAAATAGTACAGACAGCAGGGCGCACCCAGCTAGGTGAGTTTGCCCCGGAGTTCGCCCACCTCAACGACGACATTCTCTTCGGAGAAGTATGGAGCCGCAATGACCTGCTTTCATTGCGCGACCGCAGTTTGGTAACAATTACTTCGCTCATCAGCCAAGGAATCACCGACAGTTCGCTGAAATATCACTTGCAGTCGGCAAAGAATAACGGAATTACCCGCACGGAAGCGGCAGAAATCATCACCCACATCGCCTTCTACGCAGGTTGGCCAAAGGCCTGGGCAGCATTCAATCTGGCAAAGGAGGTATGGAACGAAGATGTGAAAGGAGAAGACGCCAAGGTTGCTTTCCAGCGCGAGATGATATTCCCTGTTGGCGAACCCAACACCGCTTACGCCAAATACTTCAAAGGCAACAGTTATCTGGCACAAATATCCGACAGTCAGATACCTTTCTTCAATGTTACCTTTGAGCCTGGCTGCCGTAACAACTGGCACACGCACCACGCCACAAAGGGCGGCGGGCAAATGCTGGTAGGTGTAGCCGGACGTGGCTGGTATCAGGAGGAAGGAAAGCCTGCGCAGGAAATCCTCCCCGGCACAGTCATCCACATTCCTGCCAACGTGAAGCATTGGCATGGTGCCGCAAAAGACAGCTGGTTTGCCCACCTCGCCTTTGAAATACCTGGCGAGAACACATCCAACGAATGGCAGGAGGCTGTGAGCGATGAGGAATATAACAAGATAAAATAACAATAAGATTTATGACTTCACTTCAAGAAAAACTGTTCGCCATGCAGGATAAGCAGTATGCTGCTTTCCAAGCCAAACTGACACCGGGAGTGCCTGTGGAGAGTTTCATAGGCATTCGTGTGCCTGTGCTTCGCAAGTTCGCAAAAGAATTTACAAAAAAGGCTGAATGTGAGGAATTCCTTCATCAGCTTCCTCACGAATACTACGATGAGAACATGCTTCACGGTCTCCTCATTTCCGAGGTGAAGGACTACGAAGAATGCATTCGTCTTACAGACAGTTTCCTGCCATTCGTGGATAACTGGGCTGTTTGCGACATCATGTCTCCGAAGGTATTTGCCAAACACAAGAAGGAACTGTTGGCGAAGATCAAGACTTGGAGTAAATCATCACACGTCTATACTTGTCGCTTTGGAATAGAGGCGCTTATGTCTCATTACCTGGATAAAGACTTCAAGGCAGAGTATCTTGAAATTCCAGCCTCTGTAAGGAGCGAAGAGTATTACGTAAAGATGATGGTAGCCTGGTTCTTCGCCACCGCCCTTGCCAAGCAATGGGACCAGGCGATTCCCTACATCGAGCAACACCGCCTTGCTCCCTGGACGCACAACAAGACCATCCAAAAGGCCATCGAGAGCTACAGAATCACGCCCGAGCAGAAGGAATATCTGCGGACATTGAAGATAAAATAATTATGACACAAGATACTTCTACATATTACGTTTGGATAGGTGGCTCATGTGATTATGGTCATAAAGAGCGAGCTGGTGGTGCTGCCGTTGTGATTGAGCATAACAGCAATATCATCAGCCGTGATGTAATCAGCGACCTACACACCACTGAGTTCCGCATGATGCTAACCCTCATGGTGAAGGTAATGCAGGAAATACCGGAAGGTTCCGACATTCTCTTCCTGACCAACGCTGCCTATATTCAGAACTTTGACAAGACTCCAACGGCTAAATCAGCCAATCCAGACTTGATCATTCAATGCATCGAGGAAAAGAAAAGGCACAACTCAGTCGGGGTCAAGATTGTGCAATATCACAAGAGTCCACTGCTGATAGAAACCCACGATAGGGCTACAGAAGCAATGGCCAAGACAAGGAAGGTGTTTCACCAGAAAAATAAATAAATGTTTAGGGCCGTTTTCCGGTCATTAAGGTCATGGTCATTAAGGTCATTAAGGATTTCAACTTCTCTATTCTGGTAACACATTAGCGCTTTTTGATAACACATTTGTAACACACATGGATGATTTCTCAATACGTCAAATTCATAACATATTGATTAACAGCTATTTACAAAAAGAGTACATAAAAGAGAAATAAACGATAAAATATATTTAAAAACAAAATAGAACAACAGAGGTAAGTGCCTATAAATAAGCAACTTACTACTATTGTTCTCTCACGCTATTTTTGTACAAATAAGTTTCATTTTGCCTATTATAGTGATTCCGTTGGGGTTCGAACCCAAGACCCACAGCTTAGAAGGCTGTTGCTCTAATCCAACTGAGCTACGGAACCAACACTTTTCAAAACGCAAACCAGCTAACCAATAACGCAATCAGCCACTTTTCTTATTTGCGGCTGCAAAGGTACATATATTTTTTGAATACACCAAACTTTTTCTCACTTTTTTCTTTTTTTATGCTTAAATATCGCAAAAAATAACTACCTTTGCATCCGTTAGGAGCAAGAAACAGCATTCTGGCCCCGAAAGAGAAGAGATTTTTATAACGCATATTCAAACATAAAACATACGCAAATGAAAAAGTTAATCTTTTCAGTAGCCCTGCTCTCTGCAGCACTCTCTGCCAGCGCAGAAGAACATCCGCTCTGGATGCGCTACCCAGCCATCTCGCCTGATGGCACTACCATCGCCTTCGCTTATAAAGGCGACCTCTACAGTGTTTCTGTCAACGGCGGTGAAGCACGACAGCTCACAACCCATGCAGCCTTCGATTCGCACCCTGTATGGAGCCCTGACAGCAAAAAAATTGCCTTCCAGTCTAACCGCGAAGGAAGTCTCGACATCTTCGTAATCGATGCAAAAGGCGGTGCTCCTACCCGACTCACTACCAACAGCGGCAGCGAAACACCTATCGCCTTTGCAGACAACGACCATGTGCTCTACTCTGCCAGTCTGCAGCCTACAGCCCAGAGCATCATCTTCGGCGACAACACATTTCCACAAGTATATAAGGTAAGCACCAAGGGCGGAAGACCGGAACTCTTCTCTACCCTCACCATGGAGGATATCAGCATCGCCAAGAACGGCGACATTCTCTACCACGACAAAAAGGGATACGAAGACCCTTGGCGCAAACACCAGAAATCACCTATCGCTCGCGACATCTGGCTGAAGAGTAACGGAAAGTTTGCCAAACAGACTACCTTTGCCGGCGAAGACCGCTCGCCAGTATGGACATCAGACGAGAAATCATTCTTCTATCTGAGCGAGCAGGACGGCACATTCAATATCTACCGCCGCAGCCTCAACAGTTCAAGCGACAAGCAGATTACCCACCACAAAGGCAATCCGGTAAGATCCTCACTGCATCCAGCGCCGACCTGCTCTGCTACGGATATGATGGCGAAATCTACACCGTGAAAGAAGGTGGAGAGCCTCAGAAGGTAAACATCTCCATTACAACAGATAATGACGCTCCAAGCCTCGTACGTCAGATTAAAAGCTGGGGAGCTACAGAGATTTCCGTTTCGCCAGACGCCAAGGAAGTGGCTTTCGTGATGCATGGCGACGTATACGTAACTTCTGTAGAATATACCACTACCAAGCGCATTACCGACACACCGCAGCAGGAGCGCGACCTGAGCTTCTCGCCAGACGGCAGAGCCCTGGTCTATGCAGCCGAGCGCAATGGCGTATGGCAGATTTACCAGTCTAAGATCAAGAACGAGAAAGAGAAGAACTTCACCTACGCTACCGATATCGAGGAAGAGCAGCTGGTGAAAACAGGCATTACATCGCAGTATCCTCAATACTCTCCTGACGGCAAGGAAGTGGCTTTCTTCGAAGACCGCGCTGCACTCCGCATCGTCAATCTGAAATCAAAGGAAATACGCACTGTGCTCGACGGGAAATACGTCTACTCTTACAGCGATGGAGACATCGCTTTCGAATGGTCACCAGACAGCAAATGGCTCCTTTCAACCTATATCGGCAACGGCGGCTGGAACAACCAGGATATTGCGCTGGTAAAGGCTGACGGCAAGGAGGTTCACAACCTGACCAATTCCGGCTACAGCGACAGCAACGGCAAATGGGTGCTCGACGGCAAGGCAATGCTCTTCCAGAGCGACAGAGCCGGCTACCGCAGTCATGGAAGCTGGGGAGCTGAAGACGACGCTACATCATGTTCTTCGACCTGGACGCCTACAACCGCTTCAACATGAGCAAGGAAGAAATAGAACTGGCTGACGCCAACAAGGACGAAAAGGAAAAGAAGGAAGACGAGAAGAAGGAAGAGGCAAAAAAGAAGGCTGACGAAAAGCAGAAGAAGACCGGAAAGATAGAGGTGGAAAAAGTGAAGCCACTGGAGCTGGACATCGAAAACTGCCGCGACAGAATCGTACGCCTCACCGCAAACTCTTCGCACATGGGTGATGCTGTTCTCTCTAAAGACGGCGACAAGCTCTACTACCAGGCAGCCTTCGAGGATGATTACGACCTCTGGCAGCACGACCTGAAGGACGGCTCTACCAAGCTCGTAATGAAGGGCGTAGGCCAGGGCAACCTGCAGACCGACAAGGATGTGAAGAACCTCTTTATCTGCAACGGAAGTAGCATCAAGAAGGTGGATCTGAGCGGATTCAGCACCAAGGACATCAGCTTTGAGGCTAACTTCAACTATAAGCCAGCCGAGGAGCGCCAGTATCTCTTCGACCATATATGGCGACAGGTGAAAGACAAGTTCTACGACCCTAAGATTCATGGTGTTGACTGGGAAGGTTACCGCAAGACCTATGAGAAGTTCCTGCCTTACATCAACAACAATTTCGACTTCCAGGAGATGTTGAGCGAAATGCTTGGCGAGCTGAACGCTTCGCATACAGGAGCTCGCTACTACGCTTCGAACAGCGCGCTTACCACCGCCAACCTGGGAGTATTCTTCGACCCTCAGTACCAGGGCGACGGCCTGAAGATTCAGGAGATTATCAAGCGTGGTCCTTTCGATGTGAAGAATACGGGCGTAACAGCCGGCAGCATCATCGAGAGCATCGACGGCGAGGAGATTAAAGCCGGAATGGACTACTTCCCATTGCTCGACGGAAAGGTTGGCAAGAATGTACGACTCGGCATCAGAAACGCCAAGGGCAAGAAGATGGAGGTTACGGTGAAGGCTATCTCTCAGGGCAAACTCAACAACCTGCTCTACAAGCGATGGGTAGACCGCAACCGCGCTTTCGTTGACAGCATTTCGGGCGGACGCATCGCTTATGTACACGTTAAGGCGATGAATTCGGAGAGTTTCCGCACCGTTTACAGCGAACTGCTGAGCGACAAGAACCGAAACAGAGACGCTGTAATCGTAGACGAACGCCATAATGGCGGTGGCTGGTTGCACGATGATCTCTGCACCCTGCTCAACGGCAAGCAGTATCAGGAGTTTGTACCTCACGGCAAGGTCGTTGGCCGCGATCCGTTCAACAAATGGGTGAAGCCATCTTGCGTCATGATCTGCGAGAATGATTACAGCAACGGTCATGGTTTCCCATGGGTTTACAAGGAACTCGGAATCGGCAAGCTGATCGGTGCGCCTGTAGCAGGAACCATGACAGCCGTATGGTGGGAAACGCTGATGGACAACACGCTGGTATTCGGTATTCCTCAGGTAGGCTGCCGCGACATGCGTGGCGTGTTCGGCGAGAACACCCAGCTGAACCCAGACATCGAGGTTTACAACAGTCCGGAAGATTTCATCAATGGCCATGATACCCAGCTCGAAAGAGCCGTAAAGGAAATGATGAAGAAATAAACAGAACGCCCTGCAAGGGTCCAGAAGCCAAACCGCTTCTGCCCTTTGCAGGGCGATTTGTTTTTTGTAGCAGACAACATTAATTTATTAAACCTTATTAACCCACATTATCGGTAAAAACCCTTCTGTCATGACATAAAACCCTCTAAATCTTTACTTTTTTTCTTGAAAAGGGCGAAAAAGCAAGTGAAAAAGCCATAAAATAAAAAAAAATGAGTATCTTTGCAGAAGATAAAAAACAAGATTATGGGATTATTCGGATTATTCAGCAACAAAAAGAAGGAAACTCTCGATAAGGGACTTGAAAAAACCAAGGAGAGTGTGTTTGGCAAACTGGCGCGCGCCGTTGCCGGAAAGTCTACCGTCGATGATGATGTGCTCGACGATCTCGAAGAGGTACTCATCACTTCAGACGTAGGTGTAGAAACCACGGTCAAGATTATCCGCCGCATCGAAGAACGTGTGGCCCGCGATAAATATGTTTCAACCAGCGAGCTCAACCGCATTCTGCGCGAGGAAATCGCCATTCTCCTCTCCGAGAATCACAGCGATGATCTGGCAGACTGGGAACTCCCTGCCGACCATAAGCCTTACGTTATCCTCGTAGTAGGCGTAAACGGCGTGGGCAAGACAACCACCATCGGCAAGCTGGCTTACCAGTTTAAGAAGGCTGGCAAGAAGGTTGTTCTGGGAGCTGCCGACACCTTCCGTGCCGCTGCCGTAGAGCAGATTTGCATCTGGGGCGAGCGCGTGGGTGTACCTGTAGTGAAACAGCAGATGGGAAGCGACCCGGCAAGCGTGGCGTTCGACACCCTGCAGAGCGCCAAGGCAAACGGCGCCGACGTAGTGCTCATCGATACGGCTGGACGACTGCACAACAAGGTGAACCTGATGAATGAGCTCAAGAAAATAAAGGAAGTGATGAAGAAGGTAATGCCTGAAGCACCAGACGAGGTAATGCTCGTGCTCGACGGAAGTACCGGACAGAATGCATTCGAACAGGCTAAGCAGTTCTCTGCCGTTACCAACATCTCCTCGCTCGCCATCACCAAGCTCGACGGAACCGCAAAGGGCGGCGTTGTCATCGGCATCAGCGACCAGCTCAAGGTGCCTGTAAAATACATCGGACTGGGCGAAGGTATGGAAGATCTGCAGCTCTTCAACAAGACAGAATTCGTAGACTCGCTCTTTAAAAATTAGAAAATGAAGAAAAATCAGATAGATATTATTACCCTAGGCTGCTCGAAGAATCTCGTAGACAGCGAGTTGCTGATGAAGCAGTTTGAGGCAAACGGCTACCATTGCGTTCACGATTCAAAGCGCCCTCAGGGCGAGATAGCCGTCATCAATACGTGCGGATTCATCGAGGATGCAAAGCAGGAAAGCATCGACACCATCCTGGAGTTTATCCAGGCAAAGGAAGAAGGCCGACTCAGAAAGCTCTACGTAATGGGCTGCCTCTCGCAGCGCTACCAGAAGGAACTGGAAGAAGAAATGCCCGAAGTGGATAAGTTCTACGGCAAATTCAACTACAAGCAGCTCCTGCAGGAACTCGGCAAGGCGGAAGTTTCATCCTGCAACGGCCAGCGTCATCTCACCACTCCGCGCCATTATGCCTACATCAAGATAGCTGAGGGCTGCAACCGCCACTGTGCCTACTGCGCCATTCCTATCATCACCGGCAAGCACGTTTCCCGTCCGAAGGAAGAGATTCTGCAGGAGGTGCGCGAACTGGTGGCAGAAGGCGTGAAGGAGTTTCAGATTATCGCTCAGGAACTCACCTACTACGGCGTAGATATTGACGGCAAGCATCATATTACCGAACTCATCAGCGAGATGGCTGATATTCCGGGCGTGAAATGGATTCGCCTGCATTACGCTTATCCGAACCAGTTCCCTATGGATCTTCTGGACGTGATGCGCGAGAAGCCAAACGTATGCAAATATCTCGACATTGCCCTCCAGCACATCAGCGACCACATGCTCACCAGCATGCATCGCCACGTAACGAAGCAGGAAACCATCAATCTGCTGAAGGCCATCCGCGAACGCGTGCCAGGCATTCACATCCGCACTACGCTGATGGTTGGTTTTCCAGGCGAGACAGATGAGGATTTCCACGAGCTCCTCGACTTCGTACGCGAACAGAGATTTGAGCGCATGGGCGCCTTTGCCTACTCTGAGGAAGAAGGAACCTACAGCGCCACCCACTACGAAGACAACGTGCCTGCCGAGGTAAAGCAGCGCCGTCTGGACGAACTGATGATTCTGCAGCAAGACATCAGCTCTGAGATTGAGGCTGATAAGGTGGGCAAAACCATGACCGTTATCATCGACCGCAAGGAAGGCGATTACTACATCGGACGAACAGAGTTCTGCTCTCCGGAAGTAGACCCTGAGGTTCTGATCCGTGCCGATGAGAAGCGTCTGCGCGTGGGTTGTTTCTATCAGGTAGAAATTACTGCAAGCGAGGAATTTGACCTCTATGGCAAGGTGGTGAAATAATCATTCTCTCCCCCATAGCCTGGAGTTTTAGAAATTTTGACTACATATTAAATAAATATGAACAATAAGGAATACATCGCTGAACTGGCTCAGCAAACCGGCTATTCGCAGGAAGACACCCAGAAGTTGGTGCGCAAGGCGATAGACGCTATGATTGCCGAGTTTGAGGATGGAGAAGCTGTCTCTATCCCCAATTTTGGCACCTTCGAAGTGAAGAAGCGCATGGAGCGAGTGGTGGTTAATCCTACTACCAAGAAGCGCCAGCTGGTGCCGCCTAAGTTGGTGTTGGGTTTCCGACCGGTTGCTTCGGTCAAGGAAAAACTAAAGAATGGAGGGGATGAGCAATGAGCAAATTCAGTTTAAATACACTCGGAAAACTGCTTGCTGATAAGAGCGGTCTGAGCCAGGTGGAAGCAGAACTCTTCATCCGCAAGATGTTTGATGTGTGCAACCAGGGACTCGATGCCGACAAGCAGGTGAAGATAAAATGGCTGGGCACCTTTAAGGTACAGGCCACGAAAGACCGTGAAAGCATCAATGTGAACACGGGCGAGCGCTTCACCATTGAAGGCAGAGACAAACTCACCTTCACGCCTGACAACATCCTGAAAGAAATCGTGAACAAGCCATTCGCCCAATTTGAAACGGTGGTGGTAAATGACGGCGTAGATTTCGATGAAATAGATGAGAAGTTTGGAGAAGAACAGACAGAAGATGCTCCTGCACAAGTAATCGATTTTCTGGACGAAGAAAAAACTGCAACTCCAAATCCGGAGGTTGTCGTAATCGGATCAGAAAAGGAAAAGGAAAAAGAAGCCGAAGACGAAGACGAACTGGCAAAGCAAATTGCTATTGAACAAGCTAAACTGGAAAGATTAAAACAAGCCCAACTGGAGCAGGAAAGAATACAGAAAGAAAAGCTTGAAAAAGAAAAGCAAGAGCAGGAAAGACTTGAACAGGAAAGACTTGAGCAAGAAAGACTGGAACAGGAAAGACTGGAGCAAGAAAGACTGGAGCAAGAAAGACTGGAGCAGGAAAGACTGGAGCAAGAGAAGCTTGAATTAGCCCAGCAACAGCAAGCCCTGAAAGCAGTTGTTGAACCTGCAGTACCTGCATCAGATGAATCTGAAGAAGAAGAGGAGGAAGAAGAATCTTCCAATTCTCATCATATTGTTATTCCTCGCTATCTGGTCATTGCAGTCTGTCTCATCGTAGTAGCTTTGATTGGCGGAATGGGATGGTTTGCCTTCAACTATGGTCAGATGACTGCCCAGCGCGATCATCTAGCCATGCAGCTAAACCAGTATCACCAGGCTCCAGCCAAGAAAGTCCCAGCCAAACCAGCTGCCGCCCCACTCTCTCAGGAACAGAAACTCCGCCAGAAAGCGATGGAAGACAGTATCCGTATGGCTAAAACTGCAGAAGCAGTAAAACTGGCTGAAAATTCGGATGAGGAAAGTGCTAACGCTGAAAAAGCTAAGCAGACTGAAGCAAAAGCTAAGGCTGAAGCAAAAGAAAAGGCTAAAGATAAAGCCGAAGAAAAGGCTACTTCGAAAATAGCATCATCCCAGTATGATAAGGATGCTCGCGTACGCACAGGAGCTTACCGAATCATAGGAGTTGCCCAAACCGTTACGGTTGGCGCCGGTCAGACCCTCGAACAGATCAGCACCCGCTATTTAGGTTCCGGCATGGAATGCTACGTAGAAGCCCTGAATGGTACAAACACCGTAAAAGCCGGACAGAAAATCAAGATTCCGAAACTGGAATTGAAGAAGAAAAAGAAATAAAATACTGAACAAACAAAAAATCGCCCTGTAAGAGCAAATAAAATTTTGCACTTACAGGGCGACATTGTTTTATGTTAACATTACTTGCCCAACACTTCATCAAGCAAAGTGTAGAAAGCAGGATCCTCGCCAACGATAGTCTTGATTATCTTACCGTTAGCATCAATCACAATCTTTGTAGGGAAACCCTGAACAGCGTAATCGCTGAGAACCTTACTGTCCTTTGGATTGTAAACATGAATCCATGGCAACTGATGCTTCTCAACAGCAGCCTTCCACTTAGCCTCTGTATCATTACAATCTACACCAAGAATTTCAAACTTACCCTTGTACTTCTCGTAATACTCCTTCATCTTAGGCATTCCCTTGATGCACCATCCGCACCATGACCCCCAGAAGTCGAGAACTACAATCTTACCGCGAAGGCTGGAAAGCTTGAAATCATTTCCCTTAATATCCTTCAGCGTGAAGTCAGGAGCCTCAACACCGGCAGCCTGCACCTTCTTAGCCTTCTCCTCAGCCTCAGCACGCTTCTTAGCCATATCAATCATCGGCTGGTAGAAAGCCTTCATTCTGCCGTTCTTCACATTCTCAGAGAGCAAGCCCAGCAGTTTCTCCATCTTGCTGACATCATCAAACTGCTCCATGATAGTAGCACAAGCCTCATAATCAGGATGCTGTTTTACGAAATCGAAAATCTTATCGTCCTTTGCCTTTTGCAGGGCAGGAGCCTTCTGCTCATACTCTGCCATGATGGTCTGCTGGGTCTCACCATTCTTGATTCTCTGGTTCAGGGAAGCTTCGTAATCTCTCAACTCCTTATTAGCATTCTCCAGCAGAACATCTACTTCATGATACTGCTGATAGAACTTAGAACCCGAAATATCGAAGCGGGTCTTTGCATCGCCCTTAACTTCAGCCTTCTCGCCAGGAACACAAGGCAGGTTGAACATAAACTGACCTGCACCACGATAAGTTTCAGGTGAGAGGAAAACGTATCCGGCTGCCTTATCAAGGTTTGCAGAATAGGTAAACTTGCCATTCTTCACCAAAACCGTATCCATCTTAACATTTCTGCCCTTGTAAACAAGTACAGAATCGGAATTGAAATTCTTCAAATCCACCTTCAACTGGAAGTTGCTCTTCTGAGCCATCGCAACAGTTGATGCAAGCATCAACGCCGCAGATAAAATCGCTGTTTTCATTTTTCTTTTATTATATTTATTCTGATTACACCTTATTATATATAGGGAACGAAGAACGCCTGGTTCGTCGTCATCCTTATTCTTCATACTCGGTAGTATCCTCAATACCCGCCTCGGCCAAAGCCTCCTTGCGCTCAACGCAGGTTCCGCATTTGCCACAATGCTTCTCACCGCCCTTATAGCAGCTCCAGGTTTCAGCATAGTCAATGCCCAACTTCTTGCCTATCTCCGCAATCTGCCCTTTGGTAATATTCGTATAAGGAGCCACCACGCGCACATCAACGAACGTTCCTGCTTCAGCAGCCTCATCAATCGCCTTGATAAACTCCGGACGGCAGTCTGGGTAAATCGTATGATCGCCACCATGGTTAGCGATGAAAACTTTCTTCAGATTATTACTCTCAGCAATGCCGATGGCAATGCTCAGCATGATTCCATTACGGAAAGGAACCACCGTACTCTTCATATTATCAGCAGCATAATGACCTTCAGGAATTGCATCGGCACCTTCAAGAAGAGAACTCTTGAAATACTGATGCATGAAACCCAAATCTATCGTAATATGCTTGATTCCCAAACGCTGACAATGCATCTTGGCGAAAGGAATTTCACGCTCGTTATGATTACTTCCATAGTTAAAACTGATACCCAGGCTATCTCGTCCTTCTTGTCATAGAGCAGCGTAATGCTATCCATGCCGCCGCTCACAATGATTACTGAATCCTTCATTTTACTTTGAACTTTGAATTTTGAAATTTGAACTGTTTGATTACTATTACTTCACCCGAACAGGCAGCGGAATGCTTCTTCCACCTTCCTAACGGGATGAATTTCTATCTTATATTTATTATGGTCGAAACCATGATTGTTGTATTTCGGGATGATGATGTGCTGGAATCCCAGTTTCTCAGCCTCAGCAATACGCTGCTCGATACGGCTCACCGGACGGACTTCACCGCTCAGACCTACCTCGCCCGCCATACACCAGCCTTGCTCGATAGGCGTGTCAACATTGCTGCTCAATACGGCTGCCAACACACTCAAGTCCATGGCAGGATCGGTTACTCTCAATCCTCCGGCTATATTCAGGAACACGTCCTTCTGCATCAGCTTGAACCCCACACGTTTCTCCAGAACCGCCAGGAGCATGTTCAAACGGCGCTGGTCAAAACCAGTTGCCGAACGCTGCGGAGTTCCATAGGCTGCTGTTGAAACCAAAGCCTGCGTCTCTACCAGGAACGGACGGACACCCTCAATGGCAGCACTAATGGCAACACCCGAAAGTCCGTCATGATCTTCGGTAAGAAGCAGTTCCGACGGATTGCTCACCTGTCGGAGTCCGCCTTGCATCATCTCATAGATTCCCAACTCAGAAGTACTTCCGAATCGGTTTTTGATGCTTCTCAAGATGCGGTACATGTAATGCTGGTCGCCCTCAAACTGAATCACCGTATCTACGATGTGCTCCAGAATCTTTGGTCCGGCAAGCGTTCCCTCCTTATTAATATGTCCTATCAGAATAACCGGAATGCCACTCGTCTTGGCAAAACGGAGCAGGGAGGCTGCACACTCGCGAACTTGGGAAACAGAACCTGGCGAACTGTCTACTTCTTCCGTAGCAATGGTTTGAATAGAATCTATAACTATCAGCTGAGGAGCAACTTCCTGAATATGGCTAAAGATTTTCTCCAACTGTGTTTCGCAGAGAACCGTAATATGATCAAAGGCTCCTTCTGATGAAAGAGAAGCCGTTTCCAGTGTGTCAGCAGAAGAACCTTCTCTGAGCATCGCCTGTCCTTTAGCCAACCGGTCGGCACGGAGCTTGATTTGATGGGCACTCTCCTCTCCGCTCACATACAGGATGCGGCGGTCAGTCATGTTCAGAATAGTCTGCAAGGTGAGCGTACTCTTACCGATTCCCGGTTCACCGCCCAGGAGCGTGATGCTGCCGGGAACCATTCCGCCACCCAGCACACGGTTCAGTTCCTCGTCCCTCATATCGATGCGCGGTTCATCAATCGCAGAAATATCGCGAAGCTTCATCGGTGCAGCATCATGCTCGCTGTGCTGCCCGCCAAACATCGTGGCAGCCCCACCATGACGCATGGTCATTCCGGCATTCTTCGCAGCCTGCGATCCGGAATCGGCAGCAATACGAATCTCCTTAAATGTATTCCATTGTCCGCAGCTAGGACATTTGCCCATCCATTTGGCACTTTCCTGTCCGCAATTGCTGCACACAAAAGCAATCTTATCTTTCGCCATTTTATCTCATTTATATGTAATAACGTTTTAACTGCGCACAAAGGTACTATTTATTATCGAGAAATCCAAAAAAAAAGTAATTTGTTAAGAATATATTTCATTTCTCTCCATTTTGTTTAACAAATCTAGCAGAAGAAAGCACAAAACACGATTTTGCAAACCCGATATAGCAAACAGGCGATTTCATCTACTAAAAATCATAAAAACCGCTACTATATTTTGCTGATTCAAATATAATTTGTATCTTTGCCTTCGGTTTTTGAAACCAGCAGAAAGGTTTAGAACAATAAATTAGTACATAAACTAAATAAAATTTAGGTAAAATGAAAATTGAAGATTTTAACTTTGCCGGTCACAAGGCAATCGTGCGCGTTGACTTCAACGTGCCATTGGATGAAAATGGTAATGTAACAGACGACACTCGTATCCGCGGTGCCCTTCCTACATTGAAGAAGGTACTTGCAGACGGCGGTGCGCTCATCATGATGAGCCACATGGGTAAGCCAAAGGGCAAGGTTAAACCAGAGCTTTCTCTCTCTCAGATTGTTAAGAACGTATCAGACGCTCTCGGCGTAGACGTTAAGTTCGCTAAGGACTGCGGTAACGCTGATGCTGAGGCAGCTGCCTTGAAGCCAGGTGAGGCTCTCTTGCTCGAGAACCTCCGCTTCTATCCTGAAGAGGAAGGCAAGCCAGTTGGCGTTGAGAAGGGTACTCCAGAATTCGATGCTGCTAAGGCTGAGATGAAGGAGCGTCAGAAGAAGTTCGCTGCCAAGTTGGCTTCTTACGCTGACGTATATGTAATGGACGCATTCGGTACAGCTCACCGCAAGCACGCTTCTACAGCTGTCATCGCTGATTCTTTCGACAAGGATCACAAGATGCTCGGTTTCTTGATGGAGAAGGAAGTTAAGGCTGTTGACGCAGTTCTCGGCAACATCAAGCGCCCATTTACAGCTATCATGGGTGGTTCTAAGGTTTCTACTAAGATCGGTATCATCGAGAACCTGTTGACTAAGGTTGACAACCTGATTCTCTGCGGTGGTATGACTTATACATTCTCTAAGGCTCTCGGCGGCAAGATTGGTATGTCTATCTGCGAGGATGACAAGCTCGACGTTGCTCTCGACGTAATCAAGAAGGCTAAGGAGAACGGTGTAAACCTCGTACTCGGCACAGACTCTATCTGCGGTGATGACTTCAAGAACGATTGCAATACTCAGGTTTGCCCATCTAACAACATTCCTGACGGATGGGAGGGTATGGACGCAGGTCCTGAGACTCGTAAGGCTTTCGCAGCTGCCATCAAGGGTGCCAAGACTATCCTCTGGAACGGTCCTGCAGGTGTATTCGAGTTCGACAACTTCGCTGGTGGTTCTAAGGCTATCGCTGACGCAATCGCTGAGGCTACTAAGGAAGGTGCTTTCTCACTCATCGGTGGTGGTGACTCTGTAGCTTGTATCAACAAGTTCGGTTTGGCTGATCAGGTATCTTACATCTCTACAGGTGGTGGTGCTCTCCTCGAGGCTATCGAGGGTAAGGTATTGCCAGGTGTAGCAGCTATCGAGAAGTAATCTCATGTCAAAAAGAAAGCCATTTGCAAAAAGGGCTTGATTTTTTACAAGAAAAAATAGGTTGGAGGGCATCCTATGTGATGTCCTCCAATTTTCAGTTTTAATTGAATCCCTAATAATCTACAGATTCTCTCTATAAACAGAACTGTATCTTTCATTTAAAACAAGCAACAGAAAACATAAATTCTAAAATAATTTGGTAAACTCTACAGGAATATAAATTTCTGATTTTAAAACGAATACATGGATTGGATTGTTAATCTCTTCACCAATACCGAGTCGGTGGCTCACATCGCCCTACTCTACGCTATCGTGATAGCTATTGGTGTTTACCTCGGAAAGCTAAAGATTGGCGGCATTTCGTTAGGTGTCACCTTCGTTCTCTTCGCAGGTATTTTGGCTGGCCACGTTGGCTTCACCGGTCCAAAGGAAATTCTCACTTTCGTGCAAGACTTCGGCCTGATCCTCTTCGTCTTCATGATTGGTCTCCAGGTAGGACCTGGCTTCTTCGAGAGTTTCAAGAAAGGTGGTGTTACGCTCAACATGCTTTCGGCTAGCGCTATTCTGCTCAACATCCTCGTGATGTTTGGTTGCTATTATCTCTTCTTTGATACGAGCAACCCTAACAACCTGCCTATGATGATAGGTACACTCTATGGTGCGGTTACCAATACTCCGGGTCTTGGTGCAGCCAACGAGGCTTTGCTCAGCGTCTTCCCTAATGGCGCTCCAAGTATTGCCAATGGTTATGCTTGTGCTTATCCTCTTGGTGTAGTGGGCATTATTGGTGCTACTATCCTTATCAAGTACATCTGTAAGATCAATACTGCTGATGAGGAAGAACAGCTTAACGAAGAAGATGCTGCCAACCCACACGCTAAGGCCCATAACATGCATTTGCGCGTGGAAAATGCTTATATTACAGGCAGAACGCTGAGAGAAGTTTCTGAGTTCTTGAACCGTGACATTGTATGTTCACGACTGCTCCACAATGGCGAGGTGTGCATTCCTAACAGCAAGACTAAGTTTGAGGTTGGAGACGAATTGCTCGTTGTATGTGCAGAGGCTGATGCTGAAGCCATCAAGGCTTTCATCGGACCTGAGGTTGAAGCTGAATGGGACCGCGAGAAGGATGAAGTACAGCACTTTGTTTCTCGCCGTATCATCGTTACCCGTCCGGAAATGAACGGTAAGACCTTGGGTAAGATGCACTTCTCCAGCGTATACGGCGTTAACGTAACCCGTATTTCCCGTCAGGGAATGGACATTTTTGCAGGCAGAAACCACCACTTCCACGTAGGTGATAAGATTCTGGTTGTAGGTCCTGAAGAGAATGTGAACCGTGTGGCTGAAATCATGGGTAACTCTGTAAAGCGCCTCGATGCACCTAACATAGCCACTATCTTCGTAGGCATTATGGTAGGTATTATCTTCGGTTCTCTCCCATTTGCCATTCCGGGAATGCCGGTGCCTTTGAAGTTGGGTATTGCCGGAGGTCCGCTTATCATCGCCATCCTCATCGGCCGTTTCGGCTATCGCATGAAACTGGTAACTTATACGACGACTTCGGCTAATATGATGCTGCGAGAAATAGGACTTGTACTCTTCCTGGCGAGTGTGGGAATCAAGCTGGAGCCGGATTCTGGGACACAGTAGTACAGGGTGACGGTTTGAAATATGTGGGATGCGGTTTCCTCATCACCGTTATTCCTATCCTCATCATCGGTACGATTGCCCGCCTGAAGTTTAAGTTCAACTACTTCACCATCATGGGTATGCTCGCCGGTACTTACACAGACCCTCCTGCATTGGCTTATGCAAATGCTTCTTGCTCAAAGGAGGCTCCAGCTGTAGGATACTCTACGGTTTATCCATTGAGCATGTTCCTCCGTATCTTTACAGCCCAGATAGTGGTGCTGTTCTTCTGCGGAGCGTAAGACTTACAAAAGTTAACAAAACAACTGGAAATAGTTATAAATTATAAAAGAGGTGCACAAAGAACAAAAATTTGTGCACCATTTTTATTGTCTTTTCAGAAAATCTTCGTACCTTTGAGCACAAGAAACAAACCTAATGAATCTTCTAGGAACAGCAACCGTTCCTACATGATGCAGATTTTTTTCGAAACATGAAACAATAACCCTATAAACGTTAGTAAGCGTATGAAGAAATTGGGATTTCTGATAACCATGCTAGTCATCACGTCCTTGCCCGCTTGGAGTCAAGGAGCCAAAAGTATCCGTATAACGGAGGTGATGACCGACAACCGTACCAATCTTGTAGATGAGTACGGGCAGCACAAACCATGGGTGGAATTGAGCAATTCCTCCTTTACCACGTATAATGTGCGTGGTATGTTCCTAACCACCGACCGAAGGGTTCTCGACAAGAAAATGTCGCCTGAAGCTCGCCGACAGTTGATGTGTCCATTGCCTAACAATGAACCACGAACCACACTGGGAGGCAAGAAGAGCATCGTTATTTTCGACAGCAGTTCCTGGTACCAGGATGGCAGGAACGGCCAACATTGGAAGGCAAAGAATTCTTCCAACTCGGGACCTTTTCATCTCAATCTTATTCTACAGAAAAAGATGCCCAACTGGATAGCACTCTATGACGGAAATGCCGTTGACCTGATAGACTCCGTAAGCGTGCCAGTGTTGGCTGCCGATGAGAGTTTTGAACTGAGTAAGGACTTCAAGACATGGGAGAAAGCCATTGCCGGATCAGTAACTCCAGGCTATCTGCCTCAAAATACAGGTTTGAGTAAAGCCCAGCAATTAAAGAAAAGCGACCCATACGGAATAGGAATCGCTGTACTTTCTATGGGAATCGTATTTGCCTGCCTCGCTCTCCTCTTCATCGTGTTCTGGGTTTTCGGAGCCTACATGAAACATAAACAGCGCATCGCCCGTGCTACTGAGAAGCACGCCACCTTATTATATAAGACAGGAAAGAAGACCATCGAGGTTACTCATGACCTCAGTCATAAGACCAACGTGATTCTGAAAGATGGTTTAGAAACCAAGGGTATTGATAAGGAGATTTACATGGCAGTCATCTCCCTTGCACTACAGGAATATCTGGAAGATGTTCATGATGTAGAATCCGGCATTATCACCATCAAGCCCAAACAGACCAGATGGAATGCTCCGAAATTCAACAACAACAATAACAACGTTAAAATATAGAAACTATGGCAAAGTACGAATATAAAGTTAAAGGCGTAGATTACGTCGTTGAAATACAGGATATTGAAGGCAATATCGCCAATGTAACCGTGAATGGAATTCCATTCGAAGTGGAAATGAAACAGCCGGTTAAGAGCAGTAAGCAGAAAGTAAAGTTAAGTGATGGACAAAACAACATTTCTGCCAGCTCTGTTGCAAGCGCAGGTTCTGCTGCAGGTTCCAGTTCTGCAGCAAGTTCTGAGTCTGCTTCATCAAGCAAACAGGCAACTCCTGCTGCAGGCAAACCAGTTGTTGCTCCTCTGCCTGGCACTATCAACGAAATCAAGGTGAAAGTCGGTGACAAGGTGAACATAGGCGATACTGTTGTCGTTCTCGAAGCCATGAAGATGCAGAACAACATCGATGCAGAAACTTCGGGAACCATTACCAGCATCAACGTGAACAAGGGAGACGCAGTAATGGAAGGAGACACGCTTGTAACAATCGCGTAATAAGCTGTTTAGACAAAAGCTAATGATTACTTTTCCAATCAAAAGACTAATCATAAAGTTCAATGTTCAACTTTCAAAGTTCAAAGAAAATCAATGTTCAACTTTCAAAGTTCAAAGTAAATCAATGTCTAACTTTCAAAGTTCAAAGTAAATTATGGATTTCATCATACAAAACTTCAATGAGTTTCTTACCTTTACGGGCTTTGCCAACGCCTCGGCAGGAAACCTCATCATGATTCTGGTGGGAGCACTCTTTATCTGGCTCGCCATCAAGAAAGATTTTGAGCCGCTGCTCCTGGTTCCTATCGGATTGGGAATCATTCTTGGCAACATTCCATTCCGTGCCGATGCAGGACTCGAAATAGGTTTATACGAAGACAACTCCGTTCTGAACATCTTCTACCAGGGAGTGAAACAGGGCTGGTACCCGCCACTCGTATTCCTGGGCATTGGAGCTATGACCGACTTCTCTGCGCTCATTTCCAACCCGAAGCTCATCCTGATTGGAGCCGCTGCCCAATTTGGAATCTTCGGCGCCTACATGATTGCACTGGCTCTGGGATTCGAACCTAACCAGGCAGCTGGCATTGCCATTATCGGAGGAGCAGACGGACCAACCGCCATCTTCCTGAGCAGCAAACTGAGTCCGAACCTCATGGGAGCCATTGCGGTTTGCGCCTACTCTTACATGGCACTGGTGCCTGTAATCCAGCCACCTTTGATGCGACTGCTTACAACCAAGAAGGAGCGCGTCATCAAGATGAAACCGGCACGTCAGGTTTCACAGACCGAAAAGATTCTCTTCCCTATCATCGGTCTGCTTCTCACCACCTTCATCGTTCCATCCGGTTTGCCATTATTAGGAATGCTGTTCTTCGGAAATCTTCTGAAAGAGAGTGGAAAGACAACCCGACTCGCCAAGACAGCAAGCAGCAGCTTGAATGATATTGTCGTTATCCTCCTCGGCCTGACCGTAGGCTGTTCTACCCAGGCTTCAGAGTTTCTGACATTAAATACCATCAAAATCTTTGCTCTCGGTGCTCTTGCTTTCATCATCGCATCGGCAAGCGGAATCTTATTCGTCAAGCTGATGAATCTCTTCTTGCCAAAAGGCAAGAAACTGAACCCACTTATCGGAAACGCCGGAGTGAGTGCCGTACCAATGAGTGCACGCATCTCCAACAACCTAGGTCTGGAATACGACCGCCACAACTTCCTTCTCATGCACGCCATGGGACCAAACGTTGCGGGAGTCATCGGTTCTGCCGTTGCAGCCGGAGCTTTGCTGGGATTCTTCAATTAAAAGTTGAGCCACCAAGCTATCCCTCCAGGATAAGCACATAAAAAAGAATCGCCCTGAAAGGACAAAAGCATCTTACATCCAATGCTTTCCCTTTCAGGGCGACTTTTTTATTTCTTTTTTTAGCTCTTAACCCGCATTCTCATTTTTCCTTCAAAGGAAATGATAACCTCAACCTGATAACTCAAACTGCTGTCAGGCATTGCCAGAACAGCAAGATAATGAATGCCAGATTCATCTATCTTATTGAATACGATGTCGCTCAATATAGACTGGTCCAAGAAAGAAGCAGGAACCTGCTTATCGAAATCCTTCTTATGAAAATCACGAGAGAACAGACAGTTGGCACCATGATAAACATGCAAGTTCACAATATTATCATAATAAACATTGTCTACCTCAACACCATCATCATTATAAGAACTCTTGTAGACCTTATAACTTGTTGGATTAACCTGTACGTAGAGATGATATTTCTCATCGCCCCTTACAACCACCGTATCACGTTTAATCAGCGTATTCTGATTCAGTGCCACGGAAGCATGGTTGTGGATGAACTGCTGCAAATAGGACTTATCTTCCGTCTTCACCAGCTTAACCACATCCCCATTCTGCACTTTAAACTGGAAAATATGCTCAGCCTGTTTTACGATCGGATATTTTGCAATATTAGCACCCTTCATTACAAGCGTATCGCCAGCAATGTAGAAGTAGACAGGCTGACTGGTTGAATCAGGATAATAAATCGTATCGCCTTTTACGCGGAACGCCACATCATCCTCATCGTCATCGTTCAGCCAAATGCCTTGCAACATCTTCTTAGCCGCAGTATCTTCCTTCACTTCCTGTTGCTTTTCGGCCTTCTGCCCACAAGCAACAAGAGTCAAGATACAACTGAGCAACCATAAATTAACTATCTTTTTCATGATGAGTTCTTTAAATAAATTAATCGGTAAAAGCTGATACCAATTCTACTCGAAATAATCAGCCTCTTCGAAAGACTTTGCCTTGGTTCTGTCTTTTTCTGACGTAAGCACCTCAACTCCTTCAATAGGCCATTTTATTCCGATAGTAGGATCATCCCAATGAATACTGGCTTCGTAATCAGGAGCATAAACATTATCTACTTTATAAGTAAAGATGGCTTCGTCACTCAGTACCAGAAAACCATGGGCAAAACCGCGAGGAATGAAAAACTGACGTTTGTTCTCTCCACTCAGTTCAACCATTACATATTTACCGAAAGTCTTACTGCCCTTTCTCAAGTCAACAGCTACATCCAGCACGCGGCCTTTGATGACACGCACCAACTTAGCCTGCGAGAATTCACCTTTCTGATAATGCAAACCTCTGAGCACACCACGAGCCGACATCGATTCATTGTCTTGCACAAACTCCACATGCCCTCCAACGTGAGCATCAAAGTCAGCCTGCTTCCATGCTTCAAAGAAATAGCCGCGAGCATCATCAAATACCCGAGGTTCTATCAGCCAGACTCCTTCAATTTCTGTCTCTGTATATTTCATTGATTTATACCTTATTTATTTTAGGCACAAAGGTAATACTTTTTCCCGAAACGACAAAACAAATTAGACTTTTTATGATTTCATCGAAAATTTTCTCTATTTTCTGTTGGTCATTTCCGAAAAAATCACTACCTTTGCAAACGTGAATAGACTAGAAAGACATATAGAGATCCTACTTTTGAGCAACGATTGCGTGATTGTCCCAGGATTTGGTGGCTTCATGGCTCATCATGTAGATGCGCGTTACGATGGCAGAGACAGCATGTTTTTGCCACCGCTGAGAACTATTGGCTTTAACCCACAGCTCCAGATGAACGATTCTCTCCTTGCACTTTCGTATGTTGAAGCATACGATATCAGCTATCCGGAAGCTTTGAACCGCATTGCTGATGAAGTGACAGAGATGCGCCAGACTCTGGAGAATTCAGGAAAATTTGAACTGAATGATATTGGCACCATCATATTGAACGAAGACGGAAATTATACCTTCGAACCATGCGAGGCGGGCATTCTTACCCCTGAGTTGTATGGTTTGGGCGGCTTAAACATGCTCCCACTCGCGCAGATTTCTGCAGAAGAGGTTCAGAAGGCTGAAGATTCTGCTGCTTCAATCATTGAAATGCCAGCAAAGACAGTAGAAAACAATCGTACAGAAAGCGAAGTCAAGAATCAGGATAGTAACCAGAAGATGGAGAGTGGACTCTCTGTCAACAATTCTGTGTTCGTTAACGAAGAAGAAGAATCAAATGCCGAATTCATCAGCATCAAGAAGAGCTGGTTGCGCAATATTGCAGCAGCCTGCATCGCTCTCATTGCATTCTTCACCTACTCTTCTCCATTGGGAACCCCAACCGTTCAGAAGAGCCAAATCGACACAGGCATGCTGAACCGCATCATGCCTAAGGAGATTAATAAGGTTGCGCAACCTCAAGAACTGGTACTTAGTACAGAATCACAGGCAGAAGAGAGCATTCCTGCCAAGTCTGTCAACATGACTCAGGACAATGAATTACAAACAGCCTCTTCTTACTATAGCATCGTTTTGGCAAGTCGTGTTACCAAGCGCAATGCTGCCTGCTATGCTGAACTCCTCCAAAACAAAGGATTCAAGGAAGCTAGGGTGTTGATTACGGATAATAATGTGAAAGTTATATACGGAACATACTCTACCGAGGGCGAAGCTTATACTGCTCTCAACCGTTTACACAACTATGATGCTTTTACTGACGGTTGGATTACGAAAGTGAAAGAATAGTTGATAGTTAAGAGTTTATAGTTTTTAGCTAGAACAAAGAGCAAGGAGTATCGGAAACTTCTACAACACATTATTATAATAAAGATAGAAAAGTAAGAAAAAGAATATGAAAAGAGTACGTTGTCCTAAATGCGATAATTTTATCACCTTCGATGAGACCAAGTATCAGGCAGGTCAGAGTCTCGTTTTCGTTTGTCCTAATTGCAATAAGCAGTTTGGCATCCGAATGGGAGTTTCCAAGCTCCGCGAAACCCGAAAGGAGGAAAAACTTGACGAGAATGCCAACGAGAAGGGATACGGTTCTATCGTTGTCATCGAGAACGTATTCGCTTACAAACAGGTCATCCCGCTGCAGTTAGGCGACAACATCATCGGCCGCTACATGAAGAACAGCGGAATCAACTGCCCTATCGAAACCGTAGACCCAAGCATTGACATGAACCATTGCGTAATCAACGTTAGCCGCGACAAGAAAGGCAAATTGAAATATGTACTCCGTGATGGACCAAGTTATACAGGAACTTTCGTTGACAATGAGATTCTGGGCGACAGAGAACGCCGCGTTATCGAAGACGGAACCCTGTTCACCATTGGAGCAACTTCTATCATTCTCCGCACAGCAGACAGTGAAGAAGAAAACTAAGAAGTTTCGATTATCAAAATAAACACTTCAAAAGGAGCAATTAGATGTTGGTTTACATCCAATTGCTCCTTTTTCACTTAACGAAAACGTAAAAACACGCCATATTTCTAACTTTCTGAAAGAAATCTACTATATTTCGTAATCTTTTTGCTTTTATTTTCTTTAAATTAAAAGAAAATGTGTACCTTTGCATCGAAAAATAAGAAATAGAAATGAATTACGTTAGGTTATGGATGTAGCAATCGTAAAATATAATGCCGGAAATATCTATTCCGTAGTCAACGCCATGAAGCGTTTAGGCATCGAACCTGTACTTACAGATGATGCAGAAATGCTCCAGAAGGCTGACCGCGTTCTCTTCCCAGGACAAGGTCAGGCAAGAGAAGCAATGGAATATCTGAAGGCTCATCAGCTTGATCAAGTAATCAAGAACTTGAAGCAACCCGTCCTGGGCATTTGTGTAGGACAGCAGCTCTTGTGCCGCCATTCGGAAGAAGGTGACGTAGATTGCATCGGAATCTTTGATGTAGATGTAAAGCGATTCCAGCCTCAGAAACACGAAGACAAGGTGCCTGCTATGGGCTGGAATGAAATCTATGATTTGAAGACTGACCTTTATAAGGGGTTCGGAAACAGAATGGATTCTGACTCAGACAAGTCTACCGCTGATGCGCTGCTTCATCCCTACTCCTATTTCGTACATAGTTATTATGTGCCACTCTGCGAGGAGACCATTGCCAAGGCAGAATACATTCTTCCTTATAGCGCATCGCTCCACAAAGACAATTTCTATACCTGCCAGTTCCATCCGGAAAAGAGCGGAAAAGTGGGAGAACAGATTTTAAAGAACTTTTTAGAGATAAAATAAAAGAGGAAATACTAATATGATAGAATTAATTCCAGCTATCGACTTGATAAATGGCCAGTGTGTTCGTCTTACCAAAGGCGATTACGACCAGAAGAAGGTTTACAATGACAATCCTGCCGAGGTTGCAAAACAGTTTGAGCAGATGGGCTTCAAGCGCCTTCATGTAGTAGACCTCGATGGAGCCAAGTCAAAGCACATCGTAAATGATGCGGTATTGAAGGCCATTACCACAGAAACCTCTCTCGTGGTTGATTTCGGTGGCGGAATCAAGACCGAAGAAGATATAGAGAAAGCTTTTGCTGCGGGAGCAAGCATGGTTACAGTGGGCAGCATTGCCGTCACCAATCCTGAACTCTTCATGCAATGGCTGGACAAGTATGGAGCCGACCGCCTGATTCTGGGAGCCGACGTAAGAAACGGAAAGATTTCTATCAACGGATGGAAAGAAGATTCTTCTGAAGCTCTCCTTCCTTTCCTGAAAAAGTACATCGATAAAGGAGTACGCTATGTTCTCTGCACAGAAATCAGCAAAGACGGAACGCTGCAGGGACCTGCCATAGAACTCTACAAAGAAGTAATGGCTGCCTATCCTCAACTGCATCTTATCGCCTCAGGCGGAGTGAGTTGCAACGAAGACATCGAAGCATTGGAAACTGCAGGAATTCCTGCCGTAGTATTTGGAAAAGCTTTCTACGAAGGGAAAATCGATGTTAAGAAACTAGTCAAAAGCTTCAATCGATAAGAATTAAAATACAATGGTGAAAATTCAAAGTAAAAGCAAAGGATTAGCTAAGCGAATCGTTCCTTGTCTTGACGTGAAGAACGGCGAGACGGTAAAGGGAACCAATTTCGTAAACCTTCGCAGCGCTGGTGACCCGGTAGAACTGGGAAAAGCTTATAGCGATGCTGGAGCCGATGAGCTCGTATTCCTCGATATTACAGCGAGTTTCGAAGAGCGCAAAACCTTTACGGATATGGTAACCCGTGTGGCAGCCGAAATCAATATCCCATTTACTGTGGGAGGTGGAATCAATGAACTCAAAGATGTTGACCGCCTGCTCAACGCAGGAGCTGACAAGGTTAGCATCAACAGTGCTGCCATCCGACATCCGGAGCTCATCGATGAAATTGCCAACCATTATGGCTCACAGGTTTGCGTATGCGCCATTGATGCACGTCTCGATTCTGACGGCTGGCACTGTTATGTAAAAGGCGGAAGAGAACGGGTGGAACTAGGATTGTTTGACTGGGCTAAGGAAGTAGCCGACCGGGGTGCCGGTGAAATTCTCTTTACCAGTATGGATCATGACGGTGTGAAACAGGGATTCGCAAACGAGGCCCTCGCCCGTCTTGCTGAAGAAGTAAGCATTCCTATCATCGCCTCAGGAGGTGCTGGAAAGATGGAGCATTTCCGCGATGCGTTCACCCAAGGCAAGGCAGATGCTGCCCTGGCAGCCAGCGTGTTCCACTTTGGCGAGATTGCCATTCCTGACCTCAAGAAATACCTGAGAGAAGAAGGAATCAACGTGAGAATATAGAACACGGGGAATATAATAATGTAAGAAAATAAAAACAAGATAAAATGGAAATAGATTTCGAAAAATTAGGCGGACTGGTTCCTGCCATCATCCAAGACGCAGTTACAAAGAACGTCTTGATGCTTGGATTCATGAATCAGGAAGCATACGATAAGACAATAGCAACCAAAAAGGTTACATTCTGGAGCCGTTCACGCAACTGCCTCTGGACAAAAGGTGAAACATCAGGCAACTTCCTGAATCTCGTTAGCATTCAGAACGACTGCGATAACGACACCTTGCTGGTTAAGGTTCACCCTGATGGTCCAACCTGCCACAAAGGTACAGACACCTGCTGGGCAGAAGAGAATACACTCAACCCAATCCTCTTCCTTTCAGAGCTTCAGGACTTCATCAACAAGCGCCACGAAGAAATGCCAGAGGGAAGCTACACTACCAGCCTCTTCAAGAAAGGCGTTAATAAAATGGCACAAAAGGTTGGAGAAGAAGCTGTTGAAACCATTATCGAAGCAACAAACGGCAACAACGAGAAACTCATTTACGAGAGTTCAGACCTTCTCTATCACCTCATCGTTCTGCTCACAAGCAAGAGCTTGAGAATAGAAGATGTAGTGAAAGAACTTCAGATGCGTCACGATCCGGAATGGGATAAGAAACGCCGCGTTGCCAAGAGCAAGGGCGAAATGAAATAACAAACCAACATTAAGGAGAAAAAAAATAGAAGATGTTAATAGATTATCAGAACGTCAGCATATATCAGGCCGATAAGTGCGTGCTCCAAAACATCAATTTCCATATTGACGAAGGAGAATTCGCCTACCTTATTGGAAAAGTCGGCTCTGGTAAAAGTTCGCTATTAAAGACACTTTATTGCGAACTAGACCTTGTAGAAGGCGAAACCGAGAAGGCTGAAATTCTCGGCAGAGACCTCAAAACTATCAGGCGAAAGGAGATTCCGGCTCTTCGTAAGGAATTGGGAATCATCTTTCAGGATTTCCAGCTGCTACACGACCGCACCGTTCGCAAGAACTTTGAATTCGTACTCAAGGCAACAGGCTGGAAAAACAAAAAAGACAGAGAAAAGCGTATCGAAGAGGTGCTCAACGAAGTAGGCATGATTGATAAAATCGACAAAATGCCTCATGAGCTCTCAGGTGGTGAGCAGCAGCGTGTAGCCATCGCCCGCGCCATTCTCAATAATCCAAAAATCATCATCGCCGATGAGCCTACAGGCAATCTCGACCCAGAGACAGCCAGCAACATCGTGAGTCTGCTGAAAGACATCACCAAACAAGGCACAGCTGTTGTGATGACAACCCATAACATCCCGATGCTCGACAAATTCCCAGGCATCGTTTACCGCTGTAAGGAAGGTGTGCTCTACGACGTAACCAACGAGTACAACCACATCGACCTCACAGAGGATGGAGAAGATAATTAAGTGAAATAATTAAATAAAATTACGACTATGAAGGTAATGAAATTCGGAGGTACTTCTGTAGGCTCACCAGAGCGCATGAAGGGAGTAGCCTCTTTGGTTACAGAATCAGGTGAACCAACTTTCATCGTATTGTCTGCGATGAGCGGTACAACAAACTCTCTCGTTGAGATCTCTGACTATCTTTACAAGAAGAATCCAGAGGGTGCCAACGAGGTAATCAACAACTTGGAGAAGAAATACATGCAGCATGTAGAAGAACTCTACTCTACCGAGGAGATGAAAAATACGACTCGTGAGTTCTTGCAGGGCGAATTCAACTATCTCCGCTCATTTACCAAAGACCTCTTCACTTCTTTCGAGGAGAAGAGCATCGTGGCTCAGGGCGAGATGATGAGCACCAACATGGTTGTAAACTACTTGAAGGAACAGGGCGTAAAGGCCGTATTGCTCAGCGCATTAGACTTTATGCGCACTGACAAGAACGCAGAACCGGATCCTCAGTACATCAAGGAGAAGTTGGCTGCTATCATGGAGCAGAACCAGGGCTATCAGATTTACATCACTCAGGGATTCATCTGCCGCAACGCATACGGCGAGGTTGACAATCTGCAGCGTGGCGGTAGCGACTACACCGCATCTCTTATCGGTGCAGCTCTCCCAGCTGACGAAATTCAGATCTGGACCGATATCGACGGAATGCACAACAACGACCCTCGTGTCGTAGAGCACACTGAAGCTGTCCGCCAGTTGAACTTCGAGGAGGCTGCTGAGTTGGCTTACTTCGGTGCCAAGATCCTCCACCCTACCTGTGTTCAGCCAGCTAAGTATGCAGGCATCCCTGTACGCTTGAAGAACACCATGGATCCTAAGGCCGACGGTACAATCATCGACAATGTCATCGTACGCGGCAAGATCAAGGCTGTTGCTGCCAAGGACAACATCACAGCCATCAAGATCAAGAGTAGCCGCATGTTGCTCGCTACAGGTTTCCTCCGCAAGGTATTCGAAATCTTCGAGAGCTATCAGACTCCAATTGATATGATTGCCACTTCTGAGGTGGGTGTCAGCATGAGTATTGATAATGATTCTCATCTTAACGACATCGTAAACGAGCTGAAGAAATATGGTACAGTAACTGTAGATTCTGATATGTGCATCATCTGCGTTGTAGGTGATTTGGACTGGAGCAACGTTGGCTTCGAGACCATCGCTACCGATGCAATGAAGAACATTCCTGTACGCATGATTTCTTATGGTGGTTCTAACTACAACATCTCATTCCTCATCAGAGAGAAAGATAAGAAGCAGGCATTGCAGAACTTGAGCAACGTATTGTTCGAGAAGAAGTAATGCAAATGAAAACGAAGAGTGAAAAGTGAAGAATTCGTATGTAATGCTTCCTGTCCACTCTTCGTTGGATATTCTGATTTACTATAAATTGGATATTCTGATTTAACTATAATAAGGTATTAATTTAAGATTAAGCGAAATGAAAGGTACATTTCCGATAGATAAGTTTCAGGAGATACAGACTCCGTTCTACTATTACGACACCAATGTGTTGCGCCAGACATTGAAAACCATCAATGAAGAGGCTGGCAAGCACGAGGGATTTGAAGTGCACTATGCCGTAAAGGCAAATGCCAACCCTAAGGTGCTCAATATCATCTGTCAGGCTGGTTTAGGAGCCGACTGTGTGAGCGGAGGAGAAATTCAGGCTGCCATCAAAGCCGGATTTCCAGCCAGTAAGATTGTTTACGCTGGTGTAGGCAAAAGCGATTGGGAAATCAACCTCGGATTGGAGAAAGGCATCTTCTGCTTCAATGTAGAAAGCATTCCGGAGTTGGAAATCATCAACGAGCTGGCTGAAAAACAGAATAAGATTGCGCAGGTTTGTTTCCGCATCAATCCGGATGTCGGCGCCCATACGCACGCTAACATCACAACAGGTCTGGCAGAAAACAAGTTCGGAATTGCCATGCGCGACATGGAAGCCGTAATCGAAGAGGCTGCCAAGATGAAGAACATCCAGTTCCTCGGACTGCACTTCCACATCGGAAGCCAGATTCTCGATATGGGTGATTTCGAGGCACTCTGCAACCGTATCAACGAACTTCAGAACCAACTTGAAGCGCATCACATCGTTGTGAAGAACATCAATGTGGGCGGCGGATTGGGCATTGACTATAATCATCCAAACCGCCAGCCAATCCCTAATTTCAAAGATTATTTCGATACATACGCAAAGAAACTGAAGTTGCGCGATGGTCAGAAGCTTCACTTCGAGTTGGGTCGCGCTGTAGTGGGTCAGATGGGTTCTCTCATCACCAAGACACTCTACATCAAGCAGGGCACAGCCAAGCAGTTTGCCATTGTGGATGCAGGAATGACCGACCTTATCCGTCCAGCACTCTATCAGGCTTACCATAAGATTGAGAACATCTCAAGCGATGAACCTGTAGAAACTTACGACGTAGTAGGTCCTATCTGCGAATCAAGCGATGTCTTCGGCAAGGCTGTCGACATCAACAAAGCCCATCGCGGCGACCTCATCGCCCTCCGCTCAGCCGGAGCCTATGGTGAGATCATGGCGAGCCAGTATAACTGTCGCCAGTTGCCAAAGGGGTATATTACAGAAGACTTTTAATATAGTTGAAAGTTAAAAGTTAAGAGTTTATAGGATTCTCCTTTCTCTAGCTTTCTATATTACGAGAAAAAGAATATGATGATCATTAGTACAACTACTATAATAGCAGGCGCAGTGGTGGTTTTATTGGCGGTTCTCGGATCGCTGATAAATCCATTTCTGCGCTCGTTGCGCTTTCAAAAAACAGAAACGGCAGAGAATCAACCTCCTGTCAGTATACTCATTACCGCACACGATAATCTTGCTGAATTGGAGAGGAATCTCCCTATGTTCCTGCGTCAGCAGTACGCTGCCGACTATCAGGTAATCGTAGTCTGCCAGAGTACAGATGGCGAGACGCAGGATTTTCTGAAGCGAACAGCAGCCGAGAACCCTCATCTGTATTATACTTACATTCCTGAGAGTTCACGCTACATGAGCCGCAAGAAATTGCAGATTACACTGGGTGTGAAGGCAGCCAAACATGAATGGATTATTTTGACAGAACCTAATTGTCGCCCAAGCAACGACAAGTGGCTGCAAACCATGGTCCGTCAATGTCAGGACCCCAACCATCTGGTATTGGGATATGTAGCCCTTGATGAAGAAACCAAGAGCGTACGCCGTTTCGACAGCATCCGCAAGGCTTACTATGTTTTGCGCCGTGCCCAGCAGACCTATGGTTATCGCAGCCACATGCCAAACGTAGCGTTCCGCAAGAGCGACTTCATGAAGGAACAGGGCTATCAGGGCAACCTGGAATATGTTCGCGGCGAATACGATTTTCTCGTCAACAAGTATGCCCATTATGGCGAAACTGCTACAGAACTGGATTGCGATGCATGGCTCATCCGCGAAGCACCATCGAACAAGAGCTGGCACAATGCCCACCTCTATCTGCAGGCTTCACGCAAGAGTTTGGAAAGAGCCGGTTCCATGCGAACCCTCATGTTCTTTGACCATCTCATGCCACATCTCAGCCTGATAGCAACACTGGCCGTTGCAGCCTACTCTATCCTCATGAAGAATTGGATTCTTACAGGATGCGCAGGTTTCAGTTTCCTCCTGCTGTTCATCGTGAGAATGCTGATAGCCAACAAGGCCATCAAACACTTTGATGACGGAATAGCGATGTTCAAACTGCCATTCTTCGAATATGGAATTATCTGGAGAAATCTGGCTACCAAATTGCGCTATTGGCGGGCTGACAAAAACGATTTCACTTCTCATAAACTCTAAACAGGGTAAAAAGGAAGTAACAGTCTATCAGAATAATAACAGTTAAAAATAACCGACAGAACGATGAAAATATATTTGTTCATTTCCAACCATAAGAAGTTGCTGAAGATGTATCTTCCATACATCGAAGCCTTGAATAAGCAGCTCGACATCACCAACAACCTGGTTGATGCCGACATTGTGTTGATCATAGGAGCATGGACATGGCAGGGAGCCCAAATAGCCAAGAAAGCAAAGCAGATGGACATTCCCTACATCGTTTGTCCACTAGGTGATATTTCTGAGAGAAACTGCAAGAACCCTTACTTGAAGCGTTCACTGCAACAGTCTATGTATCAGAAAGCCATGTACGCCAAAGCCAACCTTATAGTAGCTACTACCCCTATGGAGAAAAACTATCTGGAAAAGAAAGGTTGGAACAAGCGCATCGCCCTGATTCGCTATGCAGGCTACAGTCATCTTACCAACACTGAAGCCATGATGCAAAACTGGCAGGAGACGGATGAGGAGACGCTGGCTGTCTTCGAGCAGCAAAAGGCAGAAGCCATCGCTGCCCAAACCAAACAGGCAATCATCGCACAGATTATGCAGATAAAAAGCCGCATGCCGCATCAGAATATTCCGCAAAAATATCTTGACGATTTACACACTCTGCTCTATGCTGATGATTATGATGAGGATGCTATCAAGCAAGAACTGGCAGAGAAGAAACTCTCTTCCTATGCCGCCTCCGTTTTCCAGACCATGACAGATAAAACAGGACTCACAGAAGGCTTCATGCCGATTCCTGCCAAAAAGGGCAGAAAGAGTAAAGAGATTCTGAAATTTGTGAAATAAAAGAAATCTGAAGTTTGTGAAATAAGAAGAAATGAACTTAGATAGAATAGAACAGCAGGCTGGTCATCTGCCAGCTTACCAGATAGCCGACTCTGTCAATGAAGCATTGATGGAGTCGGCTAACCTTGTTATTACAGCTCCTCCTGGAGCCGGTAAATCTACCCTCCTCCCACTCACCATTCTGCGGGGCATGAGTGATCAGGCATTGGAAGGCTTCATCCATAATCATCTTAAAAGTCAGGGTAAGATTCTGATGCTCGAACCGCGTCGTCTGGCAGCGCGCCAGATTGCCGAACGGATGGCACAGATTCTGGGAGAACCCGTGGGAAAAACCATCGGCTATCGGGTAAGATTCGAAAGCAAGGTTTCGGATGATACACGCATCGAAGTCCTTACCGAGGGCATTCTCACCCGAATGCTGGTCAATGATGCTACACTCGAAGGCGTTTCGTGCCTTATCTTTGATGAGTTTCATGAGCGCAGCATCAATTCCGATCTGGCGTTAGCGCTGGCCCGGCAAACACAGGAAATCATCCGCCCCGACCTGAAGCTCATTATCATGTCAGCAACCATCGATGCTTCCAGTATCTGTCAGTCACTTCAGGCTCCGCTTATCGAGAGTAAAGGCAGAATGTTTCCGATAGAAACCATTTATGCAGACCACGACATCGACAGATATCAGGTAGCGCAGGAAATGGCAGCTACTATCTGTCAGGCTTTCAGAAATCAGGAAGGCGACATTCTTGCCTTTCTGCCGGGACAGGGAGAAATCATGAAATGTAAAGAACTGCTTTGCTCTGTCCTGCCCTCAGCCACTCTTTACCCGCTATACGGTAACCTCTCGCCAGAAAAGCAGCGGCTCGCCATCGCTCCTTCCAAACCGGGTGAACGGAAAATCGTACTGGCCACTCCTATCGCCGAAACTTCTCTCACCATCGAAGGAGTAAGAATCGTTGTGGATTCCGGACTCTGCCGAAAACTGGTTTATGATGCCCGTACAGGCTTGAGCCATCTCGAAACCGTTCGTATCAGTCAGGACATGGCTACGCAACGAAGGGGGCGTGCGGGCAGAATCACATCAGGCGTATGTTACCGGCTTTGGACACAGACCTCGGAACATCTGATGCCAGAACAACGGCTGCCCGAAATACTGGATGCAGATCTCTCTTCGCTGGTTCTCGACATTGCAGCTTTCGGCGAAAACAAACCGGAACTACTGCCTTGGCTCACCCTTCCTCCCAAGGGCAACCTCGTATTGGCACAGCAACTTCTTAAGTCGCTCAACGCCTCACTCCTGATCATGATGCTCACGCTCTCAGTGGCAGCATCACCGCAGAAGGCAGCAGAATGGCTCAACTTCCTTGTCATCCGCGCATTGCCAAGATGATGATCAGCAGCGATTCTCCGGCGAGCCAAGCCCTGGCCTGCGACATTGCTGCTCTGCTGGAAGAGAAAGACCCGATGGGCGAAAATGAAGATTCAGACATGACGCTCCGCCTTTCTATCCTCCGTTCCGCACGCTGCAAGAAGAATCTGGGACGTTGGAACCGTATCGCTCAGATTGCCCAGGAATACAGGAAGATGCTGCGCATCAGGGAAGACAACGAGCCAATTGATGCTGAGGAAGTGGGCCATCTCATCGCCCTAGCCTACCCTGAGCGCATCGCCCATGCCTCCGACCATGCGGGCAACTTCAAGATGTCGAATGGCAACACGATTTTCATCGACCCGTGCGACAGCATGGCAGCAAACGAATGGCTTGCCATCGCATCACTCAACCTATCTTCAACCTCATCATCCAATTCTGGGCAGGGACGGAAAGGAAGGGTATTTCTCTCAGCCCCCGTCAACTGGAAGAACTTGCCGGCACAAACCTGCGAGAATATTTCCTGGGACAGCAAAGCGCTGGCAGTAAAGATGCAACAGGAAACACGGATAGGAGCACTCGTCATAGACAGCAAGCCGATACAGAATGCCAGCCGAGAGACTGTTTCTAATATTATCTGCGAAGCTGCCAGAAAAGACGGACTCAGCATGTTCGATTGGAACGAATCGGTTCATCGTCTGCAACAGCGCGTGGCGCAAGTAGCTGAGTGGCATCCAGAACTGGAGATTCCCGACCTTTCAACAGAGCATCTCCTGACAACAGCCCAAGCGTGGCTCCCTTTCTATCTCGAAGAAGGTGGTAAGATGAAGACTTCTGTTACTGAGCTGAAGAAACTCAACCTGTGCGAAATCCTTTGGAACATCCTTCCTTATGAGCTTCAGCAGGAGATAGACCGCCTTGCTCCCACTCACATCCGTGTGCCATCGGGCAGCAACATCCGCATCGATTATCGCCTGGGAGCAGAAGCCCCGGTTCTGAGTGTGCGGCTTCAGGAGTGTTTCGGAATGACATCAACACCAACTGTCGATGCTGGCAGACAGCCTCTTCTGCTTGAGTTGTTATCTCCCGGCTTCAAGCCCGTTCAGCTTACTCAGGATCTCGCAAGTTTTTGGCAAGGCACTTATTTCGAAGTCCGCAAAGAACTGAAGCGCCGATACCCTAAGCATTTCTGGCCGGAGAATCCGTTAGAGAGCCAGGCCGTGAGAGGTGTCAAACGATGATAAGAAGAAGAAGCAAACGCTAAGAAGATTCGTAAGAGACGATGAAAGAAGCTTCAAGTAGTATTGTAAAAGGCCAAAAGCTGTTTTCTTGACCTTAGAAAAGAAAAAGAAGAAAAAAAGGTCGCTCCCCTATCTGGGTAGCGACCTTTATCTTTATATTTGAATTTTGATGTAATCTAAATTCAACGATGCATCATCTGCAAGGAAATTAATCCTTGAAGAAATCCTTAACAGCCTCGTTTGGTACCATCTTCTCATCGAAAACGTATGCACCAGTCTTAGGGCTCTTAACCATCTTGATAACCTTTGTATATGCGCGACCATCCATGTTACCTTCGTGGAGGGTAGCGACCGCTTTCTTTGCCATAGTCTATTTAAATTGATAAAATTATTAAACTTGTAAGCTAAGCTACTTAATCTCCTTGTGAAGAGTCATCTTCTTAAGGATTGGGTTGTACTTCATCAACTCAAGACGCTCAGGAGTGTTCTTACGATTCTTTGTAGTCACGTAACGGCTTGTACCTGGCATACCACTGTTCTTGTGTTCAGTGCACTCGAGGATAACCTGTACTCTATTACCTTTTGCTTTCTTTGCCATGATATTTATTCTCCTATAACTTTAATGTCCTTCCAATCTACGTAGCCCTTCTTTACTGCCTGATTCAAAGCAGCATCGAGACCTACCTTATTAATAAGACGAAGACCAGCAGCACTGATCTTGAGGCTGATCCAGCAACCCTCTTCTACATAGTAGAATTTCTTGCTGAAGAGGTTAACATCAAAGCTTCTCTTTGTACGGTGCTTTGAGTGAGACACATTGCAACCTAACTGTGCCTTCTTACCTGTAATTTGACAAATCTTAGACATTTCTATCTTTAATTTTGTAATTCGTTAATTGATACCTATTCCAAACAGAGTGCAAAATTACAAAATAATTTGGTAATAACAAAATAATCCCTAAAAGAACGCTGTCTTTTAAGGATTATTAATATTTGATAGCCTTAAATTAGCAATTTAAGCCTCTTTTTTAAGTTCTTCAGCATGTTCTTTCAAGAATTCGAGCATGCCTTTAAGCGCTGAATTTGTGGCAATTGCAAGGTTGATGTCGCGTCCGAAATCTTCGGTGAGTTTTACCACGCGAACATCGTTCTTATCGCCATAACCTACATAGATTGTGCCCACAGGAATGGCTGGAGTTCCACCCGTTGGACCAGCCACACCCGTTGCTGAAATGGCGAAGTCTACATTCAGGGTCTTGATTGTGCCGAGCACCATCTCTCTAGCCACTTCTTCGCAAACGGCAGTCTGCTCCTCCAGAACCTCATGGCTCACGCCCAAAAGATTCTCCTTTACCTCGTTGGTGTAGCTTACTACGCCACCCTTGAAGTAATTGCTGGCACCTGGCAAAGAAATCAGCGCCTCGGCGATACGACCGCCTGTGCAGCTCTCTGCTGTGCCTACTGTCTTGTCACTATTGTAGAGCATCTCCTGGATGCCCTTGCTCAATATCTTTGTTTCAAATTCCATCTTGTTTTGTTAATTACTTAAATGTTACTTTACTATAGGCTGGCAAGTCGATGGTTGCAAACTCACCATCACGATACTTGAAGGTTCCCACACAGCCTATCATCGCCGCATTATCGGTAGTATAGCTGAACTTTGGGATGTAGATAGTCCAGCCGAAGCGCTTGGCATGATCGTGGAAAGCGTTGCGCAAACCATTATTGGCGCTCACACCTCCAGCTACAGCCACATGCTTGATGCCGGTCTGCTTGACAGCCATGCGGAGTTTCTTCATCAGAATATCAACGATGGTAAACTCTATGCTGGCAGCCAGATCGTACTTGTTCTTCTCAACAAAATCAGGATCAGCAGCCACCCATTTACGCAGGCTGTAGAGGAAACTGGTCTTGAAACCGGAGAAACTGTAGTTCAAACCCGGAATATGAGGCTCAGAGAAACTGAAAGCCTTCGGATTGCCCTGGCGTGCATACTTATCTACGACAGGACCACCAGGATAGCCCCACTCCAGCACCTTGGCACACTTGTCAATAGCCTCGCCAGCCGCATCATCGATGGTCTGTCCCAGCACTTCCATATCGTTGTAGGCATTCACCTTTACAATCTGCGAATTTCCACCGCTCACGAGAAGACAGATGAACGGGAATGGAGGTGCACTTTGGTCATCATCGCTTTCCTTGATGAAATGAGCCATCACATGACCCTGCAGATGGTTTACATCAATCATCGGAATATTGAGCGAACGGGCGAATCCCTTGGCAAAGCTTACACCCACGAGAAGCGAGCCATCAGCCCCGGACCACGGGTGAAGGCTACGGCAGAAAGATCTTCCTTCTTGATGCCGGCACGCGCGATGGCCTGGTCAACGACAGGAACCACATTCTGCTGGTGGGCACGGGAAGCCAACTCCGGAACAACACCGCCGTAAGCTTTGTGAACCTCCTGAGAGGCGGTTACATTGCTCAGCAGCACACCATTCTTGAGCACTGCAGCAGAGGTATCGTCGCAGCTGCTCTCTATACCTAATATATATATATCCTTCATTTCTTAACATTTAACATTAATAAGTCAAAACCTCCACACCTGTCTCTGTCATCACAAGCGTGTGCTCCCACTGCGCAGATGGCTTCTCATCACCGGTGATTACTTCCCAACCGTACGGATCGTCGGCATCGAGGAATACCTGCCAGGTGCCCATGTTGATCATTGGCTCGATGGTGAACACCATGCCCGGAACGAGCAGCATGCCAGTGCCTCTATGACCATAGTGAAGAACCTCAGGCTCTTCATGGAACTGGCAACCTACGCCATGACCGCAAAGATCGCGAACCACACCATAACCATACTTCTTGCAATGCTTCTCGATAGCATGACCGATATCACCTACGAACGAGTATGGCTTGGCAACCTCCATACCGATTTCCAGGCATTCCTTGGCTACGCGAACCAGCTGCTCCTTTTCTGGAGTAGTCTTGCCGCCAACGATGAACATACGGCTGGCGTCAGCATAATAGCCATCTACGATGGTTGTCATGTCCACATTGATGATATCGCCCTCTTCGAGCACATCCTCTTCCTTAGGAATACCATGGCAAACCACTTCGTTGATAGAAGTACAAACGCTCTTAGGATAGCCTTCGTAATTGAGACACGCAGGAATGGCATTATGATCCTTGCAATACTGCATGCAGAGATCATCAATCTCCTGGGTGTTGATTCCCGGACGGATCATCTCGGCTACCGCATCAAGACAACCGGTGTTTACGACACCACTCTTGCGGATGCCTTCTATCTGTTCTGGAGTTTTAATCAAGTCACGGGTAGGAACAAGTTTACCCTTGTTTTCCCAAAACATTACCTGCTTGTCGAGCTCTGTAAGAGGCTGACCTGGCAAGCAATGCCATCTTTTCTTCTTAACCATTGTATTATGTATTTAATATTTGCGACTGCAAAAGTACATTTTTTATTGCAGAGCACAAAATAAAATGGCAATTATTTGCATTTTAGTGCAAATAATCACCACAAATAATTACTTCAAATGCTCATAAATCTTATCGCACCAGTCTTCTCCATTCTGCGGACAATAAGTAAACAGTCCCAGTTCTGAGGCTGCACAGCAGTTACGGGGACCATCATCAATAAACAGACACTCCTCTGGCATAATCTTCTCCTGAGAAAGGACATAACGGAAGAAATTCTCATCCGGCTTCATATACTTTACTTCATAAGAACGGTACATCGCATCGAAATAATCACCGATAGGATGACCATCGGAAGAGAATGCCTCGCTGTCTACCCAGGCTGATACATAAGGGTTGGTATTACTGAGCAAGATTACACGGTAGCCCTGCTTCTTAAGATTGCGGAGAGTAACCAGATTGCGTTCTGGAATTTCCTTCATGTAGCCCAGCCAGCAATGCTGCAGTTCCTCGAAGGTTACCTCACGGCCAATCTTCTTGCACACTTCCCGACGGTATTCCTCCTCGGAAATCTTGCCCTCTTCCAGCTGACCGTTTAAGCCAACCTGCTTATAAGGGTCCATCTTCTCCGCAAACTCCTTCATACCCAACTCAATGAAACGTTTGCCTGCCTCATTCTCGTCGAGGGTGATGATGACACCACCCATATCAAAAATCACAGTTTTAATCATATAATTATCCTAAAAACGTTGTATTCTTTATCTTGTCAGAACAGCTCCAGTTTGTTCTTTCTTGCCTCTGAGAGCGAGGCTATCTTAGCCTGCTCTTCATGATAGTTCTGGCGAAGTTTCTCGTAGCGTTCCTTCAGTTCCGCCTCAAACTTAGGGCATTCAGCCTCGTTGAGGAAGCGGGCACAGATTCCGGCATTGAGCGAAGCGTCCTTCACCCAGATGACCGGTCCGTCATATTCAGGCGCAATCTTCAGAGCCACATGCAGTTCGCTCGTCGTTGCCCCACCTACCATGATAGGAATGCGCAAACCAGCTTTCTGCATTTCCCGGGCCACATGAACCATTTCTTCAAGCGAAGGAGTGATAAGTCCGCTCAAACCGATTGCATCTACCTTTTCATTGATAGCTTTCTGTACAATCTGTTCGGCTGGAACCATCACACCTAAGTCGATGATTTCGTAATTGTTACATGACATAACCACGCAGACGATGTTCTTTCCGATATCATGAACATCGCCCTTCACAGTTGCCATCAGAATCTTGCCGGCAGTTGTTGCTCCACCCTGTTTTTCTGCCTCGATATGAGGCTGAAGGATAGAAACTGCCGATTTCATCGTGCGGGCCGTCTTGACAACCTGCGGCAAGAACATTTCGCCTTTTCCGAAAAGTTCGCCTACCAGGTTCATGCCGTCCATCAGAGGACCCTCAATTACGTTTACTGCATGAGGATATTTGGCAAGTGCTTCGTCAATATCCTGCTGCAGGAAATCGGTGATTCCCTTGCGCAGCGCATACTTCAGACGTTCTTCCACACTCTCCTTTCGCCATTCAGGAGCAGCCGGTTTCTTGGGAGCAACACCGCCTGCCTTAGCTGCAGCCTTGGCAGCATCAGCCTGGGCTTTTATCTCTGCCGCAAGCTCGATGAGTTCATCAGCTGCACCTTTTCTCCTATTCAGCACCACATCCTCGATGAGATGAAGCTGTTCTTCAGGAATTTTATTGTAATCCATTCTGGCTTTGGCATTTACAATACCAAAATCCATACCTACCTGCTGGGCATGATGCAGGAAAACACAATGGATAGCCTCACGGATATAAGTATTGCCACGGAATGAGAACGAGAGGTTGCTGACACCTCCGCTGACATGTGCGCCAGGCAGATTCTGATGAATCCACTCCGTTGCACGGATGAACTCAACGGCATAATTATCATGCTCCTCCATACCGGTAGCTATGGCAAGTACGTTCGGGTCGAAGATGATATCGAGCGGATTCATGCCCAACTTGTCTACCAGAAGACGATAAGCACGTTCTGCTATCTCGATGCGGCGCTCGAAAGTGGTAGCCTGACCAACCTCATCAAAACACATCACAACAACGGCTGCACCATAGCGCAACACATCGCGGGCATGAGAAAGGAATACTTCCTCACCCTCCTTCAAACTGATGGAATTGACAATACACTTGCCCTGGCAGCACTTCAAGCCAGCCACGATGACGTCCCATTTGGAAGAGTCGATCATCACCGGAACCTTCGCAATATCAGGCTCGGCAGCAATCATATTCAGGAAATTAACCATCTCGGCTTTCGCATCAAGCAAACCATCGTCCATATTCACGTCAACGACAGCCGCTCCATCAGCCACTTGCTTTCTGGCAATACCGATGGCTTCTTCATAATTCTTTTCGTTAATCAAACGCAGGAACTTCCTGCTACCAGCCACGTTACAGCGTTCGCCCACATTGACGAACCGGCTGGCGTCAACCGGCAAATGTACGGAATCATCGACCTGCAGAAGATCTAATCCCGAGAGCCACATATACTTAGGTTTCTCCACCACTTGATGCGGTTTCTTACCCTCAGCGATACGGGCGTAATGTGCGATGAATTCAGGACTTGTACCGCAGCATCCGCCAATGATGTTCACGATACCTTCATCGATGAATTCGGCTATTTGCGGAGCCATCGATTCGGCTGTCTCGTCATATTCGCCCATCTCGTTAGGCAAACCGGCATTAGGATGCGCACTAATATAATAAGGTGCAACCTGAGCCATGTGCTCGATGAAAGGTTTCATCTGAGGAGCACCAAAGGCACAGTTCATGCCGACAGAGAAGATAGGATAAGGAGAAAGCGAAGCAAGGAAAGCATCTACAGTCTGACCGCTGAGCGTTCTGCCCGCCAGATCACTTACCGTAAGACTGATCATGACAGGCAACTCTACTCCATGTTTCTTCATCATGGTGAGCGCTGCATCTATCATCGCCTTGCAGTTGAGTGTATCAAAGATGGTTTCGATGAGAATCACGTCAGCACCGCCTTCAATAAGTCCGTCCACCTGTTCGCATACATCGGTGAAAAGCTCATCGTAGGTAATCTCGCGGGCGGCAGGATTGCTGACGTCCGGACTCATGGAGCAAGTCTTGTTGGTTGGTCCCACATCTCCTGCAACGAAGCGTGGTTTATCAGGCGTAGAAAACTTATCGCATTCGATACGTGCCAGTCGGGCACCCTCGAATGCCATTTCGCGGGCGCAGTTCTCCAGGTGATAATCAGCCTGCGAAATGCGCTGGCACGAAAAAGTATTCGCGGTAATAATATCGGCGCCAGCCTCCAGGTAGCGTCGGTAAATATCAGATATCACATCAGGACGAGTAATGTTGAGCATGTCGTTGTTGCCTTTCATCATACCCGGCAAATCGCGGAACCGCTCACCTCTGAAGTCTTCTTCTGTAAGATTATACTTCTGAATCTCAGTACCCATGGCACCATCGAGAATCAGAATTTTCTCCTTCACAATCTCTCTTAAATTCATCATTGTCTAAAAGTGCTTGATTGCTCTATCCATCTCTCTTCTGTCTTCCTTCTCCTTCAGAGTCTGGCGTTTGTCATACTCCTTCTTTCCCTTACAGAGGGCTATATCCACCTTGGCTCTTCCGTGATTATCGATAAAGATGAGGGTTGGAACAATGGTGAAACCAGGCTGCTTGCTGTCCTCTTCAAGACGGCGCAATTCGCGCTTGGTGAGAAGAAGCTTGCGGTCGCGGCGAGCCTCATGATTGCTGAAAGAACCATAAAAATAAGGAGAGATGTTCATTCCCTTGACCCAAAGTTCGCCCTGATAGAAATCGCAATAACAATCTACCAGCGAAGCCTTTCCGCCACGGATTGACTTTATCTCTGTTCCCGTAAGCACAATGCCTGCGGTATAAGTATCAACGAAGAAGTACTCAAACGAAGCCTTCTTGTTGCGTATCTGTATCGGACTCTTCTTACGGAGTTCCTGTTCTTGCTTGTTCATATATATAATAATGTATTATAAGTTTATAGTTTGACAATTTCGCAGAAATTGTCGATATGATCATCGATGTAGAAGGCAACCTTGCTGGTCCACTCTTCTTCGTTCTCAACGAACTCATCGTCAAAATCATCAAACTCAGGAAATTTTTCGTAGAGCGCCATAAACTCCTCATCGGTCAGATCGCGCTCAATCTCCTCATGGTTTGTTTTATACAGGAAATGACTCTTCTTGATAAGTTTGGCGAGTTCTGTCAATCCCCAGTTTTTAAACGCCTTGTCGGTAGGGTTCTTCCAGAGGAAAGCACCGTAACCGTTATGTATGAGCTGAACCATTCCGCCATCCATCATCTCCTCATGCAGGATATCCCAAGCCAGAAGAGTAATCTGGTCGCTGTTGAGCTGCGCCATGGTTTCGGCAGTCAGTTCGCCACCAATCGCTTCGCGGATGGCATCCACGAAAGCCTTTACAAATTCATCCATGCCTGCCTCGGCAGCCTGCTGAAGCTTGGCATCGTTTATCTTTACTTCGATCATAATCTACAAAATTGCAATTTTCAGTTTGCAAAGATACATGAAATTGTGCATAAACCCAAGAAAAAATCTAAATATTAGGTTAAAGAGTTAAAAAGAATACCCAATTTTAGGTATTTTCCGGATTTTTTTTGTACTTTTGTGCTCGGAATTGAGGTGATGGCACCGATGTTTCAGCAAAACAATATGAATTAAGTACAGAACTTTATACTTATAATATTCATTAATATAAAATTTAGCGAATATGATCTATTCTAAAGAAGTAGACAACATGTGCGTTGTCGCTAAGGGTCCTAACCACGGACCAGCTCCAATTCCTGAAGAGGGAAAATGGATTCAGGCAAAAGAGATCAAAGACATCTCTGGTTATACTCACGGTGTGGGTTGGTGTGCTCCTCAGCAGGGTGCTTGCAAGCTCTCTTTGAACATCAAGGAAGGCGTTATTCAGGAGGCTCTTGTTGAGACTATCGGTTGTACTGGTATGACTCACTCAGCTGCTATGGCTTCTGAGATTCTCCCAGGCAAGACTATTCTTGAGGCTTTGAACACTGACCTCGTATGCGATGCTATCAATACAGCTATGCGCGAGCTCTTCCTCCAGATTATTTACGGTCGTAGCCAGAGCGCTTTCTCTGAGGGCGGTCTCGTTATCGGTGCAGGTCTTGAGGACTTGGGTAAGGGTCTTCGTTCACAGACTGGTACTCTCTATGGTACTGTAGCTAAGGGTACACGTTACCTCGAGTTGACAGAGGGTTACATCACAAAGCAGTTCCTCGATAAGGACAGCCAGGTTTGTGGTTATGAGTATGTTCACCTCGGCAAGATGATGGAAGCTATCAAGAACGGTATGGACGCTAACGAGGCTGTCAAGAAGTTCACAGGTAGCTACGGTCGTACAACTGCTGAGCAGGGTGTTGTTAAAGCTATTGATCCACGTAAAGAATAATAAGGAGATACAGATATGATTAGAAAAGTAAGTTACGAAAGTCAGGAACGTCGCGAGAAGCAGGTTCTTGCTGCTCTTAATGCTAACGGTATCAAGAGCTTGGAAGAGGCTAATCAAATCTGCGAAGACGCAGGTGTTGACCCTTATCAGATGTGTGAAGATACTCAGCGTATCTGCTTCGAGAACGCTAAGTGGGCGTATGTAGCTGGTGCTGCTATCGCTATCAAGAAAGGTGTTAAGACAGCTGCTGATGCAGCTGAGGCTATCGGTATCGGTTTGCAGGCTTTCTGCATCCCTGGTTCTGTAGCTGACGACCGTAAGGTTGGTCTCGGTCACGGTAACTTGGCTGCTCGTTTGCTCCGTGAGGAGACTCAGTGCTTCGCTTTCTTGGCTGGTCACGAGTCTTTCGCTGCTGCTGAGGGTGCTATCAAGATTGCTGAGATGGCTAACAAGGTTCGCAAGAACCCATTGCGCGTTATCTTGAACGGTCTTGGTAAGGATGCTGCTCAGATCATCAGCCGCATCAACGGTTTCACATACGTACAGACAAAGTTTGATTACTACACAGGTGAGTTGAAGGTTGTTAACCGCATCGCTTACAGCGACGGTCCACGTGCTAAGGTAAACTGCTATGGCGCTGACGACGTTCGCGAGGGTGTTGCTATCAACTGGAGCGAGGATGTAGACGTATCTATCACAGGTAACTCTACAAACCCTACACGTTTCCAGCACCCAGTAGCTGGTACATACAAGAAGGAGCGTATTGCTGCTGGTAAGCCATACTTCTCAGTAGCTTCTGGTGGTGGTACAGGTCGTACTTTGCACCCAGATAACATGGCTGCAGGTCCTGCTTCTTACGGTATGACTGATACTATGGGTCGTATGCACTCAGATGCTCAGTTCGCAGGTTCTTCTTCAGTTCCTGCTCACGTAGAGATGATGGGCTTCCTCGGTATGGGTAACAACCCTATGGTAGGTGCTACTGTTGCTATCGCTGTAGCTATCGACCTCGCTATCAACAAGAAGTAATTTCTTTGAGATACAAAACATATAAAAGCCTTGAGAATCAGCTGATTCTCAAGGCTTTTTCTTTATTCATCCTACTGGAATAATCCAATATCCTACTGGAATAAAAAAATATCTCCGAAAGATATTTTTTTATCTTTCGGAGATATTCTTCTATCTTTCGGAGAAAATAATTTATCCTACAGTATTTCTATTCTTATCTAACCAGTTTTCTAATTTTCCTAAAACTAAACGATGTGCTCATGAGTACAATGATAGCGCCAATCAGCCAGTAAAGACAATCACGATAACTGATCATGAAAACCAGGAACAACACCAGGAGCAGAATCAGAAGCTGAAAGATACAGAATCTGAAACCAAGAGCGGATAAACGATAACCATAAACGGCTCTGCTGAAAATCAAGACGGCAATGGTTTCTATGGCATAAGCCACAGCAATGCCTCCCCCTACTCCTCTCAATCCATCTAACTGATAACCAGCTATTTCACAGACTATTAGCAAGATAACACAAAAACTTTCCTGAATGAGAAAAAGTCTGGAATCTCCCCTTGACAGCGGGAGATATTCTATTGGAAGATAAACCGCCTTGAACAACATAGCAACAGCAGCAAGCTGAGTCATCTGGAGCATCCCCATAAACTGGGCATTGTACAAAATCGGAATAATGAGAGGCAATCCCAAAATGATAGCAGCTACTATAGGTCCCAACAACAGGACATTCATTTCAAGCTGGCGGTTTACACAGAGATTGCGTTCTTTTACAGACTCCTCGTTTTTTCTGGAACCCGAAATGCCGGAGAGACGGGGATAAAAATCCTGATCCATGACCGAGAACACCATTCCCGCATAAACAAAGACAATCGTTATACCGGCATTGAAAAGTCCGACAACTTCCAAATCGCCTTGTTGGTTCAAAAAGGCACGAATCAGAAATTCGCATCCGCTATTCATCAAACCCGAAAGTACAAATGCCCCGCCAAGTCGCAAAAGTGGGAAACCTGCAACTAGCGTCATTTTTCGCATATTTACGCCCCACCGTACAACTCGTCGGGAATATCGAAAATTCAGAGCCCATTGCATAAATGCCAAAATGAACAGAACGGGCAGAATACCTCTCTCACCAAATATCCAATAAACCGGAACCGAAACCAAAAGCAGAAGAATAGCCAGAAGACTTGCCTGCATCGCCAACGCCCGCAACTGTCCGGTAGCTTTCAGAATGGCTGTTTCACCTCCAGCCAGAATCGTGAAGAAAATGGTTGGTGCCAGGAGAATGAAATGTAGCGTATGATTGCCCCAGGAAAAAGTAAACCCATTGAGTAACGGACCCAGAAGAACACAGACGATGGCTCCGAAAAATGCAGCAATCAGACTATAGGTGCGAACAAGAAGAACCGCCCCGGCGATATCAGCCTTTTCGGACTGCGATTCATCTGCAGCATGTTCCTTTTCAGAAATAAATTTAACACCACTTGTAGGAATGCCGAAATTACACGCAGAACTGAGAACAGAAATCGTTGAGCTGAAAAGAGACAGCAGTCCCATTCCAGAAGGTCCGAGGAAGAGCGCCGTAAATTTATTGCGCAAAACTCCTACAAGAATTCCCAATCCTTGCACACTGCCAAACAATCCTGTATATTTCAGAATATGCGAATAACTGTTTTCCTTTTTATCACCCATAATCAAAAGAAACAAAAAAAAAGGTTGGATTTCCCGAAAGAGAAATTCACCTTTATACTTTAAAATCTCAAAAGAAGATTCTGTCGAAGATTAAGCCTCAGCTGGAGCCTCCTCTGCAGGAGCTTCCTCAGCAGCCTTAGCCTCTGCCTCAGCAGCAGCTGCAGCAGCCTTCTTATCAGCTACCTTCTTAGCGATTGCCTCGTTCATCTTCTTCTCAGCCTCGAGCTCCTTAGCAGCAGCTCCTTCTTTGCCTTAGCATCGCCCTCGCGAACAGCAGAAATCTTAGCGTCCTTACTATTCTTCCAAGCGTCGAAACGCTTCTGAGCCTCAGCATCGTCGAATGCGCCCTTCTTAACGCCACCCTTGAGGTGCTTCATCAAGTAAACGCCCTCGCCCTTGAGGATGTTGCGAACTGTGTCTGTTGGCTGTGCACCAGTCTCTACCCAGTAGAGTGCGCGCTCGAAATTCAAATCTACAGTAGCTGGATTGGTGTTAGGGTTGAAAGTACCAATCTTCTCAGTAAATTTACCATCACGTGGTGCTCTAACGTCAGCGATTACGATGCTGTAGAAAGCATAGCTCTTACGACCGCCGCGCTGCAATCTGATTTTTGTTGCCATTTTTAAATCTTAATTTTAATTTAATTTATAATGAGGTTTGAATTTTATGCTGCCATCTCGTGACAGCGGGTGCAAAATTACTACTTTTATTTGAATTGAGCAAACTTTTATCGATATTCAAATGCTTTTTTAGCATTTTTTATCTGATTCGGTCTGCTGCTCTCAAGAGTTTGATGTCATCGTTCACACCTTTCATTGCCATCCATTCGAATATGATTGCTACCAAAGGAAGGCAAGCGGCAAACTGAAACTTCATTGTTCCTTCTGCTTCAGGAACAGGAATCAAGTCCATGAACATCACGATATAATCTACATACCATAAACCTGCAAAAAGCATGGCAAGTGAACAGAGTGATTTCTGAAGCTTCAGATTCTTGTACAAAAAGATGTTTACCAATGCGATAATGGCTGAAACGGCGAGCAGAAGGAACAGAGGAACGCAAGTAGTTGAAATCTGCATTCCTGCCTCCCCTACCACTCCGAGGTTATAAACCATAGTGTCTCCTCCCATCGTCTTAGCTGCGATGCTGGCGATAGGAAGAAAAAGACAGATAGCAATGGCGATGACAGCAAAGAGCAGAAATAATGTCTGTTTACGCTGTATCATATAGCTCAGGAATATTAAATTTCGCTCTCGTGAACCATTGGTGCAGATGTCTTGGTAGGATCGCGCCAATAAATATTGTTCTCAATAAACTCTTCTGTAGCGAGCAAAGTTGGTTTTGGCAACTTCTCGTAGTAGCGAGAGATTTCAATCTGTTCGCGGTTCTCAAAAACTTCCTCCAAAGAATCGTTATAAGAAGCAAACTCCTGAAGTTTCTTGCTCAATTCCTGCTTGATTTCGATAGAAATCTGATTAGCGCGCTTTGCAATGATAGCTACGCTCTCGTAGATGTTATGGGTATCATCGCAGAGATCCATAATGTTGCGAGTTACTGTGTTTACTGGTGCCTTTGATTTTTTGAAATCCATAATTATAGTACTATTATTATTATATTGTTTTTACCTTATTATATATATGCTTTTTTTAATTGGCATTATTGCCAAGCTGGTCGAGAGCTGACTCCGGATGCTCTTTCTCGTACTGCTTGCACTTCCCAATATACTTCTCGGCAAGTGCACGGTCCTTTGAATCAGGATATTCGTTGATAAAGCCATAACACTCATCCTCAGCATCCTGATAGCGCTCCAGCTGCTTTTTCTCGACACTCATCTTTGCCAGTTCGTATTTACCTTTCATGATGAGCGATGCAAACTCCTCGCGTCGGTTGCTGTAAGGATAATCCTTAAGCGCATTCTGTGCAGTTACGATACAAGCCTCATAATTGTTGCCTCCGCTGGTACAGTTGCCGAAATAGGTGCCCATATCAAATAGAGCTTGGCACTCTTATACTCCTTCTCAACCAAGAGGTCCTGAAGAGCAAAAAGGCGGTTTGTAGCCTGCTGCTTGAGTCGGGCATCTGGATAAAGATCCAGGAACTCCTGGAAGGCTGCGATGGCTGTAATCGTGGTACTCTGGTCAAGACGAGGCTCTGGAGCATTCTGATACAGACTCTCTCCCACAAAGTACTTTGCATTTTCAGCAAACTTACCTTTAGGATAAGAAGAGTAATACTTCTTGAAATACTCTGCAGCAGTCTCATAATCCTTCATACCATACTCGGCCATAGCCAGCATGTACAAACATTCCTCACCCTCGGTAGAACCTTTCTTCATCGTTACCAGTTCCTGCAGAAGAGGAATGGCACGGGAATACTTGCCCTGGGCATAGCTCTGCTTGGCGTACTCATACTTATAAGTATAATCGCCTGATTTCAATACCTGGTTATATTCGTGGGCACAGCTCGACAAGAGCAATGCAACACACGATGCAATAAGAGTCAATTTTTTCATAATTCTCATTTTGAACTGCAAAGTTACTCATAATTTACTTATTATCAAAAGAAAAGATACATTTTTTCGTAAAAAATTAATCTTTATAACGATTAATGGCGTTTTTTTTGTAATTTTGCACCTTGAAACAGAACTTTTGAGAAGAAATCAGGAAGAAAATGGATTTTAAGATTACATCAAAATATAAGCCAACTGGCGACCAGCCGCAAGCCATCAGGCAACTCACAGAGGGGGTGCTTGAAGGAGACCCTGCACAGGTGTTGTTGGGTGTAACCGGCTCGGGTAAAACCTTTACGGTGGCAAACGTGATTGCCAACGTGGGGAAGCCTACGCTCATCTTGAGCCACAACAAGACTCTTGCCGCCCAACTGTATCAGGAGATGAAGGGTTTCTTCCCTGAGAACGCTGTAGAATATTATGTTTCATACTACGACTATTACCAGCCGGAAGCTTATCTGCCAACGACTGATACATATATAGAAAAAGACCTCGCCATCAATGATGAAATAGACAAGTTGCGACTCGGTGCTGTTTCTGCCCTTCTCTCGGGCAGAAAGGATGTCATCGTTGTCTCATCCGTATCGTGCATCTATGGTATGGGCGGACCTGTGGCGATGCAGGAGAACATCATCAAGATTCATCGCGGGCAGCGACTCGACAGAAATGAATTTCTGAGGAAACTCGTTGATGCACTTTACGTTAGAAATGACATAGAACTGCAACGTGGCAACTTTCGCGTGAAAGGCGAAACGGTTGACATCTTTATGGCTTACAGCGATCATGTTTTGCGCGTAACATGGTGGGACGATGAGATTGACAGTATCGAAGAAGTGGATTCGCTCACTTATCACCGCCTTGCCTCGTTCGAAGATTACGAGATTTATCCAGCCAACCTTTTCGTAACAACAAAAGAACAGCAGGAAAGTGCCATTCGCAGAATTCAGGACGACCTGGTTAAACAGGTAGAATTCTTCAAGAGTATTGGAGATGGAATCAAGGCACAGCGCATCAAGGAACGCGTAGAATATGATATGGAAATGATCAAGGAATTGGGCCACTGTTCGGGCATCGAGAACTATTCCCGCTATTTTGATGGCAGACACGAAGGCGAACGCCCATATTGCCTGCTCGATTTCTTCCCTAAAGATTTCCTGCTTGTGGTTGACGAGAGCCATGTGAGCATCCCGCAGATTGGAGCCATGTATGGAGGCGACCGGGCACGAAAGAAGAACCTGGTAGAATATGGTTTCCGTTTGCCTGCTGCCTTCGACAACCGTCCGCTGAAGTTCGAGGAATTTCATGATCTCATTCCGCAGGCCATCTACGTAAGTGCAACTCCGGCAGACTATGAATTGAGAGAAGCCGAAGGCGTGGTTGTAGAACAGCTGATTCGTCCTACAGGACTCCTGGATCCGGAAATCGAAGTCCGTCCAAGTGAGAATCAGATAGATGATCTTCTGGATGAAATATTAACAAGAACACACCGCAACGAGCGAGTTCTGATTACGACTCTTACAAAGCGCATGGCAGAAGAACTCACTGAGTTCCTGCTCAACCACAACGTAAAGGCTGCCTATATCCACAGTGATGTGGCAACCTTAGACCGAGTAAAGATCATGAACGATCTTCGTGCAGGAGTATACGATGTGCTGGTGGGTGTCAACCTGTTACGAGAAGGACTCGACTTGCCGGAAGTTTCGCTCGTAGCTATTCTCGATGCAGACAAGGAAGGCTTCCTTCGCAGTCACCGTTCTCTGACCCAGACGGCAGGCCGTGCTGCCCGAAACGTGAACGGCAAGGTAATCATGTATGCAGACAACATCACAGACAGCATGCAGAAAACGATAGATGAAACTGCCCGCCGCCGAAGCATCCAGTTGAAATACAATGCCGACCATGGCATTACTCCAAAACAGATTGTGAAAGCAATAACCTCAGCTCTGCCTACTAGCAAGGAAGAAGGAGCAAAGATTGTTCCGATGGGAGCCGAGGGTTCCAAGCCTCGCGTTTACGTGGAACCGGAAAGTGCAGTCTTCGTTGCCGACCCTATTGTTCGCAGTATGAGCAAGGAAGAATTGGAGAAGAGCATTGCCAATACTACGGCATTGATGAAGCAAGCTGCCAAAGATCTCGACTTCATGCAAGCTGCCCAATATCGCGATGAAATCATCCGATTGCAGAAGGAATTGGAAGAAAAGGGATAAATTCAAAAGAAATAACCATCAAAAAGAGGGTGTATCATAAATTAATGATTCACCCTCTTTTTTTATTTACCCAGCAGTTATTCATCTGTATGTCAGTTATCTGCTATTCAAACGACAGCTTTTTCAGACGGGAACGTAACTGCTCAGCCTCGCTCTTTCTGATAGAAAGTTTGATGCTGCAAGTATTATCGAAAGTCTGATCCAGGATACGCGGATTCATATCTTTGACTATCCTCATCACATCATTCATCATCGGATAAGTAAAATCATAGGTTACTATTTCCTCTATCTGTTGCGTAACCTCCTCACAATGAGCCAAAGCATCAATGGCAGCTTCACGATAAGCAACAATGAGTCCGCTGGTTCCCAATTTCACTCCTCCGAAATATCGGATGACGACAATTAAAATATCCGTCAATTCTGATTTCGTGATTTGGCCGAGGATTGGTTTTCCTGCTGTAGAAGAAGGTTCGCCATCATCATTGGCACGGAACTCTGTCCGTTCAGGACCTAGCATATATGCATAACAACAATGTCGGGCATCGTAATATTTCTTACGGTACCCGGCAACAATTTCCTTCACCTCGTCAACAGTTGTAACATGGTGAGCAAAGGCGAGAAACTTACTCCTTTTCTCGGTGTAATATCCCTCGCCTATCGTATCTGATATAGTCTTAAATTCGTCTATCATTAATCCAACTTGTGAATAATCAAACCGCTACGCAACTTAGGTTCAAACCAAGTTGCCTTAGGTGGCATAATCTTACCACTGTCAGCGATGTCCATAATCTGCTGCATAGAAACCGGATGCAAAGCAAGTGCCATCTTCATCTCGCCGCTATCCACACGACGTTTCAACTCACCGAGACCGCGAAGACCACCAACAAAGTCGATGCGCTTATCAGAACGCAAATCCTTGATACCCAGAATTTCATCAAGAATCAGACGAGATGAAATATCCACATCAAGCACGCCGATTGGATCTGCATCGTCGTAGGTTCCTGGCTTGGCAAACAAACCATACCATTTACCATCCAGATACAGGAGGAAAGAATGGAGAGCTGCTGGTTTCAGAATATCCAAGCCAAACTGGCTGATAGCATCATCAATAGCCATCTTTTCATAGCAAGGAATGCCCTCTTCATCACCAGATACATTCACATTGATTGCATCAATATCTATCACCTCGAAGTTCTTTGTCAAAGCATCGAGAAACTGATCAGAAGTCAGACCATTCAAATCCTTCACAACTCGGTTATAATCGAGAATGGTAAGCTGACTTGCCTGGAAACAAACTGCCATAAAGTAGTTATATTCCTCCTTACCTGTATGATTAGGATTCTGCTTAGCTTTTTCTGCACCTACCAGAGCTGCTGCTGCAGAACGGTGATGACCGTCAGCAATATAAAGGCTAGGCATCTTGGCAAATTCCGCTGTAATTGTGGCAATATCCTGATCATCGCTTACAACCCAGAACTGATGACGGAAGCCATCAATTGGAGCAATGAAATCATACTCCGGCGTTGTTGCTGCATAACGCATCAGAAGTTCGTTAAGCACCTCATTATCAGGATAAGCGAAGAATACTGGTTCGATATTGGCATTGCATACACGCACATGCTTCATACGGTCTTCTTCCTTATCGTGGCGTGTCAGTTCATGTTTCTTGATGACACCCGTCATATAGTCGTTTACATACGCACCTACCACAAGACCATACTGAGTCTTGCCGTTCATAGTCTGTGCATAGATATAATACTGTTCCTTATCATCCTGTTTCAACCAGCCATTCTCCTGGAACTTTCTGAAGTTCTCTGCAGCGCTTTCATACACTCGTGGATCGTACTCAGAAGTACCAGGTTCGAAATTGATTTCAGGTTTAATAATATGATAAAGGCTCTTCTCGTTATCGCCTGCCTCGGCACGTGCTTCCTCAGAATTGAGAACATCGTAAGGACGAGACTCAACTTGCTCAACGAGATTTTTAGGAGGTCTTACTCCCTTAAAAGGTTTTACTATTGCCATAATATTTCGTTTAAATTGACTAGTTTAATAAAAACATGAAAAGCCCATCAAGAGTGCTTCTGTGAAAAAGCACCCTTCATGAGCTATATGTATGGGGAGAATAATTACTTATTTACCTGGAATTTAGTGCATCCATCCTTAAAGAACGCATTAATCTGCTTAGCTGCAGCAATACCGGCATTGATATTTGCTTCTGCAGTCTGTGCACCCATTTTCTTAGGAGTTGAGAAGTATCGACCCTCGAACTTGGCAAAGTCTGCATCAGCATTAGGCTTGATATCAGTGATGAACTTCAAGTCCTCACGCTCAGCAAGAAGTTTCAGGAGCTCAGGCTCATTGATAACCTCCTTACGCGCTGTATTGATGAGGATGGCGCCCTTAGGCAACTGGTTTACAGTCTTGTAGTCGATGCTCTTGATAGTCTCTGGAGTAGCAGGGATATGAAGAGAAACGATATCACAAGTCTGGAACAACTCATCCTGTGACTTTACAGCATGCACACCGGCAGCCTCGATAACATCAGCTGGGCAGAATGCATCGTAAGCAGCTACTTCCATACCAAATCCCTTGGCGATGCGAGCCACATTTCGACCAACATTACCGAAAGCAAGAATACCCAGTTTCTTACCCTTCAACTCGCTGCCAGCCTTGCCGTTGTAGAAATTACGTACAGTAAAGACCAACAAGCCGAATACCAACTCAGCTACTGCGTTAGAGTTCTGACCAGGAGTATTCTCAGCCACTACATTATGAGCAGTAGCAGCAGCAAGGTCGATGTTATCATAACCTGCACCAGCACGAACGATAATCTTCAGGTTCTTTGCTGAATCGAGCACCTCGGCATCAGCCTTGTCAGAGCGGATAATCATCGCGTCCACATCCTTCACTGCATCGAGAAGCTGAGCCTTCTCTGTATATTTTTCGAGCAGTACCAATTCGTTGCCTGCTCCCTCTATTTCTTTCTTAATGCCTTCCACAGCAGCCGCTGCGAATGGCTTTTCTGTTGCAACTAATACTTTCATACAAATTCAAAAATTAATGTTGTGCTTCAAAATCCTGCATAGCCTTGGCGAGTGCCTGAACACCCTCCATGGTCTGTGCATTGTAGCAGCTGGCACGGAAACCACCCACTGAGCGGTGACCCTTGATACCTACCATGCCACGCTCTGTAGCGAAGTCGAGGAATGGCTTCTCCAACTCCTTGTACTCATCGTTCATCACGAAGCAGATGTTCATCAATGAACGTGAAGTCTCTTCCACTGTACCCTTGAAGAGTTTGTTGCGGTCGATTTCAGCATAAAGAACTTCAGCACGTTCGTGAGCACGCTTATCAGCTGCCTCAACACCACCATTAGCCTTCAACCAGCGGAGATTCTCCATCAAGGTATAGATAGGAACAACAGGAGGAGTATTGAACATACTGCCCTTCTCAACGTGAGTACGATAATCGAGCATTGTAGGAAGCTCGCGAGGAGCCTTGCCGAGCATATCATCCTTAACGATGATAACGGTAACACCTGCCATAGAAAGATTCTTCTGAGCACCTGCATAGATGGCAGTATACTTAGAAACATCTACTGGACGGCTCATGATATCTGAAGACATATCAGAAATCAATGGTACGTTTACATCTGGATCAACACGGAGTTCAGTACCATATATAGTATTGTTGCTTGTCAAATGCAAGTAATCACAATCGGCTGGTACAGTGTTAGGAACCTGTGGATAAAAAGTGAAATTGGCGTCGGACGATGATGCGATCTCCACGACCTCACCAAAATGCTTTGCCTCTTTCATTGCCTTCTTAGCCCAAGTGCCAGAATTAATGTAGGCAGCCTTCTTGATGAGGAAGTTTGCTGGAATCTGCATAAACTGCAATGACGCACCACCACCAAGGAAGATTACGGAATAACCCTCAGGAATGTCAAGAAGCTCCTTGAATAAGGAGACTGCCTCATCAACTACTGGCTGGAAATCCTTAGCACGGTGGCTGATTTCCATCAATGAAAGACCTGAACCATTAAAATCCAAAATCTGCTTTGCTGTGTTCTCAATCACTTCGCGTGGAAGCATTGATGGACCTGCGTTAAAATTGTACTTCTTCATCTTTGTATAATTATTTAAGTTTTATACGATATAATCCTGTTAGCAGGAAAAATTAGTGCACAATACACCCATATAGGATACATAGTAAACCTTTGGATTGTATTTACGACTGCGAAATTACACTTTTTATTTGAAACTACCAAACTTTTCTGCACATTTTTAGCGTTTTGCGCAGATTTCTTTCATTTTGTTAGTCATTTTAGTATAATAACTGCATATTTATGTCTATTTTTACATTTATTATACATTAGCAAGCAACAGAGAAAAGATAATAGCAGTTTGTCAACTACCTTACCTCTTCCACTATCGTTTTGACGCCTTTTATCTTTTCGCCCTTTACATTATTCAGTAAGCTGCGCAACTTCGTTCGGGAAATGGCAGCATAAGCATAACGGTCATTAACATCAATCTTTCCGATTTCAGCCGACTGCAGCCCACCCTTCTTGCAAAGGAAGCCTAAGATGTCACCCTTGCTGATTTTATCCTTTTTGCCTTTACCTATATATATAGTAGCCATCTTAGGTTTGGCTGGCGCAGGAAGCTGATCAGCAACAGGCATCTCATAATTCTCAATCTCTGCATCCACATATTCCGGAATATGCTCTTCAGGACCTAACAGGAAGAAAGCCTTTCCCTGGGCTTCCCATCTTGCCGTACGTCCTACACGATGGATATAACCATCTTCGCTCTCCGGCATGTGATAATGGATGATATTATCTATATCAGGAATATCAAGTCCGCGCGAAGCCAGATCCGTACTCACCAGGATATTAGCACTACCGTTGCTGAAACGATAGAGAGAAGCCTCGCGTTCCTTCTGTTCCAGTCCACCATGGAAGAAAGAGGTTGAAAATCCCTGCTCCACCAGATATTTATTGGTGCGCTCCACACTGTCGCGATAATTGAGGAATACAATGGTACTCTGATCGCCTAAACTGCGTAGCAAAAGTGACAGACTCTCCAGTTTATCCTTTACCGGACTATCCACCTTATATATATGTACACGATCAGGAACCTGATCTTCATCCACACGGTAATCTATCTTTTCTACCCTACCCATGTGTACGAAATGAGGAATTTCCTCTGCTTCGGTAGCAGAAAGCAGAAAGTGACGACGCAAGCCAGGCAATGACTTGATCAGTCGGCTCATTTCGTCTTGGAAGCCCATCTCCAGACACTTGTCAAACTCATCAATAATCAGGTATTTGATGTGATATGGAGAAAGATTTCCCTTATCCAGATGATCATTGAGACGACCTGGAGTTCCAAATACAATCTGAGGACGAACCTGTTTCATCACGCGATGCTCATCCATCGTAGCACGACCACCATAGCAAGCCATCGCACGCAAACCGCTGCCCATATTCTTCAATACGTTAGCCGACTGCAAAGCGAGTTCTCTACCAGGAGTTACCACCACCGCCTGTGCCTCGTCATCAGTAGCATCTATAAGTTGGGTAAGAGGCAAAAGATAAGCCAGTGTCTTGCCACTACCAGTTGGCGAAAGTATCACCACATCCTTGTTCCCGTGCAAGATTGCCTGCATGGAATCCTGCTGCATATCATTGAGCTCAATGCCCAGTTTATCTAAAATTCTGTCTATCATAAATTTCTAATAATCAATTTCTAAAGAGAAGTATTCTTTAATTAAAGAGAAGTTTTCATAAATTTCTCATCATGAGGCTTTATTTCTTTTTCTGATTGAGCAGTTTGTCAATCTCATCAAACTCCTTACCCATGTTCAGGTTCAGATAGATGGTATATAGTGGCAAAGCCCACTGGTCCTGCATATCAGGCGCCATCGTTCTGTACTTCTGCAGATAAGGCATCGCACTCTTGTAAAGTCCGTCTATCTCCTGATGAGTTTTGCGGGATTGCTGCGAATTCTTATCCATTTCAACCGCCTGATTGAAATAAGCCAAACCTATATTATAATAAGCACCAGATAACGAATCATTCACGGCAAGTGCCTTTTTGCTCACTTCGATGCATTGCTTGAAATCACCCATATTCAGGAGAATGGTTCCCTTGGTAAAGAGATAGATATCATTGTCGGGAGCTATCGCCAGCGCCTTATCTGCTACAGCGAGTGCAGAATCGAGTTGGTTTTCCTGCGAATAATACTCTACCAGACGCGGGAAAAAGAACGGGAATTTCGGATCCCGCTCAAAACCTTCCTTCAAGGTAGAGAGATAGCGCGCAGTATCCTTCTCCAGTTGTAAGTCTCAGCCAGATACTGTAACATATAGTTATAATGAGCCGTATCTTTCAGCGCCTCATAAGAATGATGAAGCGTAGCTTGGTATCTTTCATCTTATATCCGGCATATACAGCCCAATAAGCTGCCGAAGAAAGATATTTGTCTTTCTGGACATACTTATAAGATTGGAACATCGGTGCAGTACTGCACTCAATGTACTGGTCAAAGAACTGATAAGCCTCCTTGTATTTCTGCTTCCTGATAAACCAGGTTCCTCCGTTATAGAGGTTCGGACGTATCCTGTTCAAATATTCTGAATGAGACTTACGGAAATCAAACTCACATTTTCCTTTCTTGTTAGGAATCATCTCAACGGAATCAAGTCCTTGGGCTATAACGAAGAGCTGTCGGGTTGCATTGAAGAGTTGGGCTGTATCATACGCCTGTTTGAGGTAGAGTTTCTCATTACCCTGTTCATACTGCTTCTTCACAGCATCGAAGAGAATATTCCAAATTTTCTTGTTATTCCGGTTGGCAGAATCCGTCAGGAGTTTGCGCATACTGGATTCGGCCTTCGCCAAATCCTTGCCAGCCTTTACCAGATCTTTGGCTGCAGAAATCTCCTTTTTCTGTGCCTGCGACCCTAATGGCGCCAACAGAAGAAAAGCTATCTGTAAAACCCATAAGATTCTGAATATCTGTATTTTCATATTAATCTCCTAAATTAAAACTTTCATTTGTTTCCATACTCATAATAATACCAGTAGGTATTTCCATAAGTATCCCGAAGAGCATTCTGCTTTTCTGTCTCATTAGCATATTTGTGATCCATCTGCTGGAAATCCTCAAAGTCTGTATCCATCACATTATCGTGATAAACGATACTTGGATTACTGCGGCGATGCGTATAAAGAACCAACGCTTCCTTATAATGAACAGGCAGTTTGCCCGAAGTTACTTTGTAATGTTTCTGCACCTCTGCTACGAACTTGTCTAGTTGCTTATCCAGCAAGAGTGCACAAAGCTGATAGTCAACAGGCAGACGATACTTGAGATGATGTTTAACCATCCATGCCGAAGGTTTCTGCATCCATTTTGGCGCCTTCCACATCATAGCCTTCACGGTTACGCTATCCGGCATCATCGCCTTACTTCCACCTACCAGCGGATAAGTAAAGAGACGGCTGCCCAGCTCGCCTGTTTCGTTGAGACAGGCTATACGGAGCATCGTCAGCGAAGAATCTGTTTTCAGAGATTTTTCACCTACTTCCAAAGCTTTTTCATACTGTTTTTCTTTCATCAGATGTTCCATGCGCATACGTTCATGAAACAGCCGATCATTGCTAGCAACAAAGTTGACAAGCAATATCATCACCAGCATCTGGAGCAGATTCACCCACATATAGCGGGAGAACCAGCCGTTGCTGTGAGGCTCTGTTTCTATCGGCTCCAATTGGCGGGCTATCCATATCAATCCGCCCCATAGAATCAGACAGAGTGGCAAGATAATCCACCACGCCCCCAGCGAATGATAACGGTCGATATCAACGGGGATATCGGTAATCATCGTCAGGATGAGGAACGAAGGGAAATAAGTAAGCCCGTGGAAACGGCGTTTCACACGGGTTACCGCGTACACTCCCACTTGCAGCAGATAGAGTACGAGCGTGATAAGCAGTGGAGCCAGCGTGTAACTGTAGTTGGTCAAACCGCCTGAGAAAACATGCTGAGCCACTGCCAGTACGTCTGCCTGGTAAAATGCCAGGTAGACGTAGGTAAATGTGATAAAGATGATAGCACAGGCGATTTGCATCTTCGCAGTACTACTCCTTTTATTTTTCATAAATCAATCTATTAATTTTTCTTCAGCACCAAAGCTGTACGAGCTGGCAGATAAAGTTTCAGCCACTCCTTACGGTCTTTCACATAAAGTGGATCGTAATTAGTCAGATGCGTCATCGTGTCATCATTCAAGCCATTACCGCCGAAATCCTTGCTGTCAGAATCAAGCACTACGCTGTAGGAACCGGTTGGAACCAGGAAGCCATAGTCGGTGAAAGAGCGGGTTGGCGAGAAGTTAAACACGAAGAGCAGATCGCCACGCATAAAGGCGAGAACCTGATCGCCATCATTATGCCAGATTTCTACAACTGGTGTCTTGTTAAAATTCTTTTCGCTTGTAATCGTCTTGAGCATTTCTCGGTCGAAATCTCCAAGATAGTGGTAGCAGAGTTCATGATTATCTACCAGATTCCACTGTCTACGGGCGTATTTATGGCTCCAGCCATTACCCTCGCGAGGGAAATCAATCCACTCTGGGTGACCGAACTCATTACCCATGAAGTTGAGATAACCGCCATTGATTGTAGAGGCGGTAACCAGACGGATCATCTTATGCAGAGCAATACCACGATGAGCCATTTCGTTTTCATCGCCCTTCTTGAAATGCCAGTACATATCGGCATCAATCAGACGGAAGATGATGGTTTTATCGCCCACCAATGCCTGGTCATGACTCTCACAATAAGAGATGGTTTTCTCATCCGAACGGCGGTTCTTTACCTCCCAGAAGATGCTGGATGGTTTCCAGTCTTCATCCTTCAGTTCCTTGATGGTCTTGATCCAATAATCTGGAATATTCATCGCCATGCGATAGTCAAAGCCATAACCGCCATCCTCAAACTTGGCTGCCAGTCCCGGCATTCCGCTCACCTCTTCGGCAATCGTAATGGCATGCTTGTTAACCTCATGAATCAGACAGTTGGCAAGGGTAAGATAGCAGATGGCATTATCATCCTCATGACCATTGAAATAATCTCCGTAGTTGCAGAATGCCTCACCCAAACCATGACTGTAATAGAGCATGGATGTTACACCGTCAAAACGGAATCCGTCGAAATGGAACTCATTAAGCCAGTACTTGCAGTTGCTCAGCAGGAAGTGGATGACTTCATCCTTTCCATAGTCGAAGCAGAGACTGTCCCAAGCCGGATGCTCATGACGGTCGCCAGGATAGAAATACTGGTTAGGATCGCCAGCGAGATTACCCAGTCCTTCAACCTCATTCTTTACGGCATGAGAGTGAACGATGTCCATGATGACGGCAATACCATTCTGGTGAGCTGTATCAATGAGATCCTTCAACTCTTCAGGAGTTCCGAAGCGGCTACTTGCAGCAAAGAAACTGCTTACATGATAGCCGAAGGAGCCATAATACGGATGCTCCTGGATAGCCATAATCTGAATGCAGTTGTAACCATCCTTGATGATACGTGGCAACACATTCTCCTTAAATTCTGTGTAAGTGCCAACCTTCTCAGCATCCTGTGCCATACCGATATGGCATTCATAGATGAGCAGAGGTGCCACATTTGGTCTGAGGTTTTCTTCTTCCATTTATATGGTTCCGGATTCCAAACCTGAGCAGAGAAAATCTTGGTCTGGTCGTCCTGTACTACGCGCTGTGCCCATGCTGGAATACGCTCGCCTTCACCACCTTCCCAATGAACTTTCATCTTGAAGAGATCGCCATGTTTCATCGCTTTCTCCGGAAGTTTGAGTTCCCAGTTACCGGTATTCTTTATTCTTTTGGCACGATACTTTTCGGTTTCCTGCCAGTTGTTGAAGTCACCGATCAGATAGATGTCTGTTGCATTAGGTGCCCACTCACGGAACACCCATCCACGGGCAGTCTTATGCAGTCCGAAATACTCGTATCCATTGGCAAAATCGCTCAATGTCTGTTTGCCGTTATTAGTCAGCTGACCGAGTTTCCAGAGTGCATGGTCGTGTCGGCCCTTGATGGCATCCTCATAGTCTGCCAGATATGGGTCGTTCTTCACGAGTCCGATATGCTTTACCACAGCCTTCGCTGCTTTTTTTGCAACTGGTTTCTTTGCAGTTGCCTTTTTAGTTGCAGCCTTCTGGGCTGTAGTTTTCTTTTCTGTTGCCATATATCATGATTTTAGATGGTTACTCTATATTATTCTTCTTTAATTTTATCTTGAAGATTTCTTCTTTAATTCTTAATCTTGAAGATAGCCTTGTGGATATCACCACTACCGATGCATGGCTGATGACCATCTTGTGGCCAGAAGATAGCAAACTGACCTGGCTTGCAGGTAACGAGCGTCTGCGCTTTCACACCAGGATACTTGGTTACATCCTTAGCCTCGTTATATTCCACTTCTGGAAGATCAGCAAGAGGAGTATAGCCATAAGTCTCCTCGTTGTCAAGAGGAATCTGAATATCAATCATCTTGCGATGTGTTTCAAGAACAGCATCTTCCTCGCTTTTTCCGTGAGCTGTCGTTATATTAACAAAGAGGTTACTCTCCTTGATAAAATGCTTACCGTCCTCCAATTTAGAGAGGTCATTATCTTTGATAAACTTCACTACATCAGCGAAGAGCGGATTGAGAGAAACATATTTCTCCAGATTGTCTAAAGTATCTACTACCATAATTCTAGTTTAAGCTTTGAGATTTGAACATTTACTTTTAACTTTGAGATTTGAAAACAGAACATTCAACATTCAATATTCAACATTATAATATGTTCTTTTTTCTCATTATTTAAAATATAAAGGTTCTCTATCTCGTTATTTATAATTTCTTTGTATTTTCTAATTTTCTGAAGAGATTAGTCTTCAAATCGTTTGCCGTTTTCGTAGGCTCCCTTGGCTGTAACCTGTCCGTTGCGGTCTTTTTCTACAAATCTTCCGTCACGCACATCGTTACGATAGGTTCCTTCGAAACGCTTACCGTTTTTATCTTCTTCTATGCAAGGTCCCTGGCGCTTACCTTTGTGATAGGCACCCTTGAATCTTCTACCATCAGCATAATGAATCACGACATTACCATCAACCAGACCGTTCTTGAACTCACCTTCAAACACGTCGCCGTTCTTCTTGGTCAGTTTGCCCCTGCCGTTCTGCAGATCATCCCTCCAGTCGCCTACATAGATATCGCCATTCTTCCAGATGAAGGTACCCTGACCGGTACGCAGGCCATCCTTAAACTGTCCGTTATACTTGGCACCCTTTGCAGAGCGGAAGATGCCTATACCCGTGCGTTCTCCCTGCACATAATCGCCTTCATAAATGTCGCCATTATGAAATTTATAGATACCCTTTCCGTCCTGGATATCATCCTTCCAGTCGCCGATATACACATCGCCATCAGCATATTTGAAAGTACCTTTTCCTGAGCGCTGGTTGTCTAGCCACTGACCGTCATAAGTAGTTCCGTCTCCCCAGTTGAAGAAGCCGTTTCCATTCTTCATATCGTTCATCCACTGGCCTTTATACTGTGCACCATTGGCATAAGTATAAATACCGCGTCCCTGACGCTTGTCCTTATACCAGTCGCCGTCATATTTATCACCATTATAATAGAACATGACGCCATGACCATGCTGGTAATCGCGGAACCAAAGGCCTACATATTTGTTGTTGTTCTGGAAATAGTAGGTGCCTTTACCATGCTGCTGGTCCTGCATCCACTGTCCCTCATACTTTTCGCCATCACTGAAGGTATAAACGCCATAACCTTCGCGTTTACCTTTCATATAAGAGCCTTCGTAGGTATCCCCATTCTTATAGATGGTAGTACCTTTTCCCTGCGGCTTTCCGCTCACCATTTCGCCTTTAAACTGACCTCCGTCACGGGTGATGCAAGAGCCTAGCGAAATCTTCTGGGCTGAGACATCAACCGATGCCATAGCCAAAGCCAAGGCAAGGAAAAAACACTTGCTCCGACAGGACAATTTGGTATGTTGTTTCTTATTGTATTTCATATTCTACAGTTATAGTCTGACTTATCAATCTCCAAAGTTACGGTTTTTTCCTCAAATAGCCAAATAGATTAAACAAATTTAAGGTAAAATCATGAAAATAGATTTTTATCTGAAAAAATCTGCAGCTTGACACAATAAACAAACACAATTTTCGTTTTTACGAAAATCGAGAATAAAATCACTAAAACAGTAAAATTATGATTTTAAATTGCGCCATCATAGATGAAGATCCGGAAGCTTTGCAACTTCTGGAACAGTATATAGAGAAAACTCCGACCCTGCATTTGATCGGAGCCTACAAAAGTGCGATAGATGCTGTAGACGGCATCCATCACAACCATCTCGACATACTTTTTCTCGCCATCCACATGCAACAGATCAGCGGTCTGGAATTTGCAAAGGTTGTACCCAAGAACGTGAAGATTGTCTTCACCACCGCATTCAAGGAGTATGCCATCGAAGCCTACAAAGTGAATGCATTCGACTATTTGCTCAAGCCCATCACATACGATGACTTTATGGGATCATGCCAGAAAGTCTTCGAAAGCTACATGCAGGACGATAACTACAACCCTATCAAGCGCGACGGTTTTCTGGTGGTAAAACGAGATTACAAATGCGTAAGAATCCCGATAGATGATATTCTGTTTGTTGACTGCGACAAAGACTACATCCGTTTCCATCTTGAGGGCAGGCCTAACATCAGAACCCTGGGCAACCTCAAACAGTTGGAAGAAAGGCTGCCAAGAGAGAAATTCAAGCGTGTACACCGTTCGTTCCTTGCCAACATGACAAAGTTTGATACGGTAGACCAGCAGCACATTACCTATGGCGACCAGAGCATTCCGATATCAGAAACCTACTTTGAATTTATCAAGAAATATCTGGAAGACCATTCTCTATGATGGTCTTCCAAATCATTTTATCCTACCTTTCTTATAATATCTGCAAGGGTGATGATACCAGGATAGAAGCTCCATGTGCCAGCAGAAAATCGTGATCTCTGAATCCCCAAAGTACAGAGATACAAGGCATTCCGCTGTTCTTCGCCGTCATCACATCCACATCGCTGTCGCCGATATATACCGCCCTTTCTCTATCCGCATGCAGCTGGCGCAAGGCTTCGTTTACGGTATCTGGAGCCGGTTTTTTCTTGATATTTTCCCGTTCTCCTATCGCTACATCTACCAGATCGCCGAAGAAATGGCGGCAGATTTCCTGAGTAGCTGCATAAAACTTGTTGCTTACAACCGCAATGTTCTTTCCCCTATTCTTCAGTTCCTCCAGCATCTCCATCACGTCCGGATAAGGTTTCGTATTATCCATATTGTGCACCATATAATGCTGGCGGAAATCCTGCAGGGTTTTCTCAAACTTCTCATTCTCCAATCCTCCCGGCACGGCACGTTCCATCAGTTTCTTCACCCCGTTTCCTACAAACATGCGTACCTCCTCCAGCGTACGTTCAGGCATCCCGTTCAGCTTCAGCGCATAATTGCAGCTTGCAGCCAGGTCGTGGAGAGAAGATATCAGGGTTCCGTCAAGATCGAAGATATAGGTATCGAAATTGAACTGGGCATGAACCGGAACCCTCTTGATGCGGAACTCACCGCCGTGTAGCACATAAACATCCTGATGGTATACACGGATTTCACCCTGAGGAGTTCCCTGTCCACCAGCCTGTTCATTACCCGAAATGCCAAAGATTCTGTTATCCCCAAATTCCCATCTCTTCAGTTTCTGGGTCTGTGCATCAATCACCACATATTTATATTCTATCGGCTCATCGATAGCCTGCACATTCACAGATATTTCCCAGTCCTTACCATGATTGTTCTGCATCTTCAGGAAATGAGCCGGATTCCATTTGCCCAGCGTAGGATGATTTCCCAACAGAGCTACAGCCTCACCCTCATAGAGTTTCGGGGCATGAATCTTGAAGATGATAGTACGGTCGAAGAGAGGCAGACGCGCTGGCTTGACATCAGTAAACTTTACCTGCTGCAATACGAAGGCATTTTTTTCCACGTAAGGATTATCCTCCTCCAGCCAATAGTCCTGAAAATAGAAATTCTTACTCTCATCAAAAACATATTGGCGGGCAGAAGCGAGCGATTCCCTACGCAGCACCTTTCCCTCGGCATCTTTCACGCAGTAGCAGTAAGCCACAGCTACGAAAGGGTGATGGCGGTTCTGCCTTGACGCCATTTCCACCTCCCAGTGATACCCGTCCCGGGTGGTCATCGGCAAGTCCATCGTATCTTGATAGCCGTCAGCGGCGGCAAAAGTTAATTCTACATGCAGGGCATGACCCCACTTGGCAGCATACGCTATCGAAAACTTCATTTTATAATCCTTTTATAATAATGTGCCCGAAAGCACCGATACACATGTTGATTCTCAATGTCAAGTGCAAAGGTAACAAAAAAGCAGACACAACGGATAAAGAAAGATGACAATTAACCTATTTTAAATTCCTATACTTTGCTATTTCCTATTTTTACTGTACTTTTGCACCCGAAAAATAACAAACAAGAAGAATATGAAAAAGAAAAAATCATTTTCTAAGCTCTATCTGTATGGTGCTATAGGCTGCATCGCAGTCATCGCCATCGTGGGCTACATCTACTGTTTCTCTTCCTTCTCGAAGAGCAGCAACACCGAGTATGTTTACATCGACAGCGATGATAACATCGACTCTGTATACAACAAGCTCCGCCCATTTGCCAAGAGCATTCCGTTCCAGGCATTCAAGACCCTGACCCTCCATTCCGGCTATGCCGATCATATCCGCACCGGCAGATACGCCATTGCTCCGGGCGATGGTGCCCTCAAGACATGGCGCCACATGAAGAACGGTTTGCAGGAACCGGTTAGCCTTACCATCCCTTCGGTCCGCACGCTCGACAAACTCTCTGATGAGATTGGCAAGAAGATGATGTTTGGCAGCAACGACCTCTACCATGCCCTGCGCGACGAGAGCGTCTGTCAGAAATACGGTTACGATACTGCCACCATCGCCTGCATGTTCGTACCTAACACCTACGATCTCTACTGGAACATCTCGGTAGATAAATTTCTGGAGCGCATGAAGAAAGAAAGCGACAAGTTCTGGAACTTTGAGCGTACCGAAAAGGCAAAGGCTATGAAGCTGACACCGGTTGAGATCATCACCCTTGCCAGCATCGTGGACGAAGAAACAGCCAACAACGGTGAGAAACCGATGATAGCCGGCATGTATTATAACCGTCTGATGCTTCGCAATGCCGAATATCCAGAGGGAATGCCATTGCAGGCCGATCCTACCATTAAATATGCCTGGCAGCGATTCGACCTCAAGCGCATCTACAACAACCTTCTGTCTATCAAGAGCCCGTATAATACCTACAAGAACCCAGGTTTGCCACCGGGGCCTATCCGTATTCCGAGCGTAGCAGGTATCGATGCCGTCCTCAACCATGTGCATCACGATTACCTCTACATGTGTGCCAAGGAGGATTTCAGCGGCACTCATAATTTTGCCCGCACTTACGATGAGCACCTGCAGAATGCAGCCAAATATTCTAAGGCACTCAACGAAAGAGGTATCAAGTAAGATAAGGAAACAAGAAAGGTAAAAATGAGTCAGAAAACTTGCAAAGCGTTAGTGATTTTACAAGTTTTCTGACTTTTTATTTGGTAGTCTAACAAAATAGTTGTAAATTTGCAGCCGAAAACTTACCAATTTAAAATAAGGAATAAATACATGAACAGAACGATTATTACAGTAGTGGGCAAGGATACCGTTGGTATCATCGCCAAGGTATGTACCTATTTGGCAGAGAACAGTATCAACATCTTGGATATCTCTCAGACCATCGTACAGGAGTATTTCAACATGATGATGATCGTAGACATGGGCAAGATGCAGAAAACTTTCGAGGAAGTAGCCGATGAACTCACCAATGTTGGTAAGGCTATGGGCGTGCAGATCAAATGCCAGCGCGAGGAAATTTTCAATATGATGCACAGAATTTAAAAAGCAAACAATATGATCAATATATCTGAGGTTATCGAAACCAATAAGATGATAGAGCAGGAGAATTTCGATGTGCGTACCATCACCATGGGTATCAACCTTTTGGATTGCGCATCTACCGATCTCGATGAGCTCTGTCAGAACATTCATAATAAGATTACACGTCTGGCAAAGAACCTGGTGAAGACCGGCGAAGAAATCTCCAAGGAGTTTGGTGTGCCTATCGTCAACAAGCGTATCTCCATCACTCCTATCTCGCTGGTAGGCGGTTCTGCCTGCAAGACTACCGACGATTACGTGAAAATTGCAAAGACCCTCGACCAGTGTGCCAAGGAGCTCGGTGTCAACTTCCTGGGCGGCTATTCTGCCATCGTAAGCAAGGGTATGAGCAAGAGCGATGAGCTCCTTATCCGTTCTATCCCTCAGGCGATGGCACAGACCGATTTCGTCTGCAGCTCAGTCAATGTGGGTTCTACCAAGACCGGTATCAACATGGACGCCGTCCGACTGATGGGCGAAATCGTAAAGGATACAGCCGAGGCAACCAAGGACAGAGGTTCTCTGGGTTGCGCCAAGCTCGTTGTTCTCTGCAATGCGCCAGACGACAATCCGTTCATGGCTGGTGCCTTCCATGGTGTTTCTGAGGCCGATGCGGTAGTGAGTGTCGGTGTCAGCGGTCCTGGCGTTGTAAAGTATGCATTGGAGAAGGTAAAGGGCGAAAGCTTCGAGGTTCTTTGCGAAACCATCAAGCGCACCGCCTTCAAGATTACCCGTGTAGGTCAGTTGGTAGCCAAGGAGGCTTCACGCCGTCTGAACGTACCTTTCGGCATCATCGACCTTTCATTGGCTCCTACCCCAGCTATCGGTGATAGTGTAGCCGATATTCTCGAGCTCATCGGTCTTGAGCATGCCGGTGCTCCTGGTACCACAGCAGCTCTTGCACTCCTGAACGATCAGGTTAAGAAGGGCGGTATCATGGCTTCTTCTTATGTAGGTGGTTTGAGCGGTGCCTTCATCCCTGTCAGCGAAGACCAGGGTATGATCAACGCTGTAGAGGCTGGTGCGCTGACCATCGAGAAGCTTGAGGCGATGACTTGTGTCTGCTCAGTAGGTTTGGATATGATTGCCATCCCTGGCGATACTCCAGCCACCACCATTTCCGGTGTCATTGCCGACGAGGCTGCCATCGGTATGGTTAACCAGAAGACTACTGCCGTACGTATCATCCTGTTGTGGGCATGAAGGTAGGCGACAATGTAGATTTTGGCGGTTTGCTCGGTCATGCTCCAATCATGCCTGTAAACCCATTCAGTTGCGAGGCATTCGTAAACCGTGCCGGTCGTATTCCGGCTCCAATCCACAGTTTCAAGAATTAAACTTTTTTGATTCAAAATACCAATCCCCCATCCTGCTTTCTCAAGCGGGCTGGGGGATTTTTTCATTGTATAATCACTTATCTATCTTCTAAAGCTTCATCATGGCAAAACATAGGTGGATAGATACTCAGAAAAATCAACTACAGATATTTAAATCCAATCCTTAAATAAGACGGAAGCTCCCCCAAAAGTCAAAAGAATCGGGAAAAAGAAAAATAAAGGGTGAGACTTCTCCCACCCTTTATCTGATATTATAAAAAAGTTTGTCTAAAGTAAATTACAAACGTTTAAAGTTTTTTCATCTCTTCTTTCCATGCAGAATAAGCCTCGAGATAAGCAGAACGGTTAGCCTCATCAGGATCTATGACTGCAAGTTTCTTCAATGAAGCAAAAGCCTCATTATGATCCTTATAGATACCGGCACCAATACCAGCACCCTTAGCAGCACCTGCACTACCATCTGTCTCATAAAGTTCGATAGTAGCACCACTCACACCCGCCAAGGTATCACGGAACAACGGACTGAGGAACATATTAGCCTTACCTGCATGAATATTCTTGATATCCATACCCATCTGCTGCATGATTTCCATTCCATAGCAGAAACTGAAGACGATACCCTCTTGTGCTGCACGAACAATATGAGCACGATTATGCTTATTAAAGCTGATGCCACGAATAGAACAACCAACTTCCTTATTCTCTAATACACGCTCAGCTCCATTACCAAATGGGATAATCTTAACACCATCACTACCTATTGGCACAGAAGCTGCAAGATCATTCATATCCGCATAGCTTACATCTGGAGTGATATTTCGATGAACCCACGCATTCAAGATACCAGTTCCATTGATACACAACAATACACCAAGACGGTCAAGGTCTGTAGTATAATTAGCATGAGCAAAAGTATTGACACGGCTCTTTGGATCATAGTTAACATCACCCAATACGCCATATACAACTCCTGATGTACCTGCAGTACTTGCAATTTCACCCGGATTGAACACATTCAGACTCACAGCATTATTTGGCTGGTCACCCGCACGATAAGATATTGGTGTACCTTCTTTCAGACCAAGTTCTTCAGCTGCCGCTTTACTTACTACACTCTGTACAGAGAAAGTAGGAACAATATCAGCCAGAATGCTTTCATCGAAGCCAAAGTAATCAAGCAGGAATTTAGCAGGCTTTTTCTGGTTGAAGTCCCACATCATACCTTCAGAGAGACCACTGATAGTAGTCTTAACTTCACCTGAAAGTTTCATTGCCAGATAATCACCAGGAAGCATAATCTTATCAATCTTATCAAACAATTCCGGTTCATTATCCTTTACCCAAGCAAGTTTAGATGCAGTAAAGTTTCCAGGAGAATTGAGCAGATTACGCAAGCAGAAGTCCTCACCTAAATCATGAAAAGCCTTCTCGCCATAAGGTACGGCACGAGAGTCGCACCAGATGATACTAGGACGCAAAACTTGCTGATTCTTATCAACACAAACCAAGCCATGCATCTGGTACGAGATACCAATAGCAAGGATATCTTCACCCTTGGCACCAGATTCTGCCATGATTTTCTTAAGCGCCAACTTAGCATTATCCCACCACATCTGAGGATCCTGCTCTGCCCAACCGGTCTTTACAGCCATAATGGGTGCTTCATGATCCGGATAGAATGCAGAAGCTACGATTTCTCCATTGTCAACATCAGTAAGCGAAGCCTTTACAGAACTTGAGCCTACGTCAAAACCTAATAAATATCTACTAGCCATAGTTTATTCGTTTATATGTTTATTGTTTAACTTTTATCAGTTTTTATAAAGTCTACATATATTATACGAACATACTACAACATTCCCCTCATAAAAAAAATAATTTAGAACATATTCTCATCAAAAAGACTTTGAGGAGCACTATCGTCAGCCTTGTCCTCCTCTTCATTACAATTTTCTAATACAGAAGAAGAAAAATTGAGCATCAGTTGCTGTACGGCCTTTGAATCAAAATTAACATGATATACACCATACCCCTTACCTTTTTCTATAAGCGATTGTGGGTCTTTAGCGCATCTGGTGAGATATTGTGTAACATAGCTATGAACATCCTTGTAATTCAGAGGTGTAAAAATCGAATTACAGGAATTATATACATGACGAGCTATTTTTTCTACTTTCAACCCTTTTGCACCCGCAGCCAAAAGAACATTGAATATCTCCTGATCAAGTTTCATATAATAATCATAACATTCGTCCTCTTTCAAGAGAGAAGACAGAAAAAGAAAAAACCGCGGTTACTCACTTACAAGCAACCGCGGCTCTTTGAAAAATAAACCTTATTTAAGCGAGAGCAACCTTGTTGTCCTCATCCTTAATCTTACCCTCTTTGAAGAGCCAACCGATACCAAGGATTACATCCTCTGTACTGATCTTAGCAGCCTTAGCAATTTCTGCTACTGTGAGAGCCTTTTCTGAAGCTGCCAATGCCTGATATACATCACCAGCTCTAAAACCTGCGTTCTCTGCGTTCAAGTAAAGAACGTCCTTCTTTGCTGCAGGAGCCTCTTTGCTACTGGAGCCTTCTTTGCTGCTGGCTTCTTTGCAGCAGTCTTAGTTGTCGCTTTCTTTTCTACCATGTTTTAAGAATTTTATGATTCTATTGAGCCTCATTTCGTCAGCTCAACCTTAATATCTGCTGCAAATTTATAACTTTTATTTCGAAATAGTGTTAGAAAAATAGAAAAAACTACTACTTATAAACAAAAGTGCTGCATTTCTTGATTTACGTCAAGAAGCGCAGCACTTTATTTACTAAAAATCAATTACTTATTATAAATCATTGAATTTTTCTCAAGGCATTTTACGCATACTCTTTTATGGAGTGAATACCTTCGTTTCTCTATTTTTATTCAGCCTTCAAATCAAGTTTGATTTCCAATTCATCCAACTGCTTAGGGTCAAGTTCAGAAGGAGCATCGAGCATAACATCTCGACCTGAGTTGTTCTTTGGGAAGGCAATACAATCGCGAATACTGTCGAGACCAGCCATAATGCTGACGAAACGGTCCAAACCGAAAGCAAGACCTGCGTGAGGTGGTGCACCATACTTGAAAGCATTCATCAAGAAACCGAACTGGGCCTCAGCACGTTCTGGAGTAAAGCCGAGAACCTCGAACATCTTCTCCTGCAACTGAGTATCATGGATACGGAGAGAACCTCCACCTACTTCGATACCATTGCAAACAAAGTCGTATGCCTTGGCACGAACCTGTTCAGGATGCTCATCGAGCAATGGTATATCATCAGGATTTGGCATAGTGAATGGATGGTGCGTAGCCATCAGGCGCTGTTCCTCATCGCTCCACTCAAAGAGAGGGAAGTCAATAATCCAAAGACACTTAAATACATTCTTATCACGAAGCCCCAAACGGTCACCCATTTCCAAACGCAAAGAGCAAAGCTGAATGCGTGTCTTGTTAGCATTATCACCGCTCAAAATCAAAACGAGGTCACCATCCTTGGCTCCCATTACAGTCTTGATTTCTGCAAGTTCCTCTGGAGAATAGAACTTATCTATGCTACTCTTTACGGTACCATCAGCATTGTACTTAATATAAACCAAGCCCTTGGCTCCAACCTGAGGACGCTTAACAAAATCAGTCAATTCGTTCAACTGCTTACGGCTATAATCAGCACAACCTGGAACACAGATACCGCCAATATACTTAGCCTCATCGAATACAGAGAAATTACCCTTACCTGTGAAAGCATCTTTCAACTCAACAAATTCCATACCGAAGCGCAAGTCTGGCTTATCACTACCGAAACGGCGCATAGCATCGTGCCAGGTCATCTGCTCCAATTTAGGAAGTTCTACACCACGAATCTCCTTAAACAAATGGCGAGCCATTTCCTCGAAAAGGTTGATGACATCATCCTGATCAACAAAACTCATTTCACAGTCAACCTGTGTAAACTCTGGCTGACGGTCAGCACGAAGATCCTCATCACGGAAGCACTTGGCAATCTGGAAATAGCGGTCGAAGCCAGCAACCATCAAGAGCTGCTTTAAAGTCTGAGGACTCTGTGGAAGAGCGTAGAACTGACCTGGATTCATACGGGAAGGAACAACAAAGTCGCGGGCTCCCTCTGGTGTACTACCAATAAGAATAGGAGTTTCAACCTCCATGAAGTTCTGTGCATCGAGGAAGTTACGAATCAAGATGCACATACGATGACGCAACTCCAGATTTTTGCGCACTGCAGGACGACGCAAATCAAGATAACGATACTTCATACGAATATCATCACCACCATCAGTATTATCTTCGATAGTGAAAGGAGGGGTCTGGCTCTGAGAGAGGACATTGAGTTCCTTCACCAGGATTTCGATGTCACCAGTATCCATTTTAGGATTCTTGCTCTGTCGTTCACTTACTACACCCTTTATTTGAATGCAGAATTCACGACCTAGCTTGTTAGCTGCATCACACAAGTCTTTGTTATCAGCCTCGTTGAAGACCAACTGTGTGATACCATAACGGTCGCGCAAATCGACGAATGTCATACCACCCATCTTTCTTGAGCGCTGTACCCAACCGGCAAGTGTCACTTCCTTGCCGGCATCAGAGAGACGTAACTCTCCACACGTATTACTTCTGTACATACCTTATTATATTATATTATTATTTTCCAAAGTGCAAAAGTACAACAAATAACGGAAAGGACAAAATAAAATCGCGAAAATATTATTAAAAATATCTTCGCGACCCTATTAATGTGACCAAAAGTCACATAAATACATATTAAATAGTTTTATCTCTACTTTTTTAGAGATTTATTTCTTCATCCGCCTGAATGCCTGCCGATGGAACCGTTCCTCTGCCTTGATGACACTGAACACCTTATTAGGTGGCAAGATGGTCATAAATCTAGAATGATACTCTTGCTGCAACTGTTTCAGCTGAATATCCAACTCATCCTGTCTTCTGATAGCTTCGGCACATGCCTCATTATCATTCGGATTCACATGACGGAATCGGCGCATTTCATCGAATATCATACGCATTTTCTTACCCATCTGTCTATATACCGGGAAGAATTTAGCAGCTTCTCTCGGAGTAAGACAGGCATTAGTCGTAATAAACTGTTCTAGTTCTGCCTGAAACCTTTTAGGATCAAATCCATCATGATGTTTTCTACCCTGAGGCTGTGAAGCAAGTGAAACCAGGCTAATCATCAGCATAGCTAAAAGCGCAAGAAACCTATGTTGCATTATCTTTCTCATACCTTATCTTTTTTTAATCTTTATCTGTAGACAAAAAGAAATACCAACCATTAATTTTCTGCAATCAGCGATGCATAGATAGTTTCATTATCCATCATCGTATAATCGGCCATCTCATTAAAAGTAGCATCTTCATTATTATTCACAGCAGCTTTCTGAACTATATGGTCCACATGTGCCATAGCAGGCTTACTGCTTCCCGTATATTTCAGCGCCAGTACCGAACCACCTCCCATCACAGCCAAAACAGCAACAGCCGCCGCAATCTTTCGAATCGGCATACGCTGCCATAAGCTAGGCTGCATGTGAATGATGCGGGGTTCCTGCTCCGGCAAATTTGCCATCACCCTATCCGTCAGCTGGTCGAAATAACCAGCCGGCACCTGGAAATGGTTTTTCTTACCAAAACGGCTATTCAATATATTGTCTTCTTTTAACATATTCCTCATTCCTTTCTTTTATACTTTATTAAATAGACGAAAACTAACCGAAAAGGTTTAATCCTTACGATTGAAAAAAACAATTATTTTTTTCACAGCAAGATGATAGGAAGCTTTCAGAGCGCCTTCGCTTGTTGACAGCACCTTGCTCATCTCTGAATATTTCATATTATCATAATATTTTAGAGTGAAAACTGTGCGCTGTACATCGGGCAGTTGGGCTACAGCCTCTTGCAATTCTGCCTGAATCTGGTCTCCATCAAAATAGTCATCGGCAAGAAGACGTGAAGCCAAGCCCGGCTCGTCTTCGGTACTGACATTTACCATCTGCTTCTTGCGTCTCAAGAAATCAAGCGCTTCGTTAATTGCTATACGGTAAAGCCATGTTGAGAGCGAAGACTTTCCCTGAAACGAATCCAGATTGGTCCAAGCCTTAACAAAGGCATTCTGCAACACATCATCAGCATCATCATGATCTAAAACAATATGGCGAACCTTCCAATACAACGGCTCGCTATACTGACTTACCAGTACAGCAAAGCCTTCGCGTTGGGTCTTAGGATCCCTAATCATCGCCAAGAGTTCTTTATCGTTTATCATTGCTTTTACAAATGTGTTGTTTATAGATATTTTCTCAACATATCGAATATTACCGCATCAAATCCATACACATCAGTATATTCAGCTATTCTGCCTCCTGCTAACGGATAGAGTGTATAATAGGTTATGAAGAGAGGAACTTGAGGATTAACCTTTACGTTATTCACAACAAGTTTTTTATTGGCTAGCGAATCTGCAGTCATCGAATAGTATATCTTTTCCTTCAGTTTCTCATTTTTGTCAGCCAATAGAAAGACAGCGAAATCGTACGGTTTTTCTATTCTGATACATCCATGCGATACTCCTCTATCCTCTTGTCCAAACACGCCCTTACTGTTAGTATCATGCAGGAAGACCGAGAAATTATTATCAAAACGGAAGATGATTCTTCCCAGAGCATTCCCCTTTCCGCCCCGCTGAGCGATGCCATAAGCACCAGAAATAAGCATAGATCGAGTTACTCTGTTTAAGTCAACCTCCTTACCTGTTGCTACTTCCCTTACATAGTAGTTACGCGCGCGAAAGTAGCCATGATTCCCCACCCGGTGTATCATATCATGGAGAACGATACTACGGGGAACAAACCATTGAGGATTCAACTCCATACGTTTGATATGACTGTTCAATATCGGGGTTTTGGTTTTACTGGCTCCACATCCTATGCGCATCGAGAGCGTATCCTGATGATCAATAGCCATCAGATGGAACGATGGTATATTGACAACCACATATTTTTCGTGTTGCCAGGGATTATCATACTGTCTCCAGCGGCAACGTTCCATGTTGCAGAGAATTTTGATTCTCATCGCCTTGCCCAGTCCTCCAGCCTTCAATTTCTCCAGCAGTTGATAATAGAAAGGATTCTTAGGCTGTACTTCTTTCAGGAAGGAAGCCACCGAGTCGCATCTAACCATTTGCATAGCCTTCTGATAGAACGCATCATCTGCATGAGCCATTTTTACATCAAACAGGCCTCTGAACCTAACGGGCCTCTTGCTACTATCATAAGGATTGGGAGCAAGAGTATCTAAACGATTGAAAACAAAACTAGGATTCATAAATCCAAAATTCTGCCCCATCGTATATCTGAAGTAAGCTTTGGTCAAGCGATACTCCAGTCGGGCTATCACTTGATTTATCTGATTATCAGCTGAATCTAGATTTAAATCTCGTAACCTGTCAATATCTCGGGCAATAGCATCCACATAGAACCGACGTTTATCAAATCCCATATCCGCTACGGAACGCAGGCAAGTCACCAGGGAGTCAGCCTGACTATTTACCCCATGACGTGTAATCCAAAGCAGATTACCTTCATTCTGATAATAGCGACGGGTATGCAAATCAGCAGCATGTCGGTCTTTATCATTTCGCATGATGCTGTCTATCAGATTCCTTACCGCCCTCGAATTGATAGCATAGGCAGAAGAACGTAAGTCCTGATAATCATCTAACGATAATTGGAAATTGCTGTTTGGCACCCTGTCGTGGCAAGAACAGAACATCAAACAGCAAGAAATGATAAGTAACGAAAAATGAAAGACTTTCACTTTCTGATTAAAGTTAAACGGCATTCTAAGGCTCTATAGTACTATTAATGCTTTACGCAAATTTTGCGCGTAAAGGTATTCCCCACCTTTACAATATAGATACCATCAGCCAATGGCAAGTTTACGCGCTTGTCATTACCTTCTATGCGGAAGGTCTTGATAGTAACACCTGCCACATTATATATTCTCACCACTTGCCCGCTAGCGCCTGTGATATGCATCACGCCCCCAGCATAGTTCAAGTTGATATCTGCCACATCAAGGTCTGCCCATTCTATGTTTCCCTCGTTGGCCATAGCATCCGAAGGAACAGAAAGTGCTAACATTGCAATTGTCAATATTGAAAGTAAAGTCCGTTTCATATATTTTCAAGTTTCGTTAAACCAATAGTTCTTTCTGCAAAGATATATAAAAAAAAGGAAACTTACCGTCTTCCCGACGATAAGTTTCACCAAATTAGCTTTTTTAACCTTTCAGAGGAAAAAAGAAGCCAATTCACATTATTTTCTAAAACAACCAACACTTTACATGATGCCATCAGCGCGAAGTTTCTGCTGCCATTTCCAAGCAGAAGCCAACACATCTTCAAGCTTAGCCTCAGCCTTCCAGCCGAGTACCTTGTTCGCCTTGGTGCAATCACCCCAAATTTTCTCAATATCGCCCTCTCTTCGTGGACCATACTTCCAATTCAGTTTCACACCTGTAGCTTTTTCAAAAGTCTCAACAATTTCGAGAGTTGAGTTTCCATTACCTGTACCGATATTGAAATATTCGATAGGCTCAGTCTCCTTATCAAGAACACGTGCCATAGCAGCTACATGTGCCTTAGCCAAGTCTACAACATAAATATAGTCGCGGATACAGGTTCCATCAGGAGTATCATAATCATTACCAAAGATAGTGAGTTCCTTGCGGATACCCATAGCTGTCTGAGTAACGTATGGAATCAGATTGTTTGGCACACCATTTGGCAACTCACCAATCTCAGCAGAAGGATGTGCACCTATAGGATTGAAATATCTCAATACAATGCTCTTGATGGCTGCACCACTATGGATATAATCAGCTATGATCTGCTCATTAATCTCCTTAGTATTGCCATAAGGTGAAGTAGCCTTCTGATGAGGAGCCTCTTCTGTTACAGGCAAATTCTCAGGCTTTGGCTGACCATAAACGGTACAAGAAGAAGAGAAGATGATACCCTTTACCTGATACTTTGGCATAAGTTCCAGGAGATTAATGAGCGATACGATATTGTTGCGATAATACAACAATGGTTTCTGTACGCTCTCGCCTACTGCCTTACTTGCAGCAAAGTGAATGATACCCTTAATATCAGGATATTTCTGGAATACAGCCTCGGTAGCAGCCTTGTCGCGCAAGTCAACCTGTTCAAAAGCAGGGCGGATACCAGTAATCTTTTCGATACCATCGAGTACTTCAATCTTTGAGTTTGAGAGGTCATCTACGATAACAACATTGTAGCCTGCCTGCTGCAACTCTACTGTAGTATGGCTACCTATGAAGCCTGTACCACCTGTAACAAGAATAGTTTGTTTCATAATCAAATATAGTTAGTTTGAAGAATTATTATATTTCTTCTGCAAAAGTACTGCAAAAATCTGAAAAAACAGAAAGATTTTTCAAAAAAAATACTTTTTTCCTTTGTTTTATCTATTATTTATACTATCTTTGCAAAAGATAATAAATAGTAAAAAGGCTCTAAGAAAATGGAAAAAAACATGAAACATTATAATATAGAACAAGACATGAGATATTTGCAGTTGCTCTCTCAGTCGTTCCCTACTATAGCAGAGGCGAGCACCGAGATTATCAACCTGCAAGCCATCCTCAACCTGCCAAAGGGTACCGAGCATTTTCTTGCCGACATCCATGGTGAGTATGAGGCCTTCCTGCATGTACTGAAAAATGCATCAGGAAATATCAAGCGTAAGGTGAACGAACTCTTTGGCAATACCCTTCGCGAACAGGAGAAGCGAGAACTCTGCTCTCTTATTTACTATCCTGAGCAGAAACTGGAACTCGTCAAGCAGAACGAACCCGACATCAACGACTGGTATCACATCACCCTGCACCAGTTGGTGGCTGTATGCCGTGATGTTTCCAGCAAATATACCCGAAGCAAGGTGCGCAAATCGCTGCCATGCGATTTCTCGTATATTATCCAGGAGCTTTTGCACGAGCACACCGAAGATCATGACAAGACAGCCTATGTCAATGTTATTGTTGATACGATTATCAGCACAGGCAGAGCCGATGATTTCATCATCGCTATAGCCAACGTCATCCAGCGCCTGGCTATCGACCAGCTCCATATTCTGGGCGATATCTACGATAGAGGTCCAGGAGCCCACATCATCTTGGACAAGATGCGCCGCTACCACAGTTGGGACATCCAGTGGGGTAATCACGATGTACTATGGATGGGAGCAGCTGCCGGCAATGATGCCTGCATCTGTAATGTGATCCGTCTCTCCCTGCGATACGCCAACCTCTCGACATTGGAAGAAGGCTATGGCATCAACCTCGTACCACTCGCTACTTTTGCGATGGAAACCTACAAGGAGGATGATTGCAAAGAATTTCTGCCTAAGCTCAGCGGAGGTGCAGCAGCAATGGATGAAAAGACCCAGCGGCTCACCTCTCAGATGCACAAGGCTATAGCTGTCATCCAGTTTAAATTAGAGAGCCAGCTTTTCAAGAAGCATCCGGAATGGAAGATGAAAGACCGTTGTCTTTTTGACCATATCGATTACAGGAAAGGCAAGGTAGAGATTGACGGAAAAGAGTATGACATGACCTCATGCCACTTCCCTACCATCGATCCGGACAATCCAGACAAACTATCTGAAGAAGAGGAAATTCTGATTCAGAAACTGCATCATTCGTTTATGGTCTGCGAGAAGCTGCACAAGCATATCAACGTTATGCTGCAGCATGGTTGCATGTACGCTATCTTCAACAACAACCTGCTTTTCCATGCTTCCTGTCCGCTCAACGAAGATGGTTCATTAAAAGAGGTAGAAATATATCCTGGCAAGAAATTCAGCGGCAGAGCCTGATGCATCATACGGGCATGCAGATACGCACAGCTTTCCAATCAGATTCTGATCCGAATGAAAAGGAATATGCCATCGATTATTTCATCTACCTATGGTGCGGTCCTGACAGTCCGCTCTTCGACAAGAGTAAGATGGCCACCTTCGAGCGCTATTTCATTACCGATAAGGAGACTCATAAAGAAGAGAAGGGATACTACTTCCTGTTGCGCGATAACGAACAGGTTATCGACCATATTATGGATGAGTTTGGGGTAACCGGTCCTAACCGCCATATCATCAATGGGCACGTGCCCGTTCGCACAACCAAGGGCGAGAACCCTATCAAGGCAAACGGCAAGCTGATGGTTATCGATGGAGGTTTCTCTAAAGCCTACCACAACGAGACTGGCATTGCCGGCTACACCTTAGTATATCACTCCCGCGGATTTCAGCTGGTCCAGCACGAGCCATTTACGAGTATGGAAGATGCCATCAAGCAAGGTACCGACATCAAGAGTACCACACAGATTGTAGAAATGTCGAACCGCCGAATGCTGGTAGCCGACACAGATATAGGTTGCGAACTCCGTAAGCAGATAGAAGACCTGAAGGAACTTCTCTATGCTTACCGACATGGTTTCATCAAGGAATCAGAAAGGAAGAAGTAAGAAACCGAGCATACTACAAAAAAGCCCCCGGTGCTACATGCATCGAGGGCTTTTTTTTTCAGAATTTTCTGAACCGCAATCTCAGGGTTTTACTCTTCAGTTGCATCTTACCTCCGGTCATTACCTCCTTGGCAAAATGCTCATTCAGATGATTGATGCCACAGCTACGCAAAGAATCATTCATTTCTGTTAAAAGCACATCGCCTCCATAATCTTCATGCCATTTATTACGATAAACAGATGTAATCAGCAAACTGTCGGAGGTTTGCTCAAAACGAAGATAAAATCCTCTACCAGCCTCGAAGCGATCATAATCAGCAACCTGAATCAACTTATACTGGCAGCCCCAGAACACACGCTTATCTGCAAAGTTACAAGTACCCCCTGTAGCTAAAGTATCTACCTGCTCCAGATGCCAGAAACCATCCAAATCACCATTCTGGCTTGTTTCTACCTCACATGAGCTTAGAGTGAGCATCATAACAGCAAGGGAAAGCACCCCTATTATCTTTTTCATATTTTCTATCTTATCGATTATTATTATTTCTTTTCGTCAGCAAACCTCTTTTGCTGATGGTTATCTGCATACCGGCATTATGCCCCAGCATCTTTTCGCTACCGAAATCCATCGCATAGCCTGCCTTTATCTGCCACTGATGCGGGAAATCATAATGACCCTCTACCAGAAAGCTTACATTATGATGCTTTTTTGTAAACGGGTTGCTATATGTACCCCAACCTTTCTGATAGGTGCCTAATATACGATAGCCCAACCGCTGTGTAGGTTGACCATCAAAGCCCAGATGATAAGCTATGAAGCGGTTGTTTCTGATATCAATATATCCGTCGTTATTATAAATAGGCGAACGGTAGAGTGGATTTCCTATCACCTGGCCCCAATGCTGCCATCCAGGATAGATGCTGTGGTTATAATAATCATCAGTACCCGCTATATGGTCTGCGATACCCGATGTACGGTCATGATTGTACGGACCACTCTGATATTTGGTATAGAGATACTCCAGCACCACATTTTTCAGCCAGCGCGAATACTTCAGATTCAGTTCGAAGCCCAGCATGATATCCTTCAACGAATACATGAAGAAACGGCGTTTTACTTTCTTATTCCAGTCTGCGCCCTCACCATATCCATTATAGTCGAGGAGAAACATCTGGCTGTGATCTTCGAAATAATGATCGGCATAGATGGCAGCTTTCCAACTGTCAGTGTCATAATTGATACGCATCAGCCAACTGCCCAACTGGTTGCCGGCAACATTGGCATAAGCCCCTTCTCCTGCATCAGAGCCCGTTGCCGACAGCGCATGCCAGAAGCCTTTCAGATTTTTCTCGGTAGGAATCTGTACCATACCGTCACCTATTGGACGATATGCATTGCCGCCAAACTGAGCAACCATTTCCAAGCCCATTTCTATGCTGAGCGGACAGAAAGCATTCTCGTTTCCGATACGCAGAAAACCTGCTTTGCTGTGATAGAGCATGTGGTCACAATATTTAGTCTGCCGTTTCGTAAAATCATGCTGCCAGCCATCATCCGTAGTCATACCATAAGCCAGATGACCTTTCAGTTGCAGCCAGCCTCTACCAAACGGAAGCGTCCAATATTCAGGAAGCGCCAGACGAACCTGAGGTATCGGACGGGCATTGATACCCAGACATTGGCTACCACTGGAGAGCGACTGGTTTTTTAGCTCCATCGGATATTCCTTGGCACCTGCAGTCAGCACACCATAAAGCCAGCGGGCCTCCACATAAGCCTGCTGCACCACTATATTGCTGGTATAGTTTACCGGTACTGCCACATCTACTCCATATCCTACAGCCCAGCGGCGAGCAGAATCTGCAGAAAGCGGACGAACCAGACTACCTCTGAGATAGCCGTTATTCTTCTCTAAAGAACTTAAACCATATTTGTTTGCGTTAAGCCACAATGGGGTTTTACCTTTCGAAAACGACCCTTGCATCTCAACACCATATTGTATATCTTCCCGAAGATCTATCTTCTCCGTGCCATCCCCCTCTTGCCACATATACTGTGCCATAGATGGGACTGCCAGACTGCAAAGGGCAAAACATACACCTATCTTTATCTTATTCATAATTAAATCTATACTTTCAAGATAAAAACGTAATTATCTCTATTATATTGTATATATTCAGAAAAATAAAAAAAGAGCAACACTTGCCTCTCATTTTTTGAGAACAAGCATTGCTCTTTTTAATTGAATTATCGTTTTATCCGAAGTTATCGTACATGATGCTCTCAGGATCTACTCCGAGAGAATCCAGATAATCTGTTACGGTCTTGATCAGCATTGGAGGTCCGCAGAGATAGTACTCACAATCCTCTGGTGCCTCGTGATCCTTCAAGTAGGTATCACGGATGCAGTTAACAGCAAATCCCTCGTAGTACTTCACGCCCTGAGCATCTGCCACTGGGTCCTTGCGGTCGAGTGAAAGATGGAAGTGGAAGTTAGGGAATTCTTTCTCAAGCTCCCAGAAGTCCTCAAGGAAGAATGCCTCACCCAAAGCACGCGCTCCGTAGAAGAAGTGAAGCTCACGGTCGGTGGTGTGCAGGGTCTTGGTCATGTGCATAATCTGCGCACGCAATGGAGCCATACCGGCACCACCACCAATCCAGATCATCTCCTTGCCTGATGTGAAGTTAGGATGGAAGTCGCCGTAAGGACCACTCATCATTACCTTGTCGCCTGGCTTCAAAGAGAAGATGTAAGAAGAAGCGATACCTGTTGGTACGTTCTGGAATCCTACCTGTGGACGTGGCAAGAATGGAGTTGTGGCGATACGTACGGTCAGGGTGATGATGTCACCCTCGTCAGGATAGTTCGCCATAGAGTAAGCACGAACGGTAGGCTCTGGATTGTGAGCCTTGAGAGAGAAGATGTTGAACTTCTTCCATGCTCCGATGTACTCCTCGCCAATGAGATCCTTGTCGAAGTCCTTGTCATAATCGATGCAGTCGTATGCAGGAATCTTGATCTGAGCGTAAGAACCCGGAACGAAGTCCATGTGCTCGCCTGGAGGCAATGCCACCTTGAACTCCTTGATAAATGATGAAACGTTCTTGTTGGAGATAACCTCGCACTCCCACTCTTTCACGCCCATCACGCTCTCAGGCACCTTAATCTTCAGGTCGCCCTTCACCTTGCACTGGCATCCCAGACGCCAGTGGTCCTTAATCTGCTTGCGGGTGAAGTGAGGCTTCTCTGAATCGAGAATCTCGCCGCCGCCCTCGAGCACCTGAACCTTACACTGGCCGCAGCTTGCCTTACCGCCGCAGGCAGAAGGCAGGAAGATGCCGTTCTCATTCAGCGTAGTCATCAAACTGCTGCCCTGAGGCACGTTGATGGTCTTGTCGCCATTGATTTCGATATTTACATTTCCGCTAGGGCTCAGATATTTCTTAGCCACGAGCAGGATGATAACCAGCAGGAGAATCACCACGAGGAAAACTCCGATACTAGCCAATATAAATGATGTATTACCCATATCTATAGTCCTCCTATTTTAGATTTTCAAGCCTGAGAAGCAAAGCATAGCCATTGCCATGAGGCCTACTGTGATAAATGTGATGCCGAGTCCCTGCAGTGGCTTTGGCACGTCGCAATACTGCATCTTCTCGCGGATGGCTCCCATCAGAACGATGGCAAGAGTCCAACCCAGACCGGAACCTACGGCATAAACGATGCTATCCCATACAGAGGTGATAGCCTGAGTATTGGTAGGCTCCATCAGGATGCGCTGCTGCATGAAGAGAGATGCACCCATGATGGCACAGTTTACGGCAATCAATGGCAGGAAGATACCCAGCGCTGCATAGAGCGATGGTGAGAACTTCTCTACAATCATCTCTACCAGCTGCACGATACCGGCGATGACGGCGATGAAGAGGATGAAGCTCAGGTAAGTGAGGTCAACACCCAGAATGCCATCGGCGCTGAGCACCTTGGTCTGCAACAGGTAATCTACAGGCACGGTGATGAGCAACACGAAGGTTACTGCCAAACCCAAGCCCAAAGAGGTCTTCACGTTCTTGGATACTGCCAAGTATGAACACATACCCAGGAAGTAGGCGAAGATCATGTTATCGACGAAAATCGAACGGAAAAACAAACTTATTGCGTGCTCCATCTTACTTCTCCTCCTTATAAATATAGGCACGATGTACCCAGATTACACATCCAACGAGAATCAATGCCATGGCTGGCATGGTCATCATACCGTTGTTAACATATCCAAAGTCGTAAGCTCCCTCCGGTATCAGCTGGAAACCGAGCAATGAGCCGCGGCCCAGGAACTCACGAACAGCACCCACAATCACGAGGATGAGGGCGTAACCCAAACCATTACCTACACCATCGAGGAATGAAGGCCAAGGCTTGTTCATCATGGCGAACGCCTCCAAGCGACCCATCAGGATACAGTTGGTGATGATAAGACCCACGTACACTGAGAGCTGCACGCTCACGTCGTAGGCGAAAGCTTCAGCACCTGGCTCACGATGGTAACCAGGGCAGCAACTACCACCAGCTGGACGATGATACGGATGCGCTGAGGGATGGTGTTGCGGATGATGGAAATAATCACGTTAGAGAATGCCGTGATGATAGTAACGGCAAGTCCCATCACAATGGCTGGCTTCAGCTGGGAAGTAACAGCCAGGGCACTACAGATACCAAGCACCTGGACGAGGATAGGGTTGTCGCCGTTCAGTGGCTTGATGAATGCCTCCTTATTTTGTTTACTAAATAATGCCATAATTTCGCTTAATTATTTAATGAATTTAGCAAGACCTTCCTTGAGCATGGCATCCACACCGTTGGATGTCAATGTAGCACCGGTAACGGCATCCACATTGTTAGGGTCGCCGGCAGGAGCGTCTTTCTCAACGCCCAGAGCGATGCCCTCTACTCCATCCTTGTGAATCTTCTTGCCCTGGAACTTCTGCTGCCACTTCAGGTTGTCCTTGATTTCAGCACCAAGTCCGGCTGTCTCGCCTTCGTGGTTGAAATATACGCCATAGATGGTGTTGTTGTCGGCATCCACGGCGATGAAGCCTGAAATGCCGCCCCAGAGACCCATACCCTTTACAGAGTAAACGGTCTTCTTCTGACCATCAATCTCGCACTCGTAATACTTCATGCCGTCTTTCTCCTTCTCGTCCTTCAACACCTCTTTATATTTGGCAGCCGCAGTAGCGTTGTCAAGGTCGCGCAGGTTCAGAGAGTTTAGAATCTGCTTCTGAGTATCAAGAGCCACGTTGGCATCCTGTTTTGTCTTCAGCGAAGAAGACACGAACGCGAGCAGGAATGCCACGATTACCACGATGATAACCGAATAGATAATAGTATAGCTATTTGAATTTGTCTTCATATCTACATTCCTCCTACATTATTTAATAGCACGTTTAGCACGGCGAGAGATGTTGCCCTGAACTACACAGTAGTCGATAAGTGGAGCAAACATATTGCCGAAGAAGATAGCGAGCATCATACCCTCTGGATAACCTGGGTTCATCACACGTACGATAACGGCGATGGCTCCGATGATGAATCCGTAGAAGTACTTACCCTTCTCAGTACGGGCTGAGGTTACAGGGTCGGTAGCCATGAATACGGCTCCGAAGCAGAAACCACCGAGAACGATGTGCTCATACCAGGCGATAGGTGTCATGCCGAGAGCCTGGAAGATAAGCGCCATCACGATGCCGCCTGCGAATACAGAGCCCATGGTCTTCCATGATGCGATGCCTGTCCAGAGAAGGATGATGGCACCGATGGCGATGGCGATGACTGAAGTCTCACCGATACAGCCAGGAATGAAACCGATGATAGAATCGCAGAGACTAGCTGAAGGCATGCTGCCCTGAGCCAGCTGACCGAGAGGAGTAGCAGCTGTAAAGCCATCAGGCAGGGTGTTACCCAGACCGAAGATAGCGTCCTTAGCCACCCAGACCTTATCACCACTCATAGCCAATGGATATGAGAAGAAGAGGAACATACGGGCACCCACAGCCACATTGAAGATGTTCATACCGGTACCACCGAAGATCTCCTTGCAGAAGATAACTGCGAAGGCGCACGCCAGGGCGAGCATCCACAATGGTGTAGAGATAGGAATGATCAATGGGATGATGATACCGCTGACGAGGTAACCCTCCTGGATTTCCTCGTGCTTCCACTGAGCCCAGGCAAACTCGATGCCGAGACCCACGATGTAGCTAACCAGCAACTTAGGGAGGACAGCCAGGAATCCGAAGCCGAAGACCTCGATGAAGCTGGCAGCATCCAGTGTACCTGCAGCCTTGAAATTCTGGTATCCCACATTATACATACCGAAGAGCAAAGCAGGAATCAGGGCGATTACCACAAAGCTCATGATGCGCTTCGAGTCGATAGAGTCGTGAATGCTGGCTCCGCTCTTCGCTGTCGTATTAGGCACGTACAGGAAGCTCTCAAAACCGTCAAACACGCTCTCGAAGGCATGCAGCTTACCTCCCTTCTGGAAGTTAGGCTTTATCTTATTGAGATAATTTCTTAATGCACTCATTATTTAAATAATTAATAGTACTAAAACTAAGCGTTCTCCTTGCGCAGGGTGTTCAAGCCCTCGCGTACAATCTTCTGCAATTCGAGCTTAGATGAATCCACGAACTCAGCCACAGCAAAATCTTCAGGACTTACCTCGTAGATACCGAGCTGCTCCTGCTTGTCGATATCGCCAGCGATGATTGCCTTGATGAGATACTCACCATAGATGTCCATCGGGAGCACCTTGTCATACTCGCCGCTCATGATCATGTGGCGCTCGCCACCCTTCACGCGGGCATCGAGATTATACTCCTTCTTCTTGCCGAAGAGCCAGGAGAGATATGAACGCGATGTAGAGAACTGATCGGTACGTGGAAGAATCCAACCCAGCATCTCATCGTTGTCATCACCCTCTGGGATGGCTGTAATCTCTGATGTATGACCACCTACGAAATCGGCTGTAGTTGTCTTTACACCGGTAAGAGGATTACCATTGATAAGTCGCACATGGTCAGTAGCTTTCAGCTGATTGGCTACAAAACTGCTTAAAGGTGTACCTACCAATACTTCAGCATAGCCAGGAGTCTTGATTTCACTACCAGCCACAGCTACAGTCTTGTGCAAATCAACCTTACCTGTCAGGAAGAGTCTTCCGAAGAAGATAACCGATGCTGGATCTACTGTCCAAACCACCTCGCCCTTGTTTACAGGGTCGATGTTGTTCACCTGTACGCCTACATTACCTGCTGGGCAAGGACCGTCGAATACATTGAGTTCTACGTTCTTAGCCTCGCCGAGCGCATTGCTGTGCTGGTCAACGCCAACACCAAGATAAGTTTCGCAATCTTGCTCAAGGCTGTCAAACCCGTCTGGAAAGCCTCTTCGTTGCCTTCGAGTTCTACCTCAAAGTCGGCTGCGAGCGGCATGTCGCGGAGGGCGGAAACGAAAATTGCCTTAGGCTTGGTGTCGGGAGTTGTGGACACAGCATAAGGCAACTGGTTGATGTATCCGAAGAGACCAGCCTCAAGCAGCGCCTGCTTGACAGCCTCACCGTCTAACGCATCAACGTTTTTCTTACCAAAATCCGTAGAGGTCTGTACTGCGTCGGCCTTCACCTTCACGCAGAGCACCTTTCGGCGCTCCCCTCTCTCAATGGCGGTTACTTCTCCGCTCACTGGCGAGGCAAACTTCACCTCCGGGCAAGCCTTGTTCACAAACAAGGCATCTCCGGCATTGACATGATCGCCCTCGCGTACCACTACCTTAGGAGTCACACCCACGAAAGCCGCAGGAACCAGCGCATACTCGCCAGCCTGAGCCACCTGGAGCGTTACATCCTTGGAAGCCTTACCCGTAAGGTTAATGTCCAAGCCTTTACGTAACTTAATTACATTTGCCATAACTACATTAAAAAATATTAAATATAAATTTACTAATCACTTCAAGATATATGCGTCAGCGCCCTCATCAAGACGCTATACTGGCCATCTGCCATAAAACATATATTTTATCTACTTCTATGCTGAAACTTCTAACGTGCTGCAAAAATAGTGAAAAAAAGTGATATAAAAAAGAAAAATTGTGTGAATTATTCGATTTTATGCCGATTTTTCCGTAATTTTGTCGCAAAATTCAAATTAGTAACATTTTTGTAAACTAGAGAAAGCAACTCTGAAACATTTAAAACATATCATCAATAGCATTATATGGACGCTGGCTGCTGTCTATTTCTTGCTTGTCGTACTGTTGCACGTGCCACCAGTACAGGCCTTCATCGGCTCTGAAGTAGCCGGTGCGCTGGCTCAGAAATTCGGCACTCAGGTAAGTATCGGAAAGGTGAACCTGGGCTTCTTCAACCGCATTATCATAGATGACGTGATGATGCTCGACCAGAAGGGCGATAGCATGATCTGTGCTTCGCGCGTATCGGCAAAGCTCGATTTCCTGCCTTTGAAGGATGGCAAGATTTCGGTTTCATCTGCCCAGCTCTTCGGTCTCAACGCCAACATCTACAAGCAGAATGCCAAGAGCCCGATGAACATCCAGTTCGTGCTTGATTCGCTGGCATCGAAAGATACCACCCGCCATACTCCGCTCGACCTGCACATCGGAAGCCTGATTATCCGTCATGGTGCTGTTGCCTACAACCAGCGCGATATTGCGCCTAAGCCGGGCGTCTTTTCGCCGCAGCATCTAGGCATCACCGACCTCTCTGCCCACATTATTCTTGGCCATCTCACCGACAAGGATATCCATCTGGCTGTCAAGAAGATAGCACTGAAAGATAAATCAGGACTTCAACTCAGGAATCTGAGATTCAAACTCGATGCCGACCAGCAGCAAGCCCAGCTCAGAGACTTCAGCATCGAGCTTCCTCATTCGCAATTGCAGTTTAATGACCTGCGCGCTACCTACCGCATCGAGAACAAGCATATCGTAAAGCCTACACTCCAGTTTCAGGGCGGCATCAAGCCATCCGTCATCACGCTTGCCGATATTGCCTGCTTCGTGCCTGAACTCCGCAAGTTCAAGGATGCCCTGCAGCTTCATCTCCAGTTTTCGGGCACCAGTACATCTGCCCGCATCCATAACCTCGAATTCAAGACTCAGAGCGGCAGTCTGCTGCTCAGGGCCAACGGCCGTGTGAGCGATTGGGACCGCCTTCTGCGCTGGAAGGCAAACATCTCAGCCCTCAAGATATCAGGCGATGGCATCGGAGAGGTTTCCAGAAATCTGGGCAAACGCATCAGCATTCCGAAAGAAGTGCTGCGCCTGGGCGACATATATTATATAGGTGAAGTATATGGTGCTGGCAAGAAGGCAGGCACCCGCGGCCAGCTGAAGACCGGCGTGGGCGAAGTAGCCATCAAGGCCGAAAAGGCTGGCTCCGAGCTCAAGGCTAGCATCAACACCCAGGGCATCAACCTGGGCCGAATCCTCGACAACGGGCAGTTCGGCATCCTGGCAGCATCGCTTTCGGCTCACGGCAACAAGCAGCATTTCTATGCCAAGGGCAGCATTCCGCGCTTCGATTTCAACAAGTACAGCTACCGCAACATTCAGATAGACGGCAGCTATAACCGGGGATTGCTCGAGGGACTCGCATCCATCGCCGACCCTAACGCCAACATCCAGGTAGAAGGCTCCTACTCCATCCCGCGCAAACAGTATGCCGCAACAGCCCATGTACAGCATCTGTTGCCAACCATCCTGGGACTGAAGGTAGCCGACAAGACCTACAGTCTCGATGGCATCACCGTAAGCGCCAAGAACCAGGGCAAGGACAGCTATTTCGACCTCGAAGCCCCGTTCGCCAGCATCCATGTTAACGGAGAGTACGATTACGCTACCCTCACCAAGAGCTTCACCAACCTGGTAGCCAGCAAACTGCCTACCCTTCCGGGCATCGGCAAGGTAGACAGGAGTGCGAAGAACCATTTCACCTTCCAGGCAGAAATCACCTCTACCGAGATACTGCAGCGCATGCTGGGCATTCCGCTGAAGATAGAGCAGCCAGTCTTTGCCGATGGATTCATGAACGATGCCGAGAAAACCGTCAACATCTATGCCAGCGTGCCTGACTTCAGCTATGACGCAAAAGACTATCATGGAGCCAAAGTGCGACTGCATACCATCAACGATTCGCTCAAGATAGATGCGCAGATCAGGCAGGGCAAATGGGGAGATAACGGACCGGGCATCCACGTAAAGGCAGCCGCTGCCGACAACCAGCTCTTCGCCAAGCTCTTCTACAACAACCATTCGGCTAAGCTCCCTATCCAGGGCATCATCGATACGAGGGCGCAGTTCTTCAAGAACGAAGATCATGTTTCTACCGCCCACGTAACCATACACCCGTCTGAAATCAGAATCGACGGCACGCCGTGGGAGGTTCATCCTGCCGACATCATCTACAGCAAGAACCGCCTGCTGGTAGACCATTTCGCCGTGAGCCACGACCAGCAGCACGTCATCGTTTCCGGTCTTGCTACACCCGAGAAGACCGATTCTATCGTAGCCGACCTGAAGGATGTAGATGTGGCATACGTGCTGAACCTCGTCAATTTCCATTCGGTAGATTTCACCGGCAAGGCTTCGGGCAAGGCTATCATCAAGAGCCTCTTCAACGACCCTGATGCCTACGCCCAGCTAGACGTGAAGGAGTTTACCTTCGAAAACGGACCGCTCGGTGTGCTCCATGCTGGTGTCAACTTCAACAAGGAGCTCGAACAGATTGATATTCATGCAGTTGCCGACGATGGTCCGGAGCATCAGACGCTCATCAACGGATACGTCTCGCCTAAGCGCAACTATATCGACCTGGGTATCGATGCCCAGGGCACCAGCATGAAATTCCTCGAGAATTTCTGCGGCAGTTTCATGAATCAGGTAGAAGCCTGGGGCGATGGGCATCTCAATGTGGTGGGCGATTTGAAAAACATCAATCTCGTGGGCGACCTTACCGCTCACGGCAAGGTGCACCTCAAGCAGCTCAACACCGATTATACCTTCGATGCGCTCCATGCCCACGCTATCCCAGATGATATCCTCATAGAGAATGATACCATCTTCGACCGCAACCGCAACATAGCCATCCTGAGCGGAGGCATCCACCACAAGCACCTCACCAGGCTGAGCTACGACCTCGATATCAAGGCGCACAACTTCCTGGGCTTCGATACCCGCGAGTTTGGCGACAACACCTTCTATGGCACCATCTATGCCACGGGCGAGGTAGGCATCCACGGCAAGAGCGGCGAAACCGTCATTGATATCAACGCCGAACCCGAACCGGGCAGCATCTTTGTATATAATGTGGCAAGTCCGGACGCCATCAGCGACAAGAGTTTTATCCACTGGCACGAGATTGTGCCGGATATCATGGACAGCCTGAACGGAGCTCCAACCACGAAACAGAGAGAGGATGACATCGATTTCGAATCGGATATGCGCATCAACTTCCTCGTAAACACCAACCAGAACCTCACGCTCAAGCTGATTATGGATGAGCAATCGGGCGATTACATCACCCTGAACGGAGATGGCGTAATTCGCGCCAACTACTTCAACAAGGGCTCGTTCGACATGTTTGGCAACTATGTGGTAGACCACGGCACCTACAAGCTCACCATCCAGAATCTCATCAAGAAGGAGTTCGAGTTTATGCCGGGCGGAACCATCGCCTTCGGTGGCAACCCATACAACGCCCCACTCAATCTGCGGGCTAAATATACCGTAAACGGAGTGCCGCTGAGCGACCTGCGCATAGGCCGTTCGTTCTCGGGCAACAACATCCGCGTAGACTGCCTGATGGACATCACCGGCACGCCTCAATCGCCTAAGGTAGATTTCTCGATGGACCTACCTACGGTTAACAGCGATGCGAAGCAGATGATCTACTCTATCATCAATTCTCAGGAAGAGATGAACCAGCAGGTGCTCTATCTCTTGGGCATCGGCCGGTTCTACGCCCAGACCAACAACAACCAGGTGAGCGAGGATGGTGAACAGCAGAGTCAGACTTCGCTGGCGATGCAGAGTCTGCTGAGCGGCACCATCTCGCAGCAGCTGAACACCGTACTTTCCAACGTGGTGAAGAGCAACAACTGGAATTTCGGTGCCAACATATCTACGGGCGATGAAGGTTTCAACAATGCCGAATATGAGGGCATTCTGAGTGGCAAGCTGCTCAACAACCGGTTACTCTTCAATGGCCAGTTCGGTTATCGCGACAATCCGAATGCCACGCAGAGTTTCATCGGCGATTTCGACCTCCGCTACCTCATCTTCCCTAGCGGCAACCTCGCCATACGCATGTACAATCAGACCAACGACCGCTATTTTACGCGCAACAGTCTGAACACGCAGGGTCTCGGCCTCATCATGAAGAAAGACTTCAACGGCCTCCGCGATTTCTTCGGCATCAAGAAGAAGAAGAAGAAAAAGAAATAAAAGCCAAAAAGAGGGTGTGTCATAACCAGATGACCCACCCTCTTTTTATTTTCAGATAACCGTCGCCTAATATGAGTCCAGTTAAGATTGTGTACGAACTCGTACACTTTTCCAAAATCAGGAAACAGAATATAGAAATTCCGATAATGTTAGAGATTGTTGAATGTTGAGTGGTCTATATGCCACGATGAAAAGGTGGCGTATAGACCCTTGATTATATGGTGATATTCGTAATCTACATCTCCGCTTTCTGTTTTTTATGAGTTGTTCTGATTCTTGATGATATCTAAAGGCAGCTGGGTAGCCTTGGCAACCTGTTCGGCTGAAAGTCCCATTGCCAGCATATTCTTAGCTATTAAGCAAATTCCCCCATCCTGCTTTTGATGGCAGGATGGGGGAATTCTTATCTGTTACCTCTAAGATAATATCTTATTTCAATATTTCTATCTGTTCCTGGGTAAGACCGGAATACTTCATAATCAGATTGATGTCAACGCCATCAGCAAGCATGTTCCTGGCAATATCAAGGCTTCGCTGGTTCATACCTTCAGCTCTACCCTTTTCCAAGCCTTCCTTCATTCCCTTTTCCATACCTTCAGCTATACCTTCACGCTTGGCGGTGTCTACGGAATTCTTGATGTCTCGATATGCCATCTTGCTGGTCTCGTACTCCCTCATTTCCTGCGGAGTAAACTTGGCTATCTCGGCTTCCTCGAAGAGGCGGTCGAAAACCTTGTCGCACAACTCTTTCGGGCGCTGGGTAAGTTTATAGAGATTCTTCAGTGCATAGAGCCACTTCTCGTAGAGCGTATCCAGCTCTTCCAGGGGTTTGTTGAACTTGGAAATCTCTACATAAATATATTCGAGCTTGTCGTAAAATACTTTGTGGGTAGCTGTGTCGCACAACTGCACATGATGGCGGATTTTCTCCTTGTCGAAGGCGTCCTCGTTCATGCTGAAGTTAAGCAGGGCAACGGTATAGACATGATTGAGTCTGAAATCCCATTCACTCCCCTTTGGTGCCTGTTCACGGATAGGGAAGGTTGAGTAGAAAAGGGCACGATCCTTGAAATACGTCTGGTAGGCATTCTGCATTTCAACGATGAACTTCTCGCCGTTTTCGCCCTCACAATATACATCGAAGATGGCTCTGCGGTCGGTATAGACATCTCCCACATGCTCCGGGTTCAGATACGATACGTCCTTCACAACCTGTTTGCCATTAAACAAGCTGTTGAGGAAGCAAATGAGCAAATCCTTGTTCATTGCTGTTCCAAAAATTCGCTTGAAGCCGAAGTCGGTCAGCAAGCTGATGTATCTTTCTTCTACCTGCTTCATAATCATCTGTTTTAAAAATCCATGCCGCAAAGGGCGACTCTAGTTAAAAGAATGATAAAACCTTTTCTAATTTAATAATTGCTTGGCAGAAACTTCTACTACCCCGCCATTTCCGTCACTAATGACAACAGGACGATTGTATAAAGCCTTTTCTACCAACATATCATGCTGAGCTTCAACTAAGCCTGATTCAACTTTGTTGATAAAGCCCTCAATCTCACTTTCACTCATAATCCTTAATCCTTTTAAATTTAACAATATCCTTAATCTTTGTTGGAATAAGATCTGGTTGCTAAAGTAGTTTTAAATTCTTTGGATGCAAATATACTGCAAAATCTTGACAACGCCAAATATTTGAATGAAATTAACATCATTATTGGCCAAATAACTGAACTTCGCATATCAGGAAGTTAAAGGACTGAACTTTCGCATGCGAAAGTTCAGTTATTTAATTATAAACCCTTCTTGCAATATTATACTTCCTTCCAATCAACCAGTCCCTTTCCCATATCATCCAGTTCTATGGCAAGGGCAATTACCTTGCGCTTATCAGCCTTGAAAGGTTCGGCATACTGCTTGGCTTTCATCTGCTCCGTGGCAGCATCCACACCACCATTGTTGCTCAGCTTCAACTCCAGCACATAGATAAAGTTAGTGTTTTCTACCACCATATCAATCCTGCCCGTAGCTATCATCTTTTCTACTTCTACCCGGCAACCGATGGCATAGAAGATGGTGCTCATAATCAGCCGGTAGCGCTCCTCCATATCCATGCTGGCAAGCTTCTTGTTGCTGTAGGGCACATCCGCAATAAGCGCCTTCAGGCATTTCATGGCTTCGGGAAGATTGCCAAGGCTGAGGTGAACATTCAGAAATGCCTGGGTAGATTGAAGGTCATTATTCTTGCGCATGGCAAGCGTTGGCAACACGATTTCATTCAAGCTTGCCGAACCTCGAAGTTAGGAATGCCAAGAAGATAAGTTCCGTTTATGTAACCCTTAATCGTGAGATAGCCCGACTGATAGAGAAACAGTTCTGCTCCACCGCCTGTTACGTCAGAAGTTTCTATGATTGTGTCCAACAGGGCACTATGATCAAAATCCTTCAAACGAATCTCCATGTCATCCACAAACTTTGGAAGCAGCGAGGTTGCACCCGATGAAGCCCAGTAGTTCCTCAGTTTAGAATCAGCGAGTGCATTGATAAGACTGAATGGATTGAAGACATCAACCATATTTTCATGGCTGAAATGATAGCCATCATAATAAGCTGTCAATTGCACTACAGCTTCATCGAAAGTCCATCCCTTACTTGCTGCCAACTTGTTGATTTCCGGTTTGAAATCACGTAAGACTTCTTCCTTCGTGATACCGCAGAGAGCCGCATACGCAGAATCAAAGCTGATATTGCTCAGATTATTGAGTACAGAGAAAAGAGAAATCTGCGTAAACTTGGTGATGCCAGTGATGAAGACAAACTTTTCGTATTTATCATCTGCCTTGAGAATGGCAAAAACTTCACGATAAACAGCGGTACATGCTTCGTGATAAGGAGTCTTCCAGGAATGCTGCAATGGAGAATCGTATTCATCGATGAGGATGGCAACCTGCTGTCCGGTTTGCTCATACGCCCCCACGATTATTGCATTGAAGCGGTCGGCAAGTTTGGCGGTTGGCTTAGGTGTAATACCATATTCCTCCTCTAATCTGTCGAAAGTGATGTCGAGATAAGAGCGCAAAGTTTCCGGTTCTGCACCTGCACGACTCATATCGAGTCTGATGACAGGACGCTTCACCCATTCTGTCTCCAGCTGCATGATCTTCAACCCCTCAAAGAGTTCCTTCTTACCCATGAAGTAGGCTTCGAGCGTATCGACCAGCACAGATTTACCAAAGCGGCGTGGGCGGCTCAGGTAATTATACGTTTTGTTTCTGTTGGCAAGTTGCCAGATAATATCTGTCTTGTCAACATAAAGGTATCCATCCTTTCTGATTTTTTCGAAAGACTGGATGCCTACAGGTAATTTTCTATCATTTATCTCTACCATAATTCCTAATCTTTGTTTTCCAATTGCAAATTTACGATTATTTTCCGAAACCGCCATACTTTTCTCATCTTTTTTGCACTTTCAAAATAATTACTTACTGAACTTTAGCATGTGGCTTAAGTACGGGTTGAAGGCCCAAAAGCTCCTAGCCCAGGGCATCGCCCTGGGTATAATGTGTGCAAGCCAGGCGCCCTGAAAGGGCAAAAGCTTTATAATACCAGCCAGCCTAATCCCGGAACACGAAATTCTCATCATATTCCACATTATATAATTTCAAGAACGCTCTATATTCCTCTGCAAACGAATGCTTTGTGTGATGCTCTTTCTGATTGGCAATGTATTGTAATGTTTTATCTACAACTGATTGGCTGATGGAATATGCGGCATAACCACCCTGCCATGCGAAAAAATGATAATAAACAGGATCGAGATTCTTAATCCATCTGCTACTGTTTCACTTAATCTCCTCCACTATCTGGGAAATCGTGACGTCTTTTGATAATATGAACAAGACATGAACATGATCTCCTACACCACCTGCCTTTATCTCGGCACATCCCGTAGTTTTAACAAGTTTACCGATATAATTATGAAGTCGCTCCAAATCATTTTCACGGATTTTTGGGCTCATCGTTTTGATATGGAAGATCAAATGGATGTAAATTTTTGATAATGATTGTGCCATAATTGTAAAGCTTTTGCCCTTTCAGGGCGTTGGTTTATATTTCATTATACCCAGGGCGTTGCCCTGGGCTAGGAGCTTCTGCCCTTTCAGGGCGTATGGGGCTTACATGCGAAACTTGAGTATATTTATCGAAAATATAGACAAGCCAATCCTATCATCAGAGAATAAGCGAACTCTTTCTCTGCGTCATCAGCCCCTCATAATATCTATCAAGCTTGTCATAACTTACAAATTTCACCCTATCCGAGATAGGCTTGAAATAATCATGGCTCAACTTGTCTATAAATTCATCATGGCGCCTGGCATCAGCACGATAAACATCTGGGCATTGAAACACTAGAGGTCAGAAAACTTACAGAGAGAATTCTGAATATCCGTAGAATGCTCTACCTCAAAGAAACTATCGGGCATCATCACCTCGCTGCCCAAAGAATTAGGCTGAAACCACATAACGTCTATCGTGCTACTCCTATTCACGAATTCCTGATAGGAGAATGGCGGAACTTTCGGCAATGTGGAGATTTCGCCCAGCTTCACATTGATACACCTCCTGATTCAGCTGACCGAATGTAGCACATCCACCCAACCTCTTCAAGGTCTCTATTACAGCTTCGTATTGTTTCATATCTCGCTAAGTTTTATTTCGTTTAAAGCCTGTATAAAAAACATTCTGCAAATTTACATCAATATTCAGAAAGAACAAAAAAATATATGAAAAACTTTCTGTTTTTATTCATTTTAACCAATTTTTCTTTTCTTTCTGCCGAATTGATCTTTTTTGATCATGAAAGTTAAAGTATGATCTAATCATTTATAAATCAAATATTTGCATTACCTTTGCACCCGAAATGATGAATAAAAAGGCGATATATCATAGGGCTGATGACTTCACTCTCCTTCACGGAGACTGCATACGGCTGATGGGCGAATTTGATTTCAAGTTCGACATGATCTTCGCCGATCCTCCTTACTTCCTATCAAATGGAGGTATCAGCGTACAGAGCGGGAAGGTGGTGTGCGTAGACAAGGGGGAATGGGATAAGGGCGGCTCGCCCGAACATATCGACCTGTTCAACGAGGAATGGATTGCAGAATGCAGGGAACACCTGACGGAGAACGGAACTATCTGGATTTCGGGAACTTATCACAATATCTTCTCGGTGGCAAACAAGCTGACGCAACTCGGATTCAAAATCCTCAATGTCATCACATGGGCGAAGACAAATCCACCGCCCAATATCTCATGCCGGTACTTTACCTACAGCACCGAGTTCATCATCTGGGCAAGAAAGTGCCCGAAGAAGCCGCACTACTTCAACTATGACCTGATGAAACTGCTGAACGAGAACAAACAGATGACGGATGTATGGAGGCTGCCAGCCATCGCCAGATGGGAGAAATCGCAGGGCAAGCATCCTACGCAGAAACCGCTCGCCCTGCTGGTACGCATCATCCTGGCATCAACCCGGCACGGAGCATGGATCCTCGACCCGTTCTCGGGAAGCGGAACTACCGGCATCGCTGCCTCGCTGACCGGCAGGCGCTATCTGGGCATAGAAAGGGAAAAGGAATATCTGGACCTGAGCATCAGGAGAAGAGTGGAACTGGAGAACGGGAGTATCGTAAAGAGCTACCGCAAGAAGATAAGGGATATCGTAATTGCGGATGGAGAACCGGAAGAGGCTGACATCTTCGGGGTAACGGATGAGAACAGGATTCAGGATTTGCCTTTCTGATTTTTCGCCGACAAAAGCATCGCATTACCTTTGCTTTGTTGAACTTTCGCATGTGGTTCAAGAACGGGCTAGGAGCTTCTGCCCTTTCTATTATATTTGCACTTGGAAAAATAAAGAGGTAAAAATCTTTATATCTGCAAACTTTTGTTAACTTTGCAGAAAATTAGATAAGTACAATAAAA
>QSCI01000039.1:0-30389 GCA_003463005.1 Segatella copri | reverse complement strand
ACATTATTTTTCTTTATGAAGCAAAAAGGAGATTCTATATTTGTTAATCAGGCAAAAAATCTAGTCATTTACGTAAATTCTATTCAAAAGTAAACTCTATGTGGAATTTTTTATTATGGTACTACAAGAATAAGTGTGTATTAACGAGAGTGTAAGCTGGTGAGTTAATAAAACTACAATCACAGCAATAAAACTATTAATTTTACGTTCTTTTCAAAGAAAGGGGTTGCGCAATAGTGGCTTAAAGGCTAAAAGCACTACCTTTGAATGCTGTTAAATATGGTAATGTTCAAAGTCACAATTTGTGATCTCAAAAATAAAGATAGAAATATGGCAGATAATATAGAACCACCTCCATGCCTATGTGGTATATAAGAAAATTTACGGAATGCAAGCCGCAGTGGTTCTCAACCTTATGCATAAGGGAAAGGACTTGCTGGCTTTTATGAAGTAAATATAAGTGAGTTTTTCCGCCTCATTATGTGTTAGCGAACTCATTTTGGGGCTAATTCTAATCTATAAAACAAATACCAAAAAAAAGAAAGTAAAATCTGATGAATCGGAGACCAACTGTCCCCTAAGGGTGTATTCCCTTATAGTTCTCCTGGCATTTGCTTGCTCCAGCAAAATTGTTAACGCAAACAAATTCTAACGTCCTCTACTAAGGAATGAGCGACAAAGAACTTAATTACCTAACTATTATAAATTTCGAATTATGGGGAGATTTTTAATCAAGCTCTTGCGCTTGATACTGAAGTATGGGCGATTCGGCCTTTTTTGCGTGGTCATTCAATTAGATGGCAACAGCAAGTATATTGAGTATACTTACAATTTGAGGCGTTCCCTCCTATGGATATGAGCATACACGTACAATTACTGGTAGATGTTGCCATGCAGGAAAGAGATTATCATGATGCGCTCGTAGTTCGTCGCTTCCTGGAGACCTTTAACAGAAAAGATAATCATTTGGTTGAAGCTGAACTTCCTAGCTTGATGCCTATATCGCCACTCTGGATGGCTATTATGAATACCTGGAGCAAAGGAATAAGAAACCATTGAAAAATGGTTCCAAAATTGGCCGAAAAAGAGATTACCTTTTTGTGACTGATGAAGCATCTTCTTTAAAAGATGAAGAGACGACCGCTGAGCAAGCCTCTTTATTTATAGAATTTCTCACCCTAAATGGCCTAAATTCTATGTCTACCAGTGCGAGCAAGTCTTCTCCAATGAATATCGCAATATTTGCGTTTATCAGATATTGGAGAAGAAGGGGTATCTTGGCACCGCAGCACATCGTTAGTGCCAATGCCATTTATCGATTTCTTACCGATGATTGCCATATACGAAAAGAAGTTACGATAAAATCGTTCTACAATGTCTTCAATCATTGTGAGGACATGAAAAATCAAGAAATGGATGATAAAGTGGCTGATTTCTTTGCCCATAGATGATTTTTTATGGGACAAATATTAATCCTATTTTTCCTATTTTTCCCATAGGTGTTTTTGCCCTATCTTTGCACCCGTAATCAGACAAGTAAAGTCTGGTTGCGGGCATTATTCATCTTTTAAACAAGTTGTTACGATTATGAAACAAGCAACAAAGAAGCAGCTCCTCAACGCCCAGAAGGTGGACGGAGCCATCATCAGTGAAGAAAACGGTACCATCGCCTTCCGCAAGGCGCCATGGAACGATACCGAGGTTATCTGCGAACAGCCTAAGGTGATACCGGGCAGAATGGTATGCTCTGGCGAAAAGGGAGGCGACGAGTTCGACTTCAAGCCTTACGAGCGTACGGGCGAGAAGCTTTTCGAGGAAATCTTCAAGACCAAGCATGCCGTGGTGCGCACCACCAAGCGCACGGTGCAGGTGAACTATACCTTCAGCCGTGACCTGGACAAGCAGGACATGCTGCGCTACCTCAAGGTAGAGCACAAGGAACTGATTGCCGGATTCAAGAAGAATGTTGAATGTTGAGTGTTGAATGTTGAATTAGGCTAGCGCCCTTGCGACCGTTAGGCAATTCAACATTCAACATTAAATTCAACATTCAACACTCAACATTAAATTCAACACTCAACATTCAACACTCAACATTAAATTCAACATTCAACACTCAACATTCAACATTAAATTCACCATTCAACATTCAAAATTAAAACGATGGAACATATTATAGCATATAATCCGTACAAGAATGGCAATAAGGGGAGCGTAAGCTCCCAGCCACTCTCGGTCTACGACAAGACCATCGCTTATCCCTGGATGGCAGACCTGGTAGCTGCCATACGTGGGGGTAACGATGAACTGAAGAAGCAGCTGCCTTTCCGCTGCGCTCACTACTACCAGTTCCGAGACAACAGACGCTCGCAGAAGAACGCCGTGCCCGAAAGCTTCCTCTTCCAGACCACCATCGATGTGGACGACAAGGAATATGTGGATAAGGCGATAGAGAAGGCACGAGAGCTGAACTGTAGCGACACCATCTGGAACGGAGCCCTGCTGCACCTGGAGTACTCAGCCCGCAAGAAGTTGCACATCGACATCCGCATGCCCATCGGCATGACTATCGAGGAGACGCAGCGAGCCTATTGCGAGGCGCTGGGCGTGCCCTACGACGAGAGCTGTATCACGCCAGAGCGCATGCTCTTCATCACCGACAAGGCTTCGGAAATCTATCGTTCGCCCCACTGGTACGAGGTACTGCCACAGGAAGAGCTGAAGAGGCGCAGACAAGCCTACCTGACTCGTGGCCTCACCATTGACGGAAGAGGTGTGGCTGTTTCTGCTATTCAGCCTGCCCAACCTAGTGATAGCAATGCTGCTCATCTCAGCCCTGCTGGAACTCATCAGGATGCTGTCGCAGTGGCAACCGGCAAGAACCTAGCAGCCTTCGACCTCTTCCGCAATGCGGCAGGTCTGAAGGACGTAGACATCAACACCCCAGGCTCGCGCCACTCATCGCTCCTGGCGATTATGAGCGCAGGCGCATCGAGAGTGATGCCCGAAGAGGAACTGAAGGCGGTGGTGGCGCAGAAGATGCCTGCCTTCTCGCAGGAGCGTGACTGTCAGCAGCTCATCCACGACTTCTATGCGAAATATGGTGACAGTTCGAAACCGATGTCGCAAGCCGTAATCCGCATCAATGCCCAGGCAGAGAAGTCCTCCCAGAAGGATGCCGTGGCATTCAAATCCGCAAGTTCTGTGGGTTCCGAAGGCGGCACGGATATCAATGCGGAAGATGATAAATTAGCTCCGCCTCCGATGCCCGAACATCTCCCGAAACTCGTGGAGCTGCTGCTATCAAAGACACCGGACGTATACAAGCCAGCCGTGGCACACGCCATCTTCCCGCCACTTGCTACACACCTCTGTAAGACCACCTTCAAGTATATTGACAACGTGGAGCACGAGGCAACCCTGATGTGCTGCCTGCTGGCGGGTACGGGCGCAGGCAAGAACTGTGTGCAGATGCCCATCAACATGATTATGGAGGACATCAGACAGCGCGACCGTGAGAACCTGCAACGGGAGAAGGAATGGAAAGAAGAGGTGACACGCAAGGGTGCCAACAAGGATAAGCGCAAGCGTCCGGAAAACCTCATCATCCAGGAGATAGACGCCGATATGACCAACCCGGCATTCGTGATGCGCACGGCTGAGGCTCAGGAACATTTTCTCTATACATCGCTCAATGAGATAGACCAGTTCGACGCCCTCAAGGGGCAGGGCAACCAGCAGTTCAAGATTATGTGCCTTGCCTTTGATCCTGGGAACTCATACGGTCAGACCCGCGTGGGTACATCGAGCGTCACCGAGCGCATCACCATCCGGTTCAATTGGAATGCATCGACCACCGTCCAGCTGGGGCAGCGATATTTCTCGAAGGTGCTCACCGACGGACCTATCAGCCGCATCAACTTCTGTACCATCCCGGAGCGGGAAATCGGTGCCGAAATGCCAGTATACGGCGAATACGACGATGCCTTCAGAGAGGCGCTCAGACCATACATAGAGAATCTGTGCAAGGCGTCGGGTAGGATAGACTGTGCTGAGGCTTCCGACCTGGCAGAAAAGTTGAAGGATGAGAACGCCGACTTTTCGCGCATGTCGCAAAACAGGGTGTTCGAGAATCTCTCCTTCCGTGGCAACGTTATTGCCTTCCTCAAGGCTTGCGTGCTATACGTGGCAAACGGCTGCAAATGGGAACCCGAAATAGAAGAGTTCATCAGATGGAGCGAGAGCTACGACCTGTGGTGCAAGATGATTTTCTTTGGTGCAAGCATAGCCAAGGCTAATGAGGTAGGAGAGAAATCGAGCAAGCGAGGACCAGCCAACCTGCTGCAGCAATTGCCTGACACCTTCACTTATGCACAGGCTGAAATGGTACGTCTGCATAACGACTTCGGAAAGAAGGGTACGGCGACGATGCTGAGAAACTGGGTGAACCGCCATTATATCGAGAAAATTCCTCCGAGGGGAGTAAATGCCGACGGAGCTGACGGAAAGCAGGGCGGAAAGGTGTTCAGTATTCAGTTATTCAGTTTTAAGAAGCTATTATTTCGTTCTGACGGACTCGACCTGAGATGTTTTAACGCAAAATAGTTTAACACTTAACATTCAAACAAAATGGAAATAGTATTAAAGCGTATAGCTAAAAAAGGAACTTATACCATCGGCAGAATCTATCTGCTGACCGATGCAAGCGTAAGTCGTAACTCGCAGCCGGGCAAGAAGAAAGACGACAAGTGCAAATTGATTCATACCTTTGACTGCCAGCTGTTGTCCAAAGATACATATCTCTGCGATACCATGGAGCCTACATGGCGCAATCTGTTGGGTATCAAGCTAAAGCCAGAGGAAGTGGATGCCCGCTATAGCCGCAAGAGCGGCGTGAAGGCTCGTAAGGTACCTGGCCATACTGCCATTCCTGAGGGTACTTATCCTGTGGTCATATCGTATTCTCCAAGATTCAAACGTTGGTTGCCATTGCTGGTGGGTGTGCCGAATTTCGAGGGCATCCGCATCCATGCAGGCAATTATCCTGACGACACACAAGGCTGCATCCTCGTTGGGGAGAACAAGTTCGAGGGCATGGTGGTGAACTCCCGTATCTGGCTGCAGCGGCTCATCAACGCCATGACAGCGGCGCGCGACCGAGACGAAGGTATCTGGATAACCATCCTATAGACAAACAGCATCCCTGCATAAGGGATGCTGCTAATCTGTTTTTATATATTTTCTGACTGAAAACGTTCTTAAAGCTTTGACCAGTCGATACTGCGGATAAATGCCAAGGTTGAAACCCAATCGCAGTCGAGGCAGAAAGGAGTAGGAACATCCGGGGTGTTGTAATAAGCCAGGGTAAACTCTGTATCTGCATCCTTAAATGCCTTGTGGTCGATGGTTGCCTGCTTGAAAAACTGGGTTACGAGCGGCTTGTTCTTGTTTGAAGCCTCCTTCAGTCGTCTCTGATAGAGCGTAATATATACGCTCATGGCGTAGGCCTGCTCGTTGAGATAGCGAACCTTTATGTTCAAGGTGTCCTTGCTCAGATTCTTGTCGAGCATTACATACGGTGGCAGAATCTTGCTGCGCATGTAGGTCATTGCGTCAAACTTGAAGAGGGCTGTACGGCGCTCGTCCATGCTCTTCGTGGTGTCGTTGATGATTGCATCAGAAGTGCGGAGCACCTCGTTTAATACATCCTGGGCGCTTGCCTTAGCTATGCTGAGGGTGAGCGCAAATAATAATATTATGTATCTCATCTTTCTGAAATTATTAATTATCAATTTTTTTTAATCGTTGGTGTGGCGCATGAGGAAGATGCTGTGGTCGATGCACGCTGGCAATTCTTCCTTATAATGCGTTACCATGATCATGGTTTTGTTCTGGCGGCGGCAGAAGGCTTCGATGACGTCTTTTACAAGACGGCGGTTGCGGTTGTCGAGTCCGTGAAGCGGCTCATCGAGAATCAGCAGTTCCGGATCCTTGACAAAGGCTCGTGCCAGGAGAACGAGGCGCTGTTCGCCGCTGGAGAGCTTCAGGAAACCACGCTCTTCAAGACCTTCCAGTCCGAAGACTTTCATCCAGAAGCGGCACTTGTCCATATCTTCTTCCTTCGGCTTTACATAGAGGCCTACGGAATCCATCAGTCCGCTTGCTACGATGCGGATGGCTGGCAGGTCGCGCTGGTAAGAGCGGTGAAGCTCAGGCGATACGTAGCCGATGTGCTTCTTGATGTCCCAGATGCTTTCGCCGCTGCCTCGAGGATTGTCGAAGAGGGTGATGTCGCAGGCGTAACTCTGCGGATTATCGGCACAAACCAGACTGAGGAGCGTACTCTTTCCGGCTCCGTTCTGTCCGCTCAAAGCCCATCGCTCTCCGTTCATCACGGTCCAGTCGAGGTCCTTGAGGATGATTCGTTCGCCATACTGAATGCGCACCTTGTTCATCTTCACCACTTCCTGGGTGTGATATTCGCGGTCGCTGTAAGGCTGGTCTACGATGGCCTGTTCCAGCTCCGGGCTCAGCACATGGGCAGGCACGGATTCTCTGCCGGCAAGATATTCGGCGAGGGTTACCTTAGGCAGAACCTTCATATCCTTCACTTCTACCACGTGGGTGATGAAATCAGGAATATCATCGCTCTTGCTCAGTACGAGGATAATCTGCAGGGCTCGCTCAGAAGAGAGGGTCTTGAGCAGTTCCTTGAGCTGGTCGCGGGTTTCAGCATCGAGTCCGATAAACGGATTGTCCATGATGAGTACGCGAGGCTCTGAGAAGAGGGTAGAGGCAAGTTTGAACTTGCGGAGCTCGCCACTTGAGAGCAGGATGGTGTATTTGTCCATCAGGTGCTGCATGTGGAAGAGTTCGTAGATGTGCTGCTGCAGGGCTCTGCGCTCCGGAGTGTCTTCACCAGCCATTTGGTAGGCTTCTTCCAGCTTGTCCTTTACGACAGGCGTGTTCTCGTCTATCTCGAGCTGGTTCCAGCGCTGCTGCAGGAAATAAGTGCGGTCGTTATCGCCTCCGTAGGAGTCGCGGAAGGTAATATACTTGATGTTGTCGCTCACCATAGTTTTCTGACTAGGTGAGAAATCGTAATCAGGGTCGTGCATCAGGAGTGGGTGGCGACCTACGATGATGTCGACAAACATTGATTTTCCTCCACCGTTCGGACCTACGATAGCGATGTGTTCACCATCGCACGCCTCGAAGTTTACGGGTTCTGCCATACGCCATTCAGGCATACGGGTAACACCATTTTTAATGCTAATAATCTTTTGCATCTCTCTTATTTTTTTATTCTACTCTGATTCTTTGTTGCAAAGTCTTTCCAGCTGCTGTAGTGCTTGGCGTCGGTCTCCGGGCGGTTCATCTGCAGGAAGTGGCAGTAGGCTGCCCCAAGCGCATCGGTAGCGTCCATGAACTTCGGCATTTCGTCTTGCTGAATATGGAGCAGTCGCTGCAGCATTCCCGCCACCTGTTCCTTCGAAGCCTGTCCCTGTCCTGTAATGGCCATCTTGATTTTGAGCGGCGCATATTCGTGGATAGGAACGCTGTGATGAATGGCGGCTGCGATGGCTACTCCCTGCGCTCTGCCCAGCTTGAGCATCGACTGCACGTTCTTGCCGAAGAAGGGGGCTTCGATGGCCATCTCATCGGGCAGATAGCTGTCGATGATGCCGGTTACGCGGTCGAAGATCTTGCCCAGCCGGAGATAGGGATCGCTCTCCTTGCGCATGTCGATGACGCCCATCACCACCAGTTCGGCCTTGTTGCCGATGATGCGGATTACGCCATAGCCCATCACGTTGGTTCCGGGGTCAATGCCGAGAATGATCTTCTCTGTATTCGATTTCTTGATCATCACTGATAAATCTCCTGACTTTTAAAAAATGCTGTTTTAACGGTCCATATATGGATTGTGAGCGAGTTCTTCACCTATGCTGGTGTATTCGCCATGACCCGGGAGAACCTGGGTTTCATCAGGCAACTGACCGAGATGGCGCAGACTGTTGATGATGCGGAACATGCTGCCTCCAGGGAAATCGGTTCTGCCGATAGAGCTGTGGAAGAGGGTGTCGCCGGTGAAGGCTACGTGCTCTGCCTCGCAATAGAAGGTGACGGAACCGCTGCTGTGGCCCGGAGTGGCGATGACCTGGAACTCGTGGTTGCCGAACTTGATGATCTCTTCATCTTCGAAGAATCTGCCAATCGGCGGAAACTGGTAATCGAGTTGCATCTGATAGAAGGTTTCTGCCTGCTTGGCGAGTCCCTTCATCAGGTTTTCATCAGCTGCCGATACTTCCGGTTTCAGTCCGAACTCCTGGTAGATGGTGTTGTTGCCGAAGTTATGGTCAAGATGGCCATGGGTTACGAGCAGGTGAACGGGCTTGAGCTGGTTCTCCTTAATATATTGTGTAATAGCCGTGCGCTCTTCCGGATAGAAGGCGCCGCAATCGATGATGACGCATTCCTTGGTCTCATCGCTCACCACGTAGCAGTTTTCCTGCAACATGTTTACTTGAAATCTTTCTATATGTAACATTTCTTACTTTGAACTTTATGATTACTTTTCACTCTTCACTTCTTCTATGCCGGAACGTAAACCAGTTGCTTGTCCTGGCTGAACCATTCTTCATCGAAGAAAGTGCTGAGCGGAGTGATTTCTGAAATCTTGAAGTATTGCTTCAGCTCTTCTTTCAGATTACCGCCTTTCAGACACAGAAGTCCGTTAGGCAGAGCGTTTTGCCCCTTCTGCTTAAAGTTTTTCTTGATAATCTTCATCAGGTCAGGAAGCTGCATTACCGCACGGCTTACCACGAAATCGTACTTGCCTTTTTCGTCTTCTCCGCGCAGGTGTTCAGCCTTGAGATTCTGTAGATTGATGGCCGTAGCCACCTCGTTGCAGACTCTTATTTTCTTGCCCGTTCCATCTATCAGTTTGAACTTGCATTCAGGGAAGAGGATGGCGAGCGGAATGCCCGGGAAACCTCCGCCGCAGCCGAAATCGAGAATCTCCGTGCCCGGACGGAAATGGATGGCTTTGGCTATTGCCAGAGAATGGAGCACATGGTGCTCGTACAGATTATCGATGTCCTTGCGGCTGATGACATTGATCTTGCTGTTCCAGTCGCGGTATAATGCATCGAGTGCCTCGAACTGCTTTTTCTGCTCTTCCGTGAGGTTCGGGAAGTATTTCTCTATTATTTCTATCATATAATTATATGTATTCTTCTTTATTTCTACTGATTTTTCTGCAAAGGTAGTGTAAAAAATCGGAAAACACGTAATAAAAACATCAAAATCTGTTAGATTATGCTCGTATATTAAGTTTTTTGCGTAACTTTGCACCCGTTTTCAATATAATTTAAGCAAAAATAGATAAAACAGACAAGGAAATATGATAAAAGCAGCACTCTTCGATCTGGATGGTGTGGTATTCGATACAGAATCGCAGTACTCCATCTTCTGGGGAATGATAGGCAGGGAGTATCATCCGGAAATGCCCGATTTCGAATATCGCATCAAAGGACAGACTCTGGTTCAGATTTACGACAAGTATTTCACCGATGAAGCCGTCTTCGCCCACATCGAAGGTTTTACAGGCGCAAAGGAGGAACAGGCTAAGATTACAGCCCGACTGGATGAGTTTGAAAAGAACATGCAGTATGAATATATTGCGGGGTTCGAAGATTTCATCAGCGACTTGAAGGAGCATGGCGTAAAATGCGCTGTGGTAACGAGCAGCAACATTCAGAAGATGCTGAATGTCTACGACCGTCACCCGGAATTCAAGGCTTATTTCGACCGTGTGCTGACCAGCGAGGATTTCGCTGAGAGCAAGCCTCATCCAGACTGCTATCTGAAAGGTGCAGCCTATTTCGGTGTGGAACCGGAGGACTGTGTAGGACTGGAAGACAGCTTCAACGGACTGAAGGCGGTGAGAGCCTCAGGAGCTTTTACCCTAGGTCTTGCCACAACGAACAGCAGAGAAGCCATCCAGCCGCTATCCGACTATGTGATAGATGATTACAGAGGTTTCAGTTTTGCTGACTTGCAGCGCATCGTGGAGAATGCGAAATAGATTCAACGCAGAACAATAAATAAATCAAAATAAAAAATGGGATATTTATCTACTGACAAGAAGAAAATTACCACCAAGACCTTCGCAGAAATGAAGAAGGCTGGCGAGAAAGTAACCATGCTGACAGCATACGACTTTACAACAGCCGGAATTATAGATGCTGCAGGAATTGACTCTATATTAATAGGTGATTCGGCCAGCAATGTGATGGCAGGAAATGCAGACACATTGCCGATTACCGTAGACCAGATGATTTATCACGCCCGCAGCGTGGCACGTGCCTGCCAGCATGCTTTCGTGGTTTGCGACATGCCTTTCGGCAGCTATCAGATCAGCAAGGAAGAGGCGCTGCGCAATGCTTGCCGCATGATGAAGGAAACGGGTGTAGACGCTCTGAAACTGGAAGGCGGCGTAGAAATCTGCGACACGGTTAAGGCGCTGGTTAATGCAGGTATTCCTGTTCATGGTCATCTCGGACTTACCCCGCAGAGCGTTAATAAGTTTGGCGGTTATGGCATTCGTGCCAAGGAAGAGGCTGAGGCACAGAAACTTATCAGCGACGCCATTGCACTGGATGAAGCAGGCTGCTTTGCCATCGTGCTGGAGAAGGTTCCTGCTAAGCTCGCTGCTGAAGTAAGCAAGAAGGTGAAGGCTGTAACGATTGGAATCGGTGCAGGTAACGGCTGCGACGGACAGGTTCTGGTTTATGCTGATGCACTCGGAATGACACAGGGCTTCAAGCCTAAGTTCCTGCGCCACTTTGCTCAAGTAGGCGAGGAAATGACCAAGGGTGTGAAGGCTTATATTGATGCGGTGAAGACCGTAGATTATCCTAGCACTGAAGAGAGTTATTAACATTAACTCTCTTTTTAGCGAAGTGTAAGAGAGTATAAATACGATAGATTCATAAAAGAGTTTAGAATAATGGATACACAAAATACACCAGTACATATCAAGCTGTGGCACAAGGACTTCTGGCGATTATGCTTTGCCAACCTCTTGCTGATGTCGAGTGTGTACATGCTTGTTTTTGCCATTCCTTATTTCCTGATTCAGGAGAAGTATCAGATGTGGCAGATAGGGTGTGTGCTTCTTGCATACGGCTTGGGACTTTTCCTGTTTGGCGGCTTCTGCTCTTATCTGGTGCAGCGCTACCGCAGGAATATGGTCTGTCAGCTTTCCATTTTAGGTGTGGTTGTTTGCCTTTCGGTTCTTTACTATCTGGATACGTTCTGGAACATCAGGTTTCCTTTTGAGATTCTCCTGGCGGTCCGTTTCCTGTTGGGAGCATTTCTGGGGCTGGCTCAGATGTCGCTTGCCAGTACGCTGGTTATTGATTCCTGCGAGTCGTTCCAGCGCACCGAGGCTAATTACATTACCTCCTGGTTTGCCCGCTTTTCGATAGCCATAGGCCCCTTGGTGGCATATTTTGTTTACAACTATTTCGGCATGGCCTATGTTTTCCCTACGGCTTCGTTGCTGGCTTTGGGAGCCTTCGTGCTGGTTTCTCGCGCCAAGTTTCCTTTTAAGGCACCTGCCGAAGGAATTAAGGCTTTCAGCCTCGACCGCTTCTATCTGCCACAGGGAACTCCACTGTTTATCAACATCATCCTGATTACTTTTTCTGCGGGATTATACTTTTCTGTGCCTCATTCTACTGGTAACTTTCTGATGATTTTCGGAGGATTGGTCTTGGCGTTTCTGGCAGAAAAGTTTGTCTTTGCTGATGCAGATCTGAAGAGTCAGATAATCGTAGGTCTGATATTGTTGGCTTCTGCTGAATTGATTTCGTTCGGAAGTCAGGAGTTTGCTGTAGAAATCGTGGTTCCAACCTTGCTGGGTTTCAGCTTGGGAATCATCGGAAGCCGTTTTCTGCTCTTCTATATCAAGCTTGCCAAACATTGCCAGCGCGGCACGAGCGTGAACTCATTCTTCCTGGCTTGGGAATTGGGATTGAGCTTGGGACTCGGTCTCGGATTCCTGTTCCATAATCTTCCGGCGAGAGCGCATTTTGACGTAGATCATCCTGTATATAATATGATTGAATCAGGGATGTTGCACTATGCGCTTCTTTTTACAATCGTATCGTTGCTGGTGTACAATTTTCTGGTTCATCCTTGGTACATGAAGCATAAAAACAGATAAAATATTTGAAATCTAGTTTGTTTCATAAAAGCTATTCTTTAAAAGAATCTAAAAATAGCTTTTATGAAACATTTTTAATATTATTTAGATAGGTTTTTTCGCTTTTGTGGCTTAATTTGAGTACTTTTGCGTTTAGTTTTGGAAATATATTGTTTGAATTAAGAAATTAAACGTAAAAATATAGAATTATGGCAGAAGCTATTGATATCCGCGAATTGAATATCCGGATAGAACAACAAAGTCAGTTTGTTACCAACCTGGTAATGGGCATGAATAAGGTAATCGTAGGTCAGAAACACCTCGTAGATTGCCTTCTTATCGGTCTTCTCTCTGATGGTCATATCCTGCTTGAGGGTGTACCTGGTCTGGCGAAGACACTTGCAATCAAGACATTGTCACAGCTTATCAGCTCCGACTATAGCCGCATTCAGTTTACTCCTGATCTGTTGCCTGCCGATGTGGTGGGTACTCAGATTTATTCACAGAAAGATGAGGCTTTCCATGTAAAGCGCGGTCCTGTCTTCGCCAATTTCGTTTTGGCAGATGAGATTAACCGTGCCCCAGCCAAGGTGCAGAGTGCGCTGCTCGAAGCCATGCAGGAACACCAGGTTACCATTGGCGATGAAACCTTCAAACTGCCTAGTCCGTTCCTGGTAATGGCTACACAGAACCCTATCGAGCAGGAAGGAACCTATCAGTTGCCTGAAGCACAGGTAGACCGTTTCCTGCTGAAGGTAATCATCGATTATCCTACACTGGAAGAGGAGAAGCTCATCATCCGTGAGAATATTCAGGGCGGACTTCCTGAGGTTACACCTGTAACATCAGCCGAGGAGATTCTGAAGGCTCGCAAGATAGTAAACGAGGTTTATCTCGATGAGAAGATTGAGCAGTATATTGCCGATATCGTCTTTGCTTCTCGTTATCCAGACCGCTATGGACTGGGCGAACTGAAAGACATGATTACCTTCGGCGGCAGTCCTCGTGCCAGCATCTCTCTTGCCAAGGCAGCCAGAGCTTATGCGTTTATCAAGCATCGCGGCTATGTGATTCCAGAAGATGTAAGAGCTGTAGCCCATGACGTAATGCGCCATCGTATCGGCCTTTCTTACGAGGCTGAGGCAAGCAATGTGACAAGCGAGGAAATCGTGAGCCGCATCATTAATAAGGTGGAAGTGCCTTGATCGTTAACAGTTTATAGTTAACAGTTTATAGTTAACAGTTAATAGTTTATAGTTAATAGTTTAGGATTTTGGATACACAAGATATCTTAAAAAAGGTTCGGAAGATAGAAATCAAGACTCGCGGACTGAGTCAGAACATCTTCGCTGGTCAGTATCATTCTGCCTTCAAGGGCAGGGGAATGGCCTTTGCGAGGTGCGCGAATATCAGTACGGCGATGATGTGAGAGACATCGACTGGAACGTGACCGCCCGCTTTCATAAACCTTATGTCAAGGTGTTTGAAGAGGAAAGGGAACTTACCGTGATGCTGCTCGTAGACGTCAGTGGGTCGCTCGATTTCGGTACGATGAAGCAGATGAAGCGCGATCTGGCTACTGAGATTGCTGCCACACTCGCCTTCAGTGCCATTCAGAACAATGACAAGATAGGTGTCATCTTCTTCTCTGACCGTATTGAGAAGTACATTCCGCCTAAGAAAGGAAGAAAGCATATTCTCTATATCATCAGAGAAATGCTCAACTTCCAGCCGCAAAGCCAGCGTACCGACATCGGCTGCGCCCTGGAATATTTCACCCGCGTGATGAAACGCCACTGCACAGCTTTCGTAATCAGCGATTTCTACGATCATAAGGATTTCCAGCATCAGCTGCAGATTGCCAACCAGAAACATGATGTAGTAGCCATCCAGGTTTACGACCCGCGTGCCAAGGTGCTGCCTGACGTAGGACTGCTCAAGGTGATGGACGCAGAAACCGGACATGAAATGTATATTGATACAAGTTCGAAGAAACTGCGAATGGCCCATACACAGCAATGGCTGATGCAGCAGGAGAATCTGAAAACCGACTTTGCCAAAAGCAAGGTCGACTGGACTTCGATTGCCACTAATGAGGACTTCTCTAAGGCGCTCCTGATGCTTTTCAAGCAGAGGGGCTGATAAACCGAAAGCTCAAAGTAAAGAAACTATGTTTAAAGTAAAGAATATCATATTGTCGCTCGCTCTCCTGGGGTGCTCAGGCTTAGCTCATGCCCAGCAGGTAGAGCAACGCATCGACTCGCTGCAGATACTGATAGGACAGCAGACCGTGCTGCATCTTAAGGCTTCGGTCAAGCAGGGCGATAAGGTGGATTTGCCATCTTTCAAGCCGCAGCAGCAAATTACGCCGGGAGTGGAAGTGGTAGAGCAGAGTAAGGGCGACACTTCGCACATAGGCGACGACCGCATGGTGGTGAGCCGCGACTATACGCTGACTTCATTTGATGAAAAGGTGTACGTGATTCCTGCGCTCAATGTGAAGGTAAACGGCAAGAACTGTCATGGCAACCAGCTTGCGCTGAAGGTGCTCACCGTGCCCGTAGATACGGTTCATCCCAACCAGTTCTATCCGCCTAAGGATGTTCAGGATAATCCTTTCTCCTGGAGCGAATGGAGTGCGATTTTTTGGTTGAGCCTATTGCTGTTAATCCTCTGTGGCGCATGGCTTTATCTGCGCAACAGATTAAAGAATAACAAGCCGATTATCACCCATATCCGCATCGTAAAACGTGTTCCGGCTCATGAAAAGGCGCTGAATCAAATCAACGTAATCAAGCAGCAGCACGTAGAGAATCAGGAAACACAGAAGGCTTACTACACCCAGCTTACCAATACGCTGAGAGAATATATCGTGAGCCGTTTCGGATTCAATGCGATGGAAATGACCAGTATGGAAATCATCGAACGTTTGCGCGAAGCAGGCGACCAGAAGATGATTGATGAACTGAAGGAACTCTTCCAGACTGCCGACCTCGTGAAGTTTGCCAAATATGAAACCCTGGTGAATGAGAACGACGCAAACCTGGTGAATGCCATCAACTTCATCGACCAGACCAAGACAGATGAGAAACCTACAGAAGAAAAGGTGGTTCCACAACTGACCAATGAAGAGCAGAAGACGCAATCTCAGCGCCGCCTCATCAAGTCGCTCCTCTGGATAGGAGCCATCGTAGGTCTGGCTCTGTTGGGTTACATCATTTATCAGTCAGCCATGCTGCTGATGTAAAGCAGGGTGTTCTTATGAAACGTTTCGCCGGGCAAAGCGGTTTATTCCGAAACTCTTTGTCTGGCTATAAATAGAAAAATATAGAAATGGAATTTGCAAGTAAAGGCTATTTTCTGTTGCTCCTGTTGCTGATACCTTATGTATTATGGTATTTCCTCTACAGGAAGAAGAATGCGCCAACCATGCGCATGAGCGACACGAAAAAGTATCAATATGCTCCGAAGAGCCTGCGTGTGCGTCTCATCCATCTGCCAATGGTACTGAGATGCATCTGTTTCGTGCTCATCGTCTGTGCGATGGCTCGTCCGCAGACGCATACAGCTTGGGACAACAAGACGGTAGAAGGCATTGACATTATGTTGGCAATGGACGTTTCCACCTCTATGCTTGCCGAAGATTTGAGACCGAACCGTATGGAAGCGGCTAAGGATGTGGCTACAGAATTCATCTCGGGAAGACCGAACGACAACATCGGTCTGACTATCTTTGCCGGTGAAGCTTTCACCCAGTGCCCGATGACAACCGATCATGCCAGTCTGTTGCGCCTCTTGCAGGCAACCCGTACGGATATTGCCGCCCGGGGACTGATTGACGATGGAACTGCAGTGGGAATGGGACTCGCCAATGCCGTGAGCCGCCTGAAGGATTCTAAGTCAAAATCGAAGGTTGTGATTCTTCTTACCGACGGAAGTAACAACATGGGTGAAATCTCGCCAATGACCGCAGCAGAGATTGCCAAAAGCTATGGAATACGTGTTTACACCATCGGTGTTGGAACCAACAAGGTGGCTCCTTATCCAATGCCTGTGGCAGGAGGAGTACAGTACGTCAATATTCCGGTAGAGATAGACACGAAGACGCTGAGCGACATTGCTCAGACAACCGATGGTAATTCTATCGCGCTACGAACAATAATGAGCTGAAGAAGATTTACAGAGACATTGATAAACTGGAGAAAACCAAGTTTAATGTCAAGCATTTCGCTAAGCGATATGAAGCTTATCAGCCATTCGCCTTGGCAGCTCTCCTGGTATTGCTGGTAGAAATCCTGCTCCGCATCACCTGGTTCAGAAGAATTCCGTAATCCGGATACTGAGCCATCACTGATTATCGGAGATATTCCGCTATCTTTCGGAGATATTCCGCTATCTTTCGGAGATATTCCGCTATCTTTCGGAGATATTTTACCAGTTATCGGAGATATTTTACTGATTATCGGATAATCGAATAGAAGATATAATTAGAATAGAAAATGTTAAGATTTGAAGATCCTATATTTCTCTGGCTGTTGTGGATTATACCAGTACTGATTCTCATCAGACTGATAGGATGGAGAAGAAGAAAGGCTAAACTGAAGAAGCTCGGCGATCCGGAACTTCTGAAACAGCTCATGCCCAACATCTCCAAATATCGCCCTACAGTTAAGTTTGTGCTGATGCTTGCAGCCTTGGCGCTTCTTATCGTGATGGTAGCTCGCCCGCAGATGGGCAGCAAGATTTCTCACGATAAGCGACATGGTATTGAAACCATCATCTGCCTCGATATTTCAAATTCCATGCTCTGTCAGGACGTGGTTCCATCCCGTTTGGACAAGAGTAAGATGCTTATCGAAAATCTGGTCGACAACTTTAACAACGATAAGATTGGACTCATCGTCTTTGCAGGCGATGCGTTCGTGCAGTTGCCAATCACCACCGATTATGTTTCGGCAAAGATGTTTCTCCAGAACATAACCCCTGGTCTTATCCAGACCCAGGGAACCAATATCGGAGCAGCCATCGATTTGGCTTCCAAGAGTTTCACCCAGCAGGAGAATGTGGGCAGAGCCATCATCGTTATTACCGATGGCGAAAACCATGAGCCTGGCGCACAGGAGGCAGCGGCTGCTGCCAACAAGAAAGGAATCAATGTCTTCATCCTGGGCATAGGTAACACCAAGGGAGCGCCAATCCCTATGGGCGACGGCTCTTATCTGAAGGACAATGCGGGCAACACCGTAATGACCGCCCTGAATGAGCAGATGTGTAAGGAGCTTGCCCAGGCAGGCAAGGGTCAGTACATTCATGTAGATAATACCAGCGATGCAGAAAGAGCATTGAATGATGATATTGCCAAATTGCAGAAAGGTGATGTAACGAGTGTGGTTTACAGCGCCTATGATGAACAGTTCCAGGCTGTAGGTATTCTTGTCATCCTGTTGCTTATCATCGAAATCTGTCTGCTTGAGGTAAAGAATCCTCTGCTCCGAAACATCAAGTTTTTTAAGAAAGACATCAGGAAGCCTTTCTGATAAACGTTTATACATTATTATATAATAAGAATGAGATATTTAAGATATATATTGGTTTTTGCCCTGATGGTGCTGGGCTTGGCAAAGGTGGGAGCACAGAACGACCGCAACTTCATCCGCCAGGGAAACCGCGCCTATCATAAACAGAAGTGGCTGCAGCCGAAACGCAATATCGCAAGGCTATCTCCAAGAACCAGAAGAATGCGCAGGCTGTCTATAATCTGGGTTGCGCCCTGATGATGCAGCAGAAGGATTCGATGGCAATGATACAGTTTGAGAATGCTTCGAAACTGGAAACGAACAAGATGCGACGCGCCAGAAGTTACCACAACATGGGTGTGGTCATGCAGCAGCATCAGCAATATGCGCAGGCCATAGGATGCTATGAGAACGCCCTGCGCTGCAATCCGCAGGACAATGCAACCCGATATAATCTTGCCCTCTGCAAGAAACTGCTCAAAAACCAGAAGCAGAACAAGCAGAACGATAAGAACAAGAACAACAAGAATAAAAACAAGGACAAGAACAAAGACAAGCAGAATAAGGATCAGAACAAAGATCAGAATAAAGACAAGAACAAGAACGATAAAAATAAGAACAATCAGCAGAATCAGAACAATCAGGACAAGATGAGCAAAGATAATGCTGAACAACTCTTGAACGCTGCCATCCAGCAGGAGAAGGATACGAAGCGCAAGATGCAGAAAGCGATGAGTCAGCCTCGCAGAAAGCAATATGAGAAAAACTGGTAAAAGTAAAATAATACAACGAGCATAATTAATTTGAACATGAAACATATAGGTTGGTTTATTATTATATGGGCAATGCTTCTGGGCTTCAGTTTGCAGCTGAAAGCCCAGCATATCAGTGTGTCGGCACCAACACACGTGGCGGCGGGAGAAAACTTCCGTGTGGCCTATACCATCAATACACGTGATGTAGAGGAATTCCGCCTGGGCGGAGTAGGAGAAGGACTTGAGGTAATCGCTGGTCCTTACACCTCATCGCAGTCCAGTTATCAGATGATCAATGGCCATACTTCCTCTTCATCGTCGGTAACCATTACCTATACGCTCTACGCAGCTAAGAACGGAACCTTTGGCATTGGTGCCTCTCATGCCATCGTAAATGGTAAGAAACTCTCTTCCCGTCCGGTTAAGATTACGGTTTCTGGCCATGCTGCACGCAACAACGGCGCTCCTTCCATGCACGGACAGAATGATTATAATGAACCACGCATGCGAACTGCCGGATCAAGAATATCAGGCAGAGACCTCTTCATCAAGGTGACAGCCAACAAGCGACGTGTTCACGAACAGGAACCGGTGCTCCTTACTTATAAGGTTTACACGCAGGTAGACCTTACCCAGCTGGAAGGCAAGATGCCAGACTTGAAGGGATTCCACAATCAGGAAGTTCCGCTGCCTCAGCAGAAGACCTTCCATACTGAAACTGTAAACGGCCGACCTTACCGATGCGTTACATGGAGCCAGTATGTCATGTATCCGCAGATGACGGGAAACCTCACCATTCCAGCCATTACCTTCAAGGGAATCGTAGTTCAGCAGAACAGAAACGTTGACCCGATGGAAGCTTTCTTCAATGGTGGCTCCGGCTATGTTGAAGTAAAGAAAGATATTATTGCTCCTAGTGTGAAAATTCAGGTTGATCCATTGCCTCAGCGCCCTGCCAACTTCTCGGGCGGTGTAGGTAAATTCAATATTACTGCTTCCATCGACAAGAAGGAAGTAAAGGCTGGTGAACCTATCACCATTCGTGTAGTGGTAGGAGGAATCGGAAACCTGAAGCTGCTCAAGCAGCCTGTCATTACCTTCCCTAAGGATTTTGACAAGTACGATGCGAAGGTGACAGACAAGACCCGCCTTACAGCCAATGGCGTAGAAGGCAATATGATTTATGACTTCCTGGCTGTGCCTCGTAATCAGGGAAATTATACCATTCCTGCGGTAGAATTCACCTATTATGATACTTCGGCTAACAAGTACAAGACGATCAAGACCCAGCCGTTTACGCTGAACGTGGAGAAGGGCGATGGAACTTCAGATAATGAAACATCAGATTTCAGCAACAAGGATAAGGACATTCATGCGCTGAAACTGGGCAAGTCTAAGCTCCATGATATTGACGATATGTTCTACGGAAGCTTCGGCTACTGGACCAGTCTGCTGGTTCCATTGGCAGCCTTCTTTGCCCTGCTCATAGTCTTCCGCCGCCGTGCTCTCGAGAATGCCGACCTTGTAAAGGTCCGTTCCAACAAGGCAAACAAGATAGCAACCAAGCGCCTGAAGAAGGCTCATCTGCTGATGCTCGGTGGCAAGCAGGAAGAATTCTACGATGAAGTGCTCCGTGCTTTGTGGGGCTATGTAAGCTACAAGCTCAACATGCCTGCCGAAAAACTCTCACGTGAAAACATTCAGGCTATGCTCGAAAAACATTGTGTAGAGGAGAGAACTATCGAGAAGTTTACAACTGCGCTCGATGAATGTGAGTTTGAACGCTATGCGCCGGGCGACCCTGCCGGCAATATGAACCGTACATTCGAATCAGCAATGACTGCTATTATGGATATAGAAAATGCTATCAATGCAACGCGTAAGCAGCGCAAGAAGAGTGCAACCGGATATTCGTTCGTCATGATGATCATGGTGATGTTGGGCTGCTCGGTTTCTGCAGGCGCTGTAACCAAGAACAATGCTGATACGGAATATCAGAAAGGTAACTATCAGCAGGCCATACGCGACTATGAGGAAATATTGAACAACTATGGTGTTTCTGCCGAAGTTTACTATAACTTGGGCAATGCTTATTACCGTACAGACAATATTACCAAGGCTGTGCTCAATTATGAGCGTGCCCATCTGCTCTCGCCAGGCGATGAAGACATCAGCTTCAACCTTCAGTTTGCACGTAGCAAAACCATCGATAAGATTACTCCGGAAAGCGAGATGTTCTTCGTAACCTGGTGGAAGGCGCTGGTTAACTTTACGAGTGTTGACTGTTGGGCTAAGACTGGCATCATTGCCATCATCATGGCGCTGGTTCTGGTCTTGGTTTATCTCTTCGGTCCGCATATCGTGTTGCGCAAGATTGGTTTCTTCGGTGGAATCTTCTTCGTGGCAGTCTTCCTGCTGAGCAATCTCTTTGCTTACCAGCAGCGGCAGATGCTCATTAACCGTACGGGAGCCATCATCATCGCTCCTTCGGTCAATGTGAAGAAGACTCCAGCCAAGACGAGTGCTGACCTCTTCCTGCTGCATGAAGGAACCCGCGTTGATATTACCGATAAGGCGATGAAAGGCTGGCGTGGAATCAAGGTTGGAGACGGCAGAGAAGGCTGGATTGAAACCAAGGCAATTGAGGAAATCTGATTAAGATAAAATCTGATTAAAATAAAGAGAATGGATTTTAGTAGGATACAAGATTTTGACATGCAGCTGTTGCATGTGTTTAACGGCAGCGAGAATGTCTGGCTCGATCAGATGGCGATGGCGCTTACATCGGGCTGGACATGGATTCCGCTTTATGTCGTCCTCTTCGTTGTTGTGATAAGAAACAACGAGATGATGGGGCAGATTGCGCTCGTGGTTGGAGGAGCGGTGCTCTGTATCTTTCTGGCTGATGGACTGGTGGATGGAATCATCAAACCGCTGGCTGAAAGATGCAGACCTTCCAGCGACCCGATGTTCAAGTATACGGTCCAGGTGGTTGACAATATGCGCCTCAAGAGTTTCAGCTTCTGTTCGGCTCATGCGGCTAATACGCTTTCTATAGCCATCTTCTTCTCGTTGCTCATCCGCAGCAAACTGGTTACGTGGACCCTGTTATTATGGTCGCTCGTAAACTGCTGGACCCGTCTTTATCTGGGTGTTCATTATCCGGTCGACATTCTTTGCGGTCTGGCTATCGGAGCTGTGGTGGGAGTTGTCGTTTATCTTATCTACATCAGGATGTATTACCGCATCTCCCCAAAGATTAAGTATATTTCCAACCAGTATACGAGTACGGGTTACGACTATGATGATGTAGATAAAATCATGACCGTAGTGATATTTACCCTTATCATGGTTGTGCTTTATGCCACCTGCCAGATGGCAAATCTTTAGTACAAGCATAAAAGTTCAAAATAGAAAGTTCAAAGTAAAAATAAATAATGGATACAAAACACATTAAGATTAGTGATTATAACTATGATTTACCGGATGAGCGCATCGCAAAATTCCCTATCGCGCAGCGCGACCACAGCAAACTGCTGGTTTATAAGCACAGCGAGGTAAGCGATGATGTTTTCCATCATCTTCCCACATATCTCCCTCAAGGAGCCTTGATGATATTCAACAATACCAAGGTGATACAAGCGCGTCTGCATTTCCGCAAGGAAACAGGTGCGCTTATTGAGGTTTTCTTGATGGAGCCTGCAGAACCTACTGATTATGAACTCATGTTCCAGACCGCCGGACATTGTTCATGGCTCTGCATGATCGGTAATCTGAAGAAATGGAAAGAGGGAAGCCTGAAGCGTGATTTCGAAATCAAGGGCCACAAGCTTACGCTCAGCGCCACTATGCGACGCGGAGATGCTCTCGGTTCTGAAGCGCAGGAAATGGTTGCCAAAGGCGGAGGAACCAACTATTGGGTTGATTTTGATTGGGACAACGACAAGGTGTCTTTCGCTGAGATTCTCGAAGCAGTAGGTGAGTTGCCTATTCCTCCATATCTCAACCGCAAGACAGAGGAGAGCGACAAGACCACCTATCAGACGGTTTATTCTAAAATCAAGGGAAGTGTGGCTGCTCCAACTGCCGGACTTCACTTTACCGATGCGGTTCTCAAGGATCTTGATGCGCATGGAATCGACCGCGAAGAAGTAACCCTGCATGTAGGAGCCGGCACATTCAAACCGGTGAAGAGCCTTGAAATCGAGGCCATCAGATGCATACGGAATACATTGTTGTTCATCGTCGCAGCCTGGAAAAACTCATCAAGCACGAGTGTCGGGTCATTGCCGTAGGAACCACCAGCGTCCGTACCATCGAGAGCCTCTATTACATGGGTGTTCATCTGCTGAAGCATCCTGAGGCAAATGAAGACGATCTGCATGTAAACCAGTGGGATCCTTACGAGCTTTCTGAAGATGGCAATCTGGTAGATGGAATCACTCCGATGCAGGCTATCCAGGCAATCATCGATTATCTGGACCGCAACGGCTTGGAGGCTCTCCATTCCAGCACGCAGATAATCATTGCTCCTGGCTATCAGTATAAGATTGTGAAGATGCTGGTCACCAATTTCCATCAGCCTCAGAGTACGCTCCTGCTCCTGGTGAGTGCTTTCCTCAAGGGCGACTGGAAGAAGGTTTACGATTATGCTCTTTCGCATGATTTCCGTTTCCTGAGCTATGGAGATTCATCCCTGCTCATTCCGTAAAAGGAGTTAGGTAAACTATAAATTATTAATTGTAAATTATAAATTAAAAATAGATGATTTCAGTAGAAGGACTGAAAGTAGAGTTTGGCGTTAAGCCTCTCTTTCATGATGTAAGTTTCGTCATCAACGACCGCGACCGCATTGCCCTGGTGGGTAAGAATGGTGCCGGAAAATCTACGATGCTCAAGATTCTCTGCGGTTTGCAGAAACCTACTGACGGCATTGTGGCTATTCCTAACGAAACCACTATCGGCTATCTGCCACAGGTGATGAAACTGCAGGACGATACGACCGTGAAGGAGGAAACCCGCAAGGCTTTCGCCCATAATACCGAAATGAAGGCGCGTCTGGACAAGATGCAGCAGGAAATGGCCGACCGCACCGACTATGAGAGCGAAAGCTATGCTCAGCTCGTAGAGAAGTTTACCCTGGAACATGAACGCTACATGATGATGGGTGGCGAAAACTATGAGGCTGAGATAGAGCGTACCTTGAGCGGTCTTGGCTTTACGCGCGATGATTTTGAGCGCCCAACCAAGGAGTTTTCCGGCGGTTGGCGAATGCGTATCGAACTTGCTAAGATTCTGTTGCAGAAGCCTGATGTCCTGCTCCTCGATGAGCCTACCAACCACCTTGATATTGAAAGTATCCAGTGGTTGGAGCAGTTCCTGGCGCAGAGTGCAAAGGCTGTGGTTCTGGTGAGCCACGACCGTGCTTTCATCAACAATGTAACTAACCGTACCCTCGAAATTACTTGCGGAAGGGTAGAAGACTATAAGGTGAAATACGATGAGTATGTGGTGTTGCGTGCTGAACGCCGCGAGCAGCAGCTCCGTGCCTACGAAAACCAGCAGAAGGAAATTGCCGACATCAAGGATTTCATCGAGCGGTTCCGCTACAAGCCTACCAAGGCGGTTCAGGTGCAGAGCAGAATCAAGCAGCTCGAGAAAATCGTGCCTATCGAGGTAGATGAGGTTGACAACAAGCAGATGCACCTCAAATTCCCTCCTTGTCTCAGAAGTGGCGATTATCCTATCATCTGCGATGAGCTGCGCAAGGATTACGGCGCCCACACCGTCTTCGACCATGTTACCTTTACCATCAAGCGTGGCGAGAAGGTGGCTTTCGTCGGTAAGAACGGCGAGGGTAAATCTACCCTGGTAAAATGTATCATGGGTGAGATTCCTTTCACCGGAACTCTCAAGATTGGTCATAATGTGCAGATTGGTTATTTCGCCCAGAATCAGGCGCAGCTCTTGGATGAGAATCTTACCATCTTCCAGACAATCGACAATGTGGCAACAGGCGAAATGCGTCTGAAGGTGAACGATCTCCTGGGCGCCTTCATGTTTGGCGGCGAGACTTCAGAGAAGTTTGTCAAGGTTCTGAGTGGAGGCGAACGCAGCCGTCTGGCTATGATCAAGCTCCTGCTCGAACCGGTGAATCTCCTCATTCTCGATGAGCCTACCAATCACCTCGACATGCAGTCGAAGGATGTGCTGAAAGAAGCCATCAAGCTTTCGATGGAACAGCCATCATCGTGAGCCATGACCGTGAATTCCTCGATGGTCTGGTAGATAAGGTCTATGAGTTTGGCGGCGGCAAGGTTCGTGAGCATCTCGGTGGTATTTACGATTATCTCCGTGCCCATAATGCCGAGAATATTAATCAGGCTCTTGCCAACCAGAGTATGGCTTCTGCCGGTTCGCCTTCTGCCAATACTTCCGGTTCTTCTGTCGCATCAGGTTCTACAGCCGACAGTCTTGCCTCTGCCACATCCGGCAAGCAGAGCTACGCTGAACATAAAGAACAGCAGAAGAAGATCCGTAAGGCTGAGAAAGCCGTGAAGGAATGTGAGGCGAAGATAGAAAAACTGGAAGCGAGAAAGAAGGAGATTGATGAACTTCTGATGAAACCGGAAAATGCAACCAACATGGAACTCGTTACTGAATACACCGAACTCATGAAGGGTCTCGATGAGGAGAACGAGCGCTGGATGCTCCTTTCGGAAGAATTGGAAGAAGTTTCGAAATAACAGTAACATTAATATAAAATAAAGAGAAGAAAATGAAAATGAAAATGATCTTACCGATGATGCTGATTGCAGCTTTGCCATTAGGCGCTGATGCTCAGAATAAATCGGGTCTTGTCATGAGCAATCTCGACCAGACAGTGAAGCCAGCAGACAGTTTCTATCAGTTTGCTACAGGTGGATGGCAGAAGAACAATCCTCTTCCTGCCGCTTACAGCCGTTATGGCAGTTTTGACCAGCTGGCTGAGAACAACAACAAGCGCATCAACACCATTCTTTCTGAACTCCAGAAGAAGACTTACAAGGCTGGAACCATTGAGCAGAAATTGTCTGATTTCTACAAACTCTCTATGGATGTTGACAGCCGCAACAAGGCTGGAATCGCTCCAGTAAAGCCTCTGCTGGATGAGATTGAAGCTGCCAAGACCAAGGAAGAGCTTCAGAAGCTTCAGGTTAAGTATGCATGGATGGGTCTCGGTTTGGGCTATGTCTCAGGTTTTGATGCCGATGAGAAGAACGTAACCATGAACATCTACATCCTGATGCAGGGCGGTCTTACTCTCGGTGCCAAGGATTATTACCTCAACAACGATGCTGCAACTGTAGCTATCCGTGAGGCTTATAAGACTTACCTCAGCAAGATGTTCCAGCTCTATGGTTTCTCTGCTGATGAAGCTGCCAAGAAGGCTTCTGCCGTATTCCTTCACGAAACAACGCTCGCTACTTTCTCTAAGAGCCGTACCGAACTTCGTGATCCTCAGGCCAACTACAACAAGATGACCTTGGCAGAATTCAAGGAGAATTATCCTAACATTCCTCTCGAGGCACTTGCCAACGCCGAGGGAATCAAGAGCGAAAATCTCAAGGAGATGATCGTAGGTCAGCCTGCTTTCTTCGCCGGTTATGACAAGGTGGCAGCTGCAGAATGTGCAGGCACATTGAAGGCTTTGATGGAGTGGGACATCATCAGTAGTTCTGCTTCTTACCTCAGCGATGAGATTCGCGAAGCCCGTTTCGAATTCTTCGGCAAGACTATGAGTGGCCGTAAGGAGGATTATCCTCTTTGGAAGCGTGCTACTACTCAGGTAGAGGCTCAGTTGGGCGAGGCGCTCGGTCGCATCTACTGCAAGCGCTATTTCCCAGAAAGCTCTAAGAAGATGATGGAGACACTCGTGAAGAATCTTCAGATCAGTCTCGGTCAGCGTATCGATGCTCAGGCCTGGATGAGCGATGCTACAAAGAAAGCTGCCCACAACAAGCTCGACAAGTTCTATGTAAAGATTGGTTATCCTAACAAGTGGACTGATTTCAGCAAGCTCAGCATCGACCCATCTAAGAGCTATTATGAGAACGTATTGGCTTGCCGCAAGTTTGCCAACGATAAGGAGATTGCAAAGAAGGCAGGAAAGCCAGTAGATAAGGATGAGTGGTACATGACTCCTCAGACCGTGAATGCTTACTATAATCCTACTACCAACGAGATCTGCTTCCCAGCAGGTATTCTCCAGTATCCTTTCTTCGATCCTAAGGCTGATGCTGCATTCAACTATGGTGCTATCGGCGTAGTAATCGGCCATGAGATGACTCACGGATTCGATGATCAGGGTCGTCAGTATGATGCTAGCGGTAATCTGAAGGACTGGTGGACTCCTGCTGATGCAGAAGGTTTCAACAAGCGTGCTGATATGTATGCTGATTTCTTCAGCAACATCAAGGTGTTGCCTGATCTGAATGCCAACGGCCGTTTCACCCTCGGCGAGAACCTTGCCGACCATGGTGGTTTGATGGTTTCATACAATGCCTTCAAGAATGCTACAGCCAAGAAGCCATTGAAGAACAGGGATGGTTTCACTCCTGACCAGCGTTTCTTCCTCGCCTATGCAGGTGTTTGGGGACAGAATATTACTGATAAGGAAATCCGCAACCGCGTAAAGAATGATCCTCATTCTCTCGGCAAGTGGCGTGTTGATGGTGCACTTCCTCACATCGATGCATGGTATGAGGCATTTGGTGTAAAGCAGGGCGACAAGCTGTTCATTCCTAAGAACCAGCGCCTGGAGCTTTGGTAATTCCCGGAAGGGAATTTTTTCCGAATAGAATTTTTCGGGAATGGTTTTCCGAATAGATAGAAAAAATAAAGTCCTGATGTTTCGTTTGTTTGAAACATCAGGACTTTTTGTTTTATGCTTGAAATATTTTTGATAAGAAAACAATAGAATCGGGGGTTATTGTTTCTTCTCCAGTTCCTGAAGATTTTCCATCTTCTTCGATTCCAGGAATTCGTAAATGCCGCAGAGATGTTCGCGGACGCGACCATGACCGAACTCATAAACCTTGCTGACAAGACCATCGAGGAAATCACGGTCGTGACTAACCACGATGAGCGTTCCGTCGAAATCGAGCAAGGCCTGTTTCAGCACATCCTTGGTCTTCAGGTCGAGGTGGTTGGTCGGCTCATCGAGAATCAGCAGATTCACCGGCTCCAGCAGCAGTTTGAGAATGGCAAGGCGGGTGCGCTCACCTCCCGACAATACTTTCACCTTCTTGGTAGAATCCTCTCCGCCAAACATGAATGCTCCGAGCAAATCGCGTATCTTGTTGCGGATTTCACCTTTGGCAACATCATCAATGGTCTGGAATACGGTAAGTTCTCCATCGAGCAGAGAAGCCTGGTTCTGGGCGAAATAACCTATCTGCACATTATGTCCCAATTCCAACTTTCCTTCGTTCTGATGTTGCCCCATGATACATTTCACAAGCGTTGACTTACCCTCTCCGTTTCTTCCCACGAAGGCAATCTTGTCGCCTCTTTCTACGGTAAGATTCACGCCGCTGAAAATCTTCTTGCCATCAAACGACATCGCCACATCGCTCATCTGAACCGGATAAGCACCGCTTCGTGGGCTCGGCGGGAACTTGAGTCGAAGGCGACTTGTATCTTCTTCATCCACTTCGATAAGTTCCAGTTTCTCCAGCATCTTCATGCGGCTCTGCACCTGGAAGGTTTTAGAATAAGTGCCTTTGAAGCGTTCTATAAAGTCCTTGGTTTCAGCAATCATCTTCTGCTGTTCTTCATATTTCTTCATCTGCTGTTCGCGGCGTTCCTTGCGCAGTTCCAGATATTGGCTGTAAGTGGCTTTGTAGTCGTAGATGCGGCCCATGGTTACTTCGATGGTTCTTGTTGTAATGTCGTCAACGAATTTTCGGTCGTGGCTGATGACAACTACTGCTTTCGAACTGTTGATGATGAAGTCTTCGAGCCAGCCGATAGATTCGATGTCGAGATGATTGGTTGGCTCATCGAGCAGCAGTACGTCTGGCGATTTCAAGAGCAGTTTTGCCAGTTCAATCCTCATTCTCCATCCTCCCGAAAACTCGCTTGTAGGGCGGTTGAAATCAGAGCGTTCGAAACCGAGACCGAGCAGCGTCTTCTCTACATCTTCCTCGAAATGAGTCATGTCGATGGCGTAGAATTTCTCTGAGAGAGAGGATACTTTCTCAATGAGCTGCATGTAATCATCACTGTCGTAATCGGTACGGGTGGTGAGCTCGTTGTTGATGCGGTCAATCTCAGCCTGCATTTCGTGCAGATGGGCAAACGCCTGACAGGTTTCCTCGAATACGGTTCTGCCGTCTTCGGTCATCAGATGCTGAGGCAGATAGGCGATGACGCAATCCTTGGGAGCGGAAACGGTGCCACGAGTAGCATTTCTCACACCGGCGATAATCTTGAGCAATGTGCTCTTTCCTGCGCCATTCTTTCCCATCAGGGCTATACGGTCCTTCTCGTTGATCTGGAAGGAAATGTCTTTGAATAGGGTGGTGCCGCCAAATTCTACGGTCAATCCATCAACTGTAATCATATTATTTTCTTCTTGTTCAAATTTTTGTTTTTTTAAGCAACTCCCCAGAATGCTCCGTTCCTGCCGTTTTCGGGGGCTTCATTGATGACCAGCGCCTGCCATCATTTATGACCCGTGTTGGTCTTAAGAGAAGACCTGAGCACGGCACAAAAGGCTGTTCTTTCGATTGCCGGTGCAAAGATACAACATTTTTGGGCAGAATGCAAGCTTTTACCCTGACTTTCTTTCGGAGAAGTAGTGTAAGTGATTGATTGATACTGATTTCTATTGGCTTTCTAGCTTAACTTTATTACAGGCTAACGTAAATGGGGGTGAATGGGGGCATTGAGAACCAGAGTGGCAAGCGGTCATTTTCGGTCATGGTCATTTTCGGTCATTTTCAAAAAAGAGTTTGGTCATTTTGAGCTATAGTAAATATAAATATTATTTATATTATACTATAGGTGACCATTTTCTCCCCCGAAATAAAAATGACCGAAAATGACCATGACCGGAGATGACCGGATTATAATATTTGAGAATATGTGAAATGATGAAAGGTGAGATATGCTAAAGTGTTAATTGTTAGCACGATACGGAATTTATATATAGAATTACTTCAATAGCATTGGTGTAACCTAATCTATATCTGTCACTATATGATTATGCCTTATTCGTACTCTAATGTCCTCTATTTACCTTTTGTTTCGCTTTTGTTTCGGTCAAAAATATCTAAAATCGATAGGGTTTTGAAGTCCGAGGAGGTGCATTTTTCACTCTTAGTAGAGGGGGTAAAACATCATCCTACCCCTCATATTTTGCATCTTTCTTCGAAAACTCACTAAAAAGCACTGATTTTTACCTCTTTTGGTTTCTGTTTTGGGTAGGTAAGGATAATTTACATTACTCAGACTGATTGCGCTTCTTGCTCAGTTTCTTTTAGCGGATTAAAAATCCATAATGGTTCGATCTGTACGGTTGAAATTACCCAATACGCCCTGAAAGGGCAGAAGCTCATAGCCCTGGGAGGGCACTGAAAAAGGTACCCAATTTTAAGTTGCATAGCTTGTTTTTGAACTTTAATTCTTGTCCAAGAAGCATTTCATCTTTTAAAAGTGAAATACTTTTTTGGACAGGAATATAGTCTCAAACAGCTTTCTATAGCGTTTCTGGCGTTTAATTCGGCAATATATAGAGAAATCTACTTCCCCCCTTATGCATTTTGCATCAATTTGATGATTCTCTTCACATTTGCAGCGAAAATAGTCAAAGCTCCCTGCATTTCCATGCACGACAAACCGTATGACAGGGCTCTGTCA
>QSCI01000038.1:0-30830 GCA_003463005.1 Segatella copri | reverse complement strand
TCTTGGCACACAGGGCAAGCAAATTCCTAACTTCAGCTCCAAGGGGGTGACTTGGGATTACACCAACTCTTCTTATGGTTTCCAGAACAAGCACAAGTTGCTGCCTATTCCTCTCAAGGAAATAGAACTGAACCCTAACATCAAACAAAATGATGGATGGACCATTTCTCAATAACTCATTATTAAAGAAACGAAATTATGAAAAAATATTTAGGCTTTATATTTGGGCTAATTGTAACAGGTTTGTTCTTTTCCGCCTGCAACAATGATGCGATTGATGATTTGCAAGGTGTGTATGGCGATATGCTGATTTGTCATTCTAATGAAGCTACCGTACAGCCCACCACAAAGTTGGGAAAAGGTATCAAGTCGCTCAACGTGGATATCAAGGATGCGCAAGGCAATGATGTGACTGTCAATTTCGGAAGTAGCGAGTGGATTTTGCCTTCTGCTACTTATGAAGTATCTAACAAAGTTGCCAATAAGACTTGTGTGGTAAAGGTGAATGGTGAGGCTATGCAGAGTGGCGGCCTCGATGTCACCATCTATGGAGGTGTATATTATTTCAGTGGTTTGTTCACCAACCAAGCTGGCAAGCGTGTGAAACTCGATTACCATGGCAATTTGACATTCGAGGTGGGAGTAGATGACCCAGAGGCATCGGGCTATATGATGATGATAGACGAGCAGCCAGTTACATCGTACGATTGGGCTACGGGTCAGACCACCGTGTTCCCTGGTGTAACAAAATATTCGGTTAGCGTAACATCGCCCGAGGGGGCTACCACCCTTTACCTCGATCTTATTAATGCTTCGGGCAAAACGGCTACAGGTATAGTTGGTACCTATACAGTGCAAGGCAATGCCCATGATGCTTGGCTGTGCGACAACGGTTGGGTGAATCCCGCCTATAACGTGGCTGGCGGTAGCTATTATGTAGATGCCAGTGGCGTGAAGCAATATATCACCTCAGGACAGATAGAGGTCTCTACTGCCATGAGCAGTGAGGGTGCCGCTCTGTTCAACTTTGTGGCTAAGGACCTGGGTACCACTACTGCCGATGGAAAAACCATCAGCACCACGGGCAGCTTCTCAGTTAAGTTTGCTTCGTTAATGCAGGCTACGGGCACCGAGCTGCGCGACCAAACCATTAAGAGCACGGTGCTAGGTCGCACTATGAAATATTCGGTGTATTTGCCGAAAGGCTATGATAAAAGCAAAGAATATCCAGTGCTGTATATGCTGCATGGCGCTAATGGTAGCAATAACGATTGGCTGAATGGTGGAAAGATAAACGCTAATGCCTCAACTGCGGCCAGCGATGGCACAGCTCCTGAGATGATTGTGATTTGCCCCGACTGTGGTGGCGATAATTTTTATTGCGACAACTATAAAGGCAATGACATAAAATATATGACCTACTTCTTCACTGAGTTCTTGCCCACGGTTGAGAACCTCTATGCTGTAAAGAAAGACCGTGCCTCGCGTGCCATTGGTGGCCTGTCGATGGGTGGCTTTGGATCGCTTTATTATGGTTTGCTGCATCCCGAAATGTTCTCGTATGTATATGCTTGCAGCCCCGCCACCTACATTGATGGCGCTCCTAACCTATATGAGCTGTTGAGCAAGGCCGATGTATCGAAACTGCCGGGCATCACTATCGAGATAGGTACTGAAGATTTTCTCTTTCAGTCGGCTGGCTCTTTCAAACAGGCCCTTGATGCCAATAAGGTGCCTAACGAATACATCACTCGCGCTGGTACACACGACTGGCCCTTCTGCTGCATGCACGCCTAAAATTATGAAAAAGTTGGGTGAGGTGTGGCAATAATAAAATAAAATTAAAAAACAGATATGAAGAAACTACAAATTCTTGCAGCAGCGCTGCTCTTACATTTGGGCTGTTTCGCACAGCAAGCCTTGTTCGGAGGACAGATGCCTCTATCTCCTGAGATTCATGCAGACAAGACCGTTACTTTCCGCTGCATGGCACCAGAGGCACATAAAGTACAGATAACAGGTGACTTCTTGCCAACCAAGAAAATTGATACCCCGATGGGTAAGTATGATATGCCTGGAGTAGCCGATTTGAAGAAGGATGAGAAGGGTGTGTGGTCTTTTACAACCACTGCTCCTTTGGCACCAGAGCTTTATAGCTATACAATGATGGTGGATGGCGCCAGTGTTACCGACCATCTCAACGTCTATACCGTGCGTGACATCGCCAACGTTTCCAACTATTTCCTGGTAGGCGGTGGAAAGGCAGATCTCTACAAGGTCAACAAGGTAGCGCATGGACCGTATCAAAGGTCTGGTATGATGATGCCAAAGCTGGCCTTACTCGTCGTATGACAGTATATACTCCCGCAGGTTATGAGACCAGCAAGCAGAAATATCCTGTGCTTTATCTCTTGCATGGCATCGGTGGCGACGAGGAAGCGTGGATGGATTTGGGACGTGCTTCGCAAATCCTCGATAACCTCATTGCGCAAGGCAAGGCGAAGCCAATGATCGTCGTCATGACCAATGGCAATATCTCTCAGGAGGCAGCTCCAGGACAGACTTCGGATAATCTGATAGTCCCTACATTGGGATTGCCTAAGACCATGGAGGGTTCTTTCGAGGTATCTTTCCCTGAGGTAGTGAAGTTTGTGGATGCCCGTTATCGCACTTTGGCAAATAGTCAGAACCGTGCCATAGCAGGTTTGTCTATGGGTGGCTTCCATTCCCTTTACATTTCCATCAACAATCCTAAGACCTTTGGCTATGTAGGCTTGTTCTCTGCTGCCATAGGCAAGGAACAGAAGACCGGTGGAAGCAATGAGTACATCTACGACAATTTCGACAAGAAGTTGGCAGACTTGTTTGCCGCCAAGCCAAAGCTCTTCTGGATAGGCATAGGTAATTCCGATTTCCTCTACAGGGACAACAACGCTTTTCGAAAGAAACTGGATAGCAAGGGATACAAATATACCTATATGGAAACTGATGGGGGACATATTTGGCGAAATTGGAGAATCTATCTCACTGAATTTGCCCAAAAAATATTCTAATAATTAGCTGGAAGGTCTTCTAAATCTTAGGAGACCTTCTATAGAATGAGACTAACAATTATTAAAATCAGATAACAATGAAGAAAATTACATTCTTGGCAACTGCCTTGCTGATGAGTCTTGGCAGTTTTGCCCAACAGGCTTTGTTTGACAATGCTCCTGTTATCTCACCCGAGGTGAATGCCAACCATACCGTAACATTCCGCTTGAAGGCTCCTAATGCCCAAAAGGTGCAGGTTACTGGTGATTTCCTGGCACCGAAAACCATTGATACACCATTGGGAAAGTATGATGCTCCTGGAGTAGCTGATATGAAAAAAGATGAAAAGGGTGTTTGGACTTTTACCAGCCAATTGCTTTCCCCTGAGTTGTATTCTTACAATTTTCTTTTGGATGGAGTGAAGATCGTTGACCCGGGAAGCGTGTATATCACTCGTGATATTACCTCAGAAACCAATATATTCATTCTTTCAGACAAGAAAGGTGATTGTGGTGACCTCTATACCGTTAACGAAGTGCCTCACGGAAATGTGTCTAAGGTATGGTATGATAGTCCTACACTCAAGATGCAGCGCCGTATGACGGTCTATACTCCAGCAGGTTATGACAAAGGCAAGGATTATCCTGTACTCTATCTGCTCCATGGCGCTGGTGGCGATGAGGATGCTTGGACTACTTTAGGTCGTGCACAGCATATTCTTGATAATTTGATTGCCACAGGTAAGGCTAAGCCTATGGTCGTGGTGATGACCAATGGCAATCCTAATTGCCAGGCTGCTCCAGGTGAGTGGTCGGCAGGTCAATACATTCCTTCTTTCTATGGCTATCAAGGTGCCAAGCCAGCTGCCACCATGGATGAGAGTTTCCCTGATGTGATGAATTATGTGGAGAGCCATTACAAAGTTGCTAAGGACAAGGCTCATCGTGCCATCTGTGGCCTCTCTATGGGAGGTGGTCATTCTTTCGATATCTCTCGTCGTTTCCCTACTAAATTTGATTACATCGGGCTCTTCTCTGCAGGTTTGCATGTGAGTACTACTGGCGATTTCCGTAATGACTTCTACAAGCAGTTGCAGGGGAATGAGGAGGCTAAGACACAGTTGGCTACTCTGTTTAAGAACAAGCCAAAGTTATATTGGATTGGTATGGGCAAGACCGATTTCCTCTACAAGAGCAGTGCAGACTTGCGTCGCTACTTCGATGAGAAGGGGTATAAATATACCTATCTGGAGACGGAGGGTGGACACATCTGGCGTAATTGGCGTGTGTATCTTACAGAGTTCGCACAGAAGATTTTCAAATGATAAAATAACTTTTTCAAGTAATAGCTTAATAAAATATTTTTTTTAAAACAAAGTATAGACAATGATAAAACAATTATTAGTTTCTTCATGTGTGCTTTTTTCTGCGACTTTCGTAGTGCAAGCACAGAATCCGAAGTTGGGTGTGTCTCCTATCCAGGATGTCATCAATGCGATGACTCTCGATGAGAAGATTCAGTTGGTGGTAGGTTCTACGGGTAAGTATGAGAGCCAGATGGAGGCTACCATTGGTAACCAAGGTCAGTTGGTACAGGGTGCCGCAGGTCAGGTGAATGGTATTGAGCGTCTGGGCATTCCTGCTACGGTTGTAGCCGATGGTCCTGCAGGTCTTCGCATCGACCCTAAGCGCAAGAATACCGACAAGACATTCTACTGTACCCACTTCCCTGTGGCTACTGTGATGAGCTCTACCTGGAACAAAGACTTGGTGTATTCCGTAGGTACCTCTATGGGAGACGAGGTGAAGCATTATGGCGTAGATGTCTTGTTGGCACCTGCTACCAATATTATGCGTAATCCTCTTTGTGGTCGTAACTTTGAGTATTATTCTGAAGACCCATTGTTGGCTGGTACCATTTGTGCTGCTATGGTGAATGGTATCGAGAGCAACGATGTCGGTACTTCGTTGAAGCACTTCGCACTGAACAACCAGGAGACCAATCGTACTCGTAACAATGTTATCGGTAATCCACGTACTTTCCGTGAGATTTACTTGAAACCTTTCGAAATTGTTATCAAGGAGGCTCAGCCTTGGACAGTGATGACTTCTTACAATCTCATCAATGGTACGATGTCTAGTGAGCGTTGTGACTTGATAACAGAGATTCTTCGCCATGAGTGGGGATTCAAGGGTATGGTGATGACCGACTGGTTTGGTGGTATTAGCGCAGCTGCACAGATGGAAGCGGGTAACGACCTGTTGATGCCAGGTAAGGCAGACCAGGTGAAGGAGATTCGTAAGGCTGTGCTCAATGGTCGCCTGTCTATGGAAATCCTCGACCGCAATGTGCGCCATATCTTGGAGTATATCATGCAGACTCCTCGTTTCAAGCAGTATGTTGCCGACAACAACCCTGATTTGAAGGGACATGCTTTGGTGGCTCGCAATGCCGCTACCGAGGGAATGGTGTTATTGAAAAATAACAAGAATGTATTGCCACTCGATCAGAAGATTAAGAACATAGCTCTCTTCGGCAATACTTCTTATGATTTCATAGCTGGTGGTACTGGTTCTGGCAATGTTAACCATGCTTATGTGGTAAGTTTGTTGGATGGTTTGAAGAATGCTGGCTATCAGGTGGATGGCGATATCCATAAGTCATACATAGAGTATGCTCCAAAGGCAAAGGCGAACTTGCCAAAGCCAAAGAATCCTTTGGAGGCTTTCTTGCCTGGTCACTTCATCCCTGAGATGAGCCTTGCTGAATTGAATATGTCTGCTGCCGTCAAAAACAACGATATGGCAATCATCACTATTGGTAAGTCGTCTGGTGAGTTCTTGGATCGAAAGATTTCTGATAGCTTCAATCTCACCAAGGAGGAGAAGGATATGATTTCTGGCGTTTGCAACGCTTTCCATAAGGTAGGTAAGAAGGTGGTTGTCATCTTGAATGTATGTGGCGTTGTTGAGACCAAGAGTTGGATTGGTGGTCCTGATGCTGTATTGTTGTCTTGGTTGCCTGGTCAGGAGGGTGGTAACTGTGTTGCTGACATCTTGGCGGGTAAGGAGAATCCTTCTGGTCGTCTTCCTATGACATGGCCTGTAAGTTATAACGATGTTCCTTCTAAGGCTGATTTCCCTAATCCTGAGACTGTCAAGGTTGATGATGTGCTTGGTATGTTTATGGGCAAGGGCATCGGTAGCAAGGGTAACGTGAAGAATGTGGATTACACCGAGTATAATGATGGTGTTTATGTAGGTTATCGTTATTACCAGACTAAGAAAGTGCCTGTATCTTTTCCTTTTGGTTATGGTATGAGCTATACTACCTTTAAGTATGGCAAACCTGTGGTAACGAAGGATGCACAGGGCAATATCAAGGTTCTGGTGACTGTGAAGAATGCTGGTAAGGTAGCTGGTAAGGAAGTTGTTCAGGTATATGTGGCAGCTCCTGGCAAGGATATGGATAAACCAACCAGGGAACTTCGTGGTTTCGCCAAGACTAAGAATTTGCAGCCTGGTGAGTCGGAGACAGTTACTATCGACATCCCATACAAGAACTTGGCTTCTTTCAATGAGGTTGATAGTCAGTGGCAGGTTGAGGCTGGTAATTACAAGGTGATGGTGGCAAAGAATGCTGCCGATCTCAAGCCTCTCACTACCGTGATTACTGAGGAAGCTGGTGTAACCGAGAAGGTTCGCCCTTGCTTGCTCAAGGAAGTAAAGTAGCTCTATTAAAGATAAAGCTCAATAACAAAAGAGCTTGATGGTAATAAAGCTTTTAATGATATATAAAAAGAGGATGCGCTATCAACTGACGGCGCACCCTCTTTTTATATTTTATGGATTTTTGTAAGTCTCTGCATGGTTATACTATCCAGAGATGGAATCCCTTTGATTCCAAAGCCTCCTTGATTTCTTTTACGTGTTCCTCGTCGCGAGTCTCCATGGTGAGGCGGAGCACGCAGGCATTCACCTTGTTGCGGTTGGCAGAACGGTCGTGGTGAACACCGGTGATATTACCGCCCAATCCGGCGATGACAGAGCAAACCTCTACCAATTCGCCCGGTTTGTCATCCAGCTCCATCTCGATGGTGCAGAGACGGCCGCTCTTGGCAAGACCACGGGTGATGACGCGGTTCAGGATGGTTACGTCGATGTTACCGCCGCTTACCACGCAGATGGTTTTCTTGCCCTTCACCGGAACCTTGTTGTACATCACGGCTGCCACGCTGGCCGCACCGGCGCCTTCGGCTACCATCTTCTCACTCTCTATGAGTTTCAGGATGGCTGCACAGATCTCATCCTCGCTTACGGTGACGATTTCATCCACATAGTTGGAGCAAGTCTCAAAGGTAATCTTGCCCGGTTCCTTTACGGCAATACCATCGGCTACGGTCGCTACAGAAGGCAACTTTTCCTGTTTATGATCGTGCAGACTCTGTACCATACTTGCTGCTCCTTCTGCCTGAACGCCATATACCTTGACGTTAGGATTCAGCGACTTGATGGCAAAGGCTACACCAGAGATAAGTCCGCCGCCACCTACAGGAACGACGACAGCTTCTACATCTGGCAACTGGTCGAGAATTTCCAATCCGATGGTGCCCTGCCCGGCGATGACATTCTCATCATCGAAAGGATGTACGAAGGTGTAGCCATGCTCATCTTTCAGTTCCAGCGCCTTCTGGTAGGCATCATCGTAAACGCCAGGTACCAGACAGACTTCAGCACCCAGTCGCTTGGTTGCTTCTACCTTGGAGATAGGAGCACCTTCAGGCAGACAGATGAGGCTCTTGACGCCCATGGCGGTGGCACCGAGAGCTACACCCTGTGCATGGTTGCCCGCAGAACAGGCTATCACACCCTTCGCCTTTTCTTCATCGGTGAGTTGTGAAATCTTATAGTAAGCACCGCGAATCTTGAACGAACCGGTCTTCTGCAGGCACTCTGGTTTCAAATAAACATCACTCTCTGGGTTGATTCTTGGCGTGTGAACCAGCTCAGTCTTTCTTATTACCTTGCTCAGCACGAAGCGAGCCTTATAGAAATTGTCAAGTTGTAACATAACTGCTGATATGTGTATAGTTTATTTCGTGCAAAGTTACTATTATTTGAAGAAAATACAAAATAATTCGGTTTAATTTTTGTTTATTCGATAATATTGCTTATCTTTGCATAAGATAAGCTGCACTCGGCAATTTGAAAGCAAGCTTTCATTGCGCTCATTTGCATTATCTTTGCGGCATATTGGTCTGATGAAGGGCAATATGAACTTTATATAAATCAACAAAAGAACCCATCATGAAGAAAGCCGTCATTACCATACTCGCAGCGATGTTCTGCCTGTTGGCTGCCATTTATTGCTTTAACCCTGGCAGAAGAGCCACCCTCAAGGTGCTACAGGAAAAAGGTAATCAGACTGTGAGAGATATGATGCTCTCTTCGCAGAGCGTTACGTCTTTCGCTAGAGACAGACGGGAACTGATGTGGATCGGTACTTCGGCAGGACTTAATGTATATGACGGGAAAAGTTATATACAGTTTGGTTATGATGTGAAAGATACTGCCGCCTTGCCCGATGATTATATCAACGTGCTTCATCTTGACCGCAAGGGCAGAATGTGGGTAGGAACGCAGAACGGACTTGCCCGGTATGTTGGGGCTTACCGCTTTCATCGCGTAGCTCTTCCCGATCATCATGACAACATCATCGCCATAGAAGATTCACCTGAGAAACATGATTCTCTGGCGATATTGGTGAGCGATGGCAATCAGACTTACCGCATCGGCGGTGATGAAAAGATAACGCCTTCCTCTCATTCTATCCAGCCCAACAATCTGCAGGCTCCTCTGCCTGCCGATCTTTCCATCCTTCGTAAACCGGCGGAAGTGGTAACGGCTACATTCTGCGATTTGGGCGGCAATCTGTGGGTAGGTTACCGCAACGCCGGTGTACAGATTATTTCGCAAAACCGTATCGCTTATAAAAAAGCAAATGCCAATGCCTTATCTGATAAAACCAAGGGTATCTCTATTCTCACGATGGCTACTGTGGGCAGACATGTGCTTGCAGGTACAGCCCTTCGTGTTTTTGCTTATGATGAGAAGAATAGCCGGTTGGAACAGACGTTGTTTAGGGATTTATTCGATTCTTTGCCAAAGCCCCGTCAGATCAACCTGAATAATATGGTGGGCTATGATGATGAACATCTCTGGCTAGTGAGTGAACATCAGGTGTTATCTTGCCGTATAAACAACGAACGCATTGAAGTGCTTGCTAAATCACCTTTGTTCAAGTCAGTTTTAGGACAGGGTTTAAAGGCGGGAAATCATCTGTATGTAAGTAGTGAAAAGGGGCGTTTTTTGCGTTTTGAGTTTGGTAAACCGCAACCGGAAATCATCCGTATTCCAAGTCCGTATTTTAATTATGAAACCAAACTGGCTAAACTGAGCGATGGGAATATTCTGCTCTTTATGTCGGGCATGCATTTGGCGATTCTATCTCCTGATACCGGAAAGATACGCGAGATGAAAGTTGCAGGTATGCCTCAGGAGGGCAGTCTGGATCCGGCGTTTGTGAAACAGGATTCCTATGGATTCGTTTGGCTGGGAACCAAGCGGGATGGTCTTTATTTAATGAATAAGGAAAAAACGCACATGCGCCGTATCAATATCTTGAATGATGCCCATATTCAGGCTCTGGTTGAAGATACGAAACGACAGGTTTGGGTAACCACCATACGTGATGCTTTCTTCGTAACCTTTGAGAGAAAGCAGTTTCAGATGAACAGCCTCCTGTCTGCCAGCCAGGATCTAGACGACTGGCAATATTTCAGCAACTCTGCCTGTATTTCTCCTTCGGGCGATGTGGTGTTGGGCAGTTCTGATGGCTGCAAGTTCATGCCGCCTAAGGCGATGCAGACTAACTTCCTAAACACTCAGGCCGGCATTCATGCCAGCGAGATGCTGTCGGTTTATGGTGTAGAAGTGACGAAGAATAATGGCAAGGTGCTTGCCGTTACTGATGAAGTGGCTCATCTGCACAGCTATACTTTTGCTCACGATGAGAACGATCTGAAGTTCAATTTCTATTATCCCAACTTCAGCCGTCGCTCGGCATTGATGTGCCAGTACAAGCTCGAAGGCTATGATAGAGACTGGCAGGTTCCTACATACGGTCGCGAGGCCCGTTATGCCCATCTTCCGGCTGGAACTTATACTTTCCGTCTGCGCCTCATATCATCTCCCGACAAGCCGGCTTTGGCTGAGCGCAAGGTAGAGATTACAGTTATGCACGCTCCCTGGTGGTCATCAGCAGCATGGCTGCTCTATTTCAGCATCGTTCTTGGTATACTCTTTTATCTCAACACGTTCTATCTCAGGGCTCGCACCAATCATCTTCTGCTTTTGCAGGAGCAGCGCGAACTGGAACGCGAAAAGCAGGCTAAGGAGATGAATATGCGTTTCTTTGCCAATATTGCTCACGAATTCCGTAATCCGCTTACCATCATAGCCGGACCTCTGATGACGCTGAATGCCGATAAAGCCTTGCCAGAGTCGGTACACCGTATCCTGATTCATGTATGTATGAGTGTGAACAGAATGTTGAGGCTGATAGACCAGATGCTCGACTTCAACCAGTTGGAGACCGATGAACTGCGCCTGAGAGTTTCGGAAGTGGATGCTGCTGAAGAGTTGAGCCAGCAGGTAGCTTCTTTTAAAGAATCTGCCAGAGTAAAAGGCATCAGACTGGAACTGACAGTAAAGAATGGCAATTACCGTGCATGGTTGGATTGTGACAAACTGGAAAAAATCATGAGCAATCTTTTCACCAATGCCCTCAAGTATACGGCTCCGGGCGGCATCATCCGCATCCAGGCTTCAGTAGATGAAGGAAGTTTGAAGGTTTCGGTCTTCAATAGTGGACAGCTGATGGAAGAAGATAAGATACAGGATGTTTTCAAGCGTTATTATCAGCTTTCTGATTCTCAGGATTCCCATCAGTATGGCTGGGGTTCCGGAATCGGTCTCTATTATGTGAAGCGCCTGGTAGAACTTCATCATGGAGAGATTCATGTAAAAAATATGAATGCGGTTAGCGAGACTTCTTCAGAGGCCTCGCTAAGGAATGGTGTGGAGTTCTGTTTCAGTCTTCCTACCGATAAGTCTATATATAATAAGGTGGAGATTGTTGCTCAGGAGAAGCATGTGATGCAGATTCCGTTGAAAGTGGAGAATGAAGAGGGAAGAGTGAAGAATTCTCTTGCTGGAAATGCTTCTGCTCCTAGTAAGAATCTGCCTAGAATCCTGATTGTAGATGATGATGTGGATGTAGCTGATTACCTCCACTATCTCTTTGCGCCTGATTACGAAGTGGTGAACCGCTATTCTGCCGAAGAGGCTTTGGCGGATCTGGAAGAGGTGAAGCCAGATATCATCCTGAGTGATATTATCATGGGAGATATGTCGGGATTGGAATTCTGCAAGATGCTGAAGGGGAATCTCTCGTTCAGCCATATTCCGGTGGTCCTGATTACAGCGATGGCGAGCATGCACAACCAGATAGATGGCTTGAAACTGGGGGCTGTGGCTTATATCACCAAACCTTTTGATCCGGCTTATCTGAAAGCGCTCGTCAAGTCGCAGTTGCAGAACATGCAGATGCTCCGTCAGCGTCTGGGCGAGAGTACGAAGACTGATTCGCTGGCAGAAAACATAGCTGATACGCTTTCTCCGCAGGATAGAAAGTTTATGGATGAGGTATATGAAATGATGGAGAAGCTCTTGGCCCAGCAAGACCTGAATGTGAACAGCATGTGCCGTGACATGTTCATCAGTCCGTCGAAGTTTAATTATAAGATTAAAGAACTTACTGGCGAGACACCTGGTATCTTCTTCCGTAAATACAAACTCAACAAGGCAGCTCAGATGCTGCATGAGGGTCAGTATAGCATTTCAGAGATAGCTGTGTTGACTGGATTCAGTACTGCAGCTCATTTCTCTGTTGCTTTCAAGAAGCAGTTCGGTGTTTCGCCGAGTGACTACCAGTAGGTTCATTTTCATGAAACCTAGTCCCGCCAAGTAAGTTCAGTGGCTTCCGCATATGAAATGGATTGCCTAATATCATCTAATCTCCCCGTATCATATTATGGGGAGATCATCTTCTACTTGATGCAAAACGCTGTATTAAATACTTTTCGCCGCAAAGATAAGTTTTTTATCGTTTCCTGGCATTCGATTTTCTATAAATCGTATTCGAAAACCTTTAAATGCAACATATAATGATATATTTTCTACCTTTTAGGGGGCAATATTTCTTTGTTTTGTGTTACATTTTCTTTGGCTTTTGTTCCATTTTCATGATTCGTGAACAAATAATCACAAAGAGATGCAGTCATTCTTCTCTTTTTTTTGTAATTTTGCCGGTGGAATTAAGCATAAAAACATAGTAACAAATAAACTAATTACTTTTATCTGGAAATGAAGAAAAATGTTTTAGCAGTAGCGTTGGCATTGATGGCGAGCATCGGTGCATACGCAGAGAAGAATACTGTCAGTTCTCCTGATGGTAAGTTGAATGTCGTGGTAGAAGACCGCGATGGCAAACTCTATTATTCCATCGACTATGCAGGCAAGCGAATGATGGAGGAATCACAGCTCGGACTCCTTGCCGATGTAGGCGATTTCAGTCAGGGCTTGACCTATCAGGGCAAGAATGAGATAAAGGTGGAGAAGAGCTATGACCTCCGCACCGCCAAGGTTTCGCATGTAGATTATCATGCCAACCAGCTCAACGTGACATACATCAACGGTAAGAAGCAGCCGATGACGGTTACCTTCAATGTAAGCAACAACGATGTGGCTTTCCGTTATACTTTTGATCAACTGAAGGCTCAGCATCTCATCGTGAATGAGGAGAAGACTGCCTTCAATCTGCCGAGGTAACCACCACTTACCTCTGTCCACAGTCGGATCCGCTCATCGGTTTTGCCCGTACCAAACCAAGTTATGAAGAAGATTATAAGGTGGATCAGCCTCTTACAGCCAAGTCGGGTTATGGTCATGGCTATACCTTCCCATGCCTCTTCAAGGTAGGCGGCGATGGCTGGGTTTTGGTCAGCGAGACCGGTACTCACGGCAACTATCCGGGTTGTCACATCAGCGATTACGATGCTGCAAAGGGTTATCAGATAGCCTTCCCTATGGAGAAAGAGGCTGATGGCATCGGTTCTACATCGGCAGCTTTCATTCTTCCGGGTTCCACTCCATGGCGCACCATCACCGTGGGTTCAGATCTGAAGCCATTGGTAGAGACTACCATTCCATACGATGTAGTAGAGCCAAGATTCAAGGCTTCCCAGAAATACGGAACAGGCAAGTATACCTGGAGCTGGCTCATCTGGCAGGATGAATCCTGCAACTATAACGACCAGAAGCAGTTCATCGACCTGGCTGCTACCATGGGATATGAATATGTGCTGGTTGATGCGCTCTGGGATACCCAGATTGGTAGAGACAAGATAGCAGAGTTGAGCAAGTATGCGCAGAGCAAGAATGTGAGTCTGATGCTCTGGTATAATTCCAATGGTGTGGCAAACGATGCACCTCAGGGACCTCGTGGCATCATGGATAACATCGTGGCCCGCAAGAAGGAAATGGCCTGGATGAAGAGTATCGGCATCAAGGGTATCAAGGTAGATTTCTTCGGTGGCGACAAGCAGCATACCATGCAGCAGTATGAAGACATCCTCAGCGATGCCAACGATTATGGCATTCAGGTTATCTTCCATGGCTGCACCCTGCCAAGAGGTTGGGAGCGCATGTATCCTAACTATGTATCGAGCGAGGCTGTACTGGCTTCAGAGAATGTATTCTTCTCTGATTATCATGCCAAGCAGGAGGCTTTCGAACTGACCATGCATCCATTCTGCCGCAACGCCGTGGCTGCGATGGATTGGGGTGGTACCATCATGAACAAGTATCTCTCTAAAGATAACAAGAGTCGTCATCGCCGTTATACTACCGATGTTTTCGAGATGGCTTCGGCTATCATGAACCAGGCTGCTATCCAATGTATCGCCATCTATCCGAACAATCTCTCTGAGCTTCCTCAGCACGAGATTGATTTCCTGAAGAGCGTTCCTACAACCTGGGATGAGACCAAATTCATCGCCGGTTATCCTGGAAAATATGCCGTTGTTGCCCGTCGCCATGGTGATAAATGGTATGTTGCCGGTTTGAACGGCACCGACCAGGTGATGAAGCTTACCCTGAATCTGCCAATGCTTGCCGGCAAGAGCGTTACCTATTATCATGAAACTGCCAGCAAGGACAAGAAGGCTCTCTGGCCTGTTTCTCAGATGAAGACCGTAAAGGTGGATAAGAAGGGAAACCTGAAGGTGGAAATGCAGCCTAAGGGTGGACTGATTGTTGAAAGGTAAAAGGGTAAAAAAGTAAAAAGGTAAAAAGCCTAGCGGGGTATAATCTCCCTAGTTTCTTTTTACCTTTTTACCTTTTTACTTTTAAAAATCCTTTTTACTGAAATGTTCCAAAGCAGCAGCTACGCCATCTTCTTCATTGGACAGCGTGATGTAGTCGGCTTCGGCTCTAACCTCTGGTGCTGCATTCTGCATGGCTACACCCATGCCTGCCAGTTTCAGCATGCTCAGGTCGTTGTAGCCATCTCCGAAAGCAATCATATCGGCTGGGGTGAGATTGATTTTCGACAGAAGGCGGAGCAGGGACTTTGCCTTGTCGATGCCTTTAGGAACCAGCTCCAGGAAGAATGGGGCTGAACGGAAGATGTCCATCCTGTCGCCCAGAATCTCAGAAAGCTCGTTTTCTGCCTTGAGCATATCTGCCGGGTCGCCTGTCATGAGGAGCTTGGTTGGGTGAGGCTCCAGGGCTTCGAACAGGTTTTCTACCTTTCGGATGTTCATCTTGTTGATACGCGATTCTTCCTTCACATACTGGTCGTCGGGCATCTCGGTGATAATCTCGTTGCCGGCATATCCCAGCAGGGCATGGTTCTTCTCCTTCGCGTACCTATATAATATAGGTATCACCTCATCAGGCAGGAACTGGGCGAAGAGTTTTTCGCCAGTCTTGGCATTCACGATGTTGCCGCCATTATAAGATAGGATGTATCCGCCTCGCTTATCCAGTTCCAGACATTCCGCCACCGGTTCGATGCCGTAGGTCGGTCTGCCTGAAGCAAGGATGATAACAACACCCTCGGCTTCTGCCTGGAGCAGCGCTTCGCGGGTTTTCGGGGTAACCACCTTGTCGTGGTTGGTCAGGGTGCCATCCAGATCAAGGGCGATGGCACGGTATGGAAGATGATTCATATTTGATATATTATTGTATTTCTAATTTGACTGCAAAGGTAAGATAAAAAAACGATTGTAACAAAAAAAAGAGTTAAATATGATATAAATATAGGTGTTTGACTGATAATTACCTGCTTTTTATTGTTTATTATACACTATAGTCGGAAAGTTTTCTTATCTTTGCAACCGAAATAACAAACAATAATATAAAATTAATAAAACCTATTTGAAAATGAAGAGATTAATTTCAGCAGTATTGCTTTCGGCAGCCGTAGTTGTGCCAACCATGGCGAAGAATGCAAAGACATTGGGCAATGGTTATCCATTTACTCAGGTTCCTTTCACCAGTGTGAAGATTTCACAGAATACTTTCTGGGGTGCCCGTCTGAAGGCTGCCCGAGAAGTAACCGTGCCATTGGCTTTCAGCAAGTGTGAGAGCGAGCACCGTTACAAGAATTTCGATATGGCTGCCTATACCCTGCAGCATCCTAACCACCCGGGCTTGGATACCAAGGAGTGGGATGTGAGCAAGTTCATGGGATTCTCTTTCGATGATACCGATGTTTATAAGACCATCGAAGGTGCCAGCTACATCCTCCAGACTTATCCGAACAAGAAGTTGAAGGCTTACATCGACAGCGTGCTCGATGTGGTAGCTGCGGCACAGGAGCCAGATGGCTATCTCTATACCGCCCGTACCATCAATCCAAAGCATCCACACCAGTGGTCGGGAAATAAGCGTTGGGTCAAGGACGAGGAGGCGAGCCACGAGCTTTACAACCTCGGTCACATGGTAGATGCAGCCTGCGCTCACTATCAGGCTACCGGTAGCACCAAGTTCCTGAATATCGCCAAGCGTTATGCTGATTGCGTGGTAAGGGAAGTCGGTCCTAAACCAGGACAGGCTACCATCGTTCCTGGTCATCAGATTGCAGAGATGGCTTTGGCTCGTCTCTATACCCTGACCGGTGAGAAGAAGTATCTGGATGAGGCTAAGTATCTGCTCGACTATCGTGGCAAGACTCATATCCGCAACCCATATTCTCAGAGCCAGGCTCCTATCCTGGAGCAGAAAGAGGCGGTAGGTCATGCTGTTCGTGCCGGCTATATGTATGCTGGTATTGCCGATGTGGCTGCCCTGACCAAGGATTCTGCCTATATGAAGGTCATCGACCGTATTTTCGAAAACATCGTTGGCAAGAAGTACTATCTTACAGGTGGTGTAGGTGCCCGCCATGCAGGTGAAGCTTTCGGCGAGAACTATGAGTTGCCAAACATGACTGCCTATAATGAAACCTGTGCAGCCATCTCTATGGTTTACCTCTTCGAGCGCATGTTCCTGCTTCACGGCGAGAGCAAGTATATCGACTGCATGGAGCGTACCTTATATAATGGTGTCATCTCGGGTATGAGCATGGATGGTGGCAGATTCTTCTATCCTAACCCATTGTCAAGCGACGGCAAGTATGCCTTCAATGCCGATGGCAACACCACCCGCCAGCCTTGGTTCGGATGTGCCTGCTGCCCGAGTAACCTGAGCCGCTTCATCCCTTCTGTGCCGGGTTATCTCTATGGTGTGAAGGATAACAACATCTATGTAAACCTCTTTGCCGGCAATACATCTACCATCAAGGTGAATGGCAAGGATGTGGTTCTGGAGGAGACTACCGAGTATCCTTGGAACGGTGACATCAAGATTGCTGTGAAGAAGAGCGGTGTGAAGAATGCCAACCTCCTGGTCCGTATTCCTGGATGGGTTCGCAACCAGGTAGTACCTAGCGACCTTTACAAGTATAGCGATGCAGAGAAGCCTGCTTACACAGTAACCGTAAACGGCAAGGCTGTAGAGGCTGATCTCGATGCCAACAAGGGTTATCTCCCTGTCAAGAACATCAAGAAGGGCGATGTAATCCGCATCCATTTTGATATGCCTATCCGTACAGTTGTAGCTAACGGTAAGGTGGCTGATGATAAGGCAAGGTTGCCGTAGAGCGTGGACCATTGGTATATTGCGCTGAGGCTGTGGATAATCAGAACGAGCCAGTGCTCCGTGCCGTCATGGCCAAGAAGCCTGCCTTCTCTGTGGTGGATAACTACAGCATTCAGAACACCGAGACCAAGGGCGCTCCAGCCTTCTCTGTCAAGGCTATCAAGCTGATGCCCAGATTCTGGAAGAGGGTGCCAATGGCGTATCTGTCAAGAACAATGTGTTGACTCTGATTCCTTACTATGCCTGGAATCATCGTGGAGCCAATCAGATGAACGTCTGGTTCTATCAGAATTTAAGTGTGTTGGATAAATAATTTGTGATTAGAAATTGATATTCATCTGCTGTCTGAAATATGGGTGCAAATATACAAAATTTCCTTTATAAGGGGAAAAAAATACCAAAAAGTTTCCTCTATAAAGGAAACTTTTATATAAAATCTTTCCTTTATAAGGGAAATATTATGTTTATTCTACTTCGCAATTGTCAGGAAAAGTCAGAGTGTCTACTATTTCAGTTTTATGAAATTGATAGTGTCTACCTTTTTAGTTTATAAAGTAAAAAAGTGTCTACTGAAATCAGTATGTAGTCAACTAAATATAGGAAAACTACAATACCAGCCATGCTCTTCAAGCGGTCCCTCGGGGATCACGTGATGGGGAACTGGTGAACAAGAGACGGGCAACCGTTGCTCACGTGATGGTCAACAAGTGCCCAAACGGATAGCTACAATTTGGGCAATATGTTGTTGACTTTTTCTCCTTATTATATATAGCTGCTTGCAAAGTTAGTACTTTTTCTTGATAATAAGAAGAATTATGAAGTTTTTTAGAAAAATATCATGAAAAATTTTGTGGTTCCGATAATTTATTATATTTTTGCAAATGTATCCCATGCCGATGGCTGTAAGAGGCATTCTAATGTGCTGATTGTGGCAAGTAGGGAAGTGGGACATTCTGTAAATTGGGAATGGCGTTTGCTAAGCGCTTGTTCATGACAAACTGAAACCTGAGAAATTTCAATTCCCTGTCAAGAACATGGCAACTGGTAGATGCCACGTTGTATGATAATATCATTTAGTATATTAATCATATCGGCGTGGGGTCTGTGGTTGCTCGTTCAACGGGGAAGGGCAATCTCAGGGCCTCAGTTTGTGGAACGGGTGACGGGCATGATCCCCGCTTTTTCTTTTTTATAGTCTAACAACATGAGTGCTTCATGCTTAATAAAAACGAATCTGTCTCTTTGAGTAAAGGACAAAGTCCAGGAGAATCTTCTCCTTCCAGTAGTGTTTTGAAAAACATTATGTCTCTCCGTAGTGTACAAAATGGAGTGTCCCCCGACTATGTATCTAAGTCATGTGCTGATAACTCTACAGATTCTATTCTTAATAAAAATAATCCAACCGCTCTTCTACAGCAAATGTGGAAGAGGCGGTTTGGTTTTTAATGCGTGCTGCTTATGGGAAAGAAAAGAAAGCGAAAGACTTTTTGGAGGCTAAAGGGATTAAAACATTCTTGCCTTTGCAGACACAAACCTATATATATAAAGGTAAGAAGAAACATCGCCAAGTGTCATTGATTCCCAATTTCTTGTTTGTGAAGAGTAGTGAGGAAGAGATGAAGCAGTATATCGGGAAAGGAGAACTTGATTTCTTCCATCATTATTATGTTCCACATAAGGATGACAGAGGGCGGCCTTTAGGCAAGAACGGCATAAAACCCTTGGTTATTCCAACGTGTCAGATGGAAAGTTTTATCAGGTGGAATGAGATTAGTGATGATAATAAACTTTTTGTTGCCGATGATAAAATAAAGTTTGCCAAGAACGATGTCGTAAAGATCGTGGATGGTAAGTTTGCAGGCTTAGAAGGTTATGTATGCCGAATCAAAGGACAGTCAAGAATTGGCATAGTTGTAAATGGGGTGGGTACCATCTTTACAGCCTATATTCCTAAGTGTATGTTGAAAAAAGTATAAATGACAGTTTTGCTCTTGTTTGGAATATTAATGAAAATCAAAATAAATTGTAATCTTATGAGAAAAATTAAATTAACTTTTTTGTTGGGAATGTTCCTTGCTTCTCTTCCAGCGATAGCGCAAACGGAAGAAGATGCTAAAAATGCGGCTTTAGATTTCTTAAAGCAGAAGAAAGGAAATGCCAAGTTGGAATTGTCTTCATCGAAACTTGATGTAGGGACAACTTCAGCGAATGCAAAAAGTGTTGGAAGTTCTAGTACGAAAAGTACTGGTGAGGTCTACGCCTTTAATGTGCAAGGTGGTGGTTTTGCCTTGGTTTGCACAGGAAATGGAAACACTGCCGTTGCAGGATATTCAGACTCGGGGAGTCTTGATGTGGACAATGTGCCTGAGGCAATGAAAACTTGGCTAACTGGTTATCAGGCAGTCATGGCTTCAAGTTCTTTGGCAACAAAAGAGCCTGGTTGGGAAGGACCGTCGGTAACTCCTGTAGCTCCATTGATAAAAACGCAATGGGGCCAGAGTGCTCCTTATAACTGTAAATGTCCTTCTGATGGAAAGCAAACGGCTATAGTTGGTTGTGTACCAGTAGCTTTGGCACAAGTATTGAACTACTATCATCAAAATCAAAAAGGAGGAGGTAGCCTAAAGTATGCGCATGTAGATTCTGAAACAGAATATGAGATAGATTATTCTTCTACTACTTATGATTGGAAGAATATGCTTAATTCATATATCAAACCTGATATTACACAGACTCAGAAAGATGCAGTAGGAAAATTGATGTTGGAGTGTGGTATTGCATGTAAAGCTGATTTTGACTATACCTCAACTAGTGCCAATATGCCGTTTGTTGCCCTCAATAAATATTATAACTACGAGTGTATGTATGTAGCTCGTGAAAGCCATTATTCTATAGGTTGGGGATATTCAAGCGATTACCATATTTCTACGGATAAGTGGATGAGTATGATTCAGGAGGAGTTGACTGCAGGTCGTCCTATTATCTATTCCGCTAGCGATTTACCTGGTGGCTCTGGTATGTATGTTAAGCCTGCTGCAAATCATTGTTTTGTGATAGATGGCATTGATTCTCAAAATTATGTTCATGTCAATTGGGGATGGACGGGCATTGCTGACGGTTATTATGATGTAGCAGTTCTTAATCCAGGCGGTAATTTTAATTATGAGCAAGGTTATCGTTGTGACCATAGTATGATTATTGGCATCAAACCTCGTGCTACCGCTTACTATTCGGATGAAGTTTGCCAACCTTTTGTTGTATGTGACTGGCAGGAAGGAAGGGTGATGCTGTAAAGAGTAAGCAAAAATCAAGTATTTCTACACGGTCTGTTTCGAGTATTGTTACATCTAAGGAAAAAATGATTTTCCAGTTGATTAGTAGTACATACGAAAATAAAAAGTTTGAATTTACGACGGTTTTAGCTAAGGATGGTAAAATCGTCAAGAATTTGCCTGGTGGTTACTATAACGAGACGCTTAACGGATGGCCAAGTATCAATCGTTGGAACTTGTCGCAAGGATTTAATAAAGTACCAACAGAGGTGGCGGATGGAGTGTATGAGATACGTACGGCTTACAAAGATGCTGACGGCAGAATTCAATTATGTCCTGCTCCAAAACAGATTATTCCTACCATGGAAATTGTCAATAAAGGAACTGGTATGATTATTCATGGTTTGGAAGGTGAAGACTTGGTGAAAACTCTGACAATTGAGGATATTCAACCTGCAAGTGAGATTTTTGCTGGTACGAAGTTCTATCTTTATCTCAAGGCTAAAGGATCTACTAACAACTCGTATTTGCAGTTTAAAAATGTAGAAACAGGTAAGGTGTATGGCACTTCAAATACGAGCTCTTTCTCATTTAAACATCTCTATGATAATTATACATCAGTTAAAGCTGTTGGGCTTTCTCCTATCAATGTGGAGAATAGTTTTACGATGCCAGCAGGTAGATATTTGGTTATGTTGCCTGAAAAAGAAACAGGAATTTCTCTTGCCAAAGATTTCTACATTGATGTGAAGGAAAAACCAAGTTATCCGATTTTGGATGGAATAGATTTGGCATGGTGTCATTTTTTTGGATATAATCCTGACGAAACGTACTCGTTAGGTTACAACCCATTAGAGAATACAGAATGCTTGGAAACTGTCCGTCCGGAGTTCCAGTATGCTAATAAAGTAAAGGAACCTGTAACGGTGAATGTTTATATGGTTAATAGGGATAATGGAGCGGAACGTTTAGTGGCTTCTCTAAAGGATTGGACTCCTGGGCAAACAAGACCTTTGGGATTAATGCCTTATCCTTTAAGTGGTAATTACGAATTTAAGTGCAAATATTTGACTCCTGATGGTGAACGTGCAAGCCTCATGCCAACGGAAAATTATGAGCGGGAGCCTTATCATAATTATAACATAGAAAATAATGTAGAAGGTGTTTCTTATCCTTGCGAATTGGTTTCTTGGAGTAAAAAGACTAGTACCGCGTCAGAACGTATGGCAGGAACTGGTCAATTTACCACCTCGGTACAATTGGGTTTAAGAATTTCTTTAGATAGTTATGATAAGGGAGCTGTTATAACAAAATATGCTGTTGTCAAAGCTTTGTTTTTTGATAAGAAATCTAAGGAAGTTGTTGTGGATTCTGTTACTAATGTGATTATTGCAAATAAATTGATATGCTCATATACTCTAACTCCTCAACTTACGGATAATTCCAAGTATAGTGTTTGTGTCCTTTATGCTAATCATAATTGGGGTTGGAGTAGGAATGAATATTCTTATGTTTTGAATTCAGATAAGTCTATAGCTGAATTTGAATTGGTTAATGATGGTACGACAAGCATAGCCAAAATCTCAACTTTCAGCTCCATCTTCAAACAAGGTGAGACTGTAAGGGTATATGATATGAATGGTATTCTTGTTAGGACTTTAGCAGCTTCGCCAGATTTATGGAGTAATTTGTTATCTACATTGCCTTCTGGTGTCTTTGTTCTGAAGTCTTCGTCTCAGACAATTAAATTTAGAAAATAATAAAGTTCCCCTACGTCTATTGGCGTGGGGGCTTTCTGATAAACATTTTAAATAGTTAGTTTTATGAAACGTATTGTTTATGTAATGTTGGCATTGATTTTTATGTTGATGCCAAGTTTGGTGAAGGCGCAGGGAGATTTGGCAGCCTTTGATTTGAAAGGAAAAGTAAAGCAGTGTACTTGGGTGAACCATAAGGCTGGTTGTATTTATCAAGGCTTTTCGAAAGATGCCAATAAAGAAGTGCTTCTTTTTGCTCAGAACGGTCGTTGTTTGAAGTGGAATGGAGGAACCTTTGTCAAAATGGGTGGTGATGCTCTTTATTCCGAATGTTCAAGGGATGCTAAGGGACGTATTACAAGTGGCGAACTTTACACGGCTTATTATAATCCTGGTAGTGGTGAAGATACATTTACTTACAACGCTAAAGGTAAGTTGGCAAAACATACTTATGAGGATGCTGGAATGTCGATTGTGACAACGTTTGCTTATGGGACTGATGGTAATGTAAGTTCGACGATTTCTAAGATAGAGGACTATAATACGGAGAAGACTTCTACGATAAAGGTTTCATATACTGTTCAAGCTAAGGATGCTAAAGGTAATTGGACTAAAAGACTTGCCAGAAGAACTAATGGTTCTTCTTGGGTAGAGACAAGAACCATTACTTATTATCCTGCAAAATAAGAATTAAGGGCAATAGATTTACATCTTTCAGATGCAATTGCCCTTTAAAAGTTATTGCGCTATAAACAATCATTAAACTTAATTCTATATGATTAAAAACTATTTTTTTGTGATATTGGCAGCAGTGACAATGTTGTTGGTATCTTGCGGCAATTCCCAAACTACTCCACAAGAAATAGATGGAGTAGAGTTTACTGGTAATGGTCTTTTGGGCAATTTTCCTTATATGATGGCTCGCTATGATTCGGAGCGAGCTAATTTAGAACGAAATCTGAATGGTGCGGGGGTGTTAGAAAAGAGGAACTTTGCGAAAGAAAATGAATTTGATATTGAAAAAATCGCAGAAGAACTTGATGGTAAGGAAGTGCCTTTTGAGATTAGTACAGGTGGTAAGACAGAAGAAATTAAAGGATTTAAATTCAAGGTTGTTAAATCTGTGGGAGGTTATCTGCCTTGTATGAAAATACGTATTGAAGGACCAGCTGGATATGATGCAGGATGGAGTGAAAAAGGTATAGAAGCTTGTGTGCCTGTAGATAAGGATGGTAATATTCTTAATTTCCATGAGTCGCTTGGTCGTTTTTGGTTGCATCTTGGGAGTATTGTTGGTGCTTATTCTTATCCTTTAAAATATGATAAGAATTACAAAGAAATGCTCCAAAGAAATAATATCTTAGACCGTTTTGTTAAGATTGTAGCAATGGATGAAGAGACTTTTGAAAAAACACAAGCGAAAATGCGAGAGGCTGAAGAAAAGGCTTTAAACGAGGAGGCGAAAGACAATGATTTGTCCAAAGTAGAATTCTCTGAAAAAGGTTGCGAACCTATTGTATTAGGGAAAAAGGTAAATCAATTTCCTTCGAAATGTAAGGGGTTCTATACTCATTATAGATGGAATATAGATAAACTCTCTCATACGAAGAATTTTACATTCTTTAATGGAACCGATACTGTTGTGCATGTTGAGTCAGATTTAAGTTCTGCGGAAATTTATAAAATATTTGTTTGCTCTCCAAAGATAAATGTGAAATTTGATAATGGTAAGACATTGAGGGCTGGTATGAAGTTAGTCGAAGTTGCTCAGACATTTGGCGATGATTTTAAGGCTTCGTGGACTCCAGAAGAAATAGGTCCATTTATTCATTTTGGTCTATATGGTGGATATCCTGCAGATGAAGAAACCTTGAAACGAGAAGCTTTAGAGCGTATAGAAGAACTTTATGGTTGTTTTGAATATCTTGATTTGAGTCCTAAAGATGTGCTACCAAATGCTGTGCTGGAGAGTGTTATCCTTTGCTTGCATGAGTAACTTTCAAATGTTGTTGTATAATAAAATTTTGATTCATGAGAAAGTATATATTTTTGTTGGTGATGTTTGTGTTGACATTCTGTTCATGTGGAGAGAAGGGTACAACTTATTCTGAGACAGATTTTAATGGAGAAGGAGTGTTTGGTGCTTTGCCTCAAATGTCCGCGCGAATGTCCAGTATTGTAAAACCTGCAATGGATAAAATGAATGAGAAATATCCAAAGTTGGCTTCTGATGATCCGAAAGATAAGAAAGAGGTGGTGAAAGGACAAGAGTTTAATGATTATCTTAACTCTATTTCAGAGGAAATTGTTGAAACTTATGGTAAGGATAATCTTGAAAGTTGGGTAAAGGAAATCCAGAAAATGTCAGATATTAAGAGATTTCATATTATTAATGACTTGGGACTTCCCATAGAAAACCAGCGTGTGTCAATAATAGGTGCTGATGTTTTCTTTAATATAACTTTTAAATTTACTATTCATCTTGGGCGAGCAAATGAGAAAGAATTTATGCCTTGGATTTTGTTTTTTGATGCAAATGGTAAATGTCTGTATGGTAAAGAATGTGTTTTGTTGCCTAATTTTGGATTTCAGTCTTGTTATGTGGAAATAGCTGTCCCTTATAAAACCCCAATAAGTGTACTAAAAGACCCAGATGGTGCTACTCAAAAGAATATAGAGTTTTGTAAAAAGATGGATAAGGTTACAAGAATTAAAATCGTAAAGGCATTAGATGCGCCAAAATTCCTGGAAACTGAAAGGTAATTGGTAATGTTGGTTTAATAAATGTTTTAAATAGGATAATTTCTTATTATTAAAAATGTAATTATGAAGAATTATACTCGAATTAACAAAAGTATATTGCTTATATTGCTTTCCTCTTTTGTGTGTATAAGTTCCTTGGCAGGGCCAAGAAGTTATGCTCAAGCAAAGGCTATTGCGGAAAAGCAAGCGGCTAAGTTGGGAATACAAATTGATGAAAATAGTTCTCCAGCCTGCAAGGCTAAGAGTTTTGGGGGCGAGACAAATTCACAGACGGTTAGTTGCTATGTTTTTGCCAATAGTGAAGATAAAGGATTTGTTATCGTTTCTGGAGATGACAGATTTCCAGAAATTATAGGATATTCTGATGAGGGAACTTTTAATGAAAATGAACTTCCTGATGGCCTCACGTATTTTATGAAATCATACCAAGCGACTGTAGATAAAGTGTTAGGGAATGATGAAACGACTATTCGTAATTTGGAGGTAGAAAAAAATATTCGTTCAAGTTTGAATGCGATAAAGGTGGAACCACTTTTAGGAAACATAGCTTTTGGTCAGGATAATCCTTATAATAAGATGTGCCCCCTTTATGATGGAGGTTCTTTACATGCTGTTACTGGATGTGTTCCTGTGGCAATGGCGCAAGTGATGGCGTATTATAGGTATCCAAAAACACTTCAGGCAGATATTCCTGGCTATGATTACAGAAAGGGTCAGATGACTTCTTCTATATCAAAGGGAGAGGCTTATGATTGGGCTAACATTCTGCCTACTTATTATAACGTGTCTTATACGGATACAAATGCAGATGCCGTGGCAAAATTATTATTTCATTGTGGGGCAGCTATTCAGGTTCAATATGGTCCTTTGTCAGGTGGTAATTTAGAACCATCCCAGTTGGCTAAGTTTTTTGGTTATGATGCAGACTTACTGAATAAAGTATATCGTAGTGAAGTAACATTATCTCAATGGGTAGAGCTTATTAATAGAGAATTACAAGCAGAACGTCCTATTATTTTTAGTGGATTTGATTCAACAGGTGGGCATGAATTTGTCTGTGATGGTGTCGATGAATCTGGTTTGTATCATATAAATTGGGGATGGAATGGTTCTCGTAACGGCTATTTTGACCTGATGGTCTTAAATCCAGATTATGAAGCGCAGCCTCTGTATCTTCAAAAGATGGTTATACAAAAGATTTAGGAATATTGATTGGAATTGCTCCTGACAATGGTGTAAAAGATAGTCCTCTTTTTGAACATGCAACTTCTCATATTAATTTAATGATAACATCAAAAGTAATTTGGCAAAAAGATACTCGCACGAGTAGTTCTGATAATTTCAAAGGTACGATGACATTTGAATTTGGTAACTTATCAGACAAAGACTTTGATGGATATGTGGCAGTCGGAGTTACTCAAGGTAATGGGAATGTTATAATTGTTTCGGATAAAAAGAAACTTCATTTGAATAAAAGGAAGCCTTCTAGCTATTCAAGTTGGGATTTTGAACTTCCATTTGAGTATGCTTTCCCTGTTGGCGTTTCTAAATTGTCAGTTTTTTATAGTTATGATGGTCGAAAATGGAATGAGGGTGTGTTTCATATGAGTGATTTGTGGCGTAGAGGAGTAGTTTACGTAAAAGCCACAGAGCAGAATATTCGAGTTTCGAAATGTCTTGATTTGACAGCAGATATTGTTGCCAATGATGAAGTTATCCAAGGAGATGAGAATGTTTTTCAATTCTCACTTCATAACAAAATGTTTGAGGAATACATGGGTAAGATTGATATGTATGTTAGTGATAACGATGTAAAACCTGATTCACCAAAGGAACATTTTAATCTGTCTGTGCCAGCGTTAGGGGATATTACGAGAGCGTTTAAATTGAGGACAAATTCTGAAAATGTATATTTTTGGTTGGTAGATGAGGAAGGAGAAGAACTTGTGTGTGGTAAATGTATCCCAACAGTTGCTTATGAAAATCCTTCGATTGTTTTAATAGATGCTTATAGTAATGCGACCCCGGGAGCTTATGATGTAGAGCATGCTTGCTATGTTGAAGGTAAAGGGTTAGTTAAGGCTCCTTTAGCACAAGATAATAAGGCTGTGTTTAACTTTGTTCTCAAAAATAAGGGTTCTAAGGCTCGTTTTAAATATGTTGTGTCAATGACGGGTAAGCCAAATAATCGTTGCAAACAGGTAGAAAAGACAATATGGATGGAGGCTAATTCTACAGAAAATTGTACAGTAGAGGTTAGTCCTGATGAAGTTGGCAGTCGTTTTATAATAGGAGCTATCACCATTAGTTCTGTGGCAGGGGTTAAATTAAGTTCTGATGTTGAGAAATATAAGCTTTATGTTGTGGGGAGTTCTTTAGCTTATCGTCTGTCTGGTAATGAATTGCCTGTGTATGTAGGTGGAACTTCTACGATGATTTCGATGCCACATAGTGAAAACTTTCAAGTGTTAGGAGGAAAAGGATGTTTGAAAATTATTTCTGATCGAGAAAGAAAAATGACCATTTATAATTTTGGTGGTCAAAAGATGAAAGAGGTTTTGGTGGATGCTGGTGAGCAGAAAGTTCCAATTGCCCCAGGTATGTATATTATCTTAGGAAAGAAAATCGTAGTATGGTAATAGTTTAAATTAATAATTTGTAATTATGAGAAAGTCATATTGTTTGATAATTTTTGTTGCATTCATGTCAGTTGTAGCTTGCAAGGAAACTGGTAATAAGGTGGATGGACTGGCTACAAATGACAGTGTGCAAGTGGCAGATACCCTTTTTGCTGATAGAGTGGTTCAGAATGCAGAGCAAAATGAGGAGAAGGAAAATCTTGCACTTGGTGGCAAGGGCGATATTAAAAACAGAAATATGGAGTCCATGTTCTTGCCTTTGCAAAAGTAGTAAATGAGGTGGTACCATCTTTACGGCTTATGTTACTAAGGGTATGCTGGAGAAGAAGTAAACCTGCCTCTATTTTAAATTGTTTAATCAATAAAAAAATAAAATATGAATAAGAAAAATGTGGTAGCCATAACTATGGTTTTGGCTCTTGTGAGTGTTCAAGATGTTGCTGCTCAGAGCTTTTGGAAAACATTAGGAAAGGTAGCAGAGAAAGTGTTGACAACTGACACAAGTAATAGTTCAACGAATAGCAGCTCTAGTAGTTTATCTGGTTCTTCATCTAATAATTCTCTTGGTAACAAGACGGGTATAGGTGCTAGCTTTACTGTTTATGGAGTTGACTTGAAGGTAACAGGCTGTGAACATTGGGGAGATGATGTTGTCGTAAGATTGTTGTTGACTAACAATACTTCTTCTGATGTGAAGTTTGGCATTGGTTCTACTGGACCACATATGGAAAGCTATCGTGTAGCTTATAGTCCTGACGGAAAAAATCACGAGATAGAGGGTTATATTAATGGTGAAAATGCTGATTTCGTGAAGAGTCTGCCTGTAGGCATTCCTGTTAAGGGCTATGTGTTGGTTAAGGATTATGATAAGAAATATACATCAATCCAGTCTTTAAAGTTTACGTGCAATGATGAACATGGTCAAGGTTCTTCAGATATTAATAAGTCGCTCAGATTGGAAGTGAGAAATCTTCCTGTTACTTTTGCACAGAATACGAATCTTAGCAACATTTACTGTTCGCTTCCTACATTGTATGTTCAATACAATAATTGTACTCGGATAGGTAATACCGTAACGGTTAATATGGCTTTTAAAAATCTATCAAGTTCAGCTAAAGGACTAGACATAGAATACGGAAACCATATAGCTTATGATGCGGAAGGAAATTCTTATACTCCAGAAGTGAAATTGGCAGCACGAACTCTTCAACCTGAGATTCCAGTAAAAGCAACCTTTACAATACAGAATGTTCCTGCTAATGTTACTGGTTTCAGCTATATCAAGATTCCTTTTGAGGATAAATACTATATTGAGATGCGTAATATCAACTTCAAGTAAAGAAGCCTTTTCTATATAAAAAATCCTCGTAAGCTCAAATTCTGCTTACGAGGATACCTTATACCCCTTTCAATAGCATCTTCCAAAGTGGTATAATTTGGATGATATTGCCATCGAGGTTAATCTCTTTTTCTTCATCCATCGTGATGATAAATAACTCCTTGCAATCGAAGCGTTTGGCGTAAGCCAGGAGGGCTTTTGTTTCTCGCTCATAAGTCTTATCATCTGTATGCTATAGGATACTTGGATGGCTTTACCATGCTCAAATAGACAAAAGTCAACTTCTATATTGTCATTGTAATAATATAGGTCTTCACCATACGTCTCATAGAGATAAATGGCAACCATATTTTCCAATAGGGATGTTTCTGGATCAAGCAGGAAGAGGTTCAGAATTCCATTATCGATGAAATAGTATTTCTTGTTAGAAATCTTGTCTTGCAATTTTGCTTCAATGTTTTCTATAGAAAAAATCATGCAAGTTTCCTTGATGTATTCAAGGTAATCTACGATAGTTTCTTGCTTGACCTTTCCTGCTACTGTAGATACGATATTTGCAAGACGATTGTAGCTTTGTGGCTGTTTGATGCTCTCAGCTAATTTCCTGACTAATACTTTTAATCCTGTAGTGTTACGTATATTGTATCTACTGATTAAGTCGCCAAAATATATCTTGTTGTATAGATTGCCTAACCATTGACGCTTGAATGATTTTTCTCGGATGACTAACTCTGGTAATCCTCCAAAGTGGAAATATTCATTGAAAGTTCGTTTGATAGGAGCGTTGTCAAGGTATTCCCACTGCTTTTCTAATTGGATGTTCTTGGATTGGAGGAATTCCATGAAGGAAAATGGAAATACATTTTGAACTATATAACGTCCGCCAAGAGTTGTGGAAATTTCTTTGCTCAACATCTTTGCATTGCTTCCAGTAATATAAACAAGGTATTTATGGTCTGCAAGTCGGCGTGCAAATTTTTCCCAACCATCCACTAATTGAATCTCGTCAAGCATGAAGATTGGCTTATGGGCAAATAATTCTTCGTATGCTTGTTTGATGAGGTCGAGGTCGCTGAGTTGGATGTCTGCTAAACGGTCATCTTCAAAGTTGAAGTAGAGAATTTCTTCAATGGAATGGCCTTGCTGTAATAGGTCATGTATGCGTTGATATAGCATATATGACTTACCTGCCCGGCGAAGACCTACCAATACGTAGCATGAATGAGGTTCAAATTCGACATTGCGTCTAATGAAACTCAATTCTTTTACCATTTGTTGGTTCTCTAATATCAATTTCTTAGCTATATTTATCCCATGGCGAAAGTGAAGTATCGGTTCGTAAATGCTAAGTAAATTCTGCTCGAAATGGTATTTTTACCCCATTTCGAGCAAAATAGCGTGCGTTTATTTTGCTCGAAACGATATTTTTTGTATATTTGCAGCAAAATAAGTGTGTCCTGAGACAGAATAGAGTCCGATATTGGCTATATTTGATAGATTTCTGTCGTAACTTCTAGAGAGATGGTGGCAGCCCCACCGCATTCGGCATGCAGGTGCTGATTGCAAACCACTTTGTGCTGCTCTGATGGAAACAGATGGGTAGTGAACGACAATTGAAAGCCTTCCGTAAGGTTGGCAAGGTATGTGTCAAGGAGATGAACGCAAGTGAACCATTGATGAAGCATCGTTAGCAAATTTGGCAA
>QSCI01000037.1:0-31559 GCA_003463005.1 Segatella copri | reverse complement strand
GCTCTCAAAACGTTCGTTTGCTGTCATAATTTGTTTGATTTTAAAATGATGGTGCAAAGGTACGAATAAATGAGAAGGCTACAATGGTATAAACGCGGAGCCGCTTACTATCACGCTATTCAAGTGTCTGTATATTAGTATATTAAGATGTGTAATACATATAAATCGTGATGGATGATAGATTATTACATAAAATTTGTTCATATGAGACTGCGCTGGGTTACTGATATGACTGCATCGGGTTACAGATATGACTGCGTAAGCTAACGGAGCCGTATCCGTAGGCTTATCGAGACGTTTGCATCAGCTAACTGAGACGTCTGAACTCGCTTACTGAACTACTTGAGGTGCTTGGCTGAACAGCTTGAATTGCTTGACAGAAGTGTGATACAGCTACTTATTATGGACGCAAACTTGTCGCCCTGTAAGGGCAAAAGCTTTAAAAACCAAGGAATTTATAAAGCTTTTGCCCTTACAGGGCGCCTTGCTGATTGCTATTATACCCAGGGCGCTGCCCTGAGCTAGGAGCTTTTGGGCCTTCAGCCCGTTCTTGAACCACATGCGAAAGTTCTGTTGTTTAAACAAGTCTCTCTATATCTTCTATTGAAAGGTCTGTACCTTTGGCAACTTGCTCTTGTGTGAGCCCCATGCCGAGAAGACGTTTTGCGGTGGCCAACTTTTCTTTGGCAATGCCTTCTACTCTGCCTTCTTCTCTGCCTTCTTCCTTCGCAGTATCGATCGAATTTTTTATATCTCGGTAAGCCTTGAGGCTGTCTTCATATTCTCGTAGCTCTTGTTTGAAACCAAAGTCGGTAAGTAAGCTGATATATCGTTCTTCTGATAATCTCATAATCTGTTCTTTTTATAGAATTCTTTTGGCAAAGATACGATATTTGTATCATTTTAGACGATATTGCGAGCGTTTTTGCTAGATTATCAGTACTTTTGTGGCGAAATAATAAATAACGCAAAAATCATAACCGAAATGAAACGAATCTTCTTATCGCTGATACTCACAGCGGCAACCTTGCCTTGGGCTACTGCAGTCCTGGCACAGCAGGACCCATCTGAGGCTCCTGCCACCAGACCCGTAAATCCTGTTTCTGCATCACAGAAACTCATCTTCGTACCGGACTCTCTGAAACCCTATGATTTCAACAAGGATGATGAGAGATGGTGCTGGCGACATAGTGCACAGACCCAGAATATCGTGTATTTCTGGGAAAAGCCATTCGGAGACAATCCGCAGAATCCTCCTTCGCTCGAAGGTAAGCCGATGAAATTCGATCTGGGTAATCTGCAGACTCAGGTAGAACGATTCTACCGTTTCTTCCGCGATACCCTGAAGTTTTCGCTGCCAGGAAGTATCTGCGACAAGTATAAGATGATGGTGATGGTGAACTATTCGCTGGAAGGAACAGCTTACGGCGGAACTTACGATGACTTTATCGGAGCGCTCTGGGTAACACCTAACCGTATTCAAGATAAGAAACTCAACTGTTTGGCTCACGAGTTGGGACACAGTTTCCAACTTCAGATCATGGCAGACAAAACGGGCGAAGCCTGGGGTGGCAGTGGCTTCTTCGAGATGACATCCCAATGGATGCTCTGGAGAGTGAATCCCGACTGGATAACAGATGAGAAGTATCATTTCGATGCCTTCAGACAGCTTACCCATAAGGGTTATCTGCATCTGGACAACATCTATCATTCGCCATACGTGATAGAATGGTGGGCAGAGAAACATGGATTGGAAAGCATCGCCCAGCTCTATCGGGAAGGAAAAGTAGGAGAGGACCCGGTTGTTACCTACAAGCGGAAATATAAGATGAGTCAGAAGCAGTTTAATGATGAAATGTTCGACTGCTACCGCCATCTCGTGAACTTCGATTTCGATTATGCCCGTAAGGAGACCCGTCCTTATGCATGTACCTTTGATACCAGGATGCTGAAGCAGAAGAATGGTTATCTCCGTCCGGATACAGCTTCGGTTCCTGAGAACTATGGTTTCAATGCCATCAAGTTGGAAATCCCGAAGGCTGGTAAGAAGATTACTGTAGATTTCAGAGCCCTCGATGCCGAGGGTAAGGTGTTCAAGGCATCCAAGGACAAGATGGCACGCACCATCGGTTACCGTTATGGATTGGTGGGAGTAACTGCCGATACCGATGAATGTATCTACAGTCCGATGGGTGAAGCGATGAACGGAAAGGTTTCGCTTGTGGCTCCAAAGTCCCAGCCTCTCAAGGCGCTCTATCTGGTGGTGATGGGAGCTCCTTCGAATCATTCGCTCGATCCATCTTCCCGCCGTTTCCCTTATGAGGTAAGAGTGAAGTAAGAGTGAAGTGCGAATCGAATAAAAATCATCTACATAAAATAAAAAATATCATAGCTTATGAAGAATAAGACTTTATTATCGGCATCTCTTGCCTGGTGATGGCGATGCCGGCAGCTACAGCTTCAGCACAGGGCACATTAGAAAATTACAACAGAGCCTATGCGCTGCGTCATCAGTTTTCAGCCGATTCCGTGTTCCATTGGACACGCTCATCGGCTTGGTGCGACTCAACTCACGTATTGCATTATCAGATTTCTACTCCTCAGGGCAAGAAGTTTGTATCCTATGATGTCGACAAGGATGAGATGAAGACTTATGATTCGCAGGAAGCGATGGAGAAGGCGCTGGGCATCAAGCCTCGCCGCCCTTATAAGCCTCAGTTTGGCAGACGCCATGAGCGCCATTGGATGGAGGTAGACGAGGAGAAGGAGGCTTATCCGTACTTTCGCCCGACGGCAAGATGGAAGCCTACATCGAAGGTTACAACGTGGTGGTTCATGAGGCAGGAAAACCTTATACCGAAGCCAAGCGAATCCTCACCCAGGATGGTACCATCGGATGCTATTACAGCAACCGCATCCAATGGAGTCCAGACGGCAAGCACATCTTCGTATGCAAGCGTGTTCCGGTAGAGAAGCGCTATGCCTACTACGTGGAATCTTCGCCTGCCGACCAGCTGCAGCCTATCCTCCACAAGCAGGAGTATGCTAAGCCGGGCGATGCCCTGCCACAGCACTATCCGGTCATCATCGATGTGGCTACCGGAAAGAAGGTGGAGGCTGACAAGCATCAGATAGAAAACCAGTATGAACTGGAATGGATGCAATGGACGCCAGACAGCAAGGAGGTGACGATGGAGTACAACCAGCGTGGGCATCATCTCTATCAGATGCTGGCGATGAATGCCGAAACCGGCAAGCTTCGTACCGTGGTAGAGGAGCGTGCCAATACTTTCGTGAACTATGGTCGTCTGTGGCGTCAGTTTATCAAGGATGGCAAGCAACTGCTCTGGATGAGCGAGCGCGACAACTGGAACCATCTCTATCTCTACGATGTGCAGAAGTCGAAGGTTATCCGACAGATTACAAAGGGCGACTGGTTTGTTCGCGGCATCCAGCGTGTGGATGAAGAGAAGGGAGAAATCTATTTCTCGGCTAGTGGCGTGAACAAGAATGAGGACCCATATCTGGTGCATTATTATAAAATAGGTATCGACGGCAAGAATATGGTGGCGCTCACTCCTGAAGAGGGAAATCATAGTGCCCAATATACCTATGATTACCGTTATCTCCTGGATACCTATTCTAAGGTGGATGCCGCTCCTGTTACCGTGCTCAGAGATGCGCAGACCGGTAAGCTCGTCAAGACTCTGGAGACGGCTGATATTGCAACGCTGAAGAAGCACGGATGGGTAGCTCCTGAGGTGTTTGTGGCTAAGGGGCGTGATGGCAAGACCGATATGTGGGGCATCATCCAGCGCCCTACCAATTTCGATCCGAACAAGAAATATCCGGTTATCGAATACATCTATTCGGGTCCGGGCGATGCCTATACTCCGAAGAGTTTCATGCCATACAACTGGTACACCACTTCGCTTGCCGAACTCGGTTTCATCGTAGTCCAGCTCGATGCGATGGGAACTTCCTATCGCGGCAAGAAGTTTGAGGAGGTTTGCTACAAGAATCTGAAGGATGCCGGATTCCCAGACCGTGAACTCTGGATCAAGCTGCAGCCAAGAAGTATCCTTATATGGATGCTGATAATGTGGCAATCTATGGCTGTTCGGCAGGCGGACAGGAGAGTACCACAGCCGTATTGCTGCATGGCGATTTCTACAAGGCAGCCTATAGTGCCTGTGGCTGTCACGACAACCGGATGGATAAAATCTGGTGGAACGAGCAATGGATGAGCTGGCCTGTCGATTCCAGCTACGTAGAGTGTAGCAACGTGGAGAACGCCTACAAGCTGGAGCGCCCGTTGATGCTGGTGGTAGGCGAGATAGATGACAACGTAGATCCATCGAGCACCTATCAGGTGGTGAATGCCCTGGAAAAGGCGAACAAGGATTTCGAACTCGTGGTGATTCCTGGAGCTCATCATACCATGGGCGAACTCTATGGCGAGCATAAGCGCTACGATTTCTTCGTGAAGAATCTGCTGGGTGTGAAACCGCCTAAATGGAGCGATGTAAAGAGCAAGTAATTCAGGTTTCAATCTGTTGATAGTGAAACTTCTCACTTGAATCATTATTTAAGTTTTGCCCTGAAGCAAACGGATAGTCTTACTTTTAAAAAGTAGCTATTTGCTTGTTTCGGGGCTTTTTTTGTTCTTTTTGTTGTATTTCTCGTTATATTTTTGTAATTTTGCGGCATTAAATTATCTAACAACAGAAAATAAAGACTCATATAATGAGAAAGATATCTACTCTAATGGTTTCTGTGCTCTGCATGATGATGCCTGTAGGGGCTGAGGCGCAGGTACCGACAGCCTTCGTCTCGAAAGGGGCTACGGATATTCAGGCGCAGCCACATTCGGTAACGCAAACCAACTCGGGTGCACAATTGGCTGCTATCGACCCTATGGTGCGCTCTATCACGATGGATAATGGTTTGCCGAGTAATGCTGTGCGTAGCGTGGTTCAAGGTTCCAAGGGATACATGTGGTTTGGTACAGACAACGGATTGTGCCGTTTTGACGGATACGATGTCAGAACCTATTATAATCCCTTTACGACTGTAGACCAGTTTGTGAGCGCCCTTACTGCTTGCGAAGAAGGACTGCTGGTAGGTTGCAATAATGGAGCCTATCTGTTCTCTAATGCAACCGACCAATTCCAGAAACTGAGTGATAAGATTACGGCGCCTGTCCTTAATTTTTCGCTTGACGGCGATCAGAATGTTTGGATTTCTACTAGCGGACAGGGCGTGTTCAGATACAATCGGACTACTCACGAACTGCATCAGTATCCGATGAAGAATATTCAGGGTAAAGTGAAATGTACGCTGGTTGATGCCAACAACCAGGTATGGATGCTCTGTAACCAGGGTGAAGCCAGCATCTATCATCTCAACAAGTCGACCGACCAGTTTGAAGCATTCCCTCTGAAGGGTGATGCAACCATGTTTCACGGCATGGCGATGCTGGCTACTTCCGATGGCAATGTTTATGTCGGAACCTGGGAAAACGGACTTTACAAGCTCAACGCCGATGGTAGTGCTGAACAACTCATCAGCGGAACCTTGAGTAATGCTGTTCATCATATCCATCAGCTTTACTGCAACGACAACAAGTCTCTTCTCATAGCTAGCGATGATGGATTAGTGCAGTATGACATTCAGAACCGTATCTGGCACATGTTGTCGGAAGTCAACAATCCGAGCCGGAGTACGAGCGAGCGCTTTGTTTATGGTATTGCGGATGATAATGAAGGTGGCATTTGGGTATCTACTTACTATGGTGGTGTGAATTATCTTCCTTCTACGAGTTTTGAAGAGCGTTTCCATGCTTATTCTGCCCGTTTGGGCGGATTGCGCGGTAATGTGGTAGGAAGATTCTTCGAAGACCATCAGCATCGCATCTGGATAGCTACGGATGATGCGGGACTCGACTGCTTTAATCCCCAGACCAACAGTTTTGTTTCTTATCCGGGCAAGGAGGCTATGGGCAAGTATAATGTTCATGCGCTCTTTGCTGATGAAAATAATCTGTGGGTAGGAACCTATGGCAATGGTGTCATCAGAATGAATATGGCTACCGGAGCGCAGCAGGTTTTCCTGACCGATGGAATGGCTTTGGGCGGTAATGCCTATTGTATTTATCGCGACCGGAAAAAACGGCTCTGGGCGGCTACGATGGATGGTGCCAACCTCTTCGATGAAGGACAGCAGAAGTTCAGCAAAATCAAGTCGTTCAAGTCGCTTACCATCGATATCAAGGAAGATCCTCAGGGCAACGTATGGTTTGCTACCCAGGGAGGCGGCTTGTGGCGCTTGGACAAGAATAATGCCTGGAAACAGTATAAATATGTAGAGAATGATTCTACTTCGCTGGTGAGTGATCAGATAAACTGTCTGGCTATCGACGAAAAGGGGCAGCTCTATGTCGCAACCAGCGAAGGACTTTGCGAATTTCTGCCTTCAAAAGGTATATTCCGCCGAATCTCCATCGATGCGCCAAGTCAGGATTTCACGAGTCTTGTCATTTCGCAGGGAGTAATGTGGATTTCTACCAGCAAGGGAATTGTGAAATATATGCCGGGTGAACCTGTCCAGCTGTTCAATAAATATGACGGACTCACTTGCGACCAGTTTATGCCAAACGCCGGACTCCTGGCTTCTGATGGCAGAATCTATTTCGGTTCTACAAGAGGTTTCAACTGCTTCTATCCATATCTCGTCAAGATCAACCAGGTAGCTCCTCCTGTAGCAATCACCTCGGTAGAACTCTTCGGACAGCCGATAGAGGCGGGGAGCGACCAGTTGGAGAAATCTCTGAGTCATGCAGCAGAACTCAATCTGTCTCATAACGAGAATACCATCAATATCTCGTTTGCCGCCCTGAGCTATGTATCGCCTGAGAAGAACCAGTATGCTTACAAACTTGAGGGAGTAGACAAGGATTGGATTTATACCCACGAGCATCGTGCCAACTATACCAATCTTCCTGCCGGAACCTATACCTTCCTGGTTAAGGCAACCAATAATGATGGTGTATGGTCGAAGAATGAGGCAAAACTGAAGATTGTGGTTCATCCGCCGTTCTGGTGGTCTTTGCCAGCCAAGATTCTGTATATTCTGCTCATCGGTTACGCAATCTACTGGTTCATGCAGAGCCGGTTGAAACGTGAGAAACTCCGTCATCAGGAAGAACTCGATCAGTTGGAACTCAAGCAGGATCAGGAGATGAGAGATGCCCGTCTGCAGTTCTTCACGATGATAGCCCATGAAATCCGTACGCCGGTAACGCTTATCATCGGACCTTTGGAGAGTCTGAAAGAGCATTGGAAACAGGTTTCCGGAAAACTTTCCGATGGTGAGACTATCACGCAGACGCTTTCTGTTATCGACCGCAACGCCCAGCGTTTGCTCTTGCTCGTCAATCAGCTGCTCGATTTCAACAAAGTGCAGCAGAAGGGCATGCAGGTTCATTTCCGTTTGAACAATATTTCTAAGCTGATGCATGCTGTGGCAGAGCGCTTTGCTCCTACCTTCGAGCAGAAAAGCATCCGTCTTGATGTAGATTATCCAGCCCATGAGCTCGTGGCGATGATTGACCAGGAGGCCATTACCAAGGTTATCAGCAATCTGATGAGCAACGCCTTGAAATATACCGAGGATTATGTACGCTTGTCCTGCCGCCTGCTGGAGAATGGAACCCATTTCCGCATAGAGGTGGAAGACAACGGATTGGGAATCAGTCCTGACGAAAAGGAGAAAATCTTCGGAGCTTTCTATCAGGCACGCGACAACAAACCGGGAACCGGAATCGGTCTCAACATCGTGAAGAATCTCGTTGAGGCTCATCATGGTATGGTTGAAGTAGAATCTGCAGTAGGTAAGGGATCTACCTTTATCGTAACCTTGCCGCTCAACCAGATGGATGCTGTGGTAGAGAAGGCGGATGAAATGGTGAAGGAAGAAGAAACTGTTGCTGAGGAAAATCTGCTGACAGATGAAACTTCAGTTGAGCAAGGTTCTCAAAAGGCAGGCGTTGCTGTTGCCAGTCCGCTTCGTGAACCGGCAAAACCGGTGATGCTGATTGTGGATGATGATGAAGACATGCGCCAGTTTGTGAAGGCTCATTTCGAAAAGATGTATACGGTTTATACCGCCGACAACGGAAAGGATGCGCTCCGTAAACTGGAGAAACATCCGGTTTCGCTCATCATAAGCGACTGGATGATGCCGGAGATGGACGGTCCGGAGTTCTGCCGTAGGGTGCGTGAAAATTCAGAATATTCTCATCTGCCGTTCGTGATGCTCACGGCAAAGACCGATGATGCGGCGAAGACGGAGAGTATGAACTGTGGAGCCGATGTCTACATAGAAAAGCCGTTCTCGATGAAGTATCTTGAGGCAAGCGTAAGACAGCTTCTTGAGATGCGCCGTCTGTTGAGGAGTAAGTTCTCTCATACTCCGCTTGAGCCGATAGCAGAGATAGCTCAAACTCAGGTTGATAATGCGTTCCTGGAACGAATGTCTCGCATCATCGAAGAGAATGTGGCGAATCCGGAACTCAACGTGGCGTTCCTTGCCGAAAAAATGGGCATAAGCCGCTCTTCGCTCTTTAATAAGATTCGCGGTCTTGCCGATGTTACGCCAAACGAGATGATCCAGCTCGTGAAACTGAAGAAGGGCGCAAAGCTCCTGAAAGAAGGAAACTACCGCATCAGCGAAATCAGCTATATGGTAGGTTTCAGCAGTCCTAGCTATTTTGCCAAGTGCTTCCAGAAGCAGTTTGGCGTCAAGCCGATGGATTTCGTAGCTGCGGAATCGTAGGATAGAAAAACTATTCGGATAGAATAAAAAATCGCCTGGGTGCTCAGATGCATCCAGGCGATTGTCTTATTTGTAAAAAGCCTATTCTTTATTTCTTTGTGGCTCTGATAAAGAAACCGATGAGGCAGATGTAAGCCAGGAGCGAACAAACCTCAGACATCGGATTAACCCACCAGCTGTCGGCGATACTTACCTCGATGCCGCCAAACTTCAGAAGGGCGCTAACCACACCCATCAGGGCTCCACCGGCGATGAAGCCGCTGGCGATGAGCGTTCCCTTCTCACCACGTTCGCTGTTCACCTTGGCATCCTTGCTGCGCGAAGTAACATACCAGTTGATGGCTCCACCTACGAACAGAGGAACGTTCAGTTCCAGCGGAATAAACATGCCCAGAGCGAAAGCCAGGGCAGGAATCTTGAAATAAGTCAGCACGATGGCTATTACGGCTCCGATGCCATAGAGCACCCAAGGAGCTCCCACGCCATTCATCAAAGGGTCGATAACCGCAGCCATCGCATTAGCCTGAGGAGCTGCAAGCGAACCCGATGCGAACCCGTAAGTCTCGTTGAGCAGCATCATCACGCCGCCCACGGTAGCCGCACTCACCAGGGTACCGAGGAATTTCCATCCCTCCTGTTTCTTAGGAGTTGTTCCCAGCCAGTAACCAATCTTCAGGTCGGTAATAAACGAACCTGCTACCGAGAGGGCTGTACAAACCACACCACCCATAATCAGGGCAGCCAGCATGCCGCCAGGACCTTTCAGGCCGACAGCCACCATCACCACAGAGGCGAAGATGAGCGTCATCAGGGTCATTCCCGAAACAGGGTTTGAACCCACGATAGCGATGGCATTAGCCGCTACGGTAGTAAAGAGGAAGGCGATGGCAGCCACGAGCAGAATGGCGATAATGGCGAAGAGAAGGTTGCCCTCCATCACGCCAAACCAGAAGAAGAGGAAGGTTACGAGGATGGTAACAAGCGAACCGATAGCGATAATCTTGAAAGAGATGTCGCGCTGGGTGCGCTTCACGTTCTCATCCACATCGCTCTTGCCCTTCAGCTCCTTGGTAGCCAGACCTACGGCACTCTTGATGATGCCCCAGCTCTTGATGATGCCGATGATACCCGCCATGGCGATACCGCCGATACCGATGCTGCGGGCGTAGGCACGGAAGATTTCCTCCGGACTCATGGCCCCCACGGTCTTCACGATGCTAGGATCCCAGGCGCTCAGCACGCTATCATGAAAGATAACGCTCATGCCCGGAACAATCAGCCACCATACTACGAGCGAACCCAGACAGGTGAAGAAGGCATACTTCAGACCGATGATGTAACCCAGACCTAATACGGCAGCACCTGTGTTTATCTTGAATACGAGTTTAGCCTTGTCAGCCAGGTCGCATCCCAAACTTACCACACGCGATGTGAAATTCTCGTTCCACCATCCCAGGCTGGCTACGATAAAGTCGTAAAGACCACCCACCAGTCCGGCTATGAGCAGCGGCTTAGCCTGGTCGCCTCCCTTGGCTCCGCTCACCAGTACCTGCGTGGTAGCCGTAGCCTCAGGGAACGGATACTTGCCGTGCATATCGCTTACGAAGTACTTGCGGAAAGGAATAAGGAAAAGGATTCCCAAGACTCCTCCCAAGGCCGAAGCCATGAAGATCTTCATAAACGAAGTAGTCATCTCCGGATATTTAGCCTGCAGGATGTAGATGGCTGGCAGGGTAAAGATGGCTCCTGCCACCACAGCACCCGAACAGGCTCCGATGCTCTGGATGATGACATTCTCGCCCAGCGCCTTGCTACGCTTGGTAGCGGTACTTACGCCCACGGCGATGATGGCGATAGGGATGGCTGCTTCGAACACCTGCCCCACCTTCAAGCCCAGATAAGCTGCGGCGGCAGAGAAGATGACTGCCATTACGATTCCCCATGTAACCGACCATCCGTTCACCTCAGGATAAACCTTGTCAGGCGACATCAGCGGCTTATATTCCTCCCCGTCTTTCAGTTCGCGGAATGCGTTCTCGGGGAGTTGCAAATTGTCTTTTTCTTCCATTATTTCTCAATTCTGATGATATACTCACTCATGAAACTTGCACCTGGCTGCAGACGGTTCATCAGATACTTGTCCTTAAACTCGCCATCATATTCAGCCCAATCGTTCAAACCATACCATGGCTCGATGCAGATGAATGGGGCGTGCTTGCCTGTTGGGTTCCAGATACCTACGGCTGGAGTCTTGAACTCGAGGGTTACATGAGGTTCGCCCTGCTCGTTGAGAATGCTCACCTGCTTAACCTGACTCTTGTCGAAGATAACAGCATCTTCTGCGAAAGTCTCCTCGTTTACTTCCCAGATACCCTTGTCGGTTTCTACGGTTTCCTTAGCCTGACGGTCGATGCATCCGCCTACGTTACCATAGAGACGAACAGGAGCCTCGTTGTCGAGTTTCAGGGTCGCCTTCATTTCTTCGCCCTTCTTGCAGCCAGGAACCATGAATGCTGGGTGACCGCCAATCTGGAAGAAGATTTCCTTGTCGTCGGTATTCTCTACGTGCCAGATGACATGAATCTCGTTGCCCTGCAGGCGGTAAGAGATGGCAAGGTTGAAGTGGTAAGGATAGTTCTTCTGAGTCTCTTCGTTGTCGATGAGCGCGAAGGTGAGGCGGTCGGCAGTCTTGCCAACGAGTTTGAACTCTGTATCGCGTGCGAAACCATGGCGAGGAAGGTGATACTCCTTGCCCTCTGTGCGATAAGTGTCTTTCCACAATCCGCATACGATAGGGAAGAGAATAGGAGAGTGGCGGTTCCAGTATTTCTCGTCGCCATCCCAGAGATATTCATTACCATTAGCATCCTTGATGCTCTGAAGTTCTGCTCCGAGAGATGAAATCTCAAGTGTGAGCTGATCATTCTTAATCTGTTCCATTGTTATAAATTCTTTTGTTTAGTTTTTAATGTTTCATCTGATTATCTTTTTTCAAAGATATTGCAAAGGTACAATTTATTTTCGTAAAGCACAAGAAAAGAGCGTTTTTTCTCAGATATTACAATATATTTATACGATTTTGTTAGCTTATCTCGAATATTTGCTGTAACTTTGTAGCCCGAAATAGATAGATAACAAGAAGTATAAGAAAAAAATAGTATTTAATCTAATGACAAGCAGTAATAAAGTTAAAGGCTTTGCGGCGGGCGTTGTTGCCGCAGTATGTTATGGTACCAATCCTTTGGGCACGCTCGAACTCTATGGCGACGGATTCAATTCCAGTTCTGTACTCATCTATCGTTATCTCTTGGCGGTACTGATGTTTGCCGTGGTGATGCTGTTCCGTAAGGAGAGTTTCAAGGTGAAGTGGGGACATCTGATTCGTCTTGGCGTGCTGGGCTGCATGTTTTCGCTCTCATCAGCTACGCTTTATGTCAGTTTCCATTATATGGCGGCAGGTATTGCCAGCACCATCCTCTTCGTTTATCCTATTATGACAGCCATCCTGATGACAGTCTTCTTCCACGAGAAGGTAACGTGGTCTACCTCGCTTGCCATTCTTCTGGCGGTATCGGGAGTAGGATTGCTCTATCAGGGCGATGGAAACGATAAGTTGAGTACGGCGGGTTTTGCCCTCGTCATGTGTTCATCCCTGCTCTATGCCCTTTACATCATCTCCATCAACCAATGGAAGAATCCGGGCATGTCGAACATCAAGTTTACCTTTTATATATTAGTCTTCGGACTGCTTACGATGTTTGTCTATTCGTTTATTGCAGGCGAGCCGATACAGATGCTTCAAACGCCTAAACAATGGCTCTGTGCTGCCCAGCTGGCTTTGTTGCCAACGGTATTGTCGCTTTTCTTCATGACCATCTCCATCAATCTTATCGGCAGTACTCCAGCCGCCATCATGGGAGCCCTGGAGCCGGTAACAGCCGTCATCATCGGCGTCTGCGTCTTCGGCGAGAGTTTCTCTCTGCAGCTGGCGATAGGCATCCTCGCTATCCTGGCTGGCGTAACGATTATCATCGCAAGAAAGAAAGGGTAAAAAGGTAAAAAGAAGAAAAAATCCTCGTTCGAAAAAGAACTCGAACGAGGATTTTTTTATCTGTTCTAGCCGCAAGCAAATAGGCTCGCAAGCCGCCAGGCGTTAAGATGATTATCTCAGGATATCCTTCAGCGCAAAGTTGGCAAGGATGGATGTTGACTGGCTCAGCATGCGGATGAACTCCTGGGCTGAGTTTTTCATGTAAGCATCTTTCAGAATGTGGATGCAGCCATCCATTTCGTTGTCGGCAGCATCGATAGGAATCGCCTTCATGCCGTTCTGCAGAATGGTGGTCGATTCGGAGAGAATGGTCACCAGATTGCTGCGGCTCAGAAGGTCGAAGATGATGTTTACATTATTCACCTCTACCATAATCTTGTAGTTCAAATCTTTGCCCTCTACCATGTGATCAAAGGCGTTGCGTGCCTGCAGACCCTTGCAAGGAAGGATGAGGTCGTAACGCTCCAGATCGGAAAGCTTGACCGATGAAAGGCGCGCCAGCGGATGATTCACGTTCACGATGGCGGCAAGACGGTTGCTGAAAATAGCTCGGCTGTCTACCGCCTTCTCGTTCTTCAGAGGCTTGAAAGCCAGAACGAGGTCGAGTTCGCGCTTCTTCAGTCCGTCCATCAGTTCCTGCATGGTGCGGTATTGGATGTTGAGCTTTACATGAGGATAGGCGTGGAGAAAGGCGATGAGCGTCTCGGACATGATGTTGCTGAAGGAGAACGTTACGCCGATGTTCAGTTCGCCTGTAAGCATTTCCTTCAGATCGTTCATGTGGTCTACACAGGCTTCGGCAGAATTGACCGCGTTTTGGGCATAAGGTCTCAATTCCTTACCCGCCTCTGTGAGGTAAACCTCATGAGAATTGCGCTCGAAGAGGGGCAAACCAATCTCCTGTTCCAGATGCGAAATCTGTTGTGAGAGGGTACTCTGGGTGATGTATAACTTGCGCGAAGCTTCTGAGAAGTTGAGCGTCTCGGCTACCTTCAAGAAATATTTCAGTTGTCGTATTTCCATATTGTTCCTTTGTTGAAGCTATCGGCTATAGAAATAACCGATAGCTAAATTTGGGTGCAAAGATAAAACATTTATTTTAATATCCTCTTTTTTTGAAGAATAAAATGATGTTTTATCGCATCTCTACTTCTTTTTATCCGGTTATCATCCGATGAAAATCAGATTTCCAACCAGATGATTATTTGATTTCTACTTCGTGCAAATCTACGAATTCGCCATTCTTCTTCTTTCTTTCTACCAGCATGGCAAGCAGCTTGCGCTTGCGGTTGTCGGCGATGAAGCGGCGGAAGAATACGTTTGGAATTGCCACACCCAGGGCGATGCAGATGATGGCGAGCGAAGCCTTGATGAGGTTGTTCATACCCACGGTTACTTCGCCTACCACGCCATGCATGTCGATGAAGGCGAACAGGGCGCGATACATCAGAACTCCCGGTACCATTGGGATGACGCTAGGAATGGTGATGCATTGGTGAGGGGTATGGAACCAATGGCGCGCCTTGATCACGATGCTGCTGATGAGCGCAGAACCGGCAAGCGAACCGATGCTCAGACCCATGTCGAGACCGATGTTGCCGTTAGATGGACCCAGATTGACGAAATTGCGGAAGCATACGGCGATGATACCGCCCACGGCTACAACCGGCAACAGACGACGAGGTATGCTGAAGATGGTAGAGAAACCCATGGCCGATACGGCAGCTGCGATGGCAAACTCCCAGTATTCGTGATGAGGAGTCATCGTAAGATCCTTCACAAAGTTGTCGATATGGCAAACCTGGATAGCGAAGGCGATACCGAACGCCATCGCGAAGATCATCAGCAGGGTGTTCAGGGCACGAACCATTCCCACCTCAATATATCCGTCGAGCATATCGCACACAAAGTTGATGAGTGGAACTCCCGGCACGATGAAGAGGGCACACGCCATCAGCGGATGCCAAGGGGTATCTGAATGCATGAAGGCTGGAAGCGCTTCGGCAATCGATGGGTTGAGCGAAAGGAATGAGGTCAACCAGGCTATCAGAGTGGCTACGAAAGCCGAAATGCCGATGGCTACATAGTTGTTGCAGCCCTTGGTTGGCAAAAACATTCTCAGGCGGAAACCCAGAATGGCTGCAAGCGAACAGAAGAAGAAGGCTGGCCAGTCGCAACCGAACTGGATGCAGAATCCGCCGCAGGCAAAACCGCCGCCGATGGCTACCTGCCAAGGGGTGAAGCTGCGTGGGGTGGCCTTGATGTCGTTCAGAGCCTGCTCATACTGTTCGAGTGAATAGTTATCCTTGATGGCCTTCCAGGTGAGCTTACTGACCTGGGAAATAGAGGTGAGGTTGATACCGTGCTTCTCGCATCTCTGGAACTTGGAGAAGGAATGCTCCTCGTCGCTATAGTTTACCATCAGCACGTTCCAGTTGATGTAAAGGTGCATGTATCGCTCGTCGAGACCGAGGAAAGCTGCTGCACGCTTCATGGTTCGCATGATGCGGGATGTGTCGGCAGCACTCTCCATGAGAATGCTACCGGTACGTAATAATAAGTCGAGTTTTCTTCTGAGTTCTGATTCTGCTATTTCCTTGCAGTTGCAGTTATCTTCTACGCAAGCGCAGGTTTTCAATTCTTTTTCTGTCATATATGTTTATCCAAATACAAAAATAATAATCTGAATGGTTACAATTCTGAGGAACATGGCGAATGGATATACATTCGCATAGCCTACTGTTGGCGCATCTGCCGAAGTCTGCTCACGTACGTAAGCCAGGGCAGAAGGGTTGGTGTTGGCACCTGCCAATACGCCGAGTAATGTATAATAATTGATGTGGAACACGAGCTTGCCGATGATGCCGCCCAGAATGATTGGTATCATGGTGATGGCGATGCCGTAGAGTATCCAGGTCAGTCCGCTTTCTGATGCTACGGTCTGGATAAACTGTTCGCCTGTGCCGAGACCCACGCAAGCCAGGAAGATGCAGATTCCGATTTCGCGAAGCATCAGGTTGGCTGAAATGGTATTGTAGGTAACGAGGTTGTATTTCGGTCCGAAATAACCTATCAGGATGGCTACTACCAATGGGCCGCCGGTAAGTCCGAGACGCAGATTCTCGTTGATGCCTGGGATGAAGAACGGAATGTTGGCTACGATACAACCCAGCATGATGCCCAGGAAGATAGGGATGAGGTTAGGGTAGTTCAGACGTTTCATCTGGTTACCCAGCACCTTCTCGGTATGAGCGATGGCGAGTTCCTTGCCCACTACGGTTACGCGGTCGCCCAACTGGAGTTTCAGGTCTGGGGTTGCGATGAGGTCTACACCATTTCTGTTTACGCGGGTAATGTTGGCGCCAAGGTTGCTTCTAATCTGCAACTGGCTGATGCTCTTGCCGTTGATGCCCGGTTTGGTAATCAGGATTCGGCGGTTGATGAGCTCGCTGCTGAATTCCTCGTCCTTTACGTCAACCTTCTCGCCGAGCAGGGCGATGATAGGTTCTTCTACGGTAGGATGAGCCACAATCTGCAGAATGTCGCCCTCTTCTATCACGGTCTGTCCGTTAACTACCTCGTCCTGGCGTTCGCCGTTGTTACGGATAATCTTAGAAACCATGAAGTCGCGCTTCAGCAGATAGCGGATCTGCTTGACGGTATCTTTGAAAACCATCTGGTTAGAAACCTTTACGGCGAAGGTGTTCAGGGTCATCGCTTCAAGATGTCCCTTGCCTCGCTTAGCTTCATCCTCTTCCTTCTGCTTGTCTACGCGTAGCGCGAACCTTAATATAATGAAACTGAGGATAACGCCGAGCACACCCATAGGATAGGCGATGGCATAGCCGGCTGCGATGGATGGGGCGTCGATGTGGCGCAGGTCGCTGAATGCCTGCTGGGCTGCACCCAGTCCAGGAGTGTTGGTTACGGCACCTGAAAGGATACCTGCCATAGAGGTGATGGATGTTCCCGAAAATGAGAAGATGACCAAGGTAGTAATGATACTCAGGGCCACAACAATCATGCTGAGCAGGTTGAGACTCTTGCCGCCGTTCTTGAACGAAGCGAAGAAGCCCGGACCTACCTCCAGACCGATAGAGTAGACAAAGAGAATCAAGCCAAATTCCTTGAGGAAGTGGAGCAGATGCTCGTCAAGGTTGAGAGAGAAATGTCCAAAGATAAGACCGATGAACAGAATCCAAGCCAAGCCCAGGGAAACACCTTTTACTCTGAGCTTACCTAAACACAAACCCAAGGCGATGACCAGCGAAAGAATCATCACAGAGTGGGCTACTCCGCCTCCCCAAAGGTCTGGGAAGCCATAAAATAGATTTTTTAAAATCTCCATTTTTCTTTATCTATTAATGTAAATACTGAATTTTCAAAAACATTCTTTCTTATCGATTTCTGAAATCGATTGCAAAGGTATAGATAAAAACGAAAGCAAAACTCGTTTTATATTTAAAAGCTACGAATGTGGCTATAAGTGTTTTCTATAGCGAAAATAGGCTTTGCGGGCTTTTCTTTTCTCTTTCTTATGCATTTCTAGCCCTTTCTTTGCTCATTATATCAGTTTTTTTTCGTAATTTTGCAACCGGAATATTATAAACAGGAAAGAATATGCTGAATATTGACGAAATAAAAGATAAGAGAATTGCCGTGCTCCTTTCGGGAGGCGTCGACAGTTCGGTTGTGGTTTGGGAGTTTGCCCAGCTGGGCCTGCATCCTGATTGCTTCTACATCAAGATTGGTCCTGAGGAGAAAGAGGAGTGGGACTGCTCTTCGGAGGAGGACCTGGAGATGGCTACGGCTGTGGCTAGAAAGTATGGGTGCAAGCTGCAAGTGGTTGACTGCCATCATGAATATTGGAACGAGGTAACCCGTTATACGATGGAGAAGGTGAAGGCTGGTTTTACGCCTAATCCGGACGTGATGTGCAACCGCCTGATTAAGTTTGGCGCCTTCGATGAGAAGATGGGTCACAACTACGACCTCATCGCCACGGGGCATTATGCGCAGACCGAAACGGATGAAAATGGCGATAAATGGCTTGTCACGAGTCCTGATCCTGTGAAAGACCAGACCGATTTCCTGGCTCAGATAGAGAGCTGGCAATTGAAAAAAGCGATTTTCCCTATCGGCCATCATATCAAGAATGAGGTTCGCGAGATAGCCGAAGAGGAGCATCTGATAAATGCCAAGCGCAAGGACAGTCAGGGAATCTGCTTCCTGGGACAGATAAATTATAATGATTATATCCGCCGTTATCTGGGCGAGAAACCGGGCGATGTCATAGAGATGGAAACGGGCAAGCGCATAGGCGAGCACAAGGGTTTGTGGTTTCATACCATCGGCCAGCGCAAGGGCTTGGGCTTTGGCGGCGGTCCCTGGTTCGTGATTAAGAAGGATGTAGAGAACAACATCCTGTATGTGAGTCATGGTTATGATCCGCAGTCGGCATACAAGAAGGATTTTCCTCTCCATGATTTCCATTTCCTCACACGCGAGGTAGCTATGCAGAAGGTAACTTTCAAGATTCGTCATACGCCGGAATATCATCCTGCTACGATAGAAAAACTGGAAGACGGCCGCTGGATGATTCATTCAGAAGAGGCGATTCATGGTGTGGCTCCCGGCCAGTTCTGTGTAGTTTATGATGAACATCATCATCGTTGCTATGGCTCGGGCGAGATTACGGTATAAATATTTTAAATTGAAAAAAGGGATGAGTCATCAATCTGATATTTTGATGATTCATCCCTTTTTGTTTTATCTGTTTTTACCCTTCCCCGATAATGCTGTCCAGCAACTCCTGGCAGGCATCTTCGAGAAGCGTGATGACGAGCTCGAAGTCGCTATAGTCGCCATAATACGGATCGGGAACGGTGGTGTATTCGCGATGATGGGTCAGGAAATCGGCCATGCGCACTACTTTCTTCCTATCAGACTCTGAAGAAGCCATGGAGGTAATGGCACGGTAGTTTTCGTTGTCCATTACCACGATGGTTTCGAAACGGGCGAAGTCTGATTTCTGGAACTGGCGGGCATGGCTGTTGAAATTGTAGCCATGCTCGGCGCCACATTTGCGCATGCGGCTGTCGGGCAACTGACCTATGTGCCAGCTCCCGATGCCCGCAGAATCTATTTCAAACTCATCCTGAAGCCCTGCTTTTTCTACAAGACTCTTCATGATTCCCTCGGCTGCCGGAGAGCGGCAGATGTTGCCCAGGCAGATAAATAATACGGTATGTTTACCTTTCTTTGTCATGTTGCTAACTTTTTTTGTTTGCAAAGTTAGCATAAATCTCTGTATTATGCAAGATTTTTCTTCATTTTTCTTCCCACAAAGTTCCAGGCAGGCATCTTCTTCAGGGTGCTGCGGATAGGCTGGATGTCCCAGAGCAGGAAGATGATGAGCACGCCGATGCCGATGAGACAGGTTAGTCCGTAGAGCTCGCGGATGCTGATCATCAGCAGGTTGCCGGCATCATAAGGCAGTCCGCGCGACATGTTTTCTGCCATCTGATGGCGAAGTCCGTAGCTGTAGAGTCCGGAGCACATCGCCGACATCGGACCGTTGCGGATGATGCCTGCCATCGTCAGTCCCATGAAGAAATGCTCAAACGGCATCAGCTCTTCCAGATAGATGGTCAACATGCAGAAGAAGATGGCGTTGCCGATGCTTCTGAGGAAGATGGGCAGATAGAGTGCCTCGATGTTGAGTCCCGGGTCGATGAGGAAATACATCATTACGGGATAACATACCATCGTTGCCACGCCTATCGTGAGCAGTCGGGTATATTTCTGATGGAGCACCTTGCACCAGAACAGGCAGAAGAGGCATCCGGCGATAGACCCCACCCATCTACGAAGTTGAGCACATTGGTGGTAAACGTGCCGAAATGAAGCACGCCGCCCGTAAAGGCTGTCTGCAGCACCTTGGGCGTACTGCCCATAAACTCTACGAGGCGAAGAGGATGAGCAGGGGGATGAGCCGTTTATACTTCCATGCCGCGGGAGCGATGAAAGGATGACGGATGTGGAGCATGCGCTGGATGCAGAAATAGCCGGTTATGATAAAGAGTACGACATCTATCTGCATGATCTTTGAATCGAGCCAGTTGTAATGCTCGCCGTAGGTGAAGAAGAAGATGAACTCCAGCATCCATGCCGACCAGAGGAAGCATCCCAGATAGTCGAGGCTGATGAAGGGCAGGGGTTTCATGAAGCGGAAGTCGTGGGTGGTTACGAAGACCGTGAGTGCTACCAGCAGCAGGGCGCCCGTCATCGTCCAGTTGATGATGCGCCAGTCCTGGTATATATAAATAAGGTGTTCGGTAACCCAAGGCGTGAAGAACATGTTTCCCAAAACCACGCTATAGAGCAGGGGGAAGAAGATGGTAAAATCGCGCTTGGGGGTCATCCACAACTGGATGTTGCTCATGCATTCGAAGGTTCCGCAGAGTTTGAAGAAACCTGCTAGGTAAGAGAGTATGCACATCACGGGAACCGAATCGGTCCACATGATGAGGAAATTGCAAGCCGCTATTACCAACGCCGCATTCAGCAGAAGTTGGCGGTTGGTAAAATGAAACTTCATCTTGAAGAGAAGGGGGAATGGCATCGCCACGCCCACTACGTTGAACATGACTATCATGAGCACGTCTTCTCTCATCAAACTGTACTCGCCCATCACCTGGCTCATGGCTCCTCCGTAAATTCCGCCCGACATCTGGAAGATGAAGGCGAAGAGGAGATAAATCCAAGGCTGCAACCGGCGAGGAATATATCCGTTGAACGAAGGGACGCGGAAGGGTCCCTGTAACATAGGAGGTCCTGGCATTTTTTTAAATTAATAATTTATAGTTGATAGTTTATAGAACATTCTATTTGAGGCGAACCTTGGTTTCTACGTTCAGACCGGCACGGAGCAGGGCTACCTGTTTAGGGTCGTTGTCTGGGGTGAGGGCGATGCGAACCGGTACACGTTGTTCTACCTTGACGAAGTTGCCGGTGGCATTATCTACCGGAATCATGGAGTAGGCGTTGCCGGCAGCTGCTGAGAGTGCCTCTACCTTGCCATGGAATACGACACCCGGAATGGCATCGGCTGTAAAATCTACCGCCTTGCCCACCTGGATGCCGTCCATCTGGGTTTCACGATAGTTGGCTACTACCCATACATCGTTGTCGTCCACGATGCGTGCCAACATCTGTCCTGGCTGAACCAGCTGTCCCTCGTGAATATCTTTCCTGCCCATCACGCCGTCGCAGGTAGCCACGATTACGGTATAAGAAAGGTTCAGACGGGCCAGATTGAGCTGAGCCTCTGCCACACTCTCGCCGGCACGCGAACCGCCCAGCTGCTGGGTCTGTACGTTGCGGACCGAGGCAGCACTTGCCTTCCGGCTGCTTGCCTGCTCATAACGAGCCTTGGCTCCCAGATAGCGGGCGTAGGCATTATCATATTGCTGGCGGGTTACCGCATCCTTTTTCATCAGGGCTGCAAAACGGTCGAAATCCTGCTTGGCGTTCATCATGTCTACACGTGCCTCTTCGATACCTGCCGAAGCCGTCTGCACGTTGGTAGTGGTGGTTCCCATGCTGGCTGATACAACCGAAGAACCTGCCTTAGAACCGCGCAGACCAGCCTCTGCCTGAGCCACATGCAGGCGGAATTCTGAATCTTCGATAATGACGAGTGTATCCCCCTTCTTCACGTGCTGATAGTCGGAGAAACGGATTTCCTTGATAAATCCAGATATGCGCGTGTTGATAGGCGTAATGTGGCGGTTCACCTGGGCATCATCGGTATAAACCACGTCGCTACCATGATAAAAATGGCTGAAACACCAGCCGATGGCTCCTATAAAACAGAGGATGATAACTACATTATATATTCTCTTGATAATCTTCTTATTCATAATTTATGTTTGTTTTATTGTTTGAAAAAGAGCAGACGAATTGGCTTTCCCTTCGGACGCCGAACGTTGTTTCTTCGTTCTTCACTCTTCGTTCTTTACTTCCTAAATTTCTCCCGCTACGTATTTCATGCGGTAATAAGCGTATACGATGTTGATGCGGGCATCTACCTCGTTCAGTTCGGCGTTGAGTTTCAGGTTCGATGCATCCACCATGTCGGTTACCAGCGCCAGCTGACTGAGATAGCGGGCGTTCATCACCTCGTAGTTCTGCTGCGCCAGTTCTACGCTCTTGCGTTGCGTTTCCAGTTCTACGTAGGTTTGCTGATATTGCACGTAGGCAGCCTGTACGCTATTGTTCAGCTGTTCTGCCTGCAGGGCATGGCTTTCCTTTGCCTGTCGGGTTTCTACGGCAGCCTGTCTGATGCGCTTGTTGCTCTTGAAGAGCGAACTGAGGCTGTATTTCACGCCTACGCCTACATACCATACGTTCAGATTCTTGTCTATCGGCGGCAACTCGAAGAGGATAGGTCCGTCAAAATTCTCGGCAGCCACCAGCGCCACTTTCGGCAGCAGGTCGCTCTTGGCAATCTTCTCCTTCTGTTCCGCTATTCTGATGGCGTTGCTGCTCTGTTCCAGCAGGGGCGAATTCATCGTGCTTGCCGTCTGCCAGTAAGCTTCGCCATCCTTGGCGTAAGCCTTGTCTGCAATCGTAGCGTCCGGAATAATCAGCATCTCCTGTTCCCCTTTATCTTCCTGGTTCATGCCGAGCGTATTCAGGAGCTGGTGGTTCAGGATACTGCGGTTGTTGCGTAGCGAAGTGAGTCCCAGTTTCAGACTCTCCATCTGCAGTTCGTATCGGGTGATGTCGTTCTTGAGCGCCATTCCCTGGGTTTGTTTCGCCTTGATGTCGGCGATAAGCTGGCGGGTGAGCTCGATGTTTTTTTCATATACCTTGATACGGTTGTCTATCTTGTAGAGGTCCAGATACTGTCCCAGGGCGACGAAGCGAGCCTGCTGACGGGTGAGTTTCACGCCCACCTCTGCCTGCTGCTTGCCCAGTTCGGCGAGGCGTATGCCTGCGTTGATGGCGCCACCAGCATAAACCACCTGCTGTGCCTGGAAGGCGAAATTATTGCCGAAGTGGGGCGATTTCAAACCTTGGGCGTTGCTGAAGTCGCGGTCGGTCATCAGGGCGTTTCCGATGTAACTGAAGGAGAGGGATGCATCGAGGTCGGGCAGTTTCTTGCTTTTAGCCGATTCGATTCCGATGCTGGCAGCTTCTACGCCCGATTTCGAGGTTCGTAGCGACTTGCTGTTTTCTTCGATTCTTTCGAAGAGTTGGGCGATGGTCATCCTGGTTTGAGCCACAGTCCATAGAGAGCCTCCCCAGATGAGAAGGCTTGCAATCATCATTTTCTTTATCATTCAAAAATCTGTTAATATTATTCTTTATAAATTCTGTTATCTCATGAATTCGGGTGCAAAGGTACGGCGATTTTGGCGAATATCCGTTTTAAATTTTTCGTGCCGCATGGATTTTTTCGGAACAAAAGTTCTTTTTTCTCACATTATTTCCGTATATTTGCACGCAAAAAGCGAATAAAAGGTATTTATGGTAGAATTATCAGAACTGAACAGTTATCAGGAGGCCAGTCTTTTCTGCTCCGATTTGAGCGAGTGGCAGGAGGGGCCTCAGGTATTGACCTATGGAGCCATTCTCCTTTGCCGCAAGGGCAGGGCCGTGCTGAATGTGAATTATAAGGATTGGAATCTCTATGAGGGAGCCGTCATCACCCTGTTTCCGAATGATGTGGTAGAGGTGAAGAAGATGGAGCCTTCTGCTTCCTGCGAGGGGGATACTTGTGCCGGAATGAATGCTTCTGCCTTCGAAGTGGAGATGCTGAAATATAATCCATCTCTGCTGCGCGAAGCCAGTCTGCAGCTGGAACAGACGGTTTATTCAGCCCTGCGCGAGGACCGATGCCGGCAGGATTCGCCCGTGGTTACCCATATCATCGAGAGCATGTTTTCCCTCCTCAGACTCTATTTCGAGCAGCACGACTGTACCTGCATCTCGCAGCTGGTACTCTATCAGCTCAAGGCCTTCTTCATAGGGTTCCACGAATATCTGCAACGCAATCCGCAGAACTGTCCCGACGAGGTGAAATCTTACAGGGTGAGGGAACTCTTCAACCGCTTCATGATGCTCATGGAACGCGATTACAAGAAATCGAGAGATGTTAACTATTATGCCGAGCAGATGAACATCACCTCCAAGTATCTTTCGAATATCGTGAGACAGGTAACGGGGCATACACCCAAAATCATCATCGACCAGTATGTGGTGCTCCAGCTGAAGATGCAGCTCAAGCGCTCCGCCCAGAGCATCAAGGAGATGGCATGGGAATATCATTTTGCTGATGCCAGCTTCTTCTGCCGCTATTTCAAGAAACATACCGGAATGACGCCGCAGCAGGTGAGAGAATGAATACAGTAATTATAACATAAAAATTTTCAAAACATGACAACAACACTTATCATATTGCTTATTACGGTAGCCCTGTTCATCTGGGGCAGGGTGAGGGCCGACATCGTGGCGCTTACCGCCCTGGCTGCACTCCTGGTTCTGGGTATCCTGACGCCTGCCGAGGCGCTGGCGGGCTTCTCTTCGCCCATCGTCATCATGATGATAGGACTCTTCGTGGTGGGTGGAGCTATCATGCAGACCGGACTTGCCAAGCTTACGGGCAATAAGCTCATGGCGCTCTCGCGCGGCAACGAAACCATCACCTTCCTGCTCGTAATGCTTGTTACCTCCTTTATCGGCGCCTTCGTGAGCAATACCGGAACGGTGGCCCTCATGATGCCTATCATCATGAGCATAGCTGCGGGCTCGGGCATGCAGTCGTCGCGTTTCCTCATGCCGCTCGCCTTTGCCGGAAGTCTGGGCGGAATGCTTACCCTCATCGGTACGCCGCCCAACCTGGTTATCGATGAAGTATTGACCGAGGGCGGTTATCAGCCGCTTGCCTTCTTCAGCTTCTTCCCTGTGGGCATCATCGTCATCGCCATCGGCATCATCGTGCTCATGCCGCTCAGCAAAATCTTCCTCAGCAAAAAGCAGAGCGGTAAGAAAAAAAGCAGGGCAAATCGCTTGATGACCTGGTAGACGAATATCAGCTGCTCGATAATCTGCATCGCTACATCGTGCCTAGCCGCCGCCCTTCTGCCGCCCTCGACGAGAATGGCGAGCAGATGGATATCGTGGGCAAAACCCTGAAGGATCTGAGCATCCAGAAGAAATATGGCGTGAGTATCATCGAGATAAGAAACGAGAAAAAATCGCGACTGGGACTGGTGAAGGATGTGAGCCAGAACATGGCGAAGAGCAGCAGCACCATTCAGGTTCACGATACCTTATATATAATAGGTGAGGAGGAGAAGATGAAACGCTTTGCCAGCGATTACGGCCTCAGGAAGATGAAGGATGTGAAGATTGATTTCTACGACCTGGGACTGACCGAAATCGTGGTGATGCCTACGTCTAATTTCGCCGGTCTGCGCATAGGCGATGCCAACCTGCGCAAGCGTTTCGGCATCAACGTGCTGGGCGTAAAGCGGGGCGATGAATATATTACCGACAATCTGATAGCCACCAAGCTGCATGTGGGCGATATGCTCCTGGTGCAGGGCGAATGGACCAATCTGGCTCATCTGGCTACCGATACGAGCAACTGGGTGGTTATCGACCAGCCAGAGAAGACTGCCGACAAGGTGCTCTTGGATTATAAGGCGCCTGTGGCGGCTGCCATCATGCTGCTGATGATTGCGATGATGGTGTTCGATTTCATTCCTGTGGCTCCGGTCACGGCGGTCATCATCGCCGGACTGCTGACCGTCTTTGCCGGATGTTTTCGGAATGTGGAGGCGGCTTACAAGACCATCAACTGGGAGAGTATCGTGCTGATAGCCGCCATGATGCCGATGTCTACGGCGCTTGAGAAGACGGGTGCTTCGGCCTTGGTTTCTCAGGGCTGGTAGAGAGTTTGGGTTCGATGGGACCTACGGCTCTCTTGGCAGGCATCTACTTCACCACTTCTCTGATGACGATGTTTATCAGCAATACTGCCACGGCTGTGCTGATGGCTCCTATTGCCTGGTGGCGGCTCAGCAGGTAGGTGTGAGTCCTTATTCCTTCCTCTTTGCGGTTACGTTGGGCGCCAGCATGTGCTTTGCCTCTCCGTTCTCCACGCCTCCTAATGCGCTGGTGATGAAGGCGGGTGGCTATACGTTTATGGATTACGTGAAGGTAGGTTTGCCGTTGCAGATTATCATCGGCATTGTGATGACCTCGTTCTTCCGCTTCTTTTTCCTTACTAAGGATTTTGATATCAAAATAAAAGCCCCCGATGTTTTTCCCGCATTGGGGGTTCTTTTTTTATCGGGTTAAATCAGGCCTTTTTATTTTCCCAATTAGGGAGATTTTTTTCTCCAACTGGGCTAGTGATTTTGCGCGCTTTCTGAATCACGATGCAAAGATACGAAATCCCGATTTATCAGTTGTGCGATAGCGTGCGATGCCGTGCGATAGCGGAACATTTTTCTCCAATCTCTTTTCTTCGTATTCACGGAAGTTGGGACAGATAGTTTCAGCGATGTTGGACAGTTGTTCCTTATTATAGCCCGAATCGGCAACAAGATAGGTCTTCATACGGTATGATTTCCCCTAATTGAGGGCGGAATACTGAAAAATAGCCCCATTTATCTCCACTTCGAGTATCGGGAAGAGCATCGGAAATAAGGGTTCCTGCATGTCTTTTGATGCCTGAGAGAGCAAAAGTTGCACCTATTCGATGCCTTTTCCCAGCTTTTTCATCGTCGGAGCGGTTGAAATGGGGATATTGTACTTCAAATTCTTAGTCTCTATTTCTACATAATTTATTGATTATGAGCCTTATAGAGAGAAGTGGGGTTGGGCGGAGCGTTCCAGTTCCAGTTGTTCCAATTAATTTTTTGAGCGTTCCATTCTACCTTCTTATATATATAACTATCTATATATTAAGTAGTTATAGAGTCTCTATAAAGGGGTATTGTCCTATGAAAACCTATTTGGAACAATTGGAACAACTGGAACAACTGGAACGCTTGCCCGAAAATCATTTCTGTTTTGATCCTGTTACCAGCCTCCCCGAAGTCCCCATTTTCTCTAGAAAGCCTCGACTCTGTTTTATCAGTTTTTACCCCTGCCGCTGAATGATTTCCTATCTTTGCTGCGTGTTTGAAAAATAACCTTTTCTTATGCCTTTGCAGAGTACCCGGCAAGCATGGACCTACCTTTTATGCCGCAAAGTTAAGATTATTATTTGGAATGAGCAAAGATTTTGGGGCTTTTTCTTGGTGGTTTATCAGAAAATGAGTAGTTTTGTGCTTGAAAATCTGCTCTTTTTTTGATGGAATCATTCGGGAAAGAGAGATTGGAGTGAACGGAAAATTGAAATCATAACGAAAAAAACGAAAATATGAATAAAATTACGATGCTCGGAACGGGAAATGCTACAGTTTCCCAGATTTATAATACCTGTTTTGTGCTCCAGACTCCCAGTACCTTGATGCTGGTGGATGCGGGCGGAGGAAACGGAATATTGGCGCAGCTGAAGAAGGTGAATGTTCAGATTTCTGATATTCATCACCTCTTCGTTACCCATGCGCATACCGACCACGTGTTGGGGGTAATCTGGGTAATCCGAATGGTGGCACAATGTAAGGGTTACGAGGGATTGCTGCATGTTTATGGAAACGACAAGGTGATGAAGGTGATCAAGACCATCATCGACATGATTCTTGCCAAGAAGCAACTGACTAAGGTGGCTGAAAGGGTGGTGTTCCATCAGCTGGAAGATGGCGATAGTTTCGAAGTGGGGGATATGAAGCTGGAATGCTTTGATATTCAGTCTACTAAGGAGAAACAGTTTGGATTCCGAGCAGAGTTGCCTTCTTCTGATGAATCGGGTAAGCCTTTAGTCTTGGCGTGCCTGGGCGATGAACCTTATAACGAGCAGAACCGACGCTACATAGTGGGGGCAGACTGGATGATGTGCGAGGCGTTCTGTCTCTATGCCGACCGCGATACGTTCAAGCCTTATGAGAAATGCCACAGTACGGCGCTTGATGCCGGAAAACTGGCGGAGGAACTGGGCGTGAAGAATCTTATCCTGTATCATACGGAGGAGAAAACGCTCGCTAATCGTAAAGAAAATTATACCCGTGAAGCTGCCGAGAACTTCAAGGGTAGAATCTTCGTTCCGGATGATTTGGAGGTGATAGAGCTGTAGTTTTTTATCCCACAGATTTCACAGATTTACACAGATTTTTGACCTGTACGGTCGGGGATTTCACAGATTTTTTTGTTTGGATATTTGGGGAATTTTCCTCCCGATTATGGCAAGAATGAATCTGTGTAAATCTGTGGTATCTGTGGGACTTTTGAAGAGGCTCACTTTTCTTGTCTTTTTTAATTCCCTGCCTTTTTTAATACGCTTCTCCCTGCTCTATCTCTTCCTGCGTAATGCGCTTGCGGTCGATGGCGCGCCAGGCAAAGACGATGTAGGCGAGCACGAACGGGATGAGGAGGGAGACTATCGCCATGGTGCGGAGCGTGAACTCGCTGCTGCAACTGTTGGCGAGAGTGAGCGAACTCTGAAGGTCGATGTTCGACGGATAGTAGGCGGTATTGTTCCAGCCGGCTATCAGCACCAGAACCAGCACGGTAAGCACGGTTCCGATGCCCGTAAACCAGATTCCCTTTCTATACAGCACGCTCCTCGATGACTTGAAAATGCCGAAAAGAACGAGTACTACACCTATTAATAATATTACAAGCAAGATTGGCATCTCCAGAAGATTGTGAAGATACTTCATGCTCTCAATCGTAATGCCGGAAGAAGAAGTGCTGAATCCATCCTTTACCAGCAATCTGATGAGGAATGGCAGGAAGAACAATAGGAAGAGCAGGGCATTCCATGGCAACTGGCGGGTGCAGCGCTCCTGAATCTGCTGGTGATCGATGTTGTTCTTGATGTAGAGCATGCCCAGAATGCGGGCTAGCATCAGTACGGCAAGTCCCAGCACCACGTTCCATGGGTCGAGCAGGGCATCAAGACCATGACTGGCGTTTGCCCAGCGGCTGATGACGGGTTGCAGACTGTTGGTAATATTGCCCTTGTCTATCAGGAAATTGCTGCCGTTAAAGAAGGTGGCTACGGCGCCGCCAAGAAGTAGCGGACCCACGATGCCGTTGATAATGAGGCAAATCTGAAAGGTTTTCGGTCCAAGAAAATTACCTATCTTGTTCTGGAATTCATAGCTCACGGCTTGAATCACAAACGAGAACAGGATGATCATCCACAGCCAGTAGGCTCCGCCGAAACTGGTGCTGTAGAACAGCGGGAACGAGGCGAAGAAGGCTCCGCCGAAGGTGACGAGCGTGGTGAAGGTAAACTCCCACTTTCGCCCCGTAGAGTTGATGATGAGGCGACGCTCTTCTTCCGTTTTTCCCAAACAGAATATCAAGGTGTTGGCTCCCTGTACAAACATGAGAAACACCAGCAGGGCTCCTAATAATGATACGAGGAACCACCAGTATGATTGCAAAAATTCGTATGTCATAATGCTAATGTCATAAAGTTAATTCATAATCTTAAGTTTATCATCTTAAGTTTTTATTCATATTCCGGTCCTTTCTTAATCTGCTTCACCAGGATGCTGATTTCCACGGCAAGCATGGTGGTGAAGAGTGCCAGGAAGATGAAGAAGGTGGTGGCCACGCTGCCTGCCTCGATGTCGGAGATGGCGGCACTTACTGGCAGCAGGTCTTGGATGGTCCAAGGCTGGCGACCGATTTCTGCTACTATCCAGCCCGATTCTGAGGCGATGTAAGCCAGCGGAATCATGATGATGGCGGAAATGAGGAACCATCGGTATTGGGCGATTTCCTTCTTATAGACCAGGAATAGGCTGAGGGCGAAGAAGAGGATGAGCAGGCAGCCTACTCCCACCATCAGGCGGAAGGCGTAGAAGCAAATCGGGATGCTCGGTACCAGTTCCTTGGCGTCCTTGATGTAACCATATCCGAAGTATTTCATGTTCTCCTTTAAGATAGGGAGCTGGTCTTTCGCCTTCGTTTCGCGATAGGTTTTCAGGGCAACAATCGCCTTCTTGCCCCGGGCTATCTTTTCCTGCACGGATGGTTCTCGGGTGCCATCCTCTTTAGTGTAACCCTTGATAATATCATTCACGCCTGGCACGTAGCCATCGGCTGTGCGGGTGGCTAAGAACGAGAGCATGTTAGGGATGGCGATGCGCATGGCTGGCTCCTGTTCGTTTTCGTAATCGGGCTGCTGGAAGGGGTGAACGGCTGCTATCGCCGTAAGACTTTCGCCGTTTCCACCATTATATAATGCTTCCATCGCAGCCAGTTTCATCGGCTGCACCTGTGCCACCCGATAGGCGGAATTGTCGCCGGTCATCGCAGCCAGCAGGGTGGCGATGAGTCCTACTCCGGCACCCATCTTGATGCTCGCCTTCGCCAGCTGGATTTCTCTCTTTTTCAGTAGATACCAGCAACTTACGGCTACCACGAAGGTGGCGCCGATGATCCAGGAGGAAGTAACGGTATGGGTGAACTTGTTGATGGCGAATGGCGAGAGTGCCACATCCATAAACGAAGTCATCTCGAAGCGCATGGTGTCGGGATTAAATTCCTGCCCTACAGGATATTGCATCCAGGCATTGGCTACGAGAATCCACCAGGCTGAAATGGTGGCGCCAAGTCCCGTGAGCCAGGTGGAGGCAAGGTGGAAGCCCCAGCTCACCTTATCCCAGCCGAAGAACATCACGGCCACGAAGGTGCTCTCCATGAAGAATGCCAGGATGCCTTCGATGGCTAGGGGAGCGCCGAACACGTCGCCCACGAACCAGGAGTAGTTGCTCCAGTTGGTGCCGAATTCAAACTCCAGGATGATGCCTGTGGCAACGCCCATGGCGAAGTTGACGCCAAAGAGTTTTTGCCAGAAACGGGTTACGTGCTTCCAGAACGGCTTGTTGGTGCGGTAGTAGCATGTTTCGGCGATGCCCATGATTACTGCCAGTCCCAGGGTGAGCGGCACGAACAGCCAATGGTAGATGGCCGTGAGTGCGAATTGCGCCCTCGACCAGTCGATGGTGGCTGATGTAATGTCTAACAATAGATTTGTCATCATAGTTGAATGGTTTTAAAATTGTTATTATATAATGTTTTTGTATTTCTTTCGATGTGAAGGTTGCGGGGATTCTGAGTCTTATCTGTTCAGAATTTCCTTTGAAACGAAGCCAGCCTTGTCTCCGTTCTTGGCATTCGTATTGATAAAATCTGGAAAGAAAAAGAGCTTGAGCACCAGGAAGATGATAGCAAGCTTGATGAGGATGACAGCCCAGAGCGTCTTGCCCAGGGTCATCGTCCTGAAACCATCGTAATAGAGATGGAAAATCCGGGACAGCAGTCCTTGTTTCATCGGTTTTACATCCGTTTTCATCAGGTTTTTATCCTTTTTCTTCTGCATAAGCACTCCTTCTTAAAAAAATCTGCTGCAAATCTACAATAAAATTATGTAACTACCAAATATTTTCTTGAAAAAGTTACAAAAAGATTATTTTTAGGTATCCCATAAGGGAGTTATTTTAAAGTTTTTCTTTTTAATTTCATCTGTTATCCA